>NZ_CP060092.1:17500-621071 GCF_014217335.1 Teredinibacter purpureus | reverse complement strand
AAATAGCGTTCGCCTTCTTTTGGGGGGCGAATTTTACCGGAGATAGTATCGCCAGTACGTAAATTGAAGCGTCGAATTTGGCTAGGTGATACATAGATGTCATCTGGGCCAGCGAGGTAGCTGGCGCCCGCTGAACGTAAAAAGCCGAAGCCGTCCTGCAGAATTTCGAGTACCCCATCACCGTAAATATCTTCGCCGCTGCGGGCGTGGCGTTTTAGGATATTAAAAATGACATCTTGTTTGCGAGAGCGGGCTAGGCTTTCCATACCCATCTCTTTAGCAATATCGATGAGTTCTTCTATTGGTTTTTTCTTGAGGTCAGTGAGATTCATAAGATTAATACGGTAGGAGGGCTTGTCGGCAATTGCCAGATGATTGGGTTAATAATAGTGTCGATATTAGTAATCTGTTAATAAACTGAGGTACAAATGACGAGTATTCATAAAAGGCCACGCTCAGTCAGTTCAAAATTTTCTGATTCGAAATCGGGAGTCTTATTTGCTGCATTTTATAATGAGTGTCGGAATTCGGTTGGCGCTTCGACATTTTAGTTAGCCGTAGGTCAGGCTTGGTGTTGCTATCGATAACGCGAGTAGGTGATAAAGATTATCCGATTGGGCAGCTGTGTCTGCGTAGATCCAGTCATCGGGTTGCTGAAAGTCGAGGTAATGGTGACTGCAGGAGAAATGAGCGGAAATGCTTAAATGCGAGACATCTGCAGTATAGCCACAAAAATAACTCAGTGCAAAGTCCTAATACGCAAGAACTTGATATGGATAGGGTCGCATTTTTTGACCCTGCCCATATCGAGGGTATTTCTTAAAGATTGCTTTCAATAAATTCTTTTAACTGCGCTTTCGATAAAGCACCCACTTTAGTGCCTTCTGCGCTGCCGTTCTTGAAAATAATCAATGTTGGAATGCCGCGAATATTGAATTTGGCCGGTGTGGCCTTATTGGCGTCTACATCCATTTTACAAATCTTGATCTTGTCGCCGTATTCCTGAGAAAGTTCGTCGAGAACGGGCGCGATCATTTTGCAAGGACCACACCATGCTGCCCAAAAGTCAACCAGAACGGGGCCTTGAGCAGACAAAACGTCTTGTTCAAAGTTTGCATCGCTAGTGTGAACGATCGCGTCACTCATATTTAGATTCTCCAAAAGGGGGTATAGGGGAAGAGGCGGTAATGATAAGGATAGCCCGTATTCGATACAAGGCCAAATAAGAGCCTGAAGACGGTTTATGCCCTATCAGCGCCATTGATCTTGTAAATTAGGTCACTGATAAGGAATTACAACCCTAATAGGGCATGATTATTTTGATAGCAAGTGGAGGAGTTCTTCTTGTGCTCCTTGTGGGCTCTCATCTTGAGCGCACTGGTTTTCGGTGTAATGGCCGGAATTGTCGAGCTGCCAGCTGCGCATATTATCGTTGATATACAGTAACAATTCCCGATAAATACGTTGGGCGAGTTCTGGTTGTTGTACCGGAAAGCAGGTTTCCACGCGATGGGTGAGGTTGCGTTCCATTAGGTCAGCACTGGCACAAAATACGGTGGGCTCGCTATTGGCAAAATAATACGTTCGTGTGTGTTCTAAAAATCGGCCGACAACAGAGCGAACACGGATATTGTCCGAAACGCCGGGAATTCCCGGCCGTAAACAACACATACCCCGAATAATCAGGTCGATAGAGACGCCGGCCTGTGACGCTTTGTAGAGCGCTTGAATGATTTTGGGTTCGGTGAGCCCATTGCACTTAAGAATAATATGAGCCGGTTTGCCATCGCGATGTGCTTTTACTTCGCCATCGATAAGCCGTATGAGCTGCCGTTTTAAGGTAAAAGGCGCGTGGAGCAGTTTATCCATGCGTTCTGTTTTACCCATGCCGGTGAGCTGTTGGAATATTCGGTGTACGTCGCCGCACAGTACGGGATCGGCGGTGAGAAGGGAGTAATCGGTGTACAGGCGTGCGTTACCGCTGTGGTAGTTGCCCGTGCCTAAGTGTACATACCGCTTTAATTCGCCGCCTTCCCGGCGAACCACGAGCACCATTTTCGAGTGCGTTTTGTATCCGACTACACCGTAAACCACCACGGCTCCAGCTTCTTGTAAGCGGCTGGCTAGCTCGAGATTCTCTTCTTCGTCAAAGCGGGCTCGTAATTCAACAATGGCCGTAACTTCTTTGCCGTTGCGCGCCGCATCTATGAGTGCGTCTACGATCGATGATTTGAGGCCACCCGAGCGATACAGTGTTTGCTTTATGGCCACCACGTGAGGGTCTTTTGCTGCTTGCCGCAATAATTGAATGACGGGCGCAAACGACTCGAAGGGGTGTTGCAGTAAATAGTCTTTGCGGGCAACGGCGTCAAAAATATTGTCTTTTCGAGCAAGGCCTTTGGGCATAGTTGGCGTAAAAGGAGGGTAGAGCAAGTCGGGTCGACCGACTTGTGTTGGCACCTTCATAAGGCGCTTAAGGTTTACCGGCCCATGCACGCGATAGAGTTCGCTTTCGGTTAAGCCTGTTTCTTGAAGTAAAAATTGGGTGAGCTCTTCTGGGCAGTTATCGGCGACTTCTAATCTTACGGCTGTGCCGAAACGCCGTGAATGTAATTCACCTCTTAGGGCACGGGCGAGGTCGGCAATACCTTCCATGTCGACATCTAAGTCGGCATTGCGGGTGATGCGGAATTGATAACAGCCTAATGCCTTCATGCCGGGGAACATTTTGTCGGCATTGGCGTGAATCATAGAGGAGAGAAAAATAAAGTTATGGCCGGGTTCGCCTAATTCATCGGGTAGTTTGATCACGCGGGGTAGTGTTCGAGGTGCTGGAACAACGGCGTAATTGAGGTCGCGTCCGAAGGCGTCTTTTCCCTCGAGCTTTACAATGAAATTAAGGCTTTTATTGACGAGCCGAGGAAATGGGTGAGCGGGGTCGATACCTATCGGGCTTATGATGGGTAGTACTTCATGCTCTATAAAATTTTCAACCCATTCAGTTTGGGCTGTCGTCCATTGTTTTCGACGTAAAAAGCGAATCCCTTCGGTTGCCATTGCCGGTATTAAAATATCGTTTAGCGTTTTATATTGTTGATCTACCGTTTTGTGACAAATTTCGCTAATTTTCCGCAAGGTTTCGCTAGGCGGCATGCCGTCAGGGCCAGTGGTTTCTCGTTCAAACTTTATGCTTTGCATTAACCCTGCGACGCGAATTTCAAAAAATTCGTCGAGGTTGGAGCTAAAAATTAACAAAAATTTAAGACGCTCGAGTATGGGGTGGCTTTCGTCTAATGCTTGCGCGAGAACGCGTTGATTGAATGCGAGGTGGCTTAACTCTCGATTGAGATAATACGCATTGTTGTCGAGCGAAATAGTTTCGGCAGTTTCTGGGGGGGTTGCGGCAGTGTCGAGTTCGGGCATGTACGTCTGTCCTGATAGTTGAGCAAAACAGTATATACAATATAGCGCTTGTATTGCGTTTAAATGGTTCTCATATCATAAGTATGAATAGTAAAGCCTTGGTTACAATACGCTTAATCTTGCAGTACGCCAACCGAGACTAATGATTCTCGGAGCTTTTCCATTGTCACGGGTTTTGTGAGGTAGTAGCTCATGCCTACATTGAAGACGCGTTGGCGATGTTCGGCTTCTACGTGTGCCGTGAGGGCGATTATGGGGATGGGCGTGTGCGCTTTATTGTGTTCCTGTTCACGAATTTTTTCGGTAGATTCAAAGCCGTCCATTTCCGGCATTTCGCAATCCATAAAAATTAAGTCGAATCGAGGGTCTGCTTCAATAAAGGCATCCAGTGCTTGTTTGCCATCTTCCGCAAATATAGGTTCTATTTCAATTTTACTCAATAGGCCTTCTATTACCATTCGGTTTACGGCGTTGTCTTCGGCAACTAATACGTTGAGTTTTCGTTGTGGTGCAATACTTTTACTTTCCATGGATATGAGCTCGTCAAGCATCACGCCTGTCGCTTGCGCAAGGAGTGTGTTTTTTATTGCGCTAATGGTGAGAGGTCGTGGTAGCACGGAGGTGACTGGCATTAGTTGCTCCATGCTGAAGTTTGTGGTGCGTTCCCGGGTAAGAATAATAATAGGGGTTTCAGCGTAAAGTTCTAATTTGCGAATGGCTTTGGCGACCATAAAACCATCCTTACCGTCAACGGTTTGGTCGATGAAAATAAAGTCGTATTTCTTGCTGTTGGGCAGTATTTTTAAGCGTTCCAAGGCCTTGTCGGCATTATCGAGGGTGTGACAGGTTACGTTCCAGCTGGCGGTATGTTCACCAAATGCCCGATTGAGTATGGGGGTGTTATGTATCGCGAGAACGCGCTTCCCAGAAAGCGCTAAGCTGGAGCTGGGTGCTTGGCGGTTTGAAGAATCATCGGGCAAATGGAATTCACTGGTAAACCAAAACGTGGAGCCCTCGTTGGGCTTGCTGTTCACCCCAATCTTGCCGTTCATGAGTTCGGCGAGCTGCTTGCATATTGCGAGCCCAAGCCCTGTTCCACCAAAGCGGCGGCTGGTTGTGCTATCGGCTTGACTGAAGGCGTCAAATAAATGGTTAAGTTTTTGCCGCTCTATACCAATTCCGCTATCGGAGACTGAGAATTTTAGTACGGGCGTTTCACTGGCAGTCTGCTTCATGGGTAGTACTTCAACAAACACGTAGCCTGACGATGTGAATTTGAAGGCGTTGCCGATTAGATTCACTAAAATCTGCCGTAAACGGGTTGGGTCACCTTTGAGGTAAATGGGGGCAGAGGGATGAACATTGCATAGCAGTTCTATGTCGCGTTTGTGCGTTGTGGCGCTGAATAGTTGCAGGCAATCGTTAATTAATTGGTTAAGATCGAATTCGACATCTTCCAGGTGCATCTTGCCGGCTTCGATTTTGGAGTAGTCGAGGATGTCATTAATAATATCAAGCAGCGATTCCCCTGATCGAAAAATAACATCTAAATAGTGTTTCTGAGTATCGTTTAAGGGGGTATCACGAAGCATTTCTATCATGCCAATGACCCCGTTCATGGGGGTGCGTATTTCGTGACTCATCGTCGCGATAAATTGACTCTTGGCTTGATGTGCGGCTTCAAATTGTTGGATTAATTTTCGAGTTTCGAGTTTTTCTTCTTTTTCCGTTAGTAGGGCTTTTTCAATTTCGTTGCGTTGCCACAGATCGTCTTGAATGGTGTTTCGCATGGTTTCGAGCGCTTCAACGATCGAGTCTAGCTCGTCTTTCCCTTTCGTTGAGGGCGGGCGGTCTAGCGCGATGGGTGCTTCAAGGTTATTCAGCGATACCGTTTTGGCTTGGTCGGCAATACTGTGAAGGTGGCGAATGACGAGTCGGTGTACCAAATTTAGAATAGCGATGGCCATCATTAACATAACGGCGCTTTCGAGCATTAAGTTATATAAAAACGCGTTTAAAAACTCACGGTTAAAGAACGCATCTGAACTTTCTAGCGTTAAGTTGTAATTGCCGTGTTCTGTAGCGAGGGGGTAGTTTTGGCTAAGGTGGCGTCGCCATCCGGATTGTTCTGTACCCGCGATAGACGTGAGCTGCTCAACTCGGCTGCCAAATTGTTGTGTTAGCGTCAGAGTTAATGCTGGGTGGAGTACGTGGTGTTCGTTGAGTACTTTATTAACTTGTTGCTCACTGTTACGGGCGAGAGCCCGAGCGATCCAAGGTGTAATGGCCTGAGCGGAGGCGTCGAGTTCGAGTGACAGGTGTTGGGTGTAGTTGCGCTCAAGCAGCAATCGTTCACCGATAGCCAAAAAGATTATAATGAGCCCGATAATGAGTGCCAGCAAAGATAGGCGCTGTGCAATGCTGCGGGTTTGTGGAGTTTTATTAGATGTACGCATCGAATGAATAGTTGGCCACGGTCATGCTTAGCTTTATTTGGCAAGGTCCTCAATGAGTGTAGCAGCCATTAGCTTACTCGGTATACGGTGGTTGTTATGTCTCTGCCAGAAAGGCTTCCAGTAGGTTGTTTAAGTATTGATGCCCTAAGGGCGTTGCTTGCAGGTGCGATTGCCAAGGGGCAAGTAGGGCTTTGTTTTGTTGCTGCTGCAACAGGTTCTGAATATTGTCTATTGAAAGCCCTGTGCGTTCGCTGTAAAGCCTTGTTGGAACACCATGAACGAGTCGCAGAGCATTCATCATAAACTCAAAGGGCAGTGCTGTTGTGTCGACGTGATGGCTATCGGCATTGAAGGGGTTGCCCTGTAAAACTTGCTTTTGCATGGCGCCTAAGTAGTGTTCTGGCATGCGCGTTTTCCGAAAACGCATAATGTGTTGCGTGTCGAATTGGGTAATTTTACCGTGGGCACCAGCGCCAATGGCGAGGTAATCGCCAAACTGCCAATAATTCATATTGTGGGCGGCGCGCAAATGAGGTTGGGCATACGCCGAAATTTCATATTGGTGGTAGCCTGCCTCGGCGAGCTGTTGTTGCCCATGTTGTTGGATATCCCACACGGTATCGTCTTCTGGTTGTTGCGGGGGGCGGCTGTAAAACTCGGTATTCGGCTCAATGGTGAGTTGGTACCAAGAAAGGTGCTCTGGGGCTAATGCGATGGCTTTCTTAAGGTCTTGTGCGGCGCCTTGTCGTGTTTGCTGCGGCAAGGCGAACATCAAATCGAGATTCATGTTGTCGAAGCCAGCTTTGCGGGCCAGTTCGAATGCGTGAATAACATCATTTGGTGAGTGAATACGGCCCAGCGTTTTGAGTTGCTGGGCATCGAAGCTTTGTACGCCCATGGAAAGACGGTTTACTCCAGCGCTGCGATACCCGTTGAAACTATCGTATTCGGCCGTGCCGGGGTTGGCTTCTAAGGTAATCTCGCAGGTGGGTGATAGGCCAATGGTGGTCGCGGCGGCGTCTAGTATTCGACCGACGGCTTTAGCCGGCAGTAAACTTGGGGTGCCACCGCCGAAAAAAATGCTTTCAAGTTTTCGGCCTTGCGCAAGGAATGCATCGGTTTTTAAATCTTGCTCGAGAGCATCGATATAGCGCTGTATAGGTAGCTCACCGTTGGCTTGATGCGAGTTGAAATCGCAATAGGGACATTTACGGACACACCACGGTATGTGTATATAGAGCGAGAGTGGTGGCAGTGAGTTTAAGGTAAGCGATGACGGCATGAGTGTTGTTTAGCTATGGGTTGGGCGTTACTTTAACTCAGTGAACGTGCAGAGATCTATGATTACAAAATGAAACAAACGGTGGAAGTCGGTTGCGATTACACTATAGCGAAGATAATGCTCGATTTAATCAAAACAAAAAGAAGGAGTGCTCTTTGAGCCAGTCGTGGGTGAGATTTCCTCTTAAATTGATGGCCGTAGCCATTGTGTGGAGCGGTGGGTGTTTACCGATGTCTGCACTAGCTGTGAATTATGGAATTTATGATGCACGCGGCTTGGCAATGGGAGGTGCGACCGTTGCCACAGCAAGCTGGCATTCGGCGCAGTATTACAACGCGGCATTGTTAGCGTTTCATGATGAGCGAGAAGAAGATACTCGGCACGGAAGGGTGGTGTTTCCCAACGTTGTGATTCAAGCCGACAACGTTGTGGAAGATGTTGTTAATGCCGCCAACGATGATTTGGACCAGCGCCTTGGTGGAGCCGTGAGTACCTTTAATGCCGCGCCTTCGGCAGCAACAGCTGCTCAAACCGCTGACTTAGCGCGCGAACTGGATGCCTTGCTGGATGATTTGGCGAATGAAGATGTGAACATGGATGCGGTGGTGAGCTTTTCTGTGAGTGAGCCGAGCTTACTTGAAGGGGGCGCCTTCTATTTTGGTGTGCGAACGTTAGGGCTGGGTACGTCGACTATTCCACCAGAGGACAGTGCTTTGCTCGAACGTTATATTCTAGCGCTGGATACTGTTGCTGACGGTGGCGCGCCCACTGATATTCCTGCCGAACTCCTTGATGCCAATGGTAATTTAATTGATCCCACCGAACAGTTAACGTCCACTGTTGATGTGGGTGGGGTTGTTATTAGTGAATGGGCTGTAGCGGTAGCCAAACAGTTTGACGTGTTCGACCAAGCCTTGGCTATTGGTGTTACCCCCAAAGTTATTCGTGTGGATGTGTTTCGAGAAACCACCAATTTCGATACAGACGAATTAGATTTTCTCGGCAGCCAGCGCACCTATGTAGGCCTTAACGCAGATGTGGGCATCGCTTTGGAAATGTTCGGCCATTACCGTATAGGTTTTGCCGTAAAAGATATTATTCCTGAAGAATTTGAAACGGATGATGGTTTGCTGCTGAAGCTAAATCCACGGCCACGTATGGGCTTTGCGTATGTGAACGATTGGTTAACCCTAGGGTTGGATGTGGATGTTATAGAGAATGAAGCGATGGCGGCAGAAGCCCCCACACAAGAAACCAGTTTGGGTTTGGCAATATCACCGTTTGAAGCGCTAGAGTTGTGCTTAGGCTATCGCCAAGATATGACAGGCTTGCGTGACGATGTTATTGCCGGTGGTGTGGCCTACCAATTTAAAGGTATGGCGTTTGAGCTTTCTTACGCTACGGGTTCAACCAGTACGGGTGCGGGTTTACAATTGGGTTGGGTGTTTTAATTTATTATTGGCGATACTCTTTAGCCCACTTTCCAGACATATAGTAAAAGAACGTTTCTAAATGTTCGGGCACGTTATTGTCGTAAGTTCCTAGCCCCAGCTCTTCTCGCTCCTTGCTCAATGCGTGATAAAGCTCAGCTGCTTTTCGGTCGACTTCTTCTTGTGGAACAGTGAATAGGTCGATGCCATAGCGCTTAATATCGCTTTTAAGAAGCATCTCTGCAACGGAGTCTCCCCTGACCATCGCTATTTTGTACCACGCTAGACCATCAATGAGTAATTCTTGTGCTGCTTCTGGGTTGGTCTTTAAATGTTTGTAACTTATAAGGGAGCCGCCGCCTAAGGCAACGGCGTTTGCACTTGAGCCAAAAGTACCCCCTTGCGCCACATGGCCAGCATTTCTTTTGTTTTTCCTTCGGCGCCATACCTAAGGGCTAAGGTATCGATCGCAATTAGGTCGCCAGCATTGGCGAGAGCATTCAGCTCTGTGGTCGAATAGTGTGTGTAAATTTCACTTGCGTCTTGATCGACCCAGCCATGCTCTCGGTTGTATTCCGCTCCCGCTTGAATTTGTGCGGTTGTTGGTAGACCCGCTAAATCTCTTTCAATATCTTCGTCGCTGAGTAGAACCTCAGCTGAACCGATTTGGGAGTCTTGGTGGCTGGTCGTTTTAGGTGTGCTGGAAATTAAGCTTTGGTTATCGGAGATAGTTGAGTTGTTGGCTATTGTATTTTGTAGGGAACTGTTCTGTTCTTTTACTTCGACGGAGCCGCCCTTAAGGGCTCGGTCTTGAATTATAACTAGAGATAACCCACACGTTACGATAAGTAAAAGAACGCTTACTTTGAAAATTTTTTTCACTGTTAAACTTTCCCTAAAGCCGGCTAATGAAATGGTTATGCATTATTGGAAAGATAATTAATGGGTATGATTAGTTTAAATTTTCTCTATAAATACACAGGTTTACCGTCATACCCATTAAGTGCACCTTTACTCCCAGGCTGCTAGGCAATTGTTTTCTGCTAAAGCATGCATATACGTGGGCCTTCCCCTATTCGGGTGGCTTTCTAGCCTTTCCTAATAAACTCCCCTAGAATCCCAGCCTTTTATTTCTTGGTTTTCAGTGATGGACGAGCTTTCTCTTTACGAAAAAATATTATCAATCTCTTCTCCTTGGTTTGTCGAATCAGTTCAGCTAGATGAGCGTGACAACACCGTTCACGTCCACGTTGAATACGATTGCGACAAACATTTAACCTGCCCTTTGTGTGAATCCAGATGTAGTCGCCATGACACCAGAACAAGAACATGGCGCCATCTCGATAGCTGTCAATTTCGCACTCTCGTTCACGCGAATATCCCTCGCTCTAAATGTCGCACGCACGGTGTATTGCAAGCTGATATCCCCTGGGCTGATAAGCGATCAAGTTTCACCTTGATGTTTGAGGCTTATGTAATCTCCTGGCTTCAAGAGGCGAGTATTAATGCCGTCAGTAAGAAGCTGGCGCTTAGCTGGAATGCTGCCGATGGAATAATGAAGCGGGCTGTAGAGCGAGGCCTAAAAAGACGGTCTCATCTACATATTCAAAACCTAGCTGTCGATGAGGTCTGCAGCAAAAAGGGACATGAATATGTGACCATTGTTTCCAATGATCATGGGCATGCAATAGATGTCCAAGAAGATCGCAAAAAATCGAGTTTAAACGCATTTTTTACAGGATTAAGTGACAAGCAAATCCAATCAGTTGAAACGATTAGTATGGATATGAGTCCGTCCTATATTTATGCCACCAAAGAGTATATTCCTCACTGGGAAAGAGCGATATGTTTTGATAGGTTCCATGTTGCGATGGACTTAAATAAGGCTCTAAATAGTGTTCGTAAAAGTGAAGCCAATATGGTCGCGCAACAACACAAGCTAGAGCTCCATAGATCGAAATTTGCATGGCTGAGATCACGTGAAAATCTAAAGGATATTCATTCTGTACAGATTTCAACATTAAGCGTTGTAGCAAAGAAGACTGCACGCGCATGGGCGATAAAGGAGTATGCCATGGAGCTCTGGAATTATGATGATCGTATATGGGCTGAAGAAGCTTGGAAGCAATGGTACAGCTGGGCGATAAGAAGCCGCCTCAATCCTATAAAATCGGTAGCTAAAAGCATAAAGAAGAATCTATGGGGGATAATAAACGCCATCGTAAATAAAAAGAATAATGCTGGTGCAGAAAGTATAAATAGCAGAATAAAAATGCTAAAAGTAAAAGCGAAAGGTTTTAGGCATAAGGCCCGTTTTAAGGCTGCAATTTTATTTCATCTCGGCGGGCTGGACCTGATGCCAGAAATCTAGCCACCCGAATAGGGGAAGGCCCATATACGTACAGTTTGCTGTATTGGCCTCTTCGGTCGGTTGGGCAACGAGGTTACATTGATTGACGTAAGGTTGTACGCTTCCTTCGACACTGATTGATATTGGACCGCTACTGAGAACTAGGGTGCCACTAAAACCTGCGGCCAAACTTGAGCATGACCTTAAGTCCTTAACCAATCTTGTCTTTGCGTTGTACTTGCACCCTTGTAAGCTACCGTTGGCTGAATTTAAGCAGATTGAAAGTTTATTCTCATTCTCTTGCGTTTGCTGAGATGCCGCGTTTGCCGCCGCCTATTCCTCTTTGCGTTTCGGCATAGGCGGCGGCAGCAAATTGTTGACGTAATTGTTCTCTTGCTAGAGCACTCAATACGCTCTCTTCTATCGTTTTATATCCTATTGATGAGGGACCCTCTTCGGGCTCGGATGCGAGTAATGGCGAGGCTAGTGAGGAAATACTGACTATAAACAGTGCGCTGGCTAGTAATTTAAACTTTACTGGTAAGAGGTAAGTTCATTTTAAAATCCCTTTTAGACTTGTCCGTTATTATTTATGCCTATTGTAGATCAGGCAACGAAGAACAGACTATAATTTCCCCTGCGCGAGAACTGAATGACTCGTGCACCTCTTGGTTTGAGTCTTTTTGTTCTTAAGTAAGCTTATGGAATTTAAATTTTTTCCGTTTTAATGGCTTCTAATAGCGTTTGTAATGCCTTGCCACGATGGCTAATTTTATTTTTTAAGTCTTTATCCAGCTCGGCCGAGCTGCAATCAAATTCGGGCACATAAAATAATGGATCGTAGCCGAAGCCTTCAGCGCCTGTTGGCGCATCCAAGATAAACCCCTCCCAGCTACCCTGACAAATAATGGGCGTGGGGTCTTCTTTATGGCGCAGGTAAACTAATACGCATTGATAGCGCGCGCTTCGATTTTTACGTTCGGTGATGGTGTTTAGTTGGTCTAGTAAATAGAGGTTGTTGCGTGTGTCGCTCGCAGGTTCGCCAAGCCAATTGGCCGAAAATCGAGCAGAGTAAATGCCTGGTTTACCTAGCAGTGCATCAACCTCAATGCCTGAGTCGTCTGCAATAGAGGGTAACCCGGTATGTGCGCAAGCATTACGTGCTTTTAATATTGCGTTTTCCACAAACGTGAGGCCCGTTTCTTCGGCTTCGGGTACATTAAAAGCGGATTGTGGGAGTACTTCAAAATCACACTGGAAGAGCAGCCTAGAAAATTCGCGTAATTTTCCCGCATTGCCGCTGGCTAAAACAACTTGCTGTTTCATTGTGAAACAAGCTCGCTGCTAAAGCGGGCGTTTAACGGCACGTCACCCTCAATTAAACGTGCGTCTATAGTAAAATTCACCACTTCTTTGCCTGAAATTCTTACGGGCGCTAGATAATAAGTTGCCGTGGCTTCTTTAATTTCGGTAAATTCCAGTATTTTTTGTTGCTGTAATAGGTTGGTGACAGTGCCGGTAATGTTGGCTGCGTGGCCACCGTGTTCGCCTCGAGGGGTGATTGAAATATTAAGCAGTGCTTCGTATTGGCTGCGTTTAATCTTGTACGCAGCTGCGACGTCGGGCAGTAAAAAATTACTAGGAAAAACACTGTAGTGGATTTCGTAATCGCCGGAAACTTGGCTGCCTTGGAGATTTGTTTCAGCGATACTGGCGCTGCTAATGAAGCATGTTATCGCAAAAATAATAGAATAAAAGTAATGTGTCATAAGGTTATTGTGTTAGTCGGTAAAGGGCGGTAACGCCAAATAAATTAGGATGAAATTTTTGCAGTAGTGAACCTTGTTTATTGCCACCAATAACTTCTCTGTTTAAGCGCTTTGCATTATGGGCTTCGCAGAGTATTTCGAAGTCGGTAAATGTGCAAAAATGGATGTTAGGCGTGTTATACCATTCGTAGGGCAATAAATCTGATACGGGCATACGGCCGTTAATACCTAAGTGGAATCGGGCTTTCCAGTGGCCGAAATTAGGGAACGTGACAATACATTGGCGGCCGACGCGTAGCATTTCTTGTAGTACTTTGTCGGGGTACTGCATGGTTTGGATCGTTTGCGACATAATAACGGTGTCGAAACTTTGGTCGTCGAAATCACTTAAGCCTTCGTCGAGGTTTTGTTCAATGACGTTAACGCCATTCGCTATGCAGCGTAAAATATTCTCGGAGTTTATTTCAATACCATAGCCGTGTATGTTTTTTTGTGCAGCTAATTTTTTTAAGAGGGAACCATCGCCGCAGCCAAGATCTAGTACGCGAGAGTTAGGTTCTATCCAGCCTTCTATAATATCATGGTCGATACGCATTATTGAGTCACCTCAATTTTTTCCATATACCGGGTAAACAAATCCCAATATCGCGGTTGATCGGGGACTAAAAAAGCGTCGTGCCCAAAAGAGGATTCTACTTCACCGTAAACCACGTCGCGGTCAGCGCGTATTAAAGCATTTACCATTTCTTTTGATCTTTCTGGCGAAAAACGCCAGTCCGAGGTGAATGAAATAATTAAAAATTTGCACAGTGCATTTTTGAAGGCTGTGACGGGGTTGTCGTCGTATTCACGGGCTAGATCAAAATAATCCAGCGCGCGTGTCATTAAAACGTAAGTGTTTGCATCAAAAACTTTGGAGAAAGTTTCACCTTGGTATCGTAAATAACTTTCAATTTGAAATTCGACAGGTGCTTCTATGCCTTGCTCAAACGAGCCGGAGCGTAAATCTCGACCGAATTTTTTACCCATGCCGTCGTCGGATAAGTAGGTAAGGTGAGCAATCATTCGGGCAATCGATAGGCCACGAGTGGGTACGGTGTCTTCGGTAATGTAATTGCCCTGATGATACTCAGGGTCTGTCAAAATAGCTTGCCGTGCGGCATGGTTAAAGGCAATGTTTTGAGCGGTAAGTTTCATTGCCGCGGCTATCACAACACAATGGTCGAGCCGCTCTGGAAACTCTAGCGCCCAGCGCATGGCTTGCATTCCCCCCATGCTGCCACCGACAACTGCGGCCCATTTTTGGATGCCCATGCGGTCGGCGAGTCGTGCTTGAGAATTTACCCAGTCGCGTACGCGTAAATTGGGGAAGTCTGCACCCCAGGGTTTACCCGTTGCAGGGTTTGGGGATGTAGGGCCGGTGGAGCCATGGCAGCCGCCGAGGTTGTTTAGCGAAACAATACAAAATTTATTCGTATCTAAAGGTTTGTTGGGGCCAATATAGTGGTCCCACCAACCGGCTTTGCGGTCTTCCATGCTGTGGTAGCCAGCAGCGTGGTGATGGCCGGAAAGTGCGTGACAAATAAGAATGGCATTTGATTTGTTTGCGTTGAGTGTGCCGTACATTTCGACCACGAGATCATAGCTGTCGAGATCTCGGCCACAGGCTAAAGACAGTGGTTCGTCAAAGTGATAGGTGTGGGGTTCTACAAGTCCGACGGAGTTTTCTGGCAGTGATTCTGGCATTTGTCTGGCTTAGATGTGTCGTATAGTCTAGGTGAAGGCAGAGCGAACCCTGCACAATAGAAGGTGCTAGCTTACGCTATCTTATTCATGCCGGTAATGATCCGGCACAAATTAATTAGAGTGATGGTAATTGTTGGGTCCTAAGCTTCGTTAGTATCCGATTACTACAAGTGGTACCAGGCCAACATTGCTGGCAAAAATATCGAGCATTTTTTGCAGCACGGTGAGGCCCAAAAATACAAAAAGCACGGAGAAATCAAGCCCACCCATAGGCGGAATAATCCGTTTAACGGGGTTCAGTATAGGGTCCATGAGTTGGCGAACCAATACTAGAGCGGGGTGGCTGCTGTGGGGAGCAATAAAGCTGGTGACAACTAAAACAATAAGGCAAATGTAGGCAATATAGGTTGATAATTTTAGTAGCCCTATCAGCCCCCAAAGGGTCATCTGGAGCGGGTTGATCCATTGTTGCGCAACAATAATGGCCAGTAATTCTCCGATTACCAGCTGCAGTAACAGTGCGAGCACTATAGAGGCTATGTCTATGCCTCCCGCGCCGGGAATAACCTTGCGTAACGGAATAAGCAATGGATTGGTGACTTTCACAATAGCCTGTGAAAATTGATTATAAAAATCGGCCCGCGCAACTTGCAATAGAAAGCGTAAGACCACAAAAGATAGGTACAGTGACGCAAGCGTATCGATGACAAGAACCACTATTTCGATCCAAGGATTCATAATGAGCTTAACCTAATTCTTTGGCGAGTTCGCGTGAGCGGTCAGCGCAAGCGAGCATGGCGTTTTCGACAATTGAGCGGAAGTCGTTTTCTTCAAAAGAGGCAATTGCCTCGGCAGTAGTACCGTTTGGTGACGTTACCCTGCGGCGCAGTTCAGCAACATCAACCTCACTGTTTAAAGCGAGTTTGGCCGCACCAAAAGCGGTTTGGCTTGCAAGGGTTGTGGCTGTTTCTCGGCTAAGCCCTTGCTTTACGCCGGCGTCAATCATCGCTTCGATGAGCAAGAAGAAGTAAGCAGGGCCGCTACCTGAAACTGCCGTAACGGCGTCAATATCGGTTTCAGCTGCAACCCAGTTTACGGTACCTACTGCGGCCAGAATATGCTCGGCTATAGTCTTTTGTGCTTCGCTCACACGCTTGTTGGCAAATAGTGCACTTGCGCCGGCTTGGACAAGAGCGGGTGTATTGGGCATACACCGCACAATAGCTTGCTTTTTGTGCAGCCAAAGTTTCAGGCTTGCGCAATTAATGCCTGCCGCAATCGAGATGGTCAGTGTTTCTGGTGAAATGTAATCGACGATCGATTCGCAAACAATTTGCATAATTTGGGGCTTGATGGATAACACCACAACGTCGGATTGCTTAACTGCTACGGCGTTGTCAGTGGTGGTTTGAATGCCGTAGGTGTCGGCAAGTGTTTGCAATGCGCCCACAGTGGGGTCGCTGGCGATTATATTGGTCGAAGGGTGACCGTTGGCTACCAAGCCGCCAATAATGCTGCTAGCCATATTACCGGCGCCAATAAAGGCTATGGTGGGAGCGGCTGAAGTTGTCGCGGTTGCTGATTCTGACATAATGCTTAAATAGGCTCTTAGTTGTAATGTATGGAGTGTGTCGTATCGAGAAGAACGTTAGGCCATTTAGTTAAGGTCGCTGGCCTTCCAGAATTTAGTCCCTTTAACGGTAGCTTGTAATGCGAGACCTGTCTCCGTGAGCTGATAGACGGTGATGCCGTTCACTACCGCTTCACCGCCTACGGCGGCGCCTTTATCAGATGCTTTGGCGGCTGCATCGGCTTGCCCTCCAAAGAGCCACCCTTGTTCAATAAACTTGTTCATCACTTCTGCGCTATCAAAGACCATGATGATACGAAAATCTTTAGCACCAAAGCCAAAACCGACACCGACTTCACCCATATTCATATAGGTGTGTTGGTCCGTCGACATATTTTTAACCACACCATATCCGCCGCCAAAACTGGCTAGTACTAAGTTCACGTTGGCGTTGCTAAAAACTGCGTAACCGGGGGCGGCGTTTAGCTGTGACCGAGTGTGTGGTTTTAGTTTGAATAGTTGAGATAAGGTCTCATTCTTCATTTGCAAGATGGCTTGCTGTTTTTCGGCCTTTGTTGTGCCGTTATGAAGGGTCACGCATCCGCTTAAGGCAAGCGCGGTAAGGGTAAGTAAGCAAAGCTTGCTTAAGTGATATGTCATAATTTAATCCTCAGTCATTATGGCCCAGATCGCGGCCCAAACAGGGCGGTACCCACGCGTACGATCGTAGAGCCTTGCGATATAGCGGGCTCCATATCTGTAGACATCCCCATAGAGAGGGTGTCCATGTGGGCGAGGGGCTGATGTGTTTTCAGTTGTTGAAAGAGCGTTTGCATGCGGTTAAAGGCATCGCACGACTGCGCTGGTGTTACGCTATTTTGAGGAATAGTCATTAGCCCGCGCAAGCGTAGGTTGTGGAGTGTTGTCATTTGAAGGGCAAGCTCGCTTGCGTGTTCAATATTGATACCCGCCTTATTGGCTTCGTTATCAATATTGATTTGTAAGCATATATTTAAGGGGCCTCGAGCAGGGTTGCGCTGATCGTTTAGGCGTTGAGCGATTTTCAAACGGTCCACTGAGTGCACCCAATGAAAATGTTCAGCGATCACTTTGGTCTTGTTGCTTTGGATGGGGCCAATAAAGTGCCAAATAGCCTGCTTTAAGTGCAGGCGTTCAATCTTAGCGATGGCCTCTTGTACGTAGTTTTCACCAAAGTGTCGCAAACCAGCACTATAAGCCTCTAGTAAGTGCTGGTCAGGCTGACGCTTGCTTACGGCTAATAGTGTGATGTCTTGCGAATTTCTATTGGCAATCAATGCCGCTTTTTCAATTCGTGTGTTAACTTCGGTTATCTTGTCGACTATGTTGTGCATATACTTACTTATTCAGAAGCTTGCGAACGAAAAACGTGGCTTCCGAGTGAAACGAATTCCAACGTCTTCCCGCTGATGTAAAAACGCTACCCGGCGGCGAAGTGTAACGCTAATAAAGGGTTGTGTATGGATATTACTGAATTACTGGCTTTTTCCGCCAAACAGGGCGCTTCGGATTTACACCTTTCCGCAGGCCTTCCACCGATGATTCGTGTCGACGGGGATGTACGTCGAATTAACTTGCCGCCAATGGAGCATAAGCAGGTTCACGGATTAATCTATGAGATTATGAACGACAAACAGCGTAAGGACTACGAAGAGTTTCTGGAAACGGACTTTTCGTTCGAAGTTCCTGGCGTTGCGCGTTTTCGAGTGAATGCATTTAATCAAAATCGCGGTTCTGCGGCGGTGTTTCGTACGATTCCCTCTAAAGTTCTCACAATGGAAGAGTTAGGAATGGGGCAAGTCTTTCGCGATGTATCGTCGGTGCCGCGTGGTCTCGTATTGGTTACAGGCCCTACGGGTTCGGGTAAATCTACAACGCTGGCGGCCATGATTGATTATATCAACGAGAATAAATACCACCACGTACTTACCATTGAAGATCCCATTGAATTTGTGCACGAAAGTAAAAAATGCCTAGTGAACCAGCGGGAAGTACACCGTGATACCCATGGTTTCGCCGAAGCCTTGCGCTCTGCTTTACGAGAAGATCCCGATATTATTCTTGTGGGCGAGATGCGAGATCTTGAAACGATTAGGCTGGCGCTGACGGCAGCCGAAACCGGGCATTTGGTTTTTGGCACATTGCACACTACTTCGGCGGCAAAAACCATCGACCGAATTGTTGATGTTTTTCCTGCTAATGAGAAATCTATGGTGCGTTCGATGCTATCGGAATCGTTGGAAGCGGTTGTTTCACAGACGTTAATGAAGCGAGCTGGGGGCGGCAGAGTGGCCGCGCATGAAATTATGCGCGGTACACCGGCGATTCGAAACCTGATTCGCGAAGATAAAGTGGCTCAAATGTACTCAGCAATTCAAACAGGTAGTGCATTGGGGATGCAAACGATGGATCAGTGTTTGGCGGATCTCGTTGAGCGTCGAATTGTGAATCGGGATGTAGCTAAAGAAAAAGCGAAAATGCCAGAGAGTTTCTAGCGCTATAATGCGCAGGAAAAGCATTGTGTATAGAGGTGAGCTGAGAGAGTATGGCAGTGCACTTGTTAATTATTTGCTGTATTAAGGAATCTCCATGGATTTAGATCGTTTGTTATCGTTGATGGTTGAAAAAGGCGCATCAGATTTGTTTATTACTGCAGGTGTGCCGCCGTCAATGAAGTTGCACGGCAAAATTTTGCCGGTAACCTCAACGCCAATGTCACCCGAAAAATCGCGTGAGACGGTGTTGAGCGTGATGAACGAAAAGCAACGAAAGGAATTCATGGAAACAAAAGAGCTCAACTTCGCGATTAGCGCGCGCGGTGTGGGCCGTTTTCGTGCCAGTGCATTTTATCAGCGTAATTTGGCTGGCATGGTTTTGCGGCGTATTGAAACTCAAATTCCTAAAATTGATGATTTGGGCCTGCCAGAATCTATCAAAGAACTTGCAATGGTTAAGCGTGGATTGGTGTTATTTGTGGGCGCCACGGGGACGGGTAAGTCGACGTCTTTGGCTGCCATGATTGGGCATCGAAATAGAAACTCTAAAGGCCATATTATTTCAATCGAAGACCCAATTGAGTTTATACATCAGCACCAGGGGTGTGTTATTACCCAGCGAGAGGTTGGTATTGATACCGCCTCGTTTGAGGTCGCGCTGAAAAATACGCTACGCCAGGCTCCCGACGTTATCTTAATTGGGGAGGTTCGTTCGCGCGAAACGATGGATCATGCCATTGCGTTTGCGGAAACAGGGCACCTCTGTTTGGCAACATTGCATGCGAATAATGCGAACCAAGCGTTGGATCGTATTATTCATTTTTTCCCTGCGGACAGGCATTCGCAGCTATGGATGGATTTATCGCTTAACTTGCGTGCAATTGTTGCACAGCAACTGATACCGACGCCCGACGGGCAAGGGCGAAGAGCCTGTTTGGAGATCTTTTTGAATACACCTCTAGCGCAGGATTTAGTGCGTAAAGGGCAGGTGCATGAGTTGAAAGAGTTGATGAAAAAATCGACTGAACTGGGGATGCAAACATATGATCAGGCGCTGTTTGAACTCTACGATGCGGGTGAAATTACGTATGAAGATGCACTTTCTCACGCAGATTCGCCCAATGATCTTCGGTTGATGATTAAGTTAGGTTCTGAAAGTGACGCAGATTACCTCTCAAATGCGGCTGATGAGCTTACTATTCAGGACGATGAGGGGAGCCGTTCTCGCCGTTTCTAGTATGAATGTAAGATTTAATCGGCACTTATCAGCGGGTGTTCGTTTAGCCATCCCTCCAGAATAATGCGAGCCGCTAGAGAGTCTATAGGTTTTTCGCGGTAGTTGCCTTTGTGGCCAGCTTTGGCTGCTTGCGCTTTGGCTTCGTGCGTGGATAAGCGTTCATCAGTAAAGGCTACGGTGTAGCCAAAGCGCCCGTTTATTCTGTTGCCAAATTTTCTCGCTCTACGTGTCATCTCCATCTCGCTGCCGTCCATGTTAACCGGCAAGCCGACCACCACTATATCTGGCTTCCATTCGGTTAAAAGAGCTTCCAGTTCTAGCCAGTCGGGAATACCTTCTTTGGCTCTCAGTGCTGGAAGTTCCCCCGCTGACTGAGTAAGTGTTTGGCCTGATGCAACACCTATGCTGCGTGTACCAAAATCGAAGGCGAGAATTGACTGGGGTTTAGTGTTAAGCATGGCCTGCCGTAGATGAAATGAGATTAAGATCAATACCAAGTTGCTTGGCAGTAGCGCCCCATCGCTCCTCAACGGGGGTGTCAAAAATTATTCCGGTATCGGCACGAACAACGAGCCAAGCGTTATCGTTAATCTCCTCTTCGAGCTGTCCGGGAGCCCAGCCAGCGTAGCCAAGTGCAAACTGGGCGTGTTTGGGGCCTTCATCCTTAGCAATAGCGGTGACGATATCGCGGGAAGCGGTAAGGCTTATTTCTGAGGTGATACGCAGTGTTGACTCCCAGATTCCTTCATCACGATGGAGAACGAAGCCACGTTGCGTGTTAACTGGGCCGCCGGCTAGCACGCGAGGGAGCCCTAGCGGGGGTTGGTAATCGATATCCAGCTGATCGAATACATCGCTGAGCTTTAGTTCAAGGGGGTGATTGATCACTATACCCATTGCGCCCTGATCACTGTGATCGCAGATATAGGTAACAGAATGCGAAAAGATGGAGTCTGTGAGAGCGGGCATGGCTATCAAAAAGTGATCGCGCAAGCTATCGGGGCTCTCGATTAAGCTTTCGGGGTGTTCTGAGGTGTTCCAAGGGTTCTCTTGCATCCATTTAGTATGAGGTGGGCGCAGAATAAAACAAGCATCGTCGTGAAATTATTCGATTGATGGTCGCAATCGAAGGCCACGTGTCGGCTATTTGGCACGAGGTTTACTGGGTAGTGCTTAACCCTGTAATCTCAAATTTCCATGTGCGAATAATTTCGAGTTGATCGGCATTTTTCTGGATTTCAGGCGGGAAGCGGCTGAAAGGTGCTGCGAGGCGAACAATTTGTTGGGCGGCGTCGTCGAGTATTCTGTGGCCCGACGACTGTAGGATTTCAATATTTTCGACAGTACCGTCGCGATTGACTAATACCGCCATACGCAAATAGCCAAATATCGCTTTGTCCAAGGCTTCTTCTGGGAAGTTACTGTTGCCCACCTGGATGATATCTTGCTGCCATTTATTCAGATAGGCTGCATCGTGAGAGGATTTGGTTGCAACCGAAATAAGCCGTCTAACCCTAGGTTTGCGTGCTTCAGCCTGCTTTAACTTGTCTAGCTGTGCTTGTAGGCTTGCAAGTTCAGGATTGGCGAGAGGGGCGTCGAACGTTTCTCCTGTTTTTTCTTCGCTATGAACGTCTCGGTCTGGGTCGGTCTGTTGTGCAACTTTTCGTTCTTGTGCGTGCGTAGAGGCAAGCAACTGAGTGGCGCTACGGCTCTGCGTCATTGCTTTTTGTTGGGCAATTGGGTTGATCTCGCGAATATTGGTGTCAGCAATTTCTGAAGGAGCGATTGTGGTGAGCTCTTTGATTTCAGCGCCCGTGCCGCTACCCTGTTGGTTGTGTTGCGCTAGAAAGTCGGCTTTGTCTGGCGCCACCGTATCTCTGTGAGTAGACAGGGTGATATTGAGCGTAGGCGCGACCTTCTGACCCCTGTCGAGCGTAAAGCTGATGCCAAAAATAAGCATAGCGTGGACGGCAGCGGCCAAAAATAGCGTAAAACTTAGGCGGTCTCCGCTTGTCGTTTCTGAATAAGTGGCCATGCGTACCTTAAGGGGTTCGTTTTGCTTCAATGGCGGCAATTAAGGTGGCACCAATATTTGTGTTGTAAGCGTTATCGATTTCTCTCACGCAAGTGGGGCTGGTGACATTAATTTCGGTGAGGTAATCGCCAATAATATCCAAACCGACAAACATCAAGCCTCTTTCGACCAGTGCAGGCGCAACTTGAGCGACAATCCAGCGATCTCGATCACTGAGTGGTTGAGCGACACCTCGTCCACCGGCGGCTAAATTACCGCGTGTTTCTCCTTTTGCGGGAATTCTTGCAAGGCAGTAGGGAATCGCTTCACCGTTTACTACGAGTACTCGCTTATCACCATTGCTGATGTCGGGAATGAATTTCTGCGCCATGATAAAGCTTTCACCCGTCTCGGTGAGCATTTCTAAAATAACACTGACGTTCGGGTCGTCCTTTCGGCAGCGGAATATTCCCGTTCCGCCCATTCCGTCCAGCGGTTTGAAGATAACATCGCTATGCTGTTCATGAAAGCTGCGTAAAAGTTCAGCGTCTCGGGCGACTAAAACGGGTGGACAGCACTGTGGAAATTCAGTAGCGAATACCTTTTCGTTACAGTCACGTAGGCTCCGTGGTTTGTTAACAATTAAAGTACCCAGCTTTTCCGCGCTCTCTAAAATGTAGGTAGCGTAAATATATTGGTTGTCGAAAGGCGGGTCTTTTCGCATAAGCACAACATCAAGTTCACTGAGCTCGCGTATGACGCTTTCACCTAGTTGGTACCACTTGAGCGCATCTTCGTGTACCGTAAGCGGAGAAATTTTGGCGCAAGCTTTGCCTTGATCAAGGTGTAAATCTTGAATTTCCATATAATACAGGGTGTGCCCCCGTTCCTGCGCCGCTAATAGAAGGGCTAGTGTTGTATCCTTGTGATAGCGAATGGTGGCAATGGGGTCCATAACCACACCGATAGCAAGTTTGTTGTTCAACGTCAGGCTCCAGGATTATTTTCTTGGGTTGGCGAAAGCATTAATCTTGGACGATTATAAAAGGTAAGGCTCGAAAGTTGATAGCTCAATTGTGTCTTTTGAGGTGTCGAGCAAAAATCGTAGAATTCTATTTTTTTCAAGCGGTTATGGATTACACTGGAAAACTATGTTAAAAGTTATTTCATACTTTAGTAATAGTAAGTGTGTGGCGCTATACTCCTCATCCTTATAGACGAATTTAAGCAAGGTCACTTTATGGACGTCAATCTTGAACACTTGAAAGTGATGGTTATTGATGACAGTAAAACCATCCGTCGAACGGCCGAAACATTGTTGAAAAAGGTCGGTTGTACAGTGGTTACGGCCACTGATGGCTTCGATGCCTTAGCGAAGATCGCAGACACCCGGCCCAGTATTATTTTTGTGGATATTATGATGCCTCGCCTTGATGGCTATCAGACTTGCGCGTTAATTAAAAATAATAGCGAATTTAAATCGACACCCGTAATAATGCTATCGAGTAAAGATGGCCTTTTTGATAAAGCCAAAGGTCGTATCGTTGGTTCAGATCAATACTTAACAAAACCATTCAGCAAGGGTGAGCTGATTGGCGCTATCGAGACCCACGTAAAAGTGGCTCGAGCCAGCTAAGCTGAAGGATCGAAAATTTAACTCTTGCACATGCCTTGATAACCTTCGGGGGAAGTATGGCCAAAGTACTGATTGTTGACGACTCGCCAACAGAAACTTATAAATTAACGGGAATGCTGGAAAAAAACGGCCACACCGTGATTACCGCCGTTAATGGCGAAGAGGGTGTTGCCACAGCGAAAGCTGAAATTCCCGACATAATTCTAATGGATATTGTAATGCCCGGCTTGAATGGGTTTCAGGCGACTCGTCAGTTGAGCAAAGCCGCTGAAACGTCCCATATCCCCGTTATTATTGTAACCACCAAAGATCAAGAAACGGATCGCGTTTGGGGAATGCGTCAGGGCGCTAAGGCGTATCTAACCAAACCTATCGATGAGAAAGAATTGTTCTCCACTATTACTAAGGTGGGCGGCTAAGGCCGTATCAGGGTGTTATTTAACGCTTCTGCTATGTGTGCCTCGGGCCAGCCAGCATGTGCAAATGGAGGCTTGATCTGTGAGTAGGTCGGCTTATCAAGCGCTTACTGAGCTCGTTGTAAAGTGTCGAGAATCGGCGCGTGGCCTTCCCGCTCAGAGAGATTCTGCTCCACGTTGGAGTGGCATTGGTTTTTCTATTATGGGGCAAAAATTTGTTGCTCCCATGAGTCATGTCGCCGAACTAATGGAAGTTCCGGGGTCTACCCGCTTGCCGGGCGTACATTCTTGGGTTATTGGCCTTTCTAATGTTCGTGGTCGCTTGTTGCCGCTTTTCGATTTGCCGCATTTTTTCGGTGGTGTCATTACCAGTAGCAAAAAAAATCATCGCGTATTAGTGCTGGAAACCGACGAGCTATACAGCGGTATTGTCGTTGATATGGCGTTTGGTATGCAGCACTTTACCTCCGACAGTTATGGTGAGTGCACCGCGATTCTGCCAGAAAGTATGGAAGGCTTTGTCGACGGTTCATATCGCGACTCAGATGATAACCTCTGGCCTGTATTCAGTATGGCGAAGCTAGCCTCTGACTCTAGATTTAACAACGCAGCTGTCGTTTAACGATTGCTGTGGCAAAGAAAGTAATTAGTGATTTACCTGGTTGCCTGTTAGTGGGTGGCCGGGCCCAACAATATTGTTGGCGCTCCTCTTGGTCTTAAAGTTAGTGGGGGTGTTATTGCTTTTCGGGGTGCGCTATTGCGCGCTGGATAGAACCATACATTCGCTTGGGAGCGTCGTATGAAGAGTGATTCCGCGGGCCTTTTGGCTCGGACAAAAGCCAATCCGGTATTGGCGAGTTTGATTGCAGGGTTAATAGTCTTGACGGCCCTTATTGGTCTGGCTATTTACCAGTTATTTACCAACGCTGAGCGTGATCAAGGCTACTTGCAGAACGCAAGTAACTTGCGTGCGTCTTCGTTTCGTTTGGCTTCGCTGTCTCGAGAGGCGACATCAGGTGATGAGTCTGCTTTTAGTGAGCTGCGCGATGTTGTGGTCACCATGGAGCAATCATGGGCACAATTGAAAGCCGCTGACCCTCAAACACGTATTGTGTTGTCGAAGGAAATTGCTGCATTTGATGGTGTGTGGAGCCGTGTAAAACAGGGCTCGCAGGTGATTACCGAAAATGAAGATACAATTATCTTTCTACATGATGTGGCGACAACCCTGAACGAATCGCTCCCTGAGCTTCAGGCTGAACACAATAATATTGTAGAAATCCTGCTAGAAAATAGCGCGCCGGCGGATCAGGTGTCTGTTGCCCAGATGCAGTCTTGGCGTGCCGAACGTATCGGTCGAAACGTCGATAAAATGCTACGTGGTGGTGATGATGCTGACCGAGCAGCGGATCAGTTTAACCTCGATGCGAGCTTGTTCGGGAAGGTGCTTGGTGGCATGAAATCTGGTGATGTAGCCATGAGCATCTCAGAAGTAACTGATGCCGAAGCCATATCGTCGCTTGATGAAGTGACAGAATTGTTTGAGTTTGTAAGTGGTTCAGTTCGAGAGATTTTCGAAGCCTCTCCGGCACTCTTTAAAGCGCGATTGGCCACTAACAATATCCTTGATGACGGCCCACTTGTTCTCCAGTCACTTGGCGCATTATCGGATCGCATCGTTGAACTACCCAATAACCGAGCTTGGAGTAACAACCTGTTAATTGGGATTAGTGCTGCGTGGTTAGCGGTTCTTCTGCTGATTGGCTTTTCATGGGTTAGAAACACTAATCAGCGAGCGAAAGGTACAGCCGAGACTAACGAAAGAAACCAGAACGCTATTTTACGATTACTAGATGAGCTGGCTGACTTGGCCGATGGTGACTTAACGACCACTGCAACAGTAACCGAGGATTTTACCGGTGCGATTGCCGACTCCATCAACTACACCATTGACCAACTTCGGGTACTTGTTTCGCGCATTAACGAAACGTCCGAGCGCGTTGTGGATGGCTCGAAAGAAACGCAGCAAACCGCGTTGCACCTTGCTGAGGCTTCTGAGCATCAGGCGCAAGAAATTGCCGGTGCATCCGCAGCTGTAAATGAAATGGCGGTTACCATTGACCAAGTATCAGCAAACGCCGCGGAATCAGCCGGTGTTGCTGAGCGGTCGGTATCGATCGCAAATAATGGTGCAAAAGTGGTACAGAATACTATTCATGGTATGGATACTATTCGTGAACAGATTCAAGATACGTCAAAACGAATTAAGCGACTGGGTGAATCTTCCCAGGAAATTGGTGACATTGTATCGTTGATTAATGACATTGCTGACCAAACAAACATTCTTGCACTTAATGCCGCTATTCAGGCATCGATGGCCGGCGATGCGGGTCGAGGCTTCGCCGTTGTAGCGGATGAAGTACAGCGTCTTGCGGAACGTTCTGCAACGGCAACAAAGCAGATTGAGGCGCTGGTTAAAACCATTCAGAACGATACTAACGAAGCCGTTATATCAATGGAGCAAACAACCTCGGAAGTGGTACGAGGAGCTCGCCTAGCACAAGATGCGGGTGTAGCACTTGAAGAGATTGAGGCAGTATCGGCGAGTCTTGCAGAATTGATTCAGAATATCTCGAATGCTGCACGTCAACAGGCTTCATCAGCCGGACACATCTCCAATACGATGAACGTGATTCAGGAAATTACCTCGCAAACATCTGCAGGTACTAATGCTACCGCTACCTCGATTGGTAATCTGTCAGAAATGGCGGTCGAGCTGCGAGGTTCTGTATCGGGCTTTAAGCTTCCTGATGAGCTTGACGAACACGCCGGTGATGACGGTTATGAAATGGATATTGAGGCGGATTCCGACCTTGATGTCGCAACCTTGGGTGACGATGACGTCGTTGACCTTTCACTAGACGATGTACTCGACGTTGACGCCGATCCTACTTTGCTACATGCATTAGAGGAAGAGGAAAAAAGCGCTGGTGCGCAGATCTGATCCCAATATTGGTTAACTTGAATGATTTGGTCTTTACAGGCAGCACCAGACCTAAGTGATAGGCAGTTTGAGCAGTGGAGCAAATTACTGGAGGATCGTGCCGGGATTTGTCTCAGTGATCAGCAGCGTGTTTTTTTTGCAAACGCAAGTGACTATGCGTATGCGTGAGCTGGGTCAAACTGACTATTCGCAGTATTACAATCGTGTTATCGACGGCGTGTCGGGCATGATGGAATGGTCTGTACTTATCGATCGGCTCGTGGTTAAAGAAACTAGTTTCTTTCGTCATCGTCCATCGATTGATTATGTTCACTCTTGCTTGAAGCGAATGATTGTTGAGAACACCTTAAGCGAATCATTTGAAGTGTGGAGCGTTGGGTGTTCTTCAGGAGAAGAGCCTTATTCGCTTTCAATGATTGTTAGTGACACCTTCGAATCTGCGGGTTTAGACCCGTACTACGGAGTAACTGCTACTGATATCAGCCGCGCAGCTTTAACGATAGCGCGCAATGGTATTTTTCCACAGCGTAAAGTTGAAATGATGGAACCAGCGATTAGGCAACGTTATTTTACGCAACAAGATAATGGACGATATTTAATATCACCCGAACTGCAAGATCGCGTGTGTTTTAACCATGCAAATGTGCTCAATATCAATGAAATGCCGAGCATGGTGCAGGACATTATTTTTTGCCAAAACTTGCTGATATATTTTCGACGTTGGTTGCGTCATGAAATTATGAATGCCTTTGTAGAACGTTTGAAGCCGGGCGGCGTATTAGTAGTCGGTCTAGGTGAGGTGGTTGATTGGTCTCATCCAGAAATGTCCCGTGCGCCGGCAGATGAAGTACAAGCCTATATTAAAAAATCGGTGGACGCCTAATGCGTTTACTTGAGATAAGACACGTTGTACAGGGCTCCATCTATGGGAGATAAACGTAATTTTGCCGCGTTAGACTGGGTGATTGGAGAGATCAGTGAAACTCTCGATGACGCACGTCAAGCGCTAGAAGCATTTGTGGAAGACCCAAAGGATTCCACACGCATACGTTTTTGTTTAACCCATATTCACCAGGTGCATGGCAGTTTGCAGATGGTGGAGTTTCATGGTGCCTCGCTTTTAGCGGAGGAGATGGAACACTTAGCGCAATCGCTAATGGACCACAAAGTGACAAGCGAACCCGAAGCACAAGAAGTGCTTATGCGAGCCTTGTTACAGCTCCCTATCTATCTCGATCATGTTAAAACTCAAAAAGAAGATCACCCCAGTTTAGTCTTGCCATTGCTTAATGATTTGCGGGCGGTGCGAAACCAAAGCTATTTGAGTGAGACTAATCTGTTCTCGCCGAACTTGCGCATTGTTAAAGAGCTTTACGGCACGCGCCACCCCATCACCAAAGACAAATCAAAACTCACGCAAGTCCTAAAGAAATTGCGTGAAATGTACCAGTTTGCAGCCGCCAGTGTATTGAGAGACATAAAGGTTGATGAAAACCTTAATTATCTCGATAAGGTTTTTAGTCGCATGGAGGCGCTTACGCAAGGTACTGCTTGCTTTCCTGTATGGGAAGTTTCAGCGGCATTAATTGAAGGTTTGTTGCGTGGTGATATAGCGTTAAGTGTTGCTGTACGAGGGCTACTTCGTCACCTCGCGCGCGAACTGCGGGTATTGGGTGAGAAAGCGCCCGGCTCTTTAGATTTTATGCCGCGCGAAAGTTTACTGAAAAACCTTTTGTATTATGTGGCAAAAGCCGAAAGCGGTGGAAAGAAAGTTAATCGGGTAAAACAGCGATATATTCTTTCCGAAGCCTTATTAGACGGCGTCAGTATTGGTGAAGAAGGTGAGGGCGATTCACTGTCAGCACCAGATCCGGAAGCCATTCGCTCGGTTGTGGTTGCGTTAAGCGATGAAATTAATTCTATTAAACATGTTTTAGACTTATCGCTCTCTGGGCATGGTTCGCCAGAAGACATTAAAGAGATACTGCCAATTGTTAAGCGAGTTGCTGACACATTGGCGGTATTGGGTATTGGTGATTTACGTAAAAAGGTCAATATACAAGCCGAAATTCTTGAAGAAATAAGCCAGCAAAATAGTTTTGATGAAGCCGTGATATTAGATGTTGCGGGTAAAATTATTGAAATAGAACACCGTTTAGAAGCGATCGCAAAAGTTGTTGGAACAAACCGAGATCTTGCAAACGTTAACGAACGAGAAATCGAAATTGACCAAGCGAAGATTACGGTATTAAAAGAATGTCAGCATGGTTTAGAGCAAGCTAAAGACGCTATTGTTGAGTACATTTCATCGAAGTGGGATAAAAGCCATTTATTGAATGTCGGTAGCCTACTGCATAATATCCGTGGCGGTTTGGAGATGATCCCATTGTCGCGTCCTGCGGCAATACTTGAATCTTGTAGCCAATATATTAAAGAGCGGTTGCTTAATAGCGATGAAAACCCAGGCTGGGAGCAGTTAGACACGCTTGCAGATGCCATAGCCAGTTTAGAATATTACCTTGAGCGTTTGCTGGGTGATATGGACGAAGAGATAGAGACGCTCCTAGATGTAGCGGCAAATAGCGTTGCTCAGCTCGGATATCCCGTCAGTGGTAGCGGTATTTTGGATGAACCTGTTGAAGAAACAGGTTCGTCTAAGCCGAGCTCCTTCGCTAGTAATATTGTGGGTGATAGCGTTGTAGTTGAAACGGCAATAGAGGCGTCAGCGCCTACTGTTGAGGTGTCGGACGTACAACCTCAAATTGAGCAAGAGCAACCTGTCTCAACGGTCGCTGAACCTCCCATCAGCCCTCCTGAAGCGGTTGTATCGCTCGATAAAATTAGTTTGGATGAAGAGGCCGACAGTGATATCGACGATGAGATTATTGAAATCTTTATCGAAGAGGCGGGAGAAGTAAAAGACACCCTGGACGAGTACTTCCCTCTTTGGAAAGCTAATCATCAGGATCAAGATGCGCTTGTCGTTGTTCGTCGTGCCTTCCATACCTTGAAGGGTAGTGGTCGAATGGTGGAGGCTCACGATATTGGCGAACTCGCTTGGTCGATTGAAAATATACTGAACCGCGTTATCGAAAAAGCAGTGCGTAACGAAGCCGCACATGGCCATATTATTGAATTGGTCATAAATGTTCTGCCAGAATTAATTAATGCCTTTGCACACAAAAAACCAAATCCTCATAAAGCGCTTACTGAGCAATATAGAGTTTGGGCTACCGCTATGGCGGAAGGTAATGTGCCAGCGGAATTATCCAGCATTCCAGAAGGCGGGGATGTACCGCTTCCAGACTTATCTAATAAGGTTCAACAGGCTCCGGTAGAAAACTCCGTTGTCGATGAAGAAGACAGTACCGCTGCAACCCTGAGAGATGTTGAAGCACTAAGTATTGATGATGACGATGATAATTTGGTTTTATGGGAAATTTTCTCATCAGAGGCTGCGACGCACTTAGCAACAATGGAAGCTTTCATCGGAAAAATGGAAGCAGAAGCGCCAATTTATTCTCCTCCAAGCGATGACTTTCAGCGGGCACTTCACACGCTCAAAGGCAGTGCTAAGATGGCGCAAGTAACGCCAATTGCCGCTATGGCAGAGCCACTAGAATCTTTTGCTAAAGAGTTAATTACCTATCAAGAAGATATCAACGCCGATATTCTTCAGTTATATCGGGATGCTGTAAGTTATACCCGTATTGCTCTCGGTCAAATTGAAAGCCACGAAAGTGTGGACATTCCGCGTCTTCAGCAATTTGTTGCCCGTACGGCTGAGCTACGTGAACTTGCAGTAGGGCATTTGATCCGTTTAAAAGAAATGCAAAAAGATGGTCAGCAAACGGTAGACCCTCGTTTACTTTCTATTTTTATGGCAGAGGAAATGGATCTTCTACTAGATGCAGAGCAGCTTCTTGGCGATTGGCAAGCCAGTGGCAGCAGTAATGGCCATATTGATCTTGTTGTACGCGAGCTTACAACGCTGGAGGCCGGTGCCCACCAAGCGAACCTTAGTGATATGGCGGGTGTAAGCGCTCAGTTACGTACTTTATATGAACAGTATAAGCAGGGCCAATTAGAAGCGAATGAAGATTTCTTTGGCATTATGGGCGCAGGCCATAATGCTTTATTGGATATGGTCGATGCCGTCGCCGCAGGTCAAAATGTAGTACCTCCGTCAGAGGAAATAACGTCGGCATTGGCGTCGTTAATTCATACCGGCTCGATGGCGCCCATTCGTCATGCATCTAACGACGCGTTGGACGAAAGTGAGCAGCGATCGACTGCTGAAGATCATAGCGATGACGAAATTGTTAGTGACGATAATTTACCACTAGAAACTGAAAAAATCGTTGACGATACATCTTTCGATATTATTCCAGAGAGCACAGAGCAAGACATTGAACGCTCTGTTGATTTGGTCTTGGACGATATCGATACTAATGTAGAAGATGATGCCGATATCATCACAGAAGAAATCAGTCTCGATAATGTTGAGAACGACGAACTTGGTGATACTACGGATGCCGTTGAGCAGAAGGGATTCGATCAGGAGCCTGTTGCTGACGTATCCGAAGCCGAGATTCCTGCTCCTAACCAAACTGTAGACGCTGATATTAACGCGGCCTCAGAAGCGCTCACGCTAATTACCTCCGCTCATATCCCTGGGTTACTCGATAGTATCGATACAACCCACGAAGATTTCGATGAAGATATTTTGGAAGTCTTTCTTGAAGAAGCTGAAGAGTTAATCGAAGAACTCGACGAAGCCGTCCACGCTTGGGAATCAGATTGGTCAAACGTTGAAAGCCCAGAACAGATTAAGCGAGTTCTTCATACGCTTAAAGGTGGTGCTCGCTTGTCGGGTATGAACAACCTTGGAGAGTTAACGCATGATTATGAAACCTTTCTAATTAGCTCCGATTTAAATGATATCGATGATGTGTTTTTCCCTAAAATGCACGCCTTTCAGGATCAAGTGCTCAGTGGTGTTCGCGCGATTCAGCAATTCATGTCGGGCGATTTTAATCGTGTTGTTGTAGCAGGCGTAGATGTAGAAACTGAAGGGTCGCTTCAAAATGACGAAATTCCTGATACTGAAAACCTGAGTAATAATGCGATATCTGAGAGCGTAGACGTTGAGCCGAGAGAGGCTGAAGCTGCGCCCATTGCTCGGCCTCAAACTGAAGATTCGAATGTTGTACCGTTTGCGCCAAAGCCACGAGAGGCCAGCGAAGAACCATCGGGCTTTAAAATGCCTTCCGCCCAAACGGGTGGTGGTCAAGCCGCGTTACGAAAGCCCCCTGGGCCGCAAGAAGTTGTAAAAGTTAACTCCGATCTATTGGAAGAGCTTGTTAACTTGGCCGGTGAAACGTCGATAAGTCGTGCTCGAATTGAGCAGCAAGTCAGTGATTTTGGGCATTCACTCGATGATATCGATTCGACGATAGCGCGTTTGCAAGAACAGTTGCGTCGGCTCGATATTGAAACGGAAGCACAGGTATTATTTCGACAAGAACAGTTGGCGGCTCACGAAGAGTTTGACCCTCTTGAAATGGATCGTTACTCCCAGTTACAGCAACTGTCTCGCTCATTAATCGAGTCCGCTTCCGATCTTGTCGATTTACGGATGACGTTAACTGACAATATTCGCGATACAGAAACCTTATTGCTTCAGCAGTCTCGTATTAATACCACGTTGCAAGAAGGCTTAATGCGTTCGCGTATGGTGCCCTTCTCACGTTTGGTACCACGCCTGCGCCGAATCGTTCGTCAAGTGGCGGGCGAACTCGGTAAAAACGTTAGTTTCGAGCTAGACAATATCGAAGGTGAATTGGACCGATCTGTACTAGAGCGAATGGTTCCACCACTAGAGCACATGTTACGAAACGCCGTGGATCACGGTATTGAAATGCCGGATAAACGCCTAGAGACCGGAAAAAATGAAACGGGTCGAATCGTTTTAACTCTTGGTCGAGAAGGTGGCGATGTACTGCTTCGCTTGGCGGATGATGGTCGCGGTGTAGATCTACGTCGAGTGCGAGAAAAAGCGATTGAACGTGGCCTAATGGCTAACGATTCAGAACTTAGTGATTTTGATATTATGCAGTTTATTCTGCATGCTGGTTTCAGTACTGCCGAACAAGTTACGCAAATATCAGGCCGTGGTGTGGGCATGGATGTAGTGTCTTCCGAAATTAAAGCAATGGGTGGTTCTGTTGTTATTAATTCTGAGTGGGGTCGCGGCACCGAAATTGTTGTGCGTTTACCTTTTACCGTATCGGTAAATCGCGCGCTTATGGTTGAAATTGGTTTAGATCACTATGCAGTACCGCTTAATACCATCGAGGGTATTGTACGTGTTAGCCCCTTTGAACTTGAGCATTATTACAGTAGCGAAGATGCGCGATTTGAATACGCTGGCGAGAATTATCAAGTTCGTTATTTAGGTGCAATGCTAAATGCAGACGTAACACCTAAATTAGAAGGGCAAGCCTTACCGCTTCCCGTACTACTGGTGCGCTCTGCTGAAAATACAATGGCAGTGCAAGTCGACAACCTAATGGGTAGCCGTGAAGTTGTTGTAAAAAGCCTCGGTTCTCAATTCAGTGCCGTACAGGGCTTATCGGGTGCAACCTTAATGGGCGACGGTAGTGTGGTCGTTATCTTGGATCCGCATGCGCTTGTACGTAAAGAAATGGCCAAGGCCAGTATTATTGAATTAGAAACCGCGCCTTCCGTGGCCCTTATTGACGCGCCGGAATATGTGACTAAAACGGTCATGGTAGTGGATGACTCTGTAACGGTACGTAAAGTTACGACACGTTTTTTAGAGAGAGAAGGCTTCAACGTTATTACCGCCAAAGACGGTGTAGATGCTTTGCGAGTGCTGCAAGATGTAACCCCCGATCTAATGTTGCTCGATATAGAAATGCCGCGTATGGATGGTTTTGAAGTAGCGAAAAACATTCGCACTTCAAGTCGTTGGAAAGGTATACCTATTATTATGATTACCTCTCGAACGGGTGATAAGCACCGCGATCGTGCGATGGAGCTTGGTGTTAACGGATATATGGGTAAACCGTATCAAGAAGAATCGTTGTTAGCCGGCATTAACGATTTGCTTGCCCTAGAAAAAAAGACCTAACCCCTTGGCAGTCCACGCCCTAAAATTTGGGTTACTAGCGGAAACCACCGCTCAGCTTGACGATTTAACTGATCTTGTTCATGGGTCAGGTCATGATATCGCTGAAACTATTCGGGCCAGTACCGGATGTTTAGATAATATTTCAGCCGTAGAAGTGTGGGTTGTTCGCTTAGATTTGCAGCACGATAAATCAGTACAATTAATGGAAATATTAGAGACGTATGATGTTCCCGTTATATATGACGATATTGAAAGTTATAGCGAGCTAGGGGTAGCCGAACGTCTCAACCGGTTCGCTGAAAAAATTCAATTGTGCGCGGGCACCGGAATGTCCAATAGGCCCGTTGGAGACGCAAAAAAAGCGCGTGAGATATGGGTGTTGGCGGCGTCCACCGGTGGCCCGGAAGCCGTCGGTCGGTTTTTGAAAACATTGCCCGAAAATTTAACGGGCGTTGCCTTTCTCTACGTCCAGCACATCAATCCCGAAATATCACCCACTCTGCAAAAAGCTATTCAAAGTAATACCCAATGGGCGGTATACAAATGTGATCGATCGCAGCCTTTGCTCGAAAAAAGTATTTATGTGGTTTCGCCCAGTGACCAAGTTAGTATTCATGCCACAGGGGTAATCACGCCGTTAGTGGGCGCTTGGGAAGGGCCCTATCAACCTTCTGCAAATCAAGTAATGGCAAAAGTGGCGCGTAATTATGGGAAACGAAGTGGCTGCATCATTTTTTCAGGTATGGGTGATGATGGCTCGCAGAGTTGTAGTTTTATGAAAGGCTCTGGTGGTGTAGTGTGGGTTCAATCCCCAGCAAGCTGTACGGTAGATTCAATGCCAGCATCGGCGCTGGCAACGGGAGTTGTAACGTTCCAAGGTTCGCCAGAAATACTGGCTAGGCAATTCGTATATGGCCGTCATATTGGTGCTACGTTATCATTGGCTTAGCCTTTAACAGGTTGAGTTTCGGGTAGAGTTTGTTACATTATTTAATGAGAAATCGGGAATAGAATTATGAGTGAAGGTGCTATAGCCGTTGCGTCTGAGGGCCCGGAAATTCCCTGTTTACTGGTTCCGTTGCTCGACAATATATTAATACTGCCAACCGTTAGCGTGGCCGAGATGGCTTCCATGCATCCTCTTACTGCAATCGACAACGCTCCACCTTGGTTGCTCGGTTATTACGAGTGGCGAAATATCAAAGTACCTGTCGTTTCTTACGAAGGTCTTAATGGCGGGTCTGTTACACCGCTTAATCCGCAGGGTCGCATGGCCGTTTTAAATAATACGGGTGTTGATGAGCGCCTTGCTTTTGTGGCTATACCGACACAAGGTATTCCGCGAATGGTGAGAATTCATGAAAAAGATATTGTGGAAAATACTTCAGAAGCGGTTAAAGCATACGATGATATGCATATAAAATTGGGGCTAGAAGAATTTACACTTCCAAATATTGCGGCCATTGAAAAGGCGTGCCTAGAGACTGGTATATTAGTAGAGTAATTGTTGTCTTGGCTCCGAGCGTTAACGCAAGCGAAAGCTTAGAAATAAAAAAGCGCTTTCCCTTTTCTGGGCTGGCGCTTTTTTATGCGTGTTTTACGCTAATGTAAGGCCGCGTCCGAATCTCCAAATATCGTTTGAATATCCGCTTTTTTAAAGGCGTAGTGCTTGCCGCAAAATTGACAGTCGATTGAAATTTTTTGTTGGGTATTTAATACTTGAAACGCCTCTTCACGGCCAAGCGATACAATAGCGTTTTCACTGCGCTGACGGCTGCAGCTGCATTTGAACGTTATGTCTCGCGCGGGGAAAAAGTGACATTCGAACTCGTTAAAGAGCCGATACAACACTTGTTCATGGCTTAGCGAGAAAAGCTCTTCTTGATTAAGTGTACCGGCAAGCTGCGCGCTTGTTGACCATAATTGTTCGCGTTCGTCTAAGTCTTTAATTTGTTGTGCAGGCAGGCTTTGAAGCATAAGGCCGCCACAGTGTGTGTCATTTGCAAATAACCATATACGTGTGGGAAGTTGCTCGGACTGCTCAAAATAATGGGCCAAACAGTCACCCAAATGATCCCCTTCAAGCGGCACAATACCTTGGTATCGCTGGCCATTTGTTGGATCTACTGTGAGTGTCAGCACGCCAGAGCCTACAAGAGAGCGCAGGCTCGAGGTATCGAATACATCATTACTTGGCACTGTATTGTTAGGGCTTAGCGCTTGATTTGTTCTGAGTATTCCGCGTATATGGCCCGTGTTTGTGGCTTCAGCCATGATGAGCGGTACGTTGCCGTCGCCACGCACTTGAAGTGTTAAAGTCCCATCAAATTTTAGCGTTTCACTTAGTAATGCAACAGCCGAAATAAATTCGCCTAATATCGGTAGCAGTACGCTTGGGAGTGTTTGTTGTAATAAAACATCTCTATAGCTTTGCGAGAGCGTTACGATTTGGCCGCGTATATCGGTATTGTTAAACGTAAATCGGTGGGTTTGGTCGTGCGGTATTGTGTCGGTCATGGTGTGTCTTCGGTATTAATACGTTTAAACCGGTGAATTTGCCGGCGTTGTTTTGTGGTGGGCTTTGTATCGCTGCGCAGGCTGCCAGATGCTTTTCGTTGCTCTGCGTTAACGGTTCTTGCGGTAATGCTAGCCGCAGTCTCGGTATAGAGACGTGCGGCTTCGGGTGCGCCTCGCCGTTGGTCAGAAAGCGCTATAACATCGACGACCTTTTCATCCCAGCCATGCCGAATAGTGAGCTGCATTGCCAATTCAACTTCTTTGCTTGGTTTTACGCGCGCACCATTAAGATGTACCTTACCACCCTCTATAGCTTGTTTAGCGAGGCTACGCGTTTTAAAAAAGCGAGCGGCCCATAGCCATTTGTCGATACGAACTTTTTCCATAACAGTTAAGTGAACTCAGTGAACCGAGAAGGCGGCATTATTTCATCAAAATGACAAATGTCGAGAAACTTCTCGGACCTTTGCGACGCCTTTTGGCTGTCGGGTTTATTGATACACACTAAGTGTGCAATTCCGTATTCTTGAGCCATAGCGAGTACTCTAGGTGTATCGTCAATGAAAACTGTACGAGCAGGGTCGAATTTTTCCTGCGCTTGTAAGGCGTGCCAAAAGCGAATATCTTCTTTTGGTAACTGGTAATCGTGCGACGAAATAACAATATCAAGGTGTCGATCTATTTCTGTGACGTCCAGCTTTAAGGCCAATCCTTTGGGGTGCGCATTAGTAATCAATACAAGTTTCTTATGGTGCTGTCGCAAGGCAATAAGGAAATCTTCCGCATAGGGGCGAATTCTAATTTTTTCTTGGATTTCGCGTTTTAGTGCCGGAATATCCATGTCGACCAATTCAGACCAGTGGTCTAAGCAATACCATTGTAAGCTACCCTCGTAGAGTCGAATATGCTCCATTAAAAACCGATTCGCCTCGGTTTCACTCACGTTATGGGCTTCTGCATACCGCATAGGTAGATGAGTGAGCCAAAAATAATTATCAAAGTGTAGGTCTAAGAGTGTACCGTCCATATCAAGTAAAACGGTATCGATCGTGCTCCAGTCAATCATTGCTATAATGCCCAACCCTTCGTAATGGAAGTTTAATATGCCGGTAAAACCCGAAATACTCAATTGTGAAGACGTTGCTCGCAGCCGCTTGTTTCGCGTACAGCAGGTCGAACTACGCTTTAGTAATGGAGAAGAGCGTACCTACGAACGTCTTGCGTCTAGCGGTAGCGCGGCGGTGATTATAGTCCCAATGCTGGATGAAGATAGAGTTTTGCTCATTAGAGAGTACGGTGTTGGCGTCGAAGATTACGAACTCGGTTTGCCCAAGGGACGTGTGGAGCGCGGTGAGGAGGCTATAGCGGCGGCCAATAGAGAGTTAATGGAAGAAGTAGGCTACGGTTCAAAAAAGCTGCGTTTACTCAAATGTTTTAGCCAGTCGCCAAGTTATATGCAACATCATACTCAAGTGGTGCTCGCCGAAGACCTATACCCTGAAACGGCTGAAGGAGATGAGCCGGAGCCGTTGGAGGTGGAAACGTTTCGGTTGTCTGAACTAGATACGCTGGTTGCGAGACAAGATTTAACCGAAGCGCGGTCCATTGCGGCCCTATACATGGTTAAAGCGTTGTTTGCGAAAAGATCGGCTGGCGAATGACCGCGGTTATTGACAAGGTATTACTGCATAACGTTATCGAACTCTGTAGCACCGCTGCACAGGTGATTCTTGAGATCTACCGTTCACCCGAGAACTACGATATTCAAACCAAAGGCGACGACTCGCCCGTAACACGTGCTGATCTCGCATCAAACAGCATCTTAATGCAAGGCTTGGCGCAACTAATGCCCGGTATACCAATATTGTCTGAAGAAGCGAATATCCCTGCGTTCGACGAGCGCAAACAATGGTCCCGTTATTGGCTGATCGACCCGTTAGACGGTACTAAAGAATTTATTCATCGTAATGGCGAATTCACTGTTAATGTTGCGCTTATCGATAATCACGTTGCGGTTATGGGAGTGGTCTACGTGCCGGTGCCTAATGTGGTGTATAGCAGTATTCGGGGGCTTGGCGCATGGAAATCAAGCGGCCAGCAAGGCAATATCCAGCCGATACACTGTGAGACCATAGCAGCCTTGCAACAATCCAAAGCCAATTTTACCGTGGTGGCGAGCCGTCGCCATGGTACGGAAGCCGTCAGTAACCTTATATCAAAAATAGAGTATGCCTTGGGGCCTATTGCCATTAGCAGTATTGGTAGCTCCCTAAAGCTGTGTATGGTGGCCGAAGGAAAGGCGATGTTTTATCCACGGTTAGCGCCCACCTGTGAATGGGACACCGCCGCCGCACAAGCGATTGTTGAAGCCGCAGGCGGCGCCGTTATGACTACAGATTTAGAACCCCTCCTGTATAACACCAAAGCCAATATGCTAAACCCCAATTTTTATGTAATAGGGGATATGCACTTTAATTGGCACGCTCTCTTGCTGGCACAGTAATGCAGGGTTTTGCCTGTTAAGTGATTACTGATGCCAGAACTATCCTCTTTAGTGATATTGGGTATTAACGCCAAATTTCTAAGAAGAAAAAAGTGGCGCTTCAAATTTTCTTAGCGTTAATTAGTGTAAACCCGTCGCAGTTCCCGCGACGTAGTTTGTCTATGCTTTACTGACCAGCGCAAGACGCAGGGCATCATCACTTTTCACGCTATAAAAAAGCCTGAATAGGTTTCATTAATACAACGACGGAAGAAAGGGATATGAACCGCGCACATCAGATGCAGCACCTCAGTGTGGCGTATAATAATACGTCGCTAATGAAGCAGCAGCTAGTAAGAGAAATAACCTGTCTAGAGCGCCAGTTAGAACGCTTACGCATTAGGGATGAACTGTTAGACTTAAGTACCTTACAGACTTACGAGGAGATGATCAGTAGTCGAAGAGAGATGCTTGATAACCTCCCCTGGGACGACTAATCTCCTATAAGTACTTTATAGAAAGTGCGTTGGCAATTGTTGGTCTGACTTATTGATAGTGTTGCCAATCTTAATGGTATGGATACGATCCAATACGTGTAAAAGCGAGGGTCGTGAAATTACACTTATGAGCAACCAGTTTTGGTTAAAAATACTGCGTTAATAGTCGAGAATACACGAACTGCTCAGGCTATTTTGTCTGATATCTTTAAGAAAGCGAATATAAAAGCAGAATTTGTTAATGACGCAACTGAAGCGTTAGAAAAACTCAATTCTACCGATTCACCTTATTCTTTAATTGTTGTCTCCAGTGCTGCGCTAAATGACGAGCCAGAATATTTTGCGTTATCCTTACGTACAGCTAAAAACTACGCGCATACTCCCCTTGTGCTTCTAACCACCAATAATAGCGACGCCGATAAGAGCTATTACGCTGTTGGTTTTACCCAAATATTCTCTCGTGCGGAAATAGGAAAGTTCAAAACCTATATCGATCAATTTTTATCGAGAGGTGCCTATTCAAAGCAAAATGAGAATAGTGTCATTATTATTGAGGATGACCTTCCCCAGCAACTAGTATTGAAGGCCATATTGGAGTCACACCATTGCCATTGTGATTGTTTTACTTCCGCAGAAGAAGCGTTAAAACATGCAAAAGACTACGACCCAGAAGTTATTGTGGTTGATTTCTTTCTTGAAGGAAAAATGACAGGAATGGAATTTATTAATGAAGTGAGGAGGGTTGACCACCCATGGCACCGTACACCCGTACTTGCCACAACAGCACTCGATGACCCAGCGCGAAAATATGAATTTCTACGCGCGGGTGCTAACGATTATTTAGTAAAGCCTATAGAAACAATAGATTTAACCGTGCGTACCGAAAACCTTATAAAATACAAACGCCTGCTAGATATGGTCGAACAGCAGCGTGAAGAAATGCAGTATTTGGCCATGCATGATCAACTGACAGGTTTATACAATCGTCACTATATGGCTACGCAGGTGAATGGTCGTATAAAGGAAGCTAGAAGGCACAATATTCCGTACTCCATTATAGTCTTGGATGTTGATCACTTTAAAAAAGTCAATGACACTTGGGGCCACGATAAAGGCGACGAAGTACTAAAGATTGTTTCAAAAATACTGCAAGATAAATGCAGAACAGAAGATATAGTTGCTCGTATAGGCGGCGAAGAATTTATTGTATTTTTAGGCCACTGCAACTTAGATAATGCGCTACGAAAAGCAGAAGAATTACGCGCGAGTATTCAACACGAAAAACCAGCAGGGCTTGAGTTAACGGCTAGTTTTGGTGTGGCGCAACTATCAGACATTAACGATAATTTTGATCATCTATTTAAGGCCGCCGATGAAGCCGTGTATTGCGCGAAGAACGATGGCCGAAATTGTGTTAAAGCGGCGTAAACGTCGTTTCACTATCGTGTGTTAGCTTAAAAAAATCTTCTAGATTGGGCGCCCACTGAAAGGCCCTCATGGCCACCCTATTATTGACCACCTCAACGCCCTCTTTTTGTAATAAATCCCTTTGCCTTACTCCATTTTTGGAGTGTTCAGCAAACGCCAGTTGACCCGATGCACGTAAAACTCGATGCCATGGTAACGCCCATGAAGCGGGTGCTTGACTAATGCAATGCCCCACCAACCTTGCGCGGCCAGGCAGGTTAGCCAGTGTGGCAATTTGACCATAACTGGCTACCGTGCCAAAAGGTACGGTTTGTATTGTTTTCCAAATTTGTTCGTAGCGTTCGATGATCTAACTCTCTAATCTTGAGTGAGTGCTTTTTCTACATTTATACCCAACACAATAGTGCCAATGCGCGTGTTTGTTTGTGAGTCGAACAAACCTGTGTGAACCGCAGACTGAAAACTATGGGTGGAGTGGTGAAACCGAATAGGCATTATAGTGATTTCACCCTTCCTGTGTGTACTAAGGGAAAGATCTGTGAGCGATGGTGTCATTTTATGGCCCTTGGAATGCCCACTAGAGGCTATGGTTGTTCCGTGTAAATCGTAAACTGTAATCTCAGAAACCAACGTAAACACATCGACGTATTGTCGTTGAATGTAGCCAGATAAATTATCGTTGTGTTGATACTGAGGCGCAGAAATGGCCTTATTGCTGTCGTGAAGAGATCGAAAAATAGTAGAGTCTTGATTCAGCAGGTTTAATACCCACTCAGACTGTTGTTTCAGTTGTGCTTTTTCACCGCTGTCCAAGTGCATCACTAGTGGAGAGCAGGCTGGTATAAGGCTATTAAATAGCGCCAAAAATTGTGGGTCTTTTGCTAATAGATCGTTTGAAAAATAAATGCCCAACGGCATGTAACGTGAAAAACGAGAAAATATTTGGTTGGGTGCGACACCGAAGCGAATAGACTCCTCATGAAAAGTTCTACTGTCTGCTAGAAAGGTATCGATACGGTTTATCGCGAGTAAATGCAGTAATTGTTCTGTTTCGGTCACCTCATTTTTAATCACGTAGTGCCGGCCAGTAAGCCATAAATGTTGATTACTGCTTAAAATGGCACCGATTGCAATAGAAGGGTTAGCGCTAAGCCTATGAGCAATATCTTTATCGCGAAAATACCAATACCATTTTTCGAGGGCCAATGGGTCAGATAATTTGCCTGCAACATTTAATTCAGTTGACTCCATTGCGATAAATAACCCATCCGTTCTACCACGCTTAAAATAGTTTACGCCTCTATTCCACGGCACCACCTCTATGTCAAAAGGCTGGTTCATCTTGCCAAAAATACACGTGATAGTTTCTACAGAGCTCCCTGTGAGTGCCCCCTTTGAAAGTACTTGGTAGGGCGGGGCAAGCGAGGTATGCAAGGTAATAAGTGGTCGTTCAGGCGTTGAAAAACTCAAGCAGGACAACAAAGGTGCCAGTAAACCGACAAGGTTGCGAAAAAATTGTGGCATTAATAGAGGTTCCTGACCGGCGAGAATGAAGCGGTAAAACGTATACTTAGCGTAAAGTATAGACCTAGGTGATGAGTGTGGGTAATGCGGGTGCCGTAGTGCTGATAAAGTCGGTATAGGGTGACGCTACAATCACGATTAGAAATAAACCACTGTGTAAAGATAAGAGGGAAATGGTACTAAAAAATACCGCTCTAGATAGATAAGTTATAGGGTTATATGAAACATAGGGGCCTTATTAAGGATCCAGATTGATTTTGCATATCCCTTAGAAGAGGCGCCGCTTATCATCGTCAACCGTCTAGACTCTTTTCTGTTAACGGATGTTTTCATCACATGAAAGGAAGATTGGGCGTGAAAAAAGTATTATTCACAGTATTAGTTATTAGCAGTGCACAGAATGTTATCGCGGGTTCAAACGGTCTTTTTATTGGTGCGAATCACACTACGGGTAATATTCCCTCCTCATTTTCTATACATGTAGCAAGCAAGAATCCAGCAGCGGCCTCTTTGGCGGTAAGCGAAAACAACAATTTTCGCTTCAATTATTTACCGACAGTTTGGAATACCTATGAGTTAGGCGAGGTCGATAATTTTATCGATGATCTTGATGAGCTTATCGATATTCTGGACGACCCTGCCTCGGTGGATGAACCCATTGAGGAAGTGTTGGATCGCTTTAATAACGTGCTAGTTGAAATGGGTGAAAGCGGTTATAGCAAAACAAGCCTTGGGCTCACCGCTCCACTCTCGCCCTTTTATTACCGAGCAGAATTTTTAGATGCCACGTTATTCGCAGATTTTAATTACGGCGCAAATATTGGAATGAGTATTTTAGATGATGAGCTAATCTACGACTCTCAAAACGGAAAGTTTGCCACTAATACATCGGCTTATCTTAAGAGTGGGCTAGAAACACGACTATCAGCGGGCTTGAGCAAAGAGCTGGCGACGATGGGAGAGGAGGGAAAACTTAAGCTTTATGGCGGCGTGAAAATTAATTTTGTTCGCATGGAGTTAAGTAAACAAATTATCGCGTTACAACAGCTTAATGGCGAAGCCATAGAAGATGTTGTACAGGACAGCTACGATCAGAATATGGAAAGTACCACCAATGTTGGGTTAGATATAGGGCTGATGCTGCAAGCTCCGCGTTATCGAGCGGGCCTAACAATTACTGATATAAATTCACCAACCTATAACTATGGCGCAATTGGCGTGGAGTGTGACGGTTTTGATCCTGGCAGCATTGAGCGTAGTAACTGCGATACCGCGGCCTATTTTATCCAGGTTATTGGTGAAATTGTATCGCAAGAAAAGCACACGCGGCATGCGCTAACAACGCTAGACGGTGTTTACAGTTTGACGGGTCGTTGGTCTATTAGCGGTGAAATGGAAATGGCCGTTTATGAAGATATTATCGGCCATGAAAACCAATGGTTAACCCTCGCAACCGACTATCAGACCAAGAGTAATTGGTGGCCAGATTGGCGTGCGGGATTTCGTAAAAATATGGCGGGTTCCGAACTGAGTACCGTCAATATTGGGCTGACATTTTTTAGTCGGTTGACACTGGATGGCTCATGGGGGCTTGAAAGTGTGGTGGTGGATGAGGTTACCGTGCCGCGAACGTTTGGTTTTTCGGTTGGCTTTCAACAGAAATTTTAATGGTAGTAAATAAGTGGTGTATTCAATGGCTAATCAGAAATCAGTAGCAATTATTAGAGCCCTGAAGTGTGTATCTTTATCAGGGCTGTGTGTGGGTATGGTGGCGTGTGGCGGCTCGGGGCAAGATGAAGGTACCCAAGCGAATATCAATACAATGCTTACCGGCCGAGTAATCGATGGGTATCTTGCGCGCGCGACGGTATTTGTGGATACCAACAATAATGGTACCCGCGACCCGTGGGAGCCCTTTGCCTTTACGGATAACGAAGGCTATTTCAGTTATAACCCCAACACCGATACGGACTATTGTGCTGCAGGCGCGAGTGCTAATTTACAGCAATACTGCCTTAATTTAACAACTGATATTGCGAATTTTACCATTCGAATTGATAGCGGCTATGACATTCTTACAGGCGAGCCATTCTTTGGGCAAATGAGTCGTCGAGTGGATTTTGGTGTTGAAAACGACATACTCATAACGCCCCTGTCAACGTTGGTTACCGTGCTGGACGACTCCGAAACGCAATCAGCATTATTGTTATCTTTGGGGTTAGAGGATGGCGACCTCGATATCGATTATCTGCATGCTGACAGCTTTAATCTTTCACTGTTGAATAAGGCACTCACCGTGCATAAATCAGTATCGTTAATGTCGGATCGAATTACCGATGTTTACAGCGAGATTGGCAATAATTTGGGCACGCCTAATGATGCGAGCCAGTCGGTATACCGCAGCCTAGCGGAGCAGTTGGTAATACCCAACACCGATTTAAATACGGTACTACAAAGTGAAGCAAGCTTGGCGTCTATTTTGGACAGCGCCGAAGCGTCTATACGCGATATTTACACGTTACGCGAATTTGACCTTCCGCCCGATATGGGTTCGGTAGAAGTGCCAAACGGGTTTAGCCGTGTTATTGATATTACCCAAACGATTCCTGTTGTAGTAAATGAAATTTTTAATACCGAAATTCCCGCCACCACAATAGAAGAGATTATCGGCGGTGTAAGATTAATCGAAACGGTGGTGGTAAAAGGTCTAGATGAAATAGGCAGTACAGACCTTAGCCTTGATAACGCCATTAATTTTATTACCGAACCTGAAAACAGTGAAGCCGTCGTTAGCCTTACTGGCAGTTTAAGCGGCGCCGATTCGTTTGTTTCGGAGCTTCGGCATAACGATTTCACCGGGGACGATTTTATTTCCGCAGATGATTTTGATAGAGCCGTGCGTTTACCCGAAGGCGCACAAGCGTTTTCTGACGTTGTAGGTACCACCGTGCGCTTATCTGACCCCGATCTTGGCTTTGGGCCTAACAGCTTGAAAGATATTGAGGTTGCGTTATTTTTTACGGGCGAACAGAACGCGCTGGCAGGTGGGTTGCAAGCCTGCGTGAAATACATAGAGGACGCGAGCACTGATGGCAGCCTAGGAGAAGGCAATACCCGTGGTGAATATATCGACGGTTTTTGGAGTTTATTGGGGGCGAGCAGTGTGAGCGACGAGTCTTACAGCCTGCTTATTACCATCACCTTTCTTGGTGCAACGTATCAAGCCATTATAAAACCAGGTGGTACAGTAGGGGTTGGCGACGACGCGCGTATTGCGCTACGTTTCGACTTTGACGGCGATATAAGAAACTGGGATACGGCAAACGGTTTTGAACAAGCAGCGGTACTACCGGTTAATAGCCAAGATTGCGAAGCCCTATTACCATCTCGTGTAGGCTTATAGCGACACACCACACGAACGGTCATACGTGACATGCTCATTTAAAAAACGCTATGCCTTTGTGCGCGTAGCGTTTTTTTTACGTAAAAATCATTACCAATGTGAACTCACCGATAACTTAGCGCTGTAGCCGATGAGGTGTGGTACGTGTTGAGGGTTGTGATGACGGCGTTGCGCGTTGTGGTGTTGTTCGTCGTGGCGTCACACTACGTTGTACAGGCGTGTTTTGGGGTGTCTGCTGGCGTTGCGCTGGTCGAGCCGTTGGCGTGGGCTGAGCACGTTGAAGGGTTGTATTCGTGCGGGATAGCCTTTCACTATTACTCATGGTTTGTCGAACTCTGTCTGTATTGCGTGAAACGGTTTGGCGAAGCTCTGTGGTTGCGGGAGTGCGGGGAGTGTTCTGTCGTGTAGTTGGCGCAGTGGTGCTAGCCTGCACACGCGCGGGTGATAAGCGTGAGGTGCGCAAATTATCGCGATGCGTTTGTACGGGAAGCGTAGCGGTGCGTAACTGCTCGCGTACCGCTAACTGTTTTTGTTCAGATGGAATGCCGCTTTGTCGTACCCGTACCACGGGTGAAGGCGTGCGGGTGAGAGCACCCGAAGGCCTTATCTGTGAGGACCGTTGTGCCGTGGACGTGCGATAGCGATGAGCGACAGTTGGTGAGCGATAACTTACGCTGCGACGATGCTCAGGGTTGTGCTGCCAGCGGCGCGCTTGTTGGTGGTAAATCACTTGGCGATTTGTTGAAAGGCGGTGGCGAGTATGCGAAGGCAGCACCATGACTTGCCGATGGTGCCAGTGAACACCCCCATAAAATCCACCGAGGCGAATGTGTAGGCTTGGTGTCCATAACGTTAGCCCTGAATAATGGGCCCCATAACGAGAATGATGAGGGTGATGTGCCCAATAATGGGGAGGGTAGGAGGGCCACCACCAGGTGCCATAAATTACGCGGGTGTCGTAGTAAGGGACATAAACAACCTCACGTTGTATGGGTTCGATAATGATATTGCCATTGTCGTGATTAACTTGCTGATAGTCGGAAGAATTGAGATTTCCCTCGGCATAGGCGCGTTGGCGCAACGTTTGGATCGTATCCAATACGCGGTTTTCGGCCTGTAGAAACGTGTCGCCCAGTTGTTGGGTCCAGCTTAAATCTTCGCTCATACGCTGCAGAATGTGAGGGAATGGTACCAGCGCAATAATACTTGGGTCCCAGCTTTTTTGTTCGGCGGCCAATAATGCTGCCTCGCCATCTAGGCCCTCGTTAGCACGGGTCCAGCGCTCGGCTTCTACCACTTCTAGCGGGTATGTTGCGGCAATTAAAATATGTGAAAGTACCGTATCGGGATAAAGCGCAATCGGGGCTAGTAACTGGTCTAATGTGGGTTGGGGTATCGCGTCATCATGCTGAGCGGTGGCTGCAACGGGCATTATTAACCCCGCGAGCAGTAATCCTACAAGGGCTGTAACGTGCTTTAACATGGTGATATCTCCGATAATCGGCGTCCAAAAAAGGGGAATTCCCATTCAAGCGTCTATTAAAACGTAATACACCTTAACCAAGCCTGAACAGCTCCCCTGTTGAAAACGCTTCACGCGCGCAAGTGCTCGCAGGCGAAAGGTTCTTGCGGTGTGTGGGTGCTGGGTATCGCCGTCGTAGCGTAAAACATTAGTGGGCCAGTATTGAAAACAATTCGGGGCTATGTCACGGTGCAGCAAGTCTTGTGTGTTGGGCTAACAGTCATTCAATCGAGCAATTATTTCTCATGATATTTATTTTGGGTCGACCGGTAACGCGAATAATAAAAGATTTAGCAATAAACGTGTGGCTAATTACGGTGATGTTTTCAAGTGTCGTTGTGGCAAAGCCTTTGCCAGAGCTGGTCGTAACCGACACGCAAACGCAACTACTTGTGGAGGGTAAGCCTTATCTTATTTTGGGCGGTGAACTGGGTAACTCCAGTGCGTCTAGCATGGCTTATATGGAGCCAATTTGGCCAAAATTAAAGGCGATGAATGTTAATACCCTGCTTGCGCCCGTTTATTGGGAAAGCATTGAGCCTGTTGAAGGCCAGTTTGATTTTTTGTTGGTTAAAAAATTGGTTGAACGCGCGCGCGCGGAAAAAATTAAAGTGGTTCTACTGTGGTTCGGAAGCTGGAAAAACAGTATGTCGAGTTACGTACCGAGTTGGGTTAAGGGCAACACCACGCGATTTGAACGTAGTATTAGCCACGAAGGAAAGCCACAAGAAATTCTTGCCGCGTTATCGACGCACAATGCAATGGCAGATGCGAACGCGTTTGAAAATCTAATGGCTTTCCTGAAAAAAATAGACGGCAAACACCGTACGGTGATTATGGTGCAAGTGGAAAATGAAATAGGGATGTTACCTAGCGCGCGAGACCATTCTGCTGCTGCGACGGAAGCCTATCATCAACCGGTGCCAACAGCGTTAATGGATTATTTATTAAAGCATAAATCTACGCTTACCCCGTCATTGTTGGCCGCGTGGAAATCCTCCAACTATGCTGAGGCAGGGAGATGGGAAGAGGTGTTTGGGGTTGGAATTGCAACAGAAGAAATTTTTACCGCTTGGCATTTTGCACGTTACACCAATGTCGTAGCAACTGCAGGCAAAAAGCGTTACCCACTACCCATGTTTGTTAATGCGGCGCTTAATCGGCCAAATGTGTTACCCGGTGATTACCCAAGCGGTGGGCCATTGCCTCATCTAATGGATGTGTGGAAAGCCGGCGCACCCGCAATTGATTTATTAGTGCCCGATTTCTATAACCCGCGGTTCCAATATTGGAATGATCTCTATACACAGCAGGGCGATGCATTGCTGATACCTGAAATTCGATTTACCCCTGAGGTGGGTGCGAAGGCGCTATTTGCCTTTGGGCATTACAATACGTTAGGTTTTTCGCCTTTTTCTATTGAATCTACAGCGACCGCTAAAGCGGAAAACCTAACACACAGCTATAACATTATTCATCAATTACAGCCGCTCATTACACAGCATCAGGGTTCTGACGCTATTGCGGGTGTGTGGTTAACGAAGGAGCAGCCCGAAACCACGCGAGACTTTGGTGATTACCGGTTCACAATAAAACATGACTTAACACTTGGTTGGAATGCCGCGTCAAAGGCGCCGGCGTGGGATCATTCAGGGGCTATCATTATTCAAACCGGCGAACACGATTTTTATGTTGGAGGCAGTGGCGTTGTTATCACGTTTAGCCATCCAACCAAACAGCAACGAGTGGGTATAGAAACGTTGTACGAAGGCGTGTTTATAGGCCGAGAATGGCAAGCAGGGCGTCGTTTGAATGGTGACCAGAGCCATCAAGGCCGCCATTTGCGCCTTCCTTAGCAATACTGGGGGTTACAACAATTGCGATTGTATTCTTACTAAGGCGCAGTGGGTGATAGGGAAGCGAGTGCACGGCTAAAATTTTCCGTATAAAAGCCTTCTTCTCGTTCCAATAGCCTTCTAGAATAGCCCGCTCTTTCTTACGGCAAGGCAAAGTGGCCATGTGGTTTATTCTTTCATTTCGGCATATTGATTTACAGCAGCTCAAGTGGTCGTACGGGTTATGGGCATTGTTTTTAGCCATTCAAACGGTGTATTGCCCTGTCTACCATGAATTTGTCACGTCCTTACCGTGGACGGTAAGCCAGATGATGCTGTGGTCTGTGAGCCAATGGTTTCCATGGTTGGTCATCACGCCAGTGTTAACTCATAGCCTTAGCCTTTGGCATTTATCCGCAACCGAACGGCACAATAAGAAAACTTTTGCGTTGTACTGTGGTTTAACGGTCATCCTGGTACCCCTTGCGTTGGTGAGTAGAACTGGCTTGGCGGTTTATCAAGGCGAGGGCCCGTTGGTTAGTAGCCTTGTGTATTATCTACCTCAGCATGTATATGCCTATTGTGTGGTCATCATTAGCTGGCATTTTTGGGTGCTTTACTCCACCAGAACTGCCCAAGGCTGCGTGACGGATGGCGACAACATCAAGCAAGTCTCAATGCAGTTTTCGGCATCGGATAGCTTACGGGTGTGCAAAGGTAATACGGAAACCTTGCTCCAAATTAGTGATATTTCGTCGATTAAAGCCTCGGGCAATTACGTGGATATAATAACGCCCGAGTCTACCTACCTTTTGCGTTCCACCATGAAGCAGCTCGAAGCCTGCTTACCCTCCCCATTATTCCTGCGCGTACACCGCAGCCGTTTAGTCAATAAGCAAGCCATTCAGGCTATTCACGTACAGTCCAACTCTCAGCGCCAAGTGGAGCTGAATACGGGTGAACGCGTCAATATTAGCAAAAGCTATTGGCAAACATTTAAGCAATTCGTCCCACCGTCTGTCCCAGAAGCGGTTTGTTCGTCCCAGTAATAGCCTAACCAGCCTATCTCAGTAGTTCATACGGGTGTGCCTCGGTACGGTAGTGAGCCTATTCATTACTGAGGAATTACCGCATGAAAATAGCTGATTGGCATCCTGCAACGCGCATTTTGCATTGGGCTAATGCTGTCTTAATATTGGGCCTGCTAGCACTAGGCGTTTACATGGTGAGGTGGGAAGCATGGGGAATGTACAACGTACATAAATCGTTTGGTTTAATTGCGAGTTTGCTCATCATTGCACGCTTATGTTTTCGATTCATTTACCCTAGGCCTCGACAACCGGCGCGCTCGAAAATAGAAGCATTGTTAATTGAATGGGCTCAGGCGCTCATTTTATTACTGTGCTGCTTAATCCCGATTACCGGCATGCTTTATTCGGCGGCAAGCGGTCATGGTTTTCGGCTATTTTCGATACCCATCTTTCCTTCGAATGAATACTCAGCAGAAACCGGTGAGGTGGTGATAAGGAACGCAATGCTGTCCGACATGGGCCAATGGGCGCATAGCGTCTTGGGTTATGTGTTAATCGCGGTGTTAGCCGGGCATATTCTGGCCGCATTAAAACACCATTTTATCGATAAAGATGATGTTCTAAAACGCCTGTTAAGGGGCACAAAAAGGAACGCATCATGAAGGTACTGTGCGTGTTAGCGGTAAGCCTCATACTGCTTGCTGCCAGTGTTTTAAACGCTGCAGCCATTAGTGAGCGCACACTAATCATAGAGATTCCCTTTATTGAACGGGAGCATGTACCACTGGAACATTATCGTGGTAAGAAGCCACTCTACATAAAATTTTGGGCCTCGTGGTGCCAAACCTGTTTGAAAGAAATGCCTCATTTCCAACATTCTTTTGAACAGTACGGTAGCGATATTGAATTTATATCGGTGAATGTTGGCCTAGAAGACACGGTAGACACAGTACAGAGCGCCATAAAAACATATGGTTTAACGATGCCCCAAGCAATCGATAGCAAAGGGGCGCTAGCCAAGCATTTCCGTTTTCAGGGAACGCCTTACCACCTATTACTGGATAAGGAGCTAAACGTAGTGCATGCAGGCCATAGTGCGAATAGTGATGTGGACAGAAAGCTCGCGCTTCTTGCCAGTAATACGCCACTAGAATTCTTGAGCAGTGAACGCTTTAACGAAACGGAAGGCGATATCGATATAGATTTTGCTACAACGGCCACTCATATTTTGTATTTTAGTGCCGCGTGGTGTCATTGGTACTTGGAAAAATCCCGTCCTCAAACATCACAAGCGTGTATTCAAAATCAATTAGATATTAACGACGCTTACACCAGGTTACCTAAAACGTTAACGCTACACAGCGTTTTATCACGGCTATGGACAGATGATGAAGCCTTAGCGCAATACCGACATAAATTTAACGTCAAGCACCCTTTAGTGATTGATAAAAGTAATGCGCTATTTTTTCGCTATCAAATAACAGCGTTGCCAACATTTGTTGTGATTCGAGATGGAAAGGAAGTGGCGCGCTACCGTGATTTTAATACAATACCTATTCAGTAACGTGAGCGCTAATATCGAGTCGACGAGAGGGTTTGTGTAACCGACACTTAAATACCACTTGTCGCAAGTTACACGTTGCCTGATGTCGCCATGTAAAAAGTGGATATAAGTATTCGAATAAGGCTATACGGCATTTTATAATGCCGTAACCGCTCTCCGATAAGTGGCTTCTTCTATAGCCGAGCTAGCCATACAAAAAATATAACGGCTAATAAAAAACAATAAAATATAAATGTAGTCGACATGAAGAGAGTGATATTCGATGCAATGTGTTTTTACCTGACAGAGGTATTGGGGTGTGACCGAAGCGCTTTTTTGGCACCAAATCCAACATGAAAGCATGGCTGTGTTGTATCGAGAGTAAAAGAATATAGAGACGGAAAAACAAATCGTGAACGTTGTGAATTTTTTGAAATGAAAAAAACAAAAAACATGAAAATATAATCTAGCATTTTCTAGGTTTAATCTAACTATAGAGTCTTGTGAAATTTATAGTTGAAGGCTAATTTCTTAGGGGAATAGAATATCCGAATAAGCGTTGAATACGCCGTAAAAATAGCGTAAATCGTTGCTGTTATGAAATTGTAAAAGCGCAAAAAATAGTGAGGCGCACGTCAAATAAAATTGAATGAGCGATAATAGATTATCAAATCCCTTATGTTTGTTTGGACAATAACTGGACTGACGTATACTCTGGACACGAATTTTTCGAACCCTTATACGATTAATTCTTTAGTTGTAATTAAATTTTCATTTCACTAATAATTTTTTAAACACTGGGTACTAATAATGAATAATATCCCATTTACTCAATATATACGTCTGGCAGTAGCCATGATGTTTGTATCGCCTTTTTTCTTATCGTCACAGGTACAAGCGCAAAGCGCTTGTGAATGTAATTGGTATGGCGCTACATGGGCAATGTGTCAAGATCAAACTTCTGGCTGGGGCTGGGAAAATAGTGCGAGCTGTATCGGCCTTGATACCTGTAATGGTCAGCAAGATGGCGATGGTGGTCCCGTAGGCGATTGCGGCGGCACTTCATCCAGTAGCTCGTCTAGTTCTTCCGTTAGTAGTTCTTCTAGTAGCTCTTCTAGTAGCTCTTCAAGCAGCAGTTCATCTAGCTCTTCAAGCAGCAGTTCATCCAGCTCCTCAAGCAGCAGCTCTTCATCTAGCTCTACGGGTGGCGAAGTATGCGAAGAGCAATGCAAATGGTATCAAGACGACCCACGTCCATTGTGCACTAATCAAGATTCCGGTTGGGGCTATGAAAATAATCAGAGCTGTATCGGTCGAACCACTTGTGAAGGCCAAGGCGGCAGTGGCGGCGTAATTAGTAGTTGTACGAGCTCAAGCTCTTCATCCTCTAGTTCAAGCAGTTCGTCTAGTAGCTCTAGTTCATCTAGCAGCTCTTCAAGCTCCAGCAGCTCTAGTTCAAGCAGCTCCAGCTCTAGCAGTTCAACGCCTAACGGCAACCCAAGTTTTCCAGCATTTTTTGTTGGTAATATTACAACCAGCGGCAGCGTACGTTCAGACTTTACGCAATACTGGGATCAAATTACGCCAGAAAATGAGGGTAAGTGGGGCTCGGTGGAAAGCTCACGAGATAACTACAATTGGAGTGGTCTCGATGCAGCCTACAACTACGCCAAGCAGAACAATATTCCGTTCAAGCAGCACACCTTGGTGTGGGGTAGTCAATTCCCAAGTTGGATCAACAACTTAAGCAACACTGAAAAAGCCGAAGAAATTGAAGAATGGATTCGTGACTACTGTGAGCGTTACCCTGACACTGAAATGATTGACGTGGTTAACGAATCAACACCAGGACATGCACCAGCAGATTTTGCTCGTGACGCCTTTGGTAATGATTGGATCATTAAATCGTTCCAGCTTGCTCGACAGTATTGCCCAAACTCCATTTTGATATTGAATGACTACAACGTACTGCGCTGGAACACCAGTGAGTTTATTCAAATGGCACAGCCGGCTGTTAATGCGGGTGTTGTGGATGCCATTGGTATGCAAGCACACGGTTTAGCGGGAATGTCACTTTCTGAATTGGAAAACAACCTTAACCAAATTGCGGCGCTTGGTCTGCCAATGTATATCTCTGAATACGACATTGAAGAAACCGGTGATCAGCAACAGCTACAGGTTATGCAAGAACAGTTCCCTGTATTCTACAACCACCCAGATGTTGTTGGCATTACCTTGTGGGGCTATGTTGTTGGCTCTACATGGCGTGATGGCACAGGCTTAATTCAAAGCAATGGCCAGCAGCGTCCAGCAATGGATTGGTTAATGGATTATCTAGGTCGATAAACCGTTCATGAAGACTGTATGAGAACTTAATTTTATGTAGTCTTACCCTAAAGCCCCGCTCATAGCGGGGCTTTTTTGTGGGGGGAATCAGAGGGAAATAGTGAGACGTGGCCTCACAGGCTTACTTTTTCACAGAGAGACCTAATATTTTTCGAATTTGATCAGAAGGTGTTAGGGCATTGTTTAGGGTAAGTTTTTTAGGGTAGTTTGTGTTCCCACATCAATGCCGAAGGCAATTTTAGTTGCCTTAACTGCTCGGTATGTATTCTCTAAAAAACATTGTTTCAGAAAAGAGAAAACAAAAAAAGGCCGCATTTCTGCGGCCCAACTCTGGATGATGCTTACTTTAACGGCTACTTAATAAATAGCATTTCTGAATATTTAGGCAGTGGCCAAAATTTGTCGGCAACCAATGTTTCTAGAGTATCGGCAAACGCGCGGGTTTCATCCATTAATGGACGAATTGTTTTTGCGGAATACTCCATGTGTGATTTTTCAGAGTCAAAATCGTGAACCGCTATTGCGGCAGAGAGTTTTTCAACGCTAGCCATCATGCCGTTGATATTGTCTGCAAGTTTTGTTGCCACGCTAGCATCTAAACCCAGCCCCAATGACGCAGATGCGTTAAGCGATTCCGTAATCACCGATAAGTAGCTGACGGCAGCAGGGTAGATGGAGGTTGTTGCCATATCGACCACTAGCTTGGCTTCTACCTCTATTGAGAGGATGTATTGCTCGGAATACACTTCGTATCGGCTTTTTAGTTCTACTGGTGTCAGTACGCCGGTGTTCGAGAATAGTTCCACAACTGAAGGGTCTAAAAATGCCGGTAGGGCGTCGGCGGTGGTGGGAATATTTTTTAAGCCGCGCTCGTTAACGGCCTTTTCGTGCCATTCAGATGAGTAACCATCGCCACCAAAGATAACATTGCCGTGCTCGTCCATTAAGGCTTTCAATACATGAATGACGGCCGCAGTTTGATCCATGCCGCCGGATATTGAGGATTCAAGTTTGGCCGCAATCCATTCTAATGAATCGGCGAGCATGGTATTCATTGCAACCAAGGGGCCAGAGACGGACTGAGAAGAGCCTACAGCGCGGAATTCAAAACGGTTACCGGTAAACGCAAAAGGTGATGTGCGGTTTCGATCACCGGGGTCGCGCTGAAAGCTTAGAATTTGTGAAAGGCCTAAATCCATATCGCCGCCGCTGACGGTCGGTTTGAGATTGCCTTCTTTAATATCCAGAAAAACTTTTTCGAGCTGGTCGCCGAGATACACCGAGAGTATCGCTGGTGGTGCTTCGTTAGCGCCTAGACGATGGTCGTTGGCTGCAGAGGCAATTACGGCTCGTAACAAGGGGCCGTACAAATGTACGCCGCGAATAACGGCGCCACAGAACAATAAGAAATTGAGATTTTCTTCTGGAGTATTGCCGGGGTCGAGCAGGTTACCTTGGGTAGCATTCCCCACCGACCAATTGACATGCTTACCAGAACCGTTAAGGCCTGCAAATGGCTTTTCGTGTAATAAGGCTACAAAGCCGTGTTTTTTGGCGGTCATTTTCATAACCGTCATTAATAATTGTTGGTGATCCGCCGCAACGTTGGCGGCTTCGTAATAAGGGGCAATTTCGAATTGGCCGGGTGCTACTTCGTTGTGATGCGTCTTGGCGGGTATGCCTAGACGATAGAGTTGGTCTTCAAAATCTTGCATGAAAACCTGCACGCGCGCAGGGATTGCACCAAAGTAATGATCGTCGAATTGCTGACCTTTTGCAGAAGGCGCACCAAACAATGTACGTCCAGCGAGGATTAAATCAGGCCGCGCATTGGCAAAATTTTCATCTACCAAAAAATATTCCTGCTCGGCACCGCAGCTAGAATTTAACGTGGCAATATTTTTTTCGCCCATTAACGTTAATACTTTTTGAGCCGCTTTGTTCATGGCAGCGTTAGAGCGTAGCAGCGGAATTTTTTTATCTAGCGCTTCACCTGTCCAAGACATAAATACGCTGGGGATCATTAAGGTGGCGCCATTGGCGGTATGCATAATGTAGGCGGGGCTTGACGGGTCCCATGCGGTATAACCACGTGCGGCATTGGTCATACGTAAACTGCCGTTCGGGAAAGAGGAGCCATCCGGCTCACCTTTAATCAGTAGTTTGCCAGAAAATTCGTTAATGGCATTACCGTCGAAATTGGTCACGATAAAGCCATCGTGCTTCTCAGCAGTGGCATTCGTCATGGGATAAAATATATGAGAAAAGAATTTAACGCCTTTTTCAATCGCCCAGTCTTTCATTGCCATAGCAACGACATCAGCGGTTGCTGCGTCCAGAGGTGCACCGGTTTGCACGGTTTTTTTCATTGCTTTAAAGGCGCTTTTTGAAAGCTTTTCTTCCATTGAAGCAAGATTAAAAACGTCGCATGCCCAGATGGACTGTAAAGATTCTGGCATGCCTACCTCAGCCGCGACTGAATTATTGATGGCGTGTATGGCTTGAAGCCGAGATTCATTTCCGCTCATATTTTTTTCCAAATACAATAAATGTTTGTTATGGGGCCAACGTACCTACTCTCGGTAGGTGGCGATACTCCCAGCCTGTATCAGCGAGTTGATTGACGTATAAAAATCTTTATCCAAATAGGGTGCTGACACTTGTGCTAAATACGCGCTGTACGGGCACTAGCTAGAGATATCTCGCAATAATTGAACCACAATCTGTCATCTGAGTAACTATTTTGTCATGCGCACCAGAATAGGTCTAGGGACGCTGAAAATGACCGCTCTTTGCGCACGCGCATTGTCCCTTAGTTTTCTAATCGGCGTTTTGATCATGATTAAGCGTCGCAGGCTTACGAAGGTGCCCTTAAATAAGCGTGTTGTGTGCCGTCATTGCCGGTGGTGTGCGGTCTCGCTCATAGGGCCTGCATGTAAGAAACGCATCAACTTGGGGCGATTATGTTGTTGGTGTGCGTTACCGCACCAAGTAAGGGCGAATTACAGTTGGCCGCGTGCTAAATGTAAACCCCTCGCGAGAGGCTGAAATAACCACTCTCAATTTTCCATTAAAGCTCAAAAGTGTTTCCCAGATTGACTCAAAGAACTCGCTATGGGTACAGCTAGCAGATTGGGGGTATTATTGATTCATTGGCAGCCGGTTGATCCACTTATTGCCTAGCATGGATTTTGAAGAGCAAAAGAGATTTAGAAAAGGGTCTCAGGGGAGTGATGCAGTTGACTGCTTGTCAGGCTATTTCAGCTAACAAACACATATTGTCGGATTGCTTTTTCGCTACATTCCAAACCAGCCGAAAATGCAGGCATTAGATGACCAAGTTCCCCAAAAAAAGTTGACACCCAATGTCCTCTTCTGGCCGTTTGCGGCCTGTCATGTCTTCAATCCCTTCGCGCTGATATAAATCAATCGCAGCCATTTTCATTGGCAAGGACAAGCCTACGGTGCCGCGCACCCTTGCCAATGAAAATGGCTGCGATTGACAATTTATGCGCAAGGTGGCCGAAAGTATGATTCTTAATCAAGTGAGCAAATACGAAAACTCAGACATTAAAAAACCCAGCAACTTAACATTGCTGGGTTTTTTAATGTGGTGCCCGGAGGCGGAATCGAACCACCGACACGGGGATTTTCAATCCCCTGCTCTACCGACTGAGCTATCCGGGCAAATCTTGCGCTTTAGAACCTAGAAAGCTCTGCTGCGAAGGCCGCGTATTAAACCTGTCTGCGGGGCTTGAGTCAAGGTTTTGAAGGAAATTATTGGTTACTTATTTAGGGACGACTCTGGCGCCACGTAGCCGTCGGCTGCGTCGTATTCATCGCCGCTTAAAAACTTGGTCATTTGTTCGCCTAAATAGGTGCGAGCGGTCATGTCCATGAGGCTTAATTGTTTTTCGTTGATAAGCATTGTTTGATGGCTGAGCCATTCTCCCCAGGCTTTTTGCGACACGTTTTCGAATAAGTCTAGGCCTTTGGGGCCGGGCACGGGAGGGGCCTGTAAGCCTTCTAACGTTTGTTTGTACTTACGACAATATACGGTGCGTGACATAGGGGTTCCTTGTGGGTGCTGGCCGGCAATAAAGCCGAGGTTTTCTTCTGGGATGACGATTGACCAGTTATAGCAGTGAATCAAGTTGGGCTAACAATTTCTTTACAGGTGCCGCTAAGCCTAGTGATTGGGGCTTTTGCAGGTTATACCAAAGCTGACGATTGTTCTCCATTACTTTACTGCGCAGCGGCCCTACCTCTACGATAACGGGGTGAATGTCTAAGTGGTAATGGCTAAAGGTATGCCGCATTTTAGCCCATTGGGTGTGCGTGTTAATGTCGCCCACATGTTCGGTTGTATAATCTTGGAAGGGTTTGTCCAACGCTAGCTCTGGCAGGCTCCAGAGGCCTCCCCATATGCCGGTAGGCGGGCGCTGTTCGAGCAGTATGTGGCCATCGGCATTGCGTAATAGGAGCATTTGTACGGTTTTAACGGGTAACGTTTTTTTGGGTTTTTTACCGGGGTAATCTTGCGGGTTACCTTGTTGTGCTGCCGCACAGCTTTGGCTCACAGGGCACTTTGTACACAAGGGTTTGCTGCGAACACACAGCGTTGCGCCTAAATCCATAATGGCTTGGGTGTAATCTCTACAGCGTTGTGTAGGCATGTGCGTTTCGGCGTGCTGCCATAATACTTTCATTACGGCGGGCTTGCCTGGCCAGCCTTCTACGGCATACTGACGTGCTAGTACGCGTTTTACATTGCCATCGAGTATGGCGGTTGGTTGTTTATAGGCGATGCTCGCTATGGCGCCAGCTGTGGAGCGGCCAATACCCGATAGGGTTTCTAGTGTTGTGGCGTCTTTTGGCATTTGCCCGTTAAATTCTTCCACCACGCGTTGTGCGCATTTGTGTAGGTTGCGTGCGCGAGCGTAATAGCCGAGCCCCGTCCATAGGTGGAGTACGTCGTCTTGTGGCGCTGCTGCGAGCAATTCGATAGTGGGGAAGCGCTCCATAAAACGGTTGAAATACGGTATTACGGTTTCAACTTGCGTTTGTTGCAGCATTATCTCAGACACCCATACCCGATAGGGGTGGATGGGTGTTTGCCACGGGAGGTTTTTGCGCCCGAATTGGTCGAACCAAGTGAGGAGTTTGTCAGCGAAAGAAGGCATAAGCATCGTGCGTATTAAGGGAGCTGCGTTGTACCATATTTACCAATTTTATTCGACGGCGTTTCGGTTGTACGAATGAGTGTGGGCAACGCTAGGCTAGTGGCTGCTCTATGGGGCAGAGGCTTGCGCGTTGTTACTTAGTAGGTGATATAGGGGGCTGATAGTAGGGGCTGCAACATTACTGTGAGCGGGGCATCTCATCAACGGGTGATGGCGTTTTGGTGTTAAACCGCTAGGTATTGCGGCTATGCGCTACAACAGTTGTTGCCGACAGCTATACAAAGTGGTCTGTCTAGCCCTAAAATAGCGCCTATTGAACGTTTGAACCTTTAAAGGAAACCAGCATGAGCGAAATTCGATCCGAATTGAAGTACCTGCCCAGCCACGAGTGGGCTCGGGTGGAAGAAGATGGCACCGTTACTATTGGTATTACTGATCACGCGCAAGCGGAGTTAGGTGATGTTGTATATGTAGAAGCTCCCGAAATGGGCTCGACAGTGAACGGCGGTGAAGAAGCTGGTGTGGTTGAGTCGGTTAAAGCCGCTTCCGATATTTATTCACCTGTTAGTGGTGAAGTGGTTGCGGTCAATCCTTTGCTGGAAGAAGCTCCTGAAACGGTTAATGAATCGCCTTTTGACGATGGTTGGTTCTTTAAGGTGAAACCCAGCGATTTAGGTGAGCTTGATGGCGCATTGACCGCCGATGGTTACAAGGAGACTATCGAAGCCGATGCATAATTAAGCCGCCTGAATGAAAAAAGCCCAGCGATTGTCTGGGCTTTTTTGTGCCTGCGTAAACGTTGCTTACGGAAAGCCGTGGTTCCTAAGTGCCGAAAGGTGCCAGCAGAGCTTAAGGCTATTTAATCGTTTTTTGAGCACTGTACGAAAGCCTATAAATTAAAAAACGGTTGATACTGAGAAACGAAGAAGGTTATTCGTTTCGTCGATTGGGATGGAATCTTTCTGCGATTTATACTCAATATTGAATGCGGCGGAGGGGTGAAAATCCCATCGTAAGCCGATTACGTAATAGGTGTTTTCTCTTGCGGTGGAACTAAAGACAGCTTGCGTGAGCCCCGCTAAGCCATCTATTTGGGGGCTTAGCCCACTGGGCACGGCCTCTAAAAACGTGGGCTCTGTAGGTATCACTTCTTTTACGCCATAGGTTACGTGTGGCGTAAAGTTGTTAATGCGTGTACCAATACTCAGGTAGTAGCCGGTATCTTCATGTAGGGTAAAGGCGTTTTTTTACGCCCGAATGTAGGTTTCTGGTTCAGACTTGTGGATAAAGAGGCTGTACAATGCGTGGCATAATTTAATCGCCAGAGAGATAGCTATGTTAAAAGAAACACCATTGGTAAATGTTCACCGCGAAATGGGCGGTAAGCTGGTCGATTTTGGCGGGTGGAATATGCCCGTAAATTATGGCTCACAAATAGAGGAGCATAACGCGGTACGAGAACTCGCTGGTATGTTTGATGTATCGCATATGACGGTTGTCGATATAGAGGGTGGGCAGGTAACACCGTTTTTACAGTATATTTTGGCAAACGATGTTGCAAAACTTAAGCATGACGGCAAGGCGCTTTATACCGGAATGCTAAATAAAGACGGTGGTGTGATAGACGACCTTATTGTGTACCGCATGGCCTTTGGTTACCGTTTGGTGGTGAATTGCGCAACGCGTGAAAAAGATCTCGCGTGGATTACGCAGCAGGCAAGTACTTACGATGTCAGTATTATGGAACGTGATCAGCTGGCTATGATTGCGGTGCAAGGGCCTGAAGCGAGAGCCAAAGTACACCTGTTGGTGGATGAAAGCCCACTAGAGGGCTTGGGGCTTTTTGAGGGGGCTTTTCTAACCGAAATGGGCCGTCAAGATTGGTTTGTTGCGCGCACAGGCTATACCGGTGAAGATGGCTACGAAATTCTTTTGCCTAATGCTGAAGCGGTTGGGTTTTGGCGAGCACTTGCCGATGTGGGTGTTCGGGCGTGTGGCTTGGGTGCACGCGATACCCTGCGCTTGGAGGCGGGAATGAATTTATATGGCCACGAGATGGATGAGACAACATCACCATTGGTGGCCAATATGGGGTGGACTGTCGCGTGGCAGCCTCAAGAGCGAGATTTTATTGGTCGTGACAAGCTTGAAGCCGAAAAGGCAGCAGGTATGGGCTTTAAATTAGTTGGTTTGCTGATGACAGAAAAAGGGGTTTTACGCGAAGGTCAGCGGGTTGTGGCCGACGGGGTGGCGCAGGCGGGCGTGATTACCAGTGGTACGTTTTCACCCACATTAGGGCATTCGATAGCACTTGCGCGAGTACCTGTGACGTTTGGTGAAAATGCGGTAGTGCAGGTTCGTAAACGTGAACTACCGGTAACCTTGGTTAAACCCTGCTTTGTGCGAAATGGATGCAGTGTTTGTTAGGCATTATTAGCGTCGCGTTATGTTTTTCATGTTTTATATACAAGAATGCAGCCATTAAAAGGAATTAAATGTGATAGGTTACGTTACGCTTGGAACAAACAACATTACGAAAGCCGTTGAATTTTACGATGAAGTATTCGGGCTCGTTGGGTGTAAGAAAGTGCACGAATATGATCGTTTTGTTGGTTGGAGTATGCCAGAAGGAGGGCAGCTTTTTGCCGTTGTCACACCGTTTAACAAGCAGGAGGCCACCTATGGTAATGGCACAATGATCGCTTTTAACGTTGGGAATGAAAAAACGGTAACGTCTATGCACGCAAAAGTTTTAGCGTTAGGCGGCTCGGATGAAGGTAAGCCTGGTCTTAGAGATGGGAGCTATTTTTGCGGTTATTGTAGAGATTTAGATGGTAATAAACTCAATTTTTACTGTCTTGTATAAGGGTTTTCAGTATGAGCCGCTTGAGTAGGTTATCGGCATTAAATGCCATTCTACGGAGCGCGTGATAGTCGATAGCCTTTTACTCTATTTTTCAATCAGTATTATGCTCTTTCTAGCAAAGCCCTGTAATGAATAGTTACGGGGCTTTGTCGTTTTAGTGCTGTATATAACGACAATTCACGAAAAATAATTGGCGGAAAAGCAGAGCGTTATCTACCCTAAATTTAATGCTTGAATAGTTGTTTGAGTGATGGATGTAGGCTTAGCCTTTTAATTGTTGGTCGATAACTATGTTGTTAAATGTAGTGCCGTGTTTAAAAGGAATTGATCAATGGACTTATTGCATGTTGTTACTATGGTGCTGGAGCACTTTATCACGATTATTTTAGCCGAGTTGACGGTTGTTGTTTGCCCGGCAAACGGCGCTTATCTAAGTGCTTAATGATTTTTTGTAGCAATGCTATGGCTATCGATAATAAGCCCCTTTGTAGTGGGCCGTGGTGTTGTACTGATATTGCTTGTTTGAACGATACTGTTTAGCCAATAAAAACAGCTTTTTTCGTGTAAGTAGGTGTAAGAATAGAGTATTGAGTACTACACTTTCTTTTAAGCTTCGAAGATAAACCAACAGCCGATGAAGGATTCATAGCCGTTCGTTACTTGCAGCCCGTTGTTTCTGTTGTTGCGAAAGGTAACGCCTCCGAAACCACAACCAAACCCATAGCGTAAAAAACAGCTTATGCCTCGGCTGCCATTTTTAATGGCGGGTTTAGCACTGTTGTGCAACTCCCTTGGCGGTTGTAAATGTTTTAGGAGAATATGAATGAAAAGATCGATAGTTTTATCCTCAGTGTTGTTTTTAATGGTAAGCCATTCAACGTTGGCAGAGGTTGCCGTTATTGTTCATCCGAGCAACGCTGATGCTTTTGCTGATAAAGACGTGACGAAAATATTTCTAGGTAAAGTAAAAACGTTTCCTAGCGGCGGGGCGGTATTGCCACTCGGTCGTGCGGAAGGGGCCGAAGTTACGTCGGAATTTAATAGCAAAGTTTTGGATAAATCGGCAAGCCAACTAAAGTCGTATTGGTCGAAGTTGGTTTTTACCGGAAAAGGAACGCCTCCGAAGGAGTTTGAATCTGACGGTGAAATTCTTCAGCTTGTAGCAACAAATCCCAATATGATTGGTTTCGTGGACGCTGGATCGGTGGCCGATAACGTTCGCGTTGTAGCAACTTTTTAAAAAAACGTTTGTATAAGGTTGGCACAGTGCTAGCCTTATAGTTCCAGTTCCAGTTCCAGTTCCAGTTCCAGTTCCAGTTCCAGTTCCAGTTCCAGTTCCAGTTCCAGTTCCAGTTCCAGTTCCAGTTCCAGTTCCAGTTCCAGTTCCAGTTCCAGTTCCAGTTCCACGTAACTGGCTATTCACCCTACTCTTATTCTTATTTTTCGCACTGGCACTGCCTTGTGGTGTTTTTTATCGTCTGCGCGAATGACGAGACTCGTTAACGAGAAAATACATAGCATTCGTGTTGTACGAATACTATGTGGCGTATGGACGGGGAGTGATTAGTGCTTCTAGACTTTGAACTGTCGGGTGATCTGTTCGAGGTTCGATGCCAAAGAATTTAGCTCGTCGCTTACGCCATTTAAGCGCACGGCTGAGTCGGCGGTAGTGGCGGTTTGCTCTCTGATACGTTCAGCTTCATCGACAAGCTCATTCGAGATGCTTTGTTGTTCGTCGGTTGCACTGGCGATTTGTTCGTTCATGGCGTTAATAGTGTTGACGGTATCGGTGATGGTTTGCAGGCTATGGCCCGCCAGGTTGGCCTCAGATACTGAACGTTCTACTGCGGAGGTACTTTCTTCCATTGTGCCAACCGCTGCTTGGGAGGCGGTTTGAAGCTGTGCAAGGATGGTATTAATTTCGGCTGTTGATTCTTGTGTGCGTGACGCTAACCCGCGAACTTCATCGGCCACCACGGCAAAACCTCTGCCTTGCTCACCGGCGCGTGCGGCCTCAATGGCGGCATTGAGTGCGAGTAAGTTGGTTTGTTCTGCGATGCCTTTAATAACGTCTAACACCACATTTACACTGGTTGTATCTTCTTTTAATTTGGTAATTACATTGGAGGCTTCGCCAATACTCTTGGATAATTTTTGAATACCGCTAACGGTGTTGGCTACAATAGTTTGCCCTTTCGTAGCTTCTTCGTCGGCAATGCGTGCGGCGTTTGCCGCTTCGGCGGCGTTTTGTGCGATGCTGCCAACGCTATGGCTCATGAGCTCAATATTGTTTTTACTTTCTTCAACGCTGTGGTTTTGTTGTGCGAGCGTTTCGGTAATGTTGCCAGAAAGCTTATTCACATCGGTGGCCAAGTTCGCTAATGGCGGTGCCGTTTCAACGATTTTGTGCATGACCGTTTGTAGTTTATCCATGAAGGTATTAAACCATTTTACCATTTCGCCAATTTCATCGTTGTGGCGAGTGGCAAGGCGAACGGTTAAATCGCCGTTGTCTTCTGCGATATCTTTAAGGCGAACAATCACTCTATCGATACTGCCTTTAATCATATTGCTAATAATCACCCCTACAATAATGAGCAATAGGCTGGTACCTATGCCGAGAATCATACCAATGGAGTACATTTTGCTGGCTTGTTCTTGTGCCGTGACAAACGCTTGGTCGAAGGTGTGTGAACGTTCTTTGTGGAAGGCGTCGAGACGCTCTTTGAGGCGTTCCAGCGCATCGGTCATTTTGGCGCTTTTACCTGCAACCGTAGAGAAGTCGATGGAGCCATCGATCATGCCCAGTGAGATGTTGTAGGCGATGTTGTAGTAGTCGTCAAATAGTAGGCCTATTTCCACTAAATCTGGGGCTAAGGAGATATCAATGTTTTTTGATTCTTCAATATCCGAGCGTAATTCTTCGGCCATGGTCTCGGCGTTTTCGAGTACATCCATTTCGGCTGAAGAAACGGCAAATGCGAGTGTTTCTTGAAGATTTTTAACCCGTGCTCGGTTTGCCTCCGCCATTTGTAATAGCGGGAGCTGTTTGTCGTAGGCGCTTCGTAAAATATCCAGTGAGCCACTGACCAGGTAAATACTGGCAAATAAGTAAGTGAAAAACCCGAGAGCGCCCACAATGGGGATTAAAAGGATTTTGGTTCTAATTGAAAGGTTGCGCAGAAGATCCAAGCGAAAATCCCTCGAGTTAATTGGGCGTGATTGCTGCAAACATTGATAGAGGCCGTTTTATTTGAGTCTAGGGTATCAATGAGTAAAAGCAATCTTGGGTGGCTTTTGATGCCAGCGTTATGTCTAGTGGTCGGTTTACGTCGCGTACTTTCTTGCCGTATGGGGGTATCGGCTTGACGACCGAAATCCTTAGCTATAGTAGTCGCTGCCCCCTAAGCCAAGTTCTGATACATGTGCTTCTAAATTGTTGTATTCGTATTCACTAATACCGGTATAGATCAATATGGTTTCGCAGACTCTGTTCCATTCAAAATCTTCGTCTTGTTGGCCGAGTAGCCGGTAGTTGCCGCAAATGTGTTCGGCCATTTTTAGTATGGCGAGCAGTGTTTTTTTACGGCTATTGGCACGTTCGTCGGAAAATATTTTGGTGATTTGGTGATGCTCATGAATCGCTTCGCAAAGATGGCGAGGCAGGTTCCACGATTTACCAACGTAGTAGCCAACCACGGCATGGTTAGTGTTAATAAGGTCATTTTCTATTTCTGTAACGCCGCGATTTTTGGATGAGTATGCCTGAGCAAGCACTTCTGAATAATGTGAAAACCGCGACATGAGCAAGGGTATTCCACAATTGTGGAATAGCCCTAATGTGTACGCTTCTTCTGGGTTGGGGACACCAATTTGTTTGGCAATTACGGAGGAGGTAACGGCAATGTCCATTGCTGTATCCCAAAAGCGGCCGAGGGCAATAATATCGTTATCGGTTAAGGCGCCCTTGATTGAGAGAGCGTTCACTAGGTTTACGACGCTGTTAACGCCGAGTAAATTCACGGCCTGAGTAATGGAGGTGATGGTGTTCGAGTGCTTATAAAGCGGGGAGTTCACGGTTTTAAGGATACTGCCAGAAAGGCCAACATCTTGGCTTATAAGCCGTGCAATTTCTTTAATGCTGCAGTTAGGGCTAATTTGTTCCATTTGAAGATCGACCATTACCTGAGGCTGAGGAGGGATGGCGATTCCTTGCAGAATTTTTTGTATTTGTTCCTGAGTAAGCTCTGCGGACATTGTAAACCTGTGGGGCAAGTGAGGCTTAAGGCGGGGTTAGGGGCCAATATGAGTACCTTTTTTAGTCTAGCTTGCCTCCACAGGCTTCACCGAAAAAGTTTAACTTGCGCCCAAATGAGTATCCATAGTGAGTTTGAGTGCCTGGTAGGCTTGTTGCCATTGGCGACTATCGGGTGTTGGCTGCTCACTTAGGGTTTGCAGTAGTGCTTCGGCATTGTGTAGGTGAGTGCTTATTACTGCCCGTTGCTTTTCTGCGATCCAAGGAAAGGCGGCATACAGTGATTGAATGCTCGAGGCGATATGACGGGCATTATCTTGCGCTGTAGCCTCGTCATAGGCCTGATCGCTTTGCGGTGTGGCAATAGCGGTACGTAGAAGTAGTTGCGTGAGTGTGCGCTCGAAGGTTTTGTAAATGGTCATTTTGCGGGCGCTATAGGGGAGTTGTTCCCAGCCCGCCTTCATGGAGCCGTTATCGGTGGCTTGCCATTGGCTTATGAGGGTTTTAAGGTCTTGGCTTAGCTGGTTGGCCTGCAGTTGCAGTAACGCGCGGCGTCGATTATTGGGTGTTTCTTCAATACCTTTAAAACCCGTTTCTTTTTGAGCGGTGGTGAGTACTAGATCGGGGGTAAAATCACTTACGGGCCGCATTTTCGTTTCACCATATAATATAAATTCGATCGCGTATAAACCCAGAACAACATCTTCGATATCGGTCATACCGTGTTGTTCTTGCAGGGCTTGTGGCGTTAGTTCGACGCTAATATCGTGCACTAATCCCGAGTATGGGTAGGAGCTAAAATAGTCTAAGTACCCGGGTTGAATAGGGCTTGCGCCTATGGCAAAGCATGATTTTGCGAGGTCTGCGAAAATCTGAGGCTCGGTGATGCCGAACTGGCTAAAAAAGTAAAAGTGTTGGTAGGCGAGCTCTGCTTTTGCCCACGCATTACGAGCGGAGATTAGCTTCGCCTCGGTGGGGTTGGCGATGAAGAGGTCGAGTTCTTCATTCAGGGTTGTACTGTACGCGAGAACCGCTTGGAGCGTTTTGCTCCCAGACGCCCACAGCGACTGGGTCGCCGCTATGTGAGCGATTTGAGGGTCGTCGATGGCACTGGCGGAAGGTTGAGTTTCGGCCGCTTTCTGTTTGGGCTCGCAGCCGCATAAACACAGCGTGAGAACACCTAGAATCAAAAGGCTAGCGTGGCGAAGTTCCATGTTATGGGAGATCCTTGAGTTGTATCTATCGACGAGTGAGTTGGCCTGCGATGCTAACGGAGGCTGACTATGGGCCAGCTACGTTGCTGGGCAATTTGCTTGAGGCGTTCGTCAGGGTCTACTGCTATAGGGTACTGAACGCGTTCTAGCAGTGGCAAATCGTTTACTGAATCACTGTAAAAATAGCTGCCTTCAAGATCTTCGTTATTATCTTTCAGCCATTGCGTTAATCGTGTCACCTTGCCGTGTTGGAAGCAGGGGGTCCCTGTGGGCTGGCCGGTATAGCGTTCGTTAACGATTTCGCCTTCACTGGCAAGCATTTCATGTATGCCGAGCGCTTTGGCGATGGGTTCGGTGACAAATCGATTAGTTGCCGTAATGATGAGTATTCTATCGCCTTTCGCACGATGTTCTGTGATCAGCGCCTCGGCTTTGGGCAGCATAATTGGTGCAATTTTGGCGGTAAAAAACGATTGATGTAATTGTGCGAGTTCAGGCAATGAAAATTGAGCCAAAGGCGTAAGCGCAAAACGTAGATACGCATCGATATCGAGCGTACCTGCGACATAGTCGGCATAGAATTGGTCGTTAGCGCGTTGAAATTGCCCGCTATCGACGATATTTTGATCAATAAGGAATTCGCCCCACGCGTGATCGCTATCCCCAGCAATAAGGGTATTGTCGAGGTCAAAAATTGCTAAACTCAAAAGTGGCTCCCGTGACTACACTTTAGGGAAAAGAGGAGACTCAGCAAGGGCTTGCCAGCAAAGGCGGAGCGTTAATTGCTGAGAATTGCTAGTTTGTGAAACAATAGGCTGGCGATTATAACAATATTTGGGCGAAATCTTTGAAAGTGTCTTTGATAGTTGTGGGGCGTGTCGGGCAGCTCTTGCCGGCGTGCTTGGGAAACACACATCAATTATTACCGGCACGTTGTTGGTTTTCTCTAAGATCTCGCCTTAATCGCTCCACCACTATGTGTTCCTGAAAGGAGAGGTATTACGTGATCGATAACGATGGATTTCGTCCCAATGTCGGCATTGTGCTTGCCAATGGTAGCGGCAATGTTTTATGGGCGCGCCGTATCGGTGGCCAGGATGCGTGGCAATTTCCGCAAGGCGGTATTAACGAGTCTGAGTCGCCAGAAGAAGCGCTGTATCGAGAGCTTTATGAAGAGGTAGGTCTAGTAGAGAGTGATGTTGATATTCTTGCGGTGACACAAGGTTGGCTTCGGTATCGATTACCGCATCGGTTGGTTCGACAGAAACAGCCCTTGTGTGTGGGGCAGAAGCAAAAATGGTTTTTACTGAAACTCAACGGTGAGGACGATCGTGTAAAACTCAATGCCGGTGGCCCGCCGGAATTTGATGATTGGCGCTGGTCGAGTTATTGGTACCCATTATCTAAAGTGGTGGCGTTTAAGCGTGAGGTATATAGGCGCGCGTTGAAAGAGCTAGCGCCAGCGCATAATCGGTTAGTGCTTTCTGTTCAGGAACCCGCATGCTGAATTCGCTGCGCAGCATTGTACAGGAGGTCAACGCCGCCGCTGATCTTCAGTCAGTTCTCGCAATTATTGTGACGCGGGTACAAGCCGCAATGCACACTGAAGTGTGTTCCGTTTATTTGCGTAGTGCGAATAACAATTTTGTTTTGATGGCCACCGAGGGGCTTAATAAAAGCGCGGTGGGCCAAGTGAAGCTTGGGCTCAATGAAGGCCTTGTGGGTTACGTGGCTATTCGTGAGGAACCGTTGAATCTTGACGATGCTGAGTCTCACCCTAAATTTCAATATTTTCCTGAAACGGGTGAAGAGCGTTTCAGTGCCTTTTTAGGGGTGCCTATTATTCATAGGCGTCAAATTTTAGGTGTTCTGGTTGTACAGCAGCGTCTAAAACGCAAGTTCGATGAGGGTGAGGAAGCATTTCTCATTACTATGTCGGCTCAGTTAGCCGCTGTTATCGCCCATGCCGAGGCGACGGGCGCTCTGCGTTCCATTGGCCCTCGAACAGAAGCGCGTTTTATCGGTACACCGGGAGCATCGGGCGTCGCAATTGGTGAGTGTGTTGTGGTCTCACCTCTAGCCGATTTAAATTCCGTACCCTATCAAACCTGTAATGCAATCGAAGAGGAGTTGGCGTTCTTCCAGCAGGGGCTAACGGCTGTTCGATCGGATATTAAGAAGCTCGCCAGTGAGCTCGAAAATAGGCTCAACAAAGAAGAGCGGGTATTGTTTGATGCTTATATTGGCATGCTCGACGATACCGCGCTTGGTGGCGAAGTCATCGAAAAAATTATGAGTGGCTTAGCCGCGCCTTATGCGTGGAGCGAGGTTATTCTGGAACATGTCAAAATATTTTCGAGTATGCCAGACCCTTATCTTCGCGAGCGTGCGTCTGATGTGCGCGATTTAGGTAGCCGTGTACTGGCCTACTTACAGCAATCCTCTAAAACTGAACAAATTTACCCCGACAATACCATTTTGGTTGGTGAAGACCTCACCGCGTCCGTATTGGCAGAGGTGCCGGAGGGCAAGTTAGCGGGCATTGTGTCGACGAAAGGCTCGAGTAACTCGCACATCGCTATTTTGGCTCGTTCGATTGGTATTCCAACGGTTATGGGGGCGGTAGACCTTCCCTTTACGCGTTTGGATGGTCGAGAAGTTATTGTTGATGGTTATCGTGGTAGTGTTTATTGCGACCCTACCGACAGAATGAAAGCGCAGTATCAAGCCATTGTTGATGAGGATGTTGAGCTATTTGCTGGCTTGGAATCACTAAAGGACTTGCCCTGTGAAACGATCGATCACCATCGAGTGGCGCTTTGGGTCAACACCGGTTTAATGGCTGATGCGATGATCTCGCTAGAGCGTGGAGCGGAAGGCGTTGGTCTTTATCGAACAGAAATACCCTTTATGTTGCGTGACCGTTTTCCGAGTGAGGAGGAGCAGCGTCAAACGTATCGCGATCAGTTAGCGGCATTTGCGCCACACACAGTCACTATGCGAACGCTTGATGTAGGTGGAGATAAATCATTGCCTTATTTCCCTATCGAAGAGGAAAATCCCTTTCTGGGCTGGCGCGGCATACGCGTTACGTTGGATCATCCCGAAATCTTTTTGGTCCAAATTCGAGCAATGCTTAAAGCGAGTGAAGGCCTGGATAACTTGCGTATTATGTTGCCGATGGTCAGCAACATAAATGAACTCGAGATAGCCCAAATGTTACTTTATCGCGCCTATGATGAATTAAAAGAAGAGGGGCATAGGATAGAAATGCCGCCGCTGGGGGTGATGATTGAAGTGCCTGGTGCGGTGTATCAGGTGAGAGATTTTGCCGCACGTGTAGATTTTCTATCGGTTGGCAGTAACGACCTAACGCAGTATTTATTAGCGGTTGACCGCAATAACCCACGTGTAGCCGATTTGTACCATTCTATGCACCCGGCGGTGTTGAGGGCGCTGCAACAAATTGTAAAAGATTCTCATAGCCAAGGCGTGCCTGTGAGTATTTGTGGTGAGCTGGCAGGAGAGCCTGCCGCAGCGTTGCTGCTAATGGCGATGGGCTACGATGTACTATCTATGAGTGCGACGAGCCTTTTAAAGGTGAAATCTGTAGTGCGTAGCGTTACGTTACAGCAAGCTGAAAAGCTTTTAGCGGAAGTGATGCTGTTGCCCGACACCGAATCTATAACCCGCTGTATTGATGCTAATTTGCGCCGCACAGGTCTCACCCGCATAGTGCGCCCAATGAACGATGATGACGCAGACACCTAACGGGTCGCATAAGGTTGCAGCGGTCTGTTATTATCTGGCCGCCTAAAAGCATCCTTTTTATTATCCTTTGGTGTGGCCACGAATGCTGACTTATCCCGAAATAGACCCTGTTGCAATTTCCCTCGGTACCTATACCGTTTTTGGTAAAACCGTTTCACTGCCAGATGTCCATTGGTACGGATTGATGTACCTGTTTGGTTTTGCTGCTGCCTGGGGGTTGGGGTTATATCGAGCGAGCAAACCGCATACCGCTTTAAAGCGTAGCCATGTTGAAGACTTGATCTTTTACGGTGCGATGGGCGTGGTAATGGGTGGTCGAGCAGGTTATGTGTTTTTCTATAATTTCGGCGCGTTCTTGGATGACCCACTTTGGCTTTTTCGCGTTTGGGAAGGCGGCATGTCGTTTCATGGCGGCATGCTCGGTGTTGCCTGCGCAATGATGTTGTATGCCAAGAAAATAAAGGTCAACGTACTTGATCTAATGGATTTTATGGTGCCGCTAGCGCCCCTAGGATTATTTTTTGGTCGTATCGGCAATTTTATTGGCCAAGAGTTATGGGGGCGAGAAACAACCGCCAATATCGGAATGATATTCCCCAATGACCCTGAGGCATTAGTGCGGCACCCGTCGCAGCTGTATCAAGCTTCTCTGGAAGGTATGGCTTTGTTTCTTTTGTTGTTTTGGTATTCCAGCAAGCCTCGGCCGCGAGCGGCCGTAGGTGCGATGTTTTTAGTCTTGTACGGTTGTTTTCGTTTTTTCATAGAATTCTACCGCCAGCCTGATGCGCATATTGGTTTTGATGTCTTCGATGTTTTTACGCGAGGCCAATTATTGACGCTACCCATGATTGTTGTGGGCGGCTTGATTATATTCTTAGCCTACCGCCGCGAAGCGCACGTGTCGGCATTGGTTAAAGCAAAAAAAGCGCGATGAGATGTAGAGGGTAATCAGTGCAGCAATATCTAGAGTTAATGAAGCACGTGCGTGATACGGGCGTGCGTAAGGAAGATCGAACCGGTACTGGCACGATTAGCGTGTTTGGCTACCAGATGCGCTTCAACTTAGCGGATGGTTTTCCTTTAGTCACAACCAAAAAATGCCATTTAAAATCCATTATTCATGAGCTCCTTTGGTTTTTAAAAGGCGAAACGAATATACGTTATTTAAGCGATAACGGCGTAAAAATATGGGATGCATGGGCCACGGAAGAAGGAGAGTTAGGGCCTGTTTATGGCGCGCAGTGGCGGTCTTGGGCGGTGGGCGATGGAACCTCTATTGATCAGATGGCCCAATTGATAGAGCAAATTAAAACCAATCCAGATTCTCGTAGGCTCATTATCTCTGCGTGGAACCCATCGGTATTGCCCGACGAACATATTTCGCCTCAAGCGAATGTAGAGCAGGGCAAAATGGCATTACCACCTTGCCATACGCTGTTTCAATTCTATGTATTGAACGGGAAGTTATCCTGCCAGTTGTATCAGCGCAGTGCCGATATCTTTTTGGGGGTGCCTTTTAACATTGCGTCTTACGCACTTTTTACTATGATGGTTGCTCAAGTATGCAATTTGGATGTGGGCGATTTTGTGCACACGTTTGGGGATGCCCATCTATATCTTAATCATCTCGAGCAGGTAGACGAGCAGTTGCAGCGTGAGCCTAAACCTCTTCCTGTAATGTCTATAAACCCAGAAGTGAAAGACCTTTTTGCCTTTAAGTTCGAAGACTTCGAGCTGCAGCATTATCAGGCGCACCCGCATATCGCTGCGCCTATATCGGTTTAGTCTTCGGTACTGATGATAATTTAGTGGAGTATTGGGGCAAAAAACATGAATAAAGAGCCATTTATTGATCTAGCTATTGTCGTTGCGGTTGCGCGTAATGGCACAATTGGCCGCGATAACGATCTGCCTTGGCGGTTACCCAAAGATCTACAGCATTTTAAGCGCACAACAATGGGTTTTCCGATCGTTATGGGCCGAAATACGTTCGATTCTATCGGTAAGCCACTACCGGGACGCACAAATATCGTGGTTACACGGCAGCAAGGTTGGAGCGCAGAGGGCGTTGCGGTAACGCATTCGTTGGAGCAGGCGATAACGGTCGGCCGTGAAAAGGCAGCGGCGTCCGGTGTAAATACGGTAATGGTGATAGGAGGCGCTGACTTTTATCGCCAAGTGTTACCTCAGGTAGCTACCTTATTTTTAACCGAGGTGCATGCCGATATCGAAGGCGATGTGCACTTTCCACCCATTGATAAAGAGCAGTGGGTAGAGCAAGCACGGGAGAATCACGAGGCTGATGGGGTGAATCCTTACCCATATTCATTTGTAACGCTAAAGCGTGCAAATAGTTGCTAGACTGAGGATACACTTTTCGCTAGGGTGGTTTCGAGTTGTTAAGTGGGTCACTGCCGTGACGCTTAAATTGTGAACTTGTGTTACCGAAGTGTTACCTCTAGCTTGAAACCATTACTGCAAGTGTTACTTTTGGTTATATTTTACTGATCCGTAATTGTGCGTTTTTTTTTTGTGTTTGAATGTTTACGAGCGGTCTTATTAAAATGCGCAACTCTGACAATCAGCAAGTCTCAACCTTTTATAAAACACTCTGGATAAAAACGATTTTTATTGTTTAATCTGGTTGCAATCTTTTCACTGTACGCACCCGAGTTGGGGGATTTATGAACAAGCAGCGAATCAAGGCTGTGGCGTTAACCACAGTACTTTCTGCAAGCGCGCTTTTCGTTGGCGCTGCGCAAGCAGATCAAACCCTGAATACCATTATTAAGGTAAGCCAGGTTAAAACGACTGCTGGCCAGCAGTCTCAAAAACGTGTCGATAAACTTCAGGCAGAAGCCGCTAGCTTGTTGCAGAAGTATAAAATCGTAAATAAAGAAATCGCTGGCTTAAAGGTGTACAACACCCAGCTGGATAAACAATTGGCTAGCCAGCGTCAGGTTATTTCCGACCTTAACGCTTCAATCGATCAAGTCACCGTTATTGAACGTCAGATCCAACCTCTCATCTTGCGTATGCTCGATGGTTTGGAGCAGTTCGTACAGTTAGATGTGCCTTTTCACTCGGAAGAGCGTTTAGATCGTGTTAGCAACTTACGTAGAAATCAGGATCGTGCTGATATCTCTGTTGCTGAGAAGTTTCGTCAAATTCTTGAAGCCTACAATATTGAAGCTGAATATGGCCGTAAGTTAGACACTTACGTTGATAGCCTCGAAGTAGGTGGTCAAGAGCGTCAAGTGAACATGCTTGTTGTTGGTCGTGTTGCTTTGATGTACCAAACCACTGATACCAAGCTTTCAGGTGCTTATGACAAGAGTCAGGGCGCGTTTGTTGAGTTGGACGCTGGTGAATACCGTGCAGCCATATTGAAAGGCATACGTATCGCTAAGAAGCAGGCATCTATTGATGTTCTAGCGTTACCCGTACTGGCTCCGGAGGCAGCACAATGAAAATGACTTTTAAACAAACATTAATCGCATTTGCCGCTGCAGGCGCAATAGCATTGTCTGGCAGTGTGTCTGCGCAGTCTGATAAAGCTTCTTCTTTGGAAGAACTGTTGCAGATGGTAAAAAATAGCCAAATTTCTGAAACGAAAGAGCATCGCCAGCGCGAAGCGCAATTTCGTAAACAGAAAAATAATCAGGCAAATTTGTTAGCGCAAAGCGAAGCCGAAAAACTGGCTGAAGAGCAGCGTTCTGAGCGTTTAGAAAACGAATATAAAGAACAAGAAGTGATGGTTCTGGCTAAGCGCAAGCAGCTAGACGAGCGTCTTGGTTCTTTGAAAGAGCTATTCGGTCACCTAACCTCTACTGCGGGCGATTTACGTAGTGCTATCGATACTTCTATCGTAAGTGCTCAGTTACCCGGCCGTACTGTGTTCATCAATGAATTGATCGACAAGATGAACAGCGAAACCAAATTGCCTTCTATCGATGAGATCGAGCGCCTTTGGTATGAGCTTCAACGTGAAACCATTGAATCTGCCAAGGTTGTGAAATTTACAGCAACTGTAGCGGATCCAGCAGGTAACAAGTCTGAGCGTGAAGTTGTTCGTATCGGTAATTACAACCTTGTCTCTGATGGTCGTTATTTAACGTACGAAACTAAGAGCGGCACGCTTAATGAATTGGCTCGTCAGCCCGCTGGCTCCTTGTTGAGTGCTGCATCAGAGTTGCAGGCCGCAACATCTGGCTTTACTCGTGTGGGTATTGACCCTACTGGTCCAGCAGGCGGTTCACTTATGTCTGCCTTGATCAACAGCCCTTCAATTATTGAGCGCTGGCATCAAGGTAAGTTGGTTGGTTACATCATCTCGGGTGTAGGTGCATTTGCCTTATTGTTAGCCTTGTTCCGTTTTGTTGTACTGAGTGGTTTGAGCAGCAAAGTTAATCGTCAGCTTAAATCCAACACAGCTAATACTGATAACCCTCTGGGTCGCGTATTAAAAGTGTCTGCAGACAATGTTAAAGCTGATACTGAAACCTTAGAGTTAAAGCTTGAAGAGGCTATTTTGAAGGAAGTTCCGCCCATTGAAAGCGGGTTGAACATGCTCAAGATTATCTCAATGGTTGCTCCTTTGTTGGGTCTATTGGGTACCGTAACCGGTATGATCGTGACCTTCCAAGCAATTACCGTATTTGGTGCTGGCGATCCTAAAGCGATGGCAGGTGGTATTTCGGGTGCATTGGTTACGACTGTATTAGGGCTAGTTGTCGCAATTCCTACGGTATTGCTGCACACATTCCTTAACGGTAAGGCGAAGCGTATTGTTCATGTACTTGAAGAAGAAAGTGCTGGCCTAATCGCTGAAAAGTCTGAAAATAAGTAATTACCCTTGGTGCTGACGGTAGCTAAAGCCGCCGTCAGTAAACTGATTTACGAGAGGAGATAGACATGCTGGCATTGATGGAAGCACTCGCAGCCATTAAAGCCTTTGTGGCGTCAGGCGGACCTATTCTGTACTGGATCGCCGCACTGGCGTTCGCCATGTGGACTTTAATCTTCGAACGTCTCTGGTTTTATAAGGGAGCACTCGGTGCGGTAAGAAGCCGTACTGTTGATGTTTGGGAAGCGCGCGCTGAGCGTAATTCTTGGAACTCCCGCCAGATTCGTAAAGCACTGATTTTTCGTGCAGCAGATAAAATTAATCAAAATCTCAATTTGCTCGGCGTTATGGTTACCCTTTGTCCTCTTCTTGGGCTACTGGGTACCGTTACTGGCATGATTGAAGTGTTTAATGTTCTAGCTGTAACCGGCGGTGGCGATGCTAAATCGATGGCCTCCGGCGTGTCTCGCGCTACCATCCCTACGATGGCTGGCATGGTGGCAGCATTGTCCGGTGTATTCGGTACCACTTTGGTGAATCGAATTGCTGAACGTGAAAATCATTTGCTCGAAGACCAACTGACGATGGACCACTAAGGTAACATCATATTTTTGGCCTGAATTAAGAGAGAAGCCATGAGCAGGAATACAAAAGCAGATGAAGAAACAGGTGGGATCGATTTAACACCTATGCTCGACGTGGTTTTTATCATGTTGATATTCTTCATTGTAACTGCGTCTTTTATTAAAGAACCCGGTATTCAGGTAAATCGTCCCGACGCTTCAACCGCTAACCATAAAAAGAATGCGAATATTCTGATAGCGATTAACGACGAGAACGAAATCTGGATCAATAAAAATGAAGTTGATCCGCGTCAGGTGAAAACCCAGATACAGCTGCTTTTGGCGGAAAACCCCAAGGGCGCAGTTGTTATTCAAGCTGATAGCGATTCCAACATCAAGACACTGACTGAAGTTGCTCAGAAGGCTCGTGAAGCCGGTGTAGCAGATGTGTCGGTTTCCGCAGAGAACAAGTAGGACTCCAAATGAGTATAGCGAGATTATTATCATCCTTGGTTCCGGCGGCGCTTGTCACTCTCGGGTTGTTGCTGTTGATGCACTTTCTTATTCTACGCAACATGACTGAACCTGAAGAGGTTCAGGAATTCAGAATCCCAGAAATAACAATGCCTGATCGGGAAATCACAACTGAATACGATACCCGTAAGCCTGACAAACCCGACGAGCCAGAAGAGCCACCACCCGATTTACCAGAGCCAGAATTTGAGACGCCGGATGTTGAAACTAACATTTCGTTTGCCCCTCAAATTGATACAGGTGTTCAAATTGCCGGTATTGGCGGGTTTTCTGGAGACGGTGATTACTTACCGATTGTTAAGGTAGCGCCCAAGTACCCTGCGCGAGCAGCTAATCGCGGTTTGGAAGGATACTGTACGGTTGAATACACTGTGACGGTTACGGGTGAAACACGAGACGTTAAAGTTGTGGATTGCCCACAAAATGTCTTTTCTAGCTCTTCAGTAAAAGCTGCTCAGAAATTTAAGTATAAGCCCAAGGTTATTGACGGTGAGCCCATTGAAGTTGCAGGCGTTCGGAACCGCTTTACCTTCCAAATGGCTAAAGACGATTAACAGGTGATTAGCATGATGAATTTATTTTTTGCCAAATCCGTGCGCGCTGTTAATTCAATGCTGCTTACGGTTGCTGTTACGGGTTTCTTGGCGCCAGTCGCTATCGATAAAGCTTTGAATTCTACGGGCTTTGATAGCCTGCTGGTCTCCGAGGCTTTAGCGCAGGCAACGCCTCGAGAAAAGCGTAAGCTGCCAGGATTAAGCGAAACGTTTTATAAGAAATTGACCAAAGTTACAGCGTTGGCTGCTCCCGAGGCGGATGAAAACGGTGTTACGCCTCCTGCCGATTTTCGTGGTGCTTTGGCTGAGCTTAAAAAAATTGAGAAAGGGTGTACTAAGTGTAATCAGTACGAATTAGCTCAGGTTTATAATTATTACGGCTGGATCTACTACTCACTTGAGGAAACAGAGAACGCTATTGAGTATTACGATAAGGTTATAGCACAGTCTCCTAATATATCTTGGGGGCTAGAGTTGCAGGTTCGTTTTACTTTGGCACAACTGCAGTTTTCGTTGGAAAATTATCCAGATGCATTAAAACGCCTAAACGAATGGATGAGCCTTTCTGAAACCATTGGTGACGATGTCTACTACCTTAAGTCCAGTATTTGCTATCAGATGGACGATAAAGTTTGTGCACTGAAAGCTATTAATACCGCTGTTAAAATGGTCGAGGGTAAAGGCAAAATCGCTAAAGAGGCTTGGTATAGCTTACAGCGAGCGCTTCATCTCGAAAAAGAAGATTATCGTGCTGCGGAACCCGTATTATTAAAAATGGTTCGTCATTACCCTAAGCATTCTTATCATCACCAGCTGGCCAGTGTATACGGCATACTGGAGCAGATTGATAAGCAGTTAGCGGTCTTAGAAGCGTCGTATATCTCAGGTGGTTTAAATAGAGAGCAGCAGTTATTGAACTTAGCTTATCTTATGTTGCAAAACGATTACCCCTATCGGGCGGGCATTATCCTTGCGAAAGGCATGAAAGATAAGATTGTTGAGCGTACCGAGAAAAACCTTGAGACTCTGGCTAAGTCGTGGAGCTTATCGCAAGAGAAGCGTAAAGCGATTCCTGTAATGGCTGAGGCAGCGAAGTTATCGGATGATGGCGATCTCTACGGTGTATTGATGGGGCTCTATTTGGATGTTGACGATAGTGAAAATGCCATTAAGGCTGGTAAAGATGCGCTGAAAAAGGGTGATTTAGATCGTGAAGGCGATATTAACCTTAATATCGGTGTTGCCTATATGGAATTGGACAAATTCTCTGACGCGATTACGTACTTCAAAAAGGCCAAAAAAGACAAGCGCACCAAGCGTTTTGCTGAAAGTTGGTTGGCTCATGCTGAGCGTGAGGAGTACCGTCAGAAACAGTTGGAAAAAGAAACTTAAAGTCGTTCAGTCCTTAATTTCTTGACCGATAAAAGGGAGCCTAATCGCTCCCTTTTTTTGTGTGTAATTTACGAATTTAAAGAGACGATTACCGTTGAGGACAGTATTTTGTTGCTGAGCATGAAGTCACTCGTCGCATAAAACACACGTAGCCCAAACTGGGTAGCGGAATTGGAGGGCGTGGGAATTGAGGGATACTGAAGAGGATAAGAAGGTAAAGAAAGTGTAATGGAGACTCGCACAGCCGGTGGACTATGCGAGTGATTTCTACTTCGCTTAGGTAAGCTTACTTAAATCACGTACGGCCCCCATATCGGCACTAGTCGCGAGCATGGCGTAGGCTTTTAACGCTGCTGATACCTTACGTGGTCGCTCTTCGGCCGGTTTCCAGCCAATCTTGTCTCGCTGGATGCGCCGTTCTGCTAGCGTTTCTTCAGAGAGTTTTACGTTGATGGTACGCTTAATAATATCGATGTGAATGATATCGCCTGTTTCTACCAAGCCAATTGCGCCGCCGGCCGCCGCTTCAGGAGAAACGTGACCAATGGATAGCCCAGAAGTACCACCCGAAAAACGGCCATCCGTGAGTAAGGCGCAGGATTTTCCTAAGCCCTTCGATTTTAAATAGGAGGTTGGGTAAAGCATTTCTTGCATGCCTGGGCCGCCGCGCGGGCCTTCGTAACGCACGATGACAACGGAACCGGCCTTAACCTTACCATCCAAAATATGTTGTACGGCGTCATCTTGGGATTCGGTTATGTGTGCGGGGCCTTCGAATATAAGGTTTTCGTCGTCTACCCCCGCTGTTTTTACAACACAGCCATTGAGTGCGATGTTGCCATAAAGTACGGCTAGACCACCTTCCAAGCTAAAGGCATGCTCTAGATCGCGTATACACCCTTGCGCACGATCGCCATCGAGTGTTGGCCATCGAGTGGCTTGACTGAACGCGGTTTGTGTTGGAATACCGGCAGGCCCTGCGCTGTAAAATTTGTTTACGGCGGGGTCATTGGTGGATTTAATATCCCATTTTTCGATAGCGTCTTTTAGAGTTTTCGAGTGTACAGTGGGCACGCTTGTGTCGATTAAGTTGGCACGCATTAGCTCACCAATAATCGCCATTATACCACCTGCACGGTGGACATCTTCGATGTGGTATTTGGGTGTATTGGGCGCGACTTTACATAACTGGGGTATGACTCGGCTCAGTCGGTCGATGTCTTCCAAATTAAAATCAATTTCTCCTTCTTGGGCTATGGCCAGCAAATGTAATATGGTGTTGGTGGAGCCGCCCATGGCGATATCGAGTGCGATGCAGTTTTCAAACGCTGCTTTACTACCTATGTTTCGTGGCAGTACGGCGTAGTTATCGTTTTCGTAGAAGTCGCGAGTGATATCAACAATCAAATGGCCGGCACGTTCAAATAACGCTCTTCGGTCTGCGTGGGTTGCTAGCATGGTACCGTTACCTGGTAAGCTAAGCCCCAAAACCTCTGTGAGACAGTTCATTGAATTTGCGGTAAACATACCTGAACAAGAGCCACAGGTTGGGCATGCGCTACGCTCGTATTCGGCAACGTCTTCATCCGAAGCTGAGTCGTCAGCGGCAATAACCATCGCGTCGACTAAATCCAAACCGTGCTCAGATAGCTTCGTTTTGCCGGCTTCCATTGGCCCGCCGGAAACAAAAACGGCTGGGATGTTTAAACGCATGGCGGCCATTAACATTCCCGGTGTGATTTTGTCGCAATTAGAAATACATACCATCGCATCGGCGCAATGGGCATTGACCATATACTCTACCGAGTCTGCGATAATATCGCGGCTTGGTAAGCTATAAAGCATGCCATCATGCCCCATCGCAATACCGTCATCGACGGCGATGGTATTAAATTCTTTGGCTACGCCGCCCGCTTTTTCGATCTCTCGAGCAACCAATTGCCCCATGTCTTTTAAGTGAACGTGGCCCGGCACAAATTGAGTAAAGGAATTAACCACAGCAATTATAGGCTTTTGAAAGTCGTCATCCTTCATGCCCGTTGCTCGCCAAAGCGCGCGGGCGCCCGCCATATTGCGGCCGGCAGTTGTGGTTCTAGAACGATATTGGGGCATTAGGTCTATCCTCGAAACATACTAGCTAGTGTGGGGGCGAAGGATAGCAGAAACACCGTAACATTTCGTCTTTGGGTGTGTTTTGTTCGGTTAGCTTGTCACAGCGTTGGGGTAGTGTTTTTGCACTTGCTTTAGCAGGAAACTATAACGTTTATATTGTTTATTGTCGCCACTAATTTTGCCCACGGCACGCAAACTGCGTCGACACAATTTTTCGTAACGTTCTGAAAAACCATGTGATTCAGTGTCCGCAATAACCGCCTGAATAAGGTTGAGATTCAAGCCGCTGTGTCGAGGGTAGGTGGAAAGCGCTTCTATAAATACATCGATAGCGGAATCGAACGATTTCTTTTCGTACGATGAAATACCATCTTTGGTGAGTTTGGAGGCGACTATTTTTCCAGCATCACTGATTGGTTCTGCGCTTATCCCGTCGATCAGTTGCATAACGGAGGTATCTTTTGCATGTCGTGCGGCTAGGTTTACCAATAAGTTCTGAGCGTCTTGTTCTGCATCCATTGCTTGGTAGGTGCGCGCCATCTCGAGGCTGGTTTCGACGGGCGGTGAGGCTAAGTTCTTAAACAATTTTTTGGCTTTGTCGGCGGAAGCTTTGGCCTTTGCTTTATCGCCTAGCCCTAAAAGTACTTGCGTTTCAACCATCTGGGCTTGGGCGACAACTTCGGGTTTGTCAGCATAGCGTTTTCGTGCGCGATCGAGAAAACTAGAGGCTTGCCTGCCTAGCATTTTAGCGTCTGTAGACTCGTCGCCCTGTATAACTTCTGATACCTTGCGTGCGTAATTGAAATAATCCTGTTCGGACTCATGACAAGAATTTAAACCCCATTTAATGGCATGTTGGTGGGACTTGAGGGCCGTCTCTTCATCGTGATTATATTCCGCGAGTTTTGCCAATTGGCGGTGCCGTAAAACCGATTTTGGTGAGATCCGTGTCGCGTTTTCCGTAGCATGTTGTGCGCCTACTATGTCCTTTCGTTGCGAATGCACTTCAGACAACAGGTCGTGGGCTTCAATATAGCGATCATCTTCTTTAATAATGGAGTTAAGCACTTCTTCCGCTGCATCTAAATTACCCAACTCAAGTTGGGTTTTGCCTAACCCCAGTTTTGCCCAAATAACGGGTTTTTTTGAAATTACACTTTCGTAGAGTTTTTTAGCATCTTTAAGTTGTTTGAGTAGAAAATGTAACTGGCCCTTCATTTTTAGGCAGTCGCCGGCATAGCGACTGCCTTGGCTAATTAATTCGTTACAGCTGTCTAGTGCGTCCTGATATTGTCCGTCGGAAATAAAATTCTTGATATGTTGTAACGATTCATGCCGAACTATGGCTTTGTTGAGGCGAACCTTGAGGGACTGCTGAGTGTACGGTTTGGTGATGTAATCGTCGGGTTGGCACTCGAGTGCGCCCAGAACCATCTCACGTGATGACTCGCCTGTGATCATTACAAATAGGCTGGTCATAAGCAGCACGCGAAGATAACGGACTTCCTCAAGTATTTGCTGGCCATCTTTTCCCGCGCCAAGATTGTAATCGCACAGCACGATATCGTATTTTCGCTTGCCGCAGGCCTTTATAGCTTCTTCACCATTGGCGGCGGTATCTACAGTATGAACGCCGAAGGTACGCAGCATGCGCGTGAGAGAACCTCGAATTTCAGGGAAGTCATCAATGACTAAACAGCGTTTATTACTGTATATCTTAACGATATCGATCTGCCGTAATTCTTGGCTGCCGGACGGGTCTAACAAAGGGTTCATGCGCAGTTTGCTCAAGCGACGTTTATCCGATTGGGCTTTGGTGCATAGGCCTGCAATCGACGTTAGGTTGAGTAAAGTCTAGGCAATAAACCTCTACTTTGCCGGAAAGCCTTGAGTCGTCGTGAGGGTAATTGATCAGAATGTGAATGCTGCAGGCAGTATACGGCAGTGCGATTGCACGACTGCCGTATTAGAAAGGCTAAGGAGAGATGTTTTTAACGAGGATTTTGGAATTGCGTTGGTAGTTATACAGCGCTTTACGTTCGCCAGGCAAATTGTCGAGTGTACTCTCTTGAAAACCCTGCTCTAAAAACCAATGGGCGGTTTGGGTAGTAAGAGCGAAGAGGCGTGTCATCTTTAGTTTTGTGGCTTGCCGTTCAATGTGGGTCAGTAGCTTTGCGGCGCGACCGCCGCTCTGGTATTCCTGATGAATAGCAACACAGGCGAGTTCACCTGCCGTTTCGTTTTCTATGGGGTAGAGTGCAACACAGCCGACAATTAAATTATCTTTTTCCATAACGGTGAAAAAGCTAATCTCAGTCTCGAGGCGCTCTCTAGAGCGCTTCACGAGAATACCTTTTTGCTCTAGTGGCTCAATTAAATTGAGTATGCCGACGACATCTTCGATACGGGCACGGCGTATTGTTTCATAGCTATCACGGTAAACCATGGTGCCGGAGCCATCGCGTGTAAAGAGTTCTTTGAGAAGTGCTCCGTCCTCATTTGACGATACCACATGGGCGCGAGATACGCCGCCGTCACAAGCCTTATGGCAAGCACGTAAAGCAAAATAGGTATTGGACCGAGTGTGGTGTTGTTGCTCCACCAAAAAACGCTCGCATTGTAGTAAGGTCAGTTCACGAAATTGTTTGTCGGCTTTATCGATAATAGGGCCGTCGTCGTTATAGGCAATGAGTTTGTCGGCTTTCAAGGCAGTGGCAATATGAATTGCGACATCGGCGAAACTTAAATTAAACGCTTCGCCGGTAAAGGAATAGCCTAGAGGTGACACGAGCGTTAGTGCACTATCGATAAGCTGTTTTTGAATAGCATCGGCGTCGACACTACGGACTTTTCCGGTGAGCTGATAGTCGATACCATCGAGTACGCCGCGCGGCATAGCGGTGACGAAATTACCACTGCGCACTCGAATTTTAGCACCATACATAGGCGATTCTGGCAGCCCGCATGAAAAAGCGGCTTCAATGCTGAAGCGAGTTTCGCCAATGGCTTTCATTACGTCTACTACGTGCTCTCGTGCGGTCACCCGAACGCCATTATGAAATTCTGATTGAATGTGTGAGGCTTGGAGCTGTCGCTCTATCTGGGGGCGTGCGCCATGTACAACAACCAGCTTAACGCCCAAGCTATTCAGTAGCGATAGATCATTGATTATATTATCGAAGTTCTCTTGTTCGATGCAGTCCCCGGGTAGCATGACAACAAATGTCTTGCCGCGATGGCTATTGATGTAGGGGGATGCCTGGCGGAACCAGTGTATGTATTGGTCTGCTTTATCTGTCACGTGCGTATCGTCTGCGTTGAGGCGCAAAATTGCGCAATGATTAAAGGGGCAACTGTTTTAAAGTACCGAGTATAAAGTATTCGCGAGTTTAGTTGCGTTACTCAGGTTGTGCGTGAACACACAATTCTTCGATAAGAGCGCGAATGACGGAGACGGCGGGCTCGATCTGGTTCTGTTCTATGTATTCGTTGGGTTGATGCGCTTGATCAATAGAGCCTGGCCCCATTACTAATGTCTGCATGCCGAGTTTCTGTAAAAAAGGGGCTTCGGTGGCAAAGGCTACCGATTCGGCCGTGTAGCCGGTCAAACGTTCCGCCACCGCGACAAGGGTGCTATCCGCTGGCTGTTCGTAGGGTTCGATGCCGCCAATTAAATGCTCCAGTGCAATGGGCGTGTGATGCGCTTCCCCGATGGGTAGCAGGCGTTTCGCCAGCTGTTGATGGAGTTCGCTAATATCCATGCCTGGTAGCGGCCTTAGATCAAAATGTAATTCACAATGCCCACAAATACGGTTGGGGTTATCGCCGCCGTGGATATGGCCGAGATTTAGGGTAGGAACGTTGACAGCGAAACCCGCGTGACGATGGTTTTTTTGCAGTTGCTGACGAAAAGACATTAATTCGTCCATAACCGCATGCATGGTGTCGAGGGCATTATGGCCTAGCTCGGGGTTGGACGAATGGCCTGCGAGCCCTTGAATGCGCACAGACTCCATCATAATCCCCTTATGCATACGTATAGGGCGCATTTCAGTCGGCTCCCCAATTACCGCATAGCGCGCCTTGGGGCGTCCAGCGGCGGCAAGCGCGCGTGCGCCGCTCATAGAAGACTCTTCGTCAGCGGTCGCTAGAATGATAATGGGTTGCTGCAAAGAGTGGAGCTGGTCTTTCAGGGCATCGAGTGCGGCGAGTACAACCGGAAAGAATCCCTTCATATCAGTTGCGCCAAGCCCATAGAACCGATGATTGGCATCGCGCAAAGCGAAGGGGTCTTGCTGCCAGCGATCGGGGTTACAGGGTACGGTATCCGTATGACCCGACAATACTAGCCCGCCAGGGCCGCTGCCCAGTGTGGCAATTAAATTAGCTTTGCCGTCGCCAACCTCCATCAATTCTGTATCGAAGCCCATAGGGCTTAACCATTCCGCTAATCGCTCTACAACTGCGCGATTACCCATATCCAATTGGGGCGAGGTACAGCTTACGGAAGGTAAGGCTACCAACTGGCGTAGGCGTTCAGTGAATAGGTGTGTATCGATCATAAATAAAATTGACCCTTGATTACGGTAACGGCGTCACCCGCTATTTTGACGCGATCACCGCACAGCTCAAGGCTTATTTCACCACCTCGCTGGGAGAGCTGTCGGGCTGTAAACGCTGTTTTATTATGTGATTGCGCAAAATAGGGCACAAGCGAAGTATAGGCAGAACCTGTTGCGGGGTCTTCATTGATTCCTTTGGCTGGTGCAAAAAAGCGGCACACGAAATCCACGTCGTCGTGTTCTCCATCCCCTATAGCCGTACAGCATACGCCGTATTGAGGTAATTTTTTTAGCAGCGCCATGTCGGGGTTTAGTGCCGCAATCTGTTCGCTGGTGTCAAACACAGCTTGTATGCGTGTGGCGTTTGTTTGGACCCGTGTAGGCGTAGCGCCCAAAGCATCTACAAGTGCCTGACTAACGGTATCGTCAGAGAGTGGTCGAATGGGGAAATCCAGTTCAAGCTTTTTATCGGGTCGTAGAGCGCAACTCAGATGGCCGCTGAGTGAGCTAAAGTGGATGATGTCGCCCGAGAAGTTCATATGACGGAAAAGTACATGTGCGGAGGCAACGGTAGCGTGCCCGCAGAGATCGATTTCAGATAAAGGGGTAAACCAACGAATATCGAAATCGAATGTGTCTTTACTATTTGGTACTAAAAAGGCTGTTTCAGATAAGTTCATTTCGTTAGCGATAGCCAGCATTTGACTGTCGCTAAGCCATTCGTCTAATACCATTACGGCGGCGGGGTTACCGCTAAAGCTTTTATTGGTGAATGCGTCAGCTTGATAAAAAGTAAGTTCCATTGGGGAATGTCCTGTGGTGATGATACAAAGGTTCTTTCATTCTCAAAAACGGATACAATCATTGCAAATACTAGATGAGTACTGCGTAAAATAGCGTTATGAAATCACCCTTTATTACAGAACGATCCCTAGACTTGCGCACGCTGCTGCTTGAACTTGTCGACGAAAGTATTCTTCAAAAAGAAGACGCTAACCTATTAATGGGTGCTCATCGTACGCGTGAGCAAACACTTATGCACCCGCTTTCTTATATCGCGTCTCAAGCATTAGATGACATGCGACGTGAAGGGAAAAAACTAGACGAACCGCATCTAGTCGAGTGGTTGGCGCAAAAAAGTGGGTTGAGTGTTTTTCATATAGACCCAATGAAAACCCCCGTTGCCCTTGCCGCAGAGATTATGTCCTATCAGTTTGCGAAACGGCATGGCCTTTTGTGTGTAGGTATTAATGCCGATGCCGTGATTATTGCCGTTACCGAACCCTATTTAACAGATTGGGAATCTCAGCTAGCGCAAACGGTTAGCCAGCAAATAAAAAGAGTATTAGCGCTACCGTCTGATATAGAACGGTATCGCGTAGAGTTTTATTCGTTAGCACGTTCTGTTTCCGGTGCTGAAGATGGTGGCGGTAATCGACCTTCCGGGGCCGCAAATTTCGAACAACTATTAGAGTTAGGGAAATTAAAAGACCCTGAAGCTAACGATCAGCATGTTGTAAACATTGTTGATTGGCTGCTTCAGTACGCATTTGATCAACGCGCTAGTGATATTCATATAGAGCCACGCCGAGAAATATCGCGTATGCGTTTTCGTATTGACGGCGTGCTGCACAATATTTATGAATTTCCTGCTAACGTGGCCACGGCCATCGTAAGCCGCTTAAAAATTCTAGGCCGAATGAATGTAGCGGAAAAGCGTAAACCTCAAGATGGCCGATTAAAAACAAAGCGTCCCAATGGCATGGAAGCGGAGCTGCGTCTTTCCACTATGCCGACAGCCTTTGGTGAAAAACTGGTAATGCGCATATTCGATCCCGACGTGCTGTTTCGAACGTTCGAAGAGCTGGGGTTAATGGGCGAAGATTACAAACGCTGGCATAGCATGACCGAACAGCCTCACGGCATTTTATTGGTGACAGGCCCAACGGGCTCGGGTAAAACAACAACGCTTTACTCCACTCTGCGTCAATTGGCGACCGAGCAGGTAAACGTATCCACTATCGAAGACCCTATCGAAATGGTCGAAGAGGCGTTTAACCAAACACAAGTTCAACACAATATAGACTTTGATTTTGCTTCGGGTATACGCACGCTTATGCGGCAAGACCCCGATATTATTATGGTCGGCGAAATTCGCGATAAAGAAACTGCACAAATGGCCGTACAAGCAGCGCTAACAGGGCATTTGGTGTTATCCACTTTGCACACCAATGATGCGGCGGCGGCGATTACACGGTTACTAGATTTAGGCGTTCCTAGCTACCTTCTAAAATCCACCGTATTGGGTGTTATGGCGCAACGTTTAGTACGTACCCTTTGCCCACATTGTAAACGTGAAGCTACTATTAGCGACAGCGATTGGGATGCATTGATTAAACCCTGGAAGGTGGTTAAGCCTGCAACTATTTTCGAACCGGAAGGTTGCTTAGAATGCCGCAATACCGGCTACCTTGGGCGCCAGGGGGTTTATGAAATTTTGTCGCTGAGTGAAACCGTACAAGAGCACATAACCGAAACCTTAGATTTGGTTTCAATGCGCCAGCAGGCGATGCGTGAGGGTATGCGAACGTTAAGGCTTTCTGGTGCGCAAAAAATTGCACAAGGAAAAACAACGCTGGCAGAGGTTTTACGTGTAGCACCTCCGCCAGAGAAATAAGCTTGAACAGCGCTATTTGTGTATGAGATGTTAAGGGGTTTTGTCGGCTTCTACTCGCTCAGAGTATCGATCGACTAAATAGTCTGAACGGCCCCTAGTCAGCAACGTAAACTTCATTAATTCCTCCATAACATCAACAACACGATTATAGTAGTTTGACGGTTTCATTCGGTTGTTATCATCAAATTCTTCGTAGGCTTTCGGTACAGAAGACTGATTCGGAATCGTCACCATTCTCATCCATCGCCCTAAAACTCGGAGCTGATTGATAACGTTAAATGATTGAGAGCCGCCGTTTACTTGCATCACCGCCAACGTCTTTCCTTGTGTCGGGCGAATAGAGCCTACCGATAACGGCACCCAGTCAATTTGAGCTTTCATAATGCCCGTCATGGCTCCATGCCGCTCTGGAGAACACCATACCTGCCCTTCAGACCATTGCATTAAACCCCGTAATTCTTGCACTTTTGGGTGTGATTCCGGCGCATCATTAGGAAGGGGTAATCCCGAAGGGTTGAATACCTTGCATTCTGCGCCGAGAGCAATGAGGATGCGCTCGGCCTCTTCCACCAATAGCCGACTAAACGAACGCTCCCGTAAACTGCCGTACAAAAGCAGTATCCTTGGTTTGTGTGCATGGCCTTCTTTTGCGTGCAGCTTGTTGTGATCTATGGTTTGAAAATGCTGCTTTTTAATATTGGGTAAGTCGCTCATGTATTACCATTATCTATGTGAGAGTTATAACTTTTTGTTAAGTATACAGATTTTTTTATTCGCAAAAAACGAACGTTAACTAACAGCGCTAAAGATAGCGTCGTAACGCGACCGTTACCTCGAAAAATATCTCGCTATCATTGAAATACAGTGATGTTTTCGTCAAAAACACCGCCCAGTAACATGAAAGAGTCTAACGGTATATTCACGGTATAAATGCCCGTGCCCTGCGGCATTCGCCTGTTCTATTACAATACTCCAAACACTCGGATACTTGCGTTGAATCAAATTTTGAGAGGTTTAGCTGCGTACAATAACCCGTACAAGAACTGAACTCTTTGGATGTTGTGCCGGATGTGCTGTTCGTGAGTTTTCAACTCCTATACTGATAACGCCGAACCCTGTGCAAATAAACGAGACCACAAGAAAACTCTTCGAGTATTATCGGTTACAAGATCCAACTATTTAAACACCTGAAATAAGTACCACAATAATCAGGTATCAATACTGACGATCAATAACGGCTCAAAAGGCGGTGAGATCTAACGAGGCTTCCATGAATATTAAAGCGGATATACACACACAGGGCGTTACCGATACCATCGAAATGCCATTCGCCAACCCTTGGGATGGTTTTTCTCTAGGTGCTTGGCAAGAAAACGTCGACATACGTGATTTTATCCAAAAAAATTACGATCCCTATGAAGGCGATGCAAATTTTTTAGCTGGCCCAACGTACCGTACCAAACAGTTATGGGAAGAAACGTTAACGTTATTAAAGGCCGAGCAAAAAAAAGGAGGCCCACTCGATTTTGATGCAGAAACTCCCGCGAGTGTTACGTCACATAAGCCCGGTTATATCAATATTGCGTTGGAAACTATTGTAGGGCTGCAGACAGATGCACCTTTAAAGCGTGCGATTGTGCCTTACGGCGGTATTCGTATGGTTCAAACGTCTTGTGATACCTACGGAAAGCCCCTAAATCCCGAAGTACTGGAAACCTTTAGTAAATACCGAAAAACCCATAATGCGGGTGTATTCGATGCCTACACGCCTGAGATTTTACGTTGTCGTAAAGTAGGTGTTATTACCGGCTTGCCTGATGCCTATGGCCGTGGTCGAATTATTGGTGATTACCGCCGTATAGCGCTTTACGGCACAGATTTTTTAGTGAAAATAAAGAAAGCCGAAAAAGTTGAAACAGAAGAGTGGAGTATTACAGAAGATACTATTCGTTTGCGTGAAGAGTTGTCTGAGCAAATCCGCGCTTTAGACGATATAAAAGTTATGGCAGCAACTTACGGTTGCGATATTTCACGTCCGGCGTCTAGCGCAAAAGAAGCTGTACAGTGGACCTACTTTGGTTACCTCGCGGCGGTTAAATCACAAAATGGCGCTGCCATGAGTTTCGGCCGCACCAGTACCTTCCTCGACATTTACATGCAACGTGATATCGAAGCTGGCCGAATGACAGAGGCCGATGCACAAGAGCTTATGGACGACCTTGTTATTAAGCTACGCTTAGTGCGCTTTCTTCGAACGCCCGAGTACGATGAATTATTCTCAGGCGACCCTGCGTGGGTAACCGAATCCATTGGTGGTGTGGGTGAAGACGGAAGACCATTAGTGACAAAAAATTCTTTCCGCGTGTTGCAATCGCTTTACAACTTAGGGCCGGCACCTGAGCCTAACCTTACCGTATTGTGGTCCCAAGACTTACCTCGAGGCTTTAAAGAGTTCTGCGCGAAAGTATCAATCGATACGTCATCGATTCAATATGAAAACGATGATTTGATGCGCGGCAAGTTTGGCGATGATTACGGCATAGCCTGTTGTGTATCCGCGATGCCCATCGGCAAACAGATGCAGTTTTTTGGTGCTCGCGCCAACTTGGGTAAAACATTGTTATACGCCATAAATGGCGGTATTGATGAAAAGAGCGGTATGCAAGTAGGGCCAAAAGCTGAAGTAATGTCGGATGAAGTGTTGGACTACGATAAAGTGATGGAGCGTTTTGATCTCTACATGGCGTGGCTTGCAAAAACCTATGTTTCGGCGTTGAATATTATTCACTTCATGCACGATAAGTATGCGTACGAAACGCCTTTAATGGCACTTCATGATCGTGATGTCAAACGTACTTTAGCGTGTGGTATTGCAGGTTTATCGATAGTGGCGGATTCGCTTAGCGCTATTAAGTTCGCAAAAGTAAAACCTATTATGGGTGCGAACGGCTGGATAGACGACTATGAAGTAGAAGGTGATTTTCCCATGTATGGCAATAATGATGATCGCGTCGACAGTATTGCGAGCGACATCGTCAGCCGTTTTATGAATCATGTGCGAACCAATAAAACCTACCGTGATGCAGAGCCTACGCAATCGGTGTTAACAATTACCTCTAACGTTGTATACGGCAAGAAAACGGGTAATACACCCGATGGTAGGCGCGCAGGCGAACCTTTTGCGCCTGGAGCAAACCCCATGCACGGCCGCGATACTAGCGGAGCACTAGCCTCGTTACTGAGCGTTGCCAAACTACCCTATGAAGACTCTGAAGATGGTATTTCGTACACCATGAGTATGGTGCCGAATGCGCTGGGTAATGAAGCCGTCGACAAAACGCGTAATATGGTTGGTTTGTTAGACGGGTATTTTGGCGCGACAGGCCATCATATTAATGTAAACGTATTGAATAGAGAGCTATTGATGGATGCGATGGAAAATCCCGCCGATTATCCTCAGCTTACGGTAAGGGTTTCGGGCTATGCGGTGAACTTTACAAAGCTTACCAAAGAGCAGCAGCAAGATGTTATCAGCCGCACGTTCCATGGCTGTATGTAAAAGAGTTTCATGACCTGTTGGCCGCTCCGGCGGCCGTTTTTTACGCCATACAATTTAATAATGAGATTGCAATAATCTCGCCTCGATAGGAACTCGCTAGAGTTCCTTTTTTTTGTTTTGGTGATTTGCGTGCGTAGGGCAAAAATAGCAGAGGCGGGTGTGGTTGACACAAATGTTGTAGTGAATACCTATTATCTACGTGTCAAATGCGTTATTCAGCGTTGTGGAATTTTTATGCCTAAATATAATGTAACGCGTCAGTCACACCTATTGGTATGAACAATTGATTTTAATGTATGAGTTATTATGTGAAGCGCTAGACGATTGTTGAGAGTGGGACGCGTTTTGGTTGACTCAAAAAAGACTACTGGATAGTTTTACATGAGACAGGAGGAGGCACTGGTTGCCTGTCTTGAGGTAAGAATAACGAGTGAGAGCCTCTAGGTTTTCTCCACTGTTTAAAAACTATTAAACCAGGAGTTTAGATATGTTGAATAAATATAAATTTGCAGTAGTTTTTTGTGCGACATTTATTGCCAGTGCAGCCATCGCCGACTGTGTTGTTCAGGGGCCTTACGGCCCTATTACAGTTCCTTCTTGTGGAACGGCAACGCCTACTCCCACACCCGTACCTACGCCAGATCCAAACCCTGAACCGGTTCCCTGTTATGTGCAAGGCCCATACGGCATTATTGATATTAGTGCTATGAACCCAAATTGCGTGCCTTAACCTCCTCGTAATCTGGCCGTGTTCCGGCCAGATTTAGATCTCTTCTACCGTATTTTTTTGAATTCCCGTGGTGAATCGCTCTTAATCTTAACGACCTTTTTTCGGCAGACCAACCGAATTAAATCGGTGTCGGTTTGATGTACTTCGACGTTTTTTACACGGCTAGCGGTTACGCTTAATTGTGGAGGAGCTCCCATGTCATTACACATCTCAGATTTAGATAAGTGCTTTCTCGATGCTTTTGAAAACGCTACTCTTGATATTAAAGCGTTTCATCACCGAGAGCACGTGCGCTTAGCGTATATTGAATTAACATTAAATGACGTACACACGGCCTATCGAAAAATTCGTTCGGGCTTATTGCGGTTGCTGGATCACAATGGCATCGACCGACAGCAATACCATGACACACTCACCTTCGCGTGGGTGCAAGCTGTGCGACATTTTATGTACCTTACCGACAGGTCAGTATCGGCAGATGATTTTATAGCCCAAAATACCGTCGTGCTCGATAAAAGCGTCATGTACACACACTATAGTTATGAGCTAATTAAGCAAGAGCATGCTCGTGTAGCTTATGTTCCACCAGATTTACAACCGATCCCATTACATGGCTAGTATTAATCCTCAGCAGATTTATGGGTAGGTTAAGCCCCCCATAAATGCGCTATCGCGCCAATTGTATCGCTTGATCTAGCGCATCTATCGTCACCGAATAACCACTACAATAGACTTGAGAGCCTTCTTACGCTCTTGAATAATGCCGCTTTAATGCGGTTCTTTCCTTCCGGTTGTTAGTGATTGATTGTAAGTATGAATAGATTTCAAGATATCGATATTATCGACGTTGATCAGGAGCATATGCTGGGCCGTATCCATTCGTTCGAAAATAGCAGTGCGCTCGATGGCCCGGGGATTCGCGTGGTAGTGTTTATGCAAGGCTGCCAGTTCCGTTGTAAATATTGCCACAACCGCGATAGCTGGGATTTGCACGCAGGCGAATTGTATAGCGTGGCCGAAGTAATAGAGCGTATTTTGCCTTATCGTTTATTTATGCAGGCGTCTAATGGTGGTGTTACCGTTTCGGGCGGGGAGGCCTTATTGCAGCCAGAGTTCGTGACACTATTGTTCAAGCAATTAAAAAAGCTGGGTTTCCATACGTGCTTGGACACGAATGGTTATGTCTCGGACCATTTATACGGGCCTAAGCTTGATGAACTGTTGTCTTATACTGATTTGGTTTTATTAGATTTGAAACAGTTGAATCGACGTAAGCATGAGGCACTCACAGGCGTGAGTAATGATAGGCCTCGAAATTTCGCACGCTATTTGGCGGATTGCAACTTCCCTATTTGGGTACGACATGTGTTGGTGCCGGGTTACACCGACGACGAAAAAGATTTGCGCGCATTGGCCGTATTTCTTCAGCCCATGCTCAATGTAAAAAAAATTGAAATTTTACCTTATCACCGCATGGGTATAACAAAGTGGGAGGACATGGGCTTTGACTACCCGTTGGCGGCGGTAGAACCGCCTCTGCACGAGAAGGTGCTGGAGATTGTGGACATGTTTAAAACAGATTACGGTCTGACTGTTTTTGCACCCTAATAAAACGGTGTGCGTGCAGGTGTAAATACTGCAAAAAAAGGTGGCCATTGTTAGGCCACCTTTTTTTGTTAGTGGCGGTGCTCGTAGCGTTCAAAGTCAGCGGGATTGATGGGGGTTCTAATCACATCATTGAGTTTTGCTAAGCCTGATGACGCTGTTGAATTGAAGCACCAGTTACCTTCGTTGGTTACGATAGGCGCTTCAAGCTCTTGATAAAACAGGGTCATATCGATAGTGGGCAATAATTCGTTGGTGACAAGCATTGCTCGGCTTTTAACATCGGTGTTGCCTATCCAGTTTAAAGCAGACCAGCCAATCAGGTATTCATCGCAATAGGTTTCTGTTTCGACAGGGGTGACAAACGCGACTTGATAATCAATGTCCCAAAAGTATTTCATCATGGCGACTTCAAACAGCATTGCGACATCTTCGAATTGTGAGCTATACGCGTAGGCGTCGGCGGCGGCATCGTTTTCGTATTCCTCGCCCACAAATTCGGCACTGTATTGCCGTTGCGTTGATGAGGGCGTGGTGCCACGGTACATGACACGGCCGAGGCCGTGAAGGATGTCAGAGGTTAAGGGGTCTGTGTTGGATAGGCGATCAGACAAGCGACCGTTAGCAAGGTTTGCGATTGCTTCATCGACGGTATTGTTGAGGTTGATAGAGCCGTAGCTGTCGTAGGGTAAAAAATCGTTCACGTGGGCAAGTTCGTGCAGCAACAAACGGGCACTGATGAGGATGACGCTGCTGATACTGCGAGACTCTTGATCATCGAGGCTGCCGTAGGTAAAGGCATAAGTTCCGAACCGTGTGTAGCGTGACCATGCTCGAAAGGACAAAGGGTCTGAGAAACCTGCTCGGTAATCTTCTTTTGTATTAATGGTGGTTTTTTCGGCGTTGGTGGTCCACAGGTAAAAGGGATCTAGGTAAATAGCGCCTGTATTGCTGGAATAAAATGCAGGGCGTATATCATCATCAATAACAATAGCCGTTAACCCGCGGAACAACGTGAGCATTTCGTCGGGGTAGGCGTTGAGTGCTTGTTCAAAGCGTTCTGCCATCCAGTCGTGAGAGACCAGCACGCGACCCATTATGTCGTCGACGGTGGGTGAGTCAACTTCCATACCGAGAAGGGGGAGAGTGTCTAGATCACATGCGGCGTTAGTGTTTTCTACTTGGGCCAGTGCACAGCGGTATAAGACGTTCGCGTAAGGTGCATCTGAACGCCAGGCAGCGACATCATCGAGGGTGTCTGAGGGAGCATCGGTGTTGGAGTTGTCAGTGTTGTTATCGTCAACAAGCCCTATGCGGGAGCTTATTCCGCCGTTGCTACTTCCGCCGCTGCCACCACCACCGCATGCGGTAAGTAAGGCTAACCCGGCAATAGCACAGGTACGAATTATGAGGGGTAATTTCATTTTGAGTCTCCTTGAAAAACAGATCATTCCAAGTGCGGCATTATGACAATGTTTAGGGGCAAGAGGTGTGAGAAATTTGTATTTCTTTGATGTATTTTGGTGACGCGGTTTAAAGGTCGCCCCATAGCGATTGAAAAATAGAGAGCGCTGCAATGGGGGCCGTTTCGGTGCGAAAAACTCTTGGCCCTAATGTTAAGGGCGTAAAGCCCTGTGTTTCGGCGTGCTGTATTTCAGCGTCGCTTAGCCCGCCCTCTGGCCCAATTAATAGGCTTATGGACGCAGGGGCTGCGAGAGAGCTGAGTGTGGTGCTAGCGCGATGGTGCAGTACAAAGCGGTACTGGCTATCACAGCTTTTTACATAAGCGTCGAGTGAGGTGGCCGGCCCGAACTCGGGTAACCGGTTGCGTTGGCATTGCTCGCAGGCACCTATGATTATTTTTTGCCATTGTTGTCGGCGTTTTTCTAAACGTTCAGCGTTTAGTTTTACTTCCGTACGTTCACTAAACAACGGGATTATGCGTGTGACACCCAGTTCTGTTGCCTTTTGCAACACCCAATCGAAGCGATCCCCGCGAGAAATGCTAATGGCGAGTTCGGTTATTAAGGGCGATTCACGGTCGATGGCTCTTTCTTCACCTATCGCGAGAGTGGCTACTTTTTTGGTGGCGTGCTCGATGGTTGCTGGAAACTCGCTACCACTATTGTTAAATAAGAGCAGCTCACGGCCAGGCTGCATACGCAACACTTTTATTAGGTGGTGAGAGGCCCCTTCTTCGAGCGTAACGCTAGAAAAAGGGGTAATACCCTGTGCAGTATAGATACGAGGGATGCGCATTAATTTAGTCGGCTAAACCCAAATTATTAACAATAGTACGCGTAGGTTCGATTTGGTTCATGGTGTAAAAATGTAAACCGGGCGCGCCATTTTCAATCAGTGTTTCACATAACTCTGTGATGAGGTCGATACCAAATGCGGTAATACTTTCTTGGTCATCTTGAAAGTCTTCCAAGCGTTTACGTATCCAGCGTGGAATTTCTGCACCACAGGCATCGCTAAAGCGCGATAGGTTACGGAAGTTCGTAATGGGCATAATACCGGGGTAAATCGGCGCGACAATACCTTCTTTTTTGCACGCTTCAATAAAATACAGGTACGCGTCGGGATTAAAAAAGTACTGCGTGATAGCGCTGTTTGCGCCTGCATCGAATTTACCTTTTAAATAGCGTACATCTTCCAAATAGCTTTTGGCTTCTGGATGAATTTCGGGGTAAGCCGCGACTTCGAGCTGAAAGTGATCACCGAAGTGCTTGCGAATAAAGGCAACCAGTTCGTTGGCGTAAACCAACTGCATGGCGGCGCCCATACCGGATGGCATATCGCCACGTAGTGCGACAATTCGATCAACACCAAGGTTTTTATAGTCGTTGATCATGTTGCACATGATGTCTTCGTTGTCGCCGCCAAACGATAAATGGGGGGCAACGGCTATACCTTCATCGCGCATGGCGGTGATGACATCTTTGGTGTTATCACGGGTGGAGCCACCAGCGCCGTAGGTAACAGAAAAAAAGTCTGGGTTTAGCTTATTTAATTCTGTGCGTACGGTTTTCAGTTTTTCCACACCAACATCAGTTTTTGGGGGAAAAAACTCAAAGCTAAGACGTAAATCGTTTTCGTCGTTCATAACGGTTTCCACATTTACTAGGCCGCTTGTTCTAAAGGCCCCTTGTCACGGATGAGCAAGGGGCGAGGCTAGATACTACAAGACGTGACTAGCTTAGTACTTGTAAGATTCGGGCTTGTACGGGCCGTCTGCATCAACGTTGATGTATTTGGCCTGTGTATCGGTAAGGCGAGTAACAACACCGCCAAAACCTTCAACCATGGCTTTTGCAACTTCTTCATCTAACTTTTTCGGCAATACTTTAACGTACAGTTGCTCTGCCTTATCGTTAGAAGGTAGGTCGGCAAATTTCTTTTCGTACAAATAAATTTGAGCTAACACTTGGTTGGCAAATGAACCGTCCATAATACGCGATGGGTGGCCCGTGGCGTTACCCAAGTTTACGAGGCGGCCTTCAGATAACAGAATAAGATGGTTGTTAGTGGCTTTATCGCGGTAAATTTTGTGTACCTGCGGTTTAACCTCGTCCCATTCCCAGTTGGCGCGCATGTAAGCGGTATCGATTTCATTGTCGAAGTGACCAATGTTGCAGACAACAGCACCGTTTTTAATAGTTTGCAGCATAGCGGCATCACATACGTTGGTATTGCCGGTAGTGGTTACGATTAAATCGGTTTTGCCAAGCACTTCGATGTTAATGTCTTCAGCTTTGCCGGTGTTAATGCCGTCGTTGTATGGAGATACCACTTCAAACCCATCCATACAGGCTTGCATGGCACAAATAGGGTCGATTTCAGAGACTTTTACAATCATACCTTCTTGACGTAAAGAGGCTGCGGAACCTTTGCCCACATCACCATAGCCTACAACGAGTGCTTTCTTGCCGGATAACAAGTGATCGGTGCCGCGCTTAATGGCATCGTTCAAGCTGTGACGACAACCGTATTTGTTGTCGTTCTTAGATTTGGTGACCGCGTCATTAACGTTAATGGCGGGTACTTTAAGAGAGCCTTCTTCAAGCATCTCTAACAAGCGATGTACGCCTGTTGTGGTTTCTTCAGAGATACCGTGAATGGTGTCTAACATGGCCGGATATTTTTCGTGCACTATTTGGGTTAAATCGCCCCCATCATCCAGAATGATGTTTGCGTTCCACGGTGCATCACCTTGCAATATAGTTTGTTCAATACACCACCAGAATTCTTCTTCGGTTTCGCCTTTCCATGCGAACACGGGAATACCCACAGCGGCGATTGCAGCGGCGGCATGGTCTTGTGTAGAGAAGATATTACAAGAACTCCAACGAACCTCTGCACCCAATTCAATAAGGGTTTCGATGAGAACAGCGGTTTGAATAGTCATGTGAATACAGCCCATAATCTTGGCATTTGCCAATGGCTGTTCGTTACGGTATCGCTCGCGCAAAGCCATAAGTGCGGGCATTTCGCCTTCGGCAATATCGATTTCCTTGCGGCCCCATTCGGCGAGGGAGATGTCGGCGACTTTATAGTCGGTAAATTCTGTTGTGCTCATGATGTTCTCCGGTATTGCCGAGGGTGTCGGCGTTCTTCAATAGGTGTAATTAATTTGGTGGTGTATCTCGCTGGCGCCACTCAAACGTCAGCCGAACGCCGTCGGTTACGAGGACGTTCGGCTGCGTGATTTACAGTGCCGACTTTAACGCTTCAGCTTTATCGGTTTTTTCCCATGTAAAATCAGGCAGTTCACGACCAAAGTGACCGTAAGCGGCAGTTTGCTGATAAATGGGACGCAATAGATCTAGCATTTCAATTAGGCCGCGTGGGCGTAAATCGAAGTGCTCTTTAACCAGTGTTTCGATCGCGCTGTCTGAAATTTTGCCAGTACCAAATGTATCGATCGAAATCGAGGTAGGCTCAGCTACGCCAATGGCATAACTCACTTGAATTTCACAACGATCGGCTAAGCCTGCGGCAACAATGTTTTTCGCTACGTAACGACCAGCGTATGCGGCTGAGCGGTCAACTTTAGAGGGGTCTTTGCCCGAGAAAGCACCGCCACCGTGGCGTGCCATGCCACCGTAGGTGTCCACAATAATTTTACGACCAGTAAGGCCGCAATCACCCACAGGGCCACCAATAATAAATTGCCCTGTTGGGTTGATATGATATTGAGTGTCGGCGTGTAGCCATTCCGCGGGTAACACCGGCTTGATAATTTCTTCCATAACGGCCTCACGAATTTGGGCTTGCGTGACGTCTGGGTTATGTTGGGTCGATAAAACGACGGCATCGACAGCTACAGGTACGCCATCTTTGTAGCGCAATGTAACTTGGCTTTTTGCATCGGGACGAGACCACGCGTGCGTGCCGTTTTTGCGCAGTTCAGCTTGTTTTTCAACGAGGCGGTGCGAGTAGTAAATGGGAGCAGGCATTAACACGCTGGTTTCGTTCGTGGCATAACCAAACATCAAACCTTGGTCGCCAGCACCCATGTCTTTATCTATGGCTTCATCTACGCCCATAGCAATATCAGAAGACTGCTTACCAATGGCGTTAATAACAGCGCAAGAATCGCCATCGAAGCCTACGTCACTAGAGTTGTAACCAATACCGTTAATCACATTACGAATAAGGTCTTCGAGGTCGACGTAGGTCGAGGTGCGCACTTCACCGGCGACAATAGCCATGCCGGTTTTTACCATGGTTTCGACGGCAACACGTGCGTGTTTGTCGTCTTTTAATATTGCATCCAGAACGGCATCAGAAATCTGATCTGCCATTTTATCTGGGTGCCCTTCAGAAACAGATTCTGACGTAAACAGAGAATACTGAGCCATTAATGTTGCTCCTTAATGAATTGTCTTATTTGAATTTGAAAGCCATTGCGTAACGCAAAATAAACGCTTTGGCCTTCGAGAAAACCACTGTCGGTTGCCCAGCGGCCGAGATCTTGCGGGTCGAAACCCAGCCAGATATCGCCGCAGGCGTCGCGAGCCCAATCTTGGTCGTGATGACAAAGATCGCATACCAGTAATACCGCGTTAGGTTTGAGTGCGGTGCTCACGTCGGCAAACATCTGGGCCGGTGACGGCGTGTGATGCAGTACCATATTAATCACGGCGCAATCGAAAATAGGCCCCGTGCTTGTACAGAAACGTGAGTCGTTATGGTGAAAGTGAATGTTTTGTAAGTTCTTGCTGTCGGCAAACTGCTGGGCTGCCCTCAGCATAGCCTCAGAATTGTCCAGTGCGGCAACCTGCTGAAAGCGTGTAGCGAGTTCCCGTAAAAAAATACCTTCGCCAGGCCCAATTTCAAGTGCGTTCTCGTACGCTGGAATGGGGCTTGAGCGAAGCAGCTCAACTACTTGATCGGCATACACGTCATAAGCGGCAATTAAATCCTGCTTTTCCTTAAATTCACCGATATGCTCAGCGAAAAAGTGTTGCGACGCGTGCGCACGTTGTTGGTGAACATCGGTAATGCGGACATTTAAATCTGCCTGCAATGGGATTTTATCGATAGTCTCGTGCAGTGTCGTTTGTAGTGGTGCAAGCTGATCTTGTTGGTCGGCATGGTTCCGCAAATAAAAGATGGAATTGCCTTCGCGTCGGGTCGCGACCAAACCTGCCGTTGCCAACACTTTTAAGTGGTGGCTCATACTGGATTGCTTGATCTGAAATAGATGGCATAACTCGGTCACGCCATAGGAGTCGGTAGCAAGTGCGCGCAGAATATCCAATCGCAACGGGTCAGCCGCGGCCTTAAGCAGCGGTGAGATCGACAAGGCATTAAGGGCGCTAGTCGTGTTTTGAAGAGATTGTGTTTGCGTGTTCATGGGGGCAGTCTAGCAGCACCAAAAACCTATATCAAAATATTTTGATATAGGTGGGTCGTTTCTTATAATCTTGCCCCAAAATGGCGCCAAAAAGGCAAAAACACCCCTTTTTTCATCTAAATGTCAGTTTGACTATAAGAATCCGGTTTACCTGAGATGCCAAGTAAGGGAGAATACGCGCTCCAATTTTTCGACCTTCCCCGGCTGAGAAGTAACAAATCTCAGGTGTAGTCGCTTTTTAAAAAAGCGGGGCCGGGAGCCTTTCTATTTATCTACTTCAGGAGTCATTAACACATGTCTTCACGCAAAAATCTTGCTAATGCAATTCGTGCCTTGAGTATGGACGGCGTACAAAAAGCTAACAGTGGACACCCCGGCGCCCCAATGGGTATGGCCGACATTGCCGAAGTCTTGTGGAATGACTTTCTGCAGCACAACCCGCAGAATCCACAGTGGAGCGATCGTGATCGCTTTGTACTGTCTAACGGTCATGGCTCAATGCTGATCTACTCGTTGCTGCACCTTAGTGGTTACGAACTCCCTATCGAAGAGTTGGCCAATTTCCGTCAGCTGCATTCGAAAACACCGGGTCACCCTGAATATGGCTACACGCCGGGTGTTGAAACGACAACGGGCCCGCTTGGGCAGGGCATTTCAAATGCTGTTGGTATGGCTATTGCCGAAAAAACCTTGGCAGCGCAGTTTAACCGCGACGATCACGCCATTGTGGATCACTACACATACTGCTTCTTAGGCGATGGTTGTTTGATGGAAGGCGTCTCCCATGAGACGTGCTCATTGGCCGGTACGTTGGGCTTGGGCAAGTTAGTGGCCTTCTGGGATGACAACGGTATCTCAATTGATGGTGAAGTTGAGGGTTGGTTTACCGATGACACGCCTAAGCGTTTTGAATCTTATGGCTGGCACGTTATTCCAGCAGTTGATGGGCACAATGCCGACGCGATCAAAGCCGCTATTGAAGCCGCAAAAGCAGAGCCTAATAAGCCGACTTTAATTTGTTGTAAAACAACCATTGGTTTTGGTTCGCCAAACAAGCAAGGCACGCACAACTGTCACGGTGCACCGTTGGGCGATGGCGAAATTGCCGCAGCACGTGAATTTTTGAACTGGCCACACGCGCCATTCGAAATTCCCGCTGATGTCTACGCGGGTTGGGATGCAAAGGTAAAAGGTAAAGCTGCCGAGAATGCATGGGCGGATAAATTTAGCGCCTATCAAGCGGCTCACCCTGCGTTAGCAGCAGAATACGAGCGTCGTGTTATCAAAGGTGATTTGCCTGCAGATTTTGAAGCAAAAGCGAATGCCTTTATTGCAAGCGTTCAAGCGGGCGGTGAAAATATAGCGAGTCGTAAAGCCTCGCAAAATACTATCGAAGCCTTTGGCGCATTATTGCCGGAATTGCTTGGTGGTTCTGCCGACCTGGCCGGTTCCAATTTGACGTTATGGTCAGGCTCGAAAGGTTTAACCGCAGAAGACGCCAGTGGTAACTATATTTACTACGGTGTGCGTGAATTTGGCATGAGCTCTATTATGAACGGCTTGTCGGCACACGGCGGATTCATTAACTATGGTGCAACTTTCTTGATGTTCCAGCAGTACGCGGCTAACGCTGTACGTATGTCGGCACTTATGGGCTTGCGCAATGTATTTGTTTATACGCACGACTCTATCGGTCAGGGCGAAGACGGCCCAACGCACCAGCCTATTGAAGTATTGGGTACGTTGCGTTTAACGCCTAATATGGACACGTGGCGCCCTTGTGATGCAACTGAATCAGCCGTTGCCTGGAAGTCAGCCGTTGAGCGCAAAGATGGCCCTTCTTCATTAGTGTTTAGTCGTCAAGGTTTGGCCTCTATGCCGCGTACAAGTGCGCAGGTGGAGAATGTGGCTAAAGGTGGTTATGTATTGGTTGATACCGACGGCACCCCCGACATTATCTTTATCGCCACAGGCTCTGAAGTTGAATTGGCGGTTAAAGCTGCTGAAGCATTGACGGCAGAAGGTAAGAAAGCGCGTGTTGTCTCTATGCCTTCAACCTCTACGTTTGACCAGCAGGACGCCGAATACAAACAGTCGGTACTGCCTTTAGAGGTGAGTGCTCGTGTTGCAATTGAAGCTGCAGCCGCGGATTACTGGTACAAATACGTAGGCCTTGATGGCCGTGTTGTGGGTATGACCACCTTTGGTGAATCTGCACCTGGCGGCGTTTTGTACGAGCATTTTGGTTTCACCGTAGACAATGTTGTCAATACTGCAAAAGATCTCATAGAAGATTAATCACACAGTAATGTGAATTGTCGTACCGTCATAATTGGTGCGGCAATATCTATTATAATCGAGCGGTTGCTGTGCAGCCGTTCGGGTTATTTCGGTTGCTTTATTGCACCCTAACAGCCCCTTCCTACTATCTATTTATCAACCTATTGAATAACGCTTCTGCGTTATTGCAAAGACTTTCTACTACCTCTACTGGAGAAAAGCATGTCAGTAAAACTTATGAAAGATTTGGATCTTAACGGTAAGCGGGTCTTAATCCGTCAGGACCTTAACGTACCGATTCAAGACGGCGAAATCACGTCGGACGTTCGCATTCGTGCCTCCTTACCTACCATCAAAGCCGCACTCAAGTCTGGTGCTAAAGTTATGCTGATGTCCCACTTGGGTCGCCCAACCGAAGGTGAGTACGAAGAGCAGTTTTCACTTAAGCCTGTAGCCACGCGTTTGAGCGAGCTATTGGGCCAAGACGTTGCAGTTATTAAAGATTGGCAAGCCGGTATTGATCTAAACGACGGTGACGTTGTGTTGCTAGAGAACGTTCGCTTCAATAAAGGCGAAAAGAAAGACGAAGAGGCCTTGTCAAAAGCTTACGCAGCGTTATGTGATGTGTTTGTGATGGATGCCTTTGGTACGGCTCACCGCGCACAGGCGTCTACACACGGAGTTGCAAAGTATGCGGCCGTAGCATGTGCTGGACCTTTGCTCTCGGGCGAACTCGATGCATTGTCAAAAGCACTAGCTAACCCCGCGCGCCCAATGGTGGCGATGGTTGGCGGTTCAAAAGTATCGACCAAGTTAACCGTTTTAGATGCATTATCTAAAATATGTGACATTTTGGTTGTGGGCGGCGGTATTTCGAATACCTTCGTGGCTGCGGCAGGTAATGAAGTAGGTAACTCTTTGTATGAAAAAGATTTAATCCCAGAAGCTCAGCGTTTATGTAAAGAATCCGAAGTGATTTATGCAACCGACGTGCGTACCACAAAGGAAGGTTTTAGCGACTGGTCTCATAACTCTGTTGTAGAGGCAAAGCCTGCAGAAAATGTACAGGCAGACGAAGAAATTATTGATTACGGCCCAGAAACGGCCGCGCGCGTTGCTCAAATATTGAAAGACGCTAAAACCATCATGTGGAATGGCCCTTGTGGTGTATTTGAATACGATGCTTTTGCTAATGGTACCGAGACTATTGCGCGTGCAATTGCAGAGAGTGAAGCATTCTCTCTAGCGGGTGGCGGCGATACACTTGCGGCTATCGACAAATTTGGATTGGCCGATAAAATTTCTTATATTTCAACGGGCGGCGGTGCTTTTCTTGAGTATGTTGAAGGCAAAGAGCTTCCCGCTGTTGCAATGTTAGAGACACGCGGAGCCGAGTAAAGCGTATAGGCGGAAACGCTTACGCTCTATCTGAAAAGCCCACCTTCGAACAGACGGTGGGCTTTTTTTTGGCTTTTTGGTATGAATTAGGATTAATATTGTGCAATGGATGAATCGGAACGACGCCTTCTTCGTCAACAACTAAAACCTTTGCAATTCGTTGCACCTTTCTCGCTAGAGGCTTGCTCCGCGGAGCTACACAATTTCTTCTGCCTGTATGGTTTTGATTCCTTATCGAAAAAGAAAGGTTGTGAGCATTTCGCTGGTACCGTTCGCTTGGGTGGGTTTGAATGTGTTGTTCATTGTTGGCAGCAAAAGAATTCGCTTGCACCTTTGCCGCAGCGCACTGTCATTCTTAGCCACGGTTTATTCGACCATTCGGGTCTTTACCTTCAGCTGGTTAGTAGGCTGCTTGAGTCGAACTTTACGGTATTGATGGCGGATTTACCGGGGCACGGTTTAAGTGAGGGCGAGCCTGCGGCCATTAATAGTTTTGTTGAATATGCGAATGTGGTGAGCGATTGCGTGGTGTTAGTACAGCAGCATAAAAAGAGGTTTGGCTGTATTTCATTGATAGGTCAAAGTACGGGTGCGGCAGCGATTTTACGCTATTTACTTGATCAGGCTTATGCCTGCCCAATCGAGAAGGTCGTGTTGTTAGCACCGCTTATAAAGCCCCGACGTTTTGGTTTTATTAAGCTAAGCTTTCCCTTAGTGCAGTTATTGCGAGTGCCTATTAAGCGTCATTTCAGCATGAACAGTAACGATGAGGCTTTTTGTCGTTTTCTGGCGCAAAAGGATCGTTTGCAGACACGCATTATTCGTCATTCATGGCTGCGAGCAATGCTTGAATGGGTAGAATGGTTTGGAGTAAAACGCCGCAATATTCTGGCCGATATCGATAGGCCATTGACTGTGCCAACGCTAATAATTCAGGGAGAAGAAGATGAAACGGTTGATTGGCGATTTAATGTACCGGTTATTCAAAGTGTATTTGCCAACTGCAAAGTTACCTCTATTGCAGGAGCGCGACATCATTTGGTTAACGAAAGCGATGTATTGCGTACGTGCATCTATTCGGCATTGCTTGCCTTTCTTGAATAGAGGGTTTCGAGCGCGAAGGCAAGCGTGTATGGCTGGGTGTCTAGTGGCTATGTTGATGCTTGCGGGGTGTGCAGAGCAACCGTCTATTACCCTGCCGAATTCTCCCGAGGGAACCTCACAGCAAAATATTGCAAAGGCGTTTCGAGAGTACAAAGGTCATACGTTACTGACGGACCAGTTTGGTGTTGTTGAGCAAACAGATCCTCCCGCTAAAAAGCCGCTTGGCAATGGCTTTTATGAGTCCGAATTCTTTGTGTTTTACTGGCCGACAACTGAATGCGTAGAAGGGTATACTGTATTTGAACGGTGCAATATTGAAAGTTGTGATTATCGATTTGAATGGGTAGAAGGTGTATGCGACTAACGAAAAGTTGCTAGATTGTACACCGAATGCTTTATGGTTTTCGTTGTTACCTGCATTAATCAGGGCTATATCAATAAATTGCACCTATAGAAAAGGCGACTTTCTCGGTCGCCTTTTCTATAGGTGCAATTATGGCTGGACGCTACCCTAAAAAATATTGGTACGCTTCGTTATTAGTTTCGTCGGAGTACGGATAGCCCAAATCCTTAAGCAGTGTTTCGAGCTGTTTGTGTTCTTTTTTGGGCACTTGAAAGCCGACTAATACGCGGCCAAAGGCTGCACCGTGATTACGGTAGTGAAACATTGAAATATTCCAGCGGCCAGCAAGTTTCGTTAGAAACTTAAGTAGAGCACCTGGACGTTCAGGAAATTCAAAACGATAAATTTTTTCATCACCGGCTTGAGGCGCATGTCCGCCAACCATATGGCGAATATGGAGTTTAGCCGTTTCGTTTTCGGTCATATCGCAAACTTTATAGCCTTTTGATGCTAGCGTGTTGGCAATAACTTCCCGATCATTATTGCTTGGCGATACTTGTAAACCAACGAATATATGGGCATCGCGATTATCGGCGTAGCGATAATTAAATTCCGTAATAGAACGCTTACCTAAAAGCTTGCAGAATTTCGCGTAGCTGCCGGGCTTTTCGGGAATAGTTACCGCGAATATGGCTTCGCGCTTTTCGCCGATTTCGGTACTTTCCGAAATAAACCGTAGACGATCAAAATTGGTATTGGCACCACTAGAAATAGCGACGAACGTCTTTCCTTCGCAGCCGGTTTCAGCAACGTATTTTTTCAGCCCTGCGAGAGACAGTGCGCCAGCAGGTTCGGTTATAGAGCGCGTATCTTCAAAAACGTCTTTAATGGCTGCACACATCTCGTCGGCGGTGGCGGTGATCACGCCATCGATACTCGCTTTAATTACGCGGTAAGGTTCTTTGCCTATTTGAGCAACGGCTACGCCGTCGGCAAATATACCTACATGAGGCAAGGTAACGCGTCGATTTGCGTCGAGAGCCGCTTTAAGGCATGCGGCATCGACGGGCTCTACGGCAAAAACTTTTGTTTCTGGGCGTACATATTTAATGTAAGCGGACATGCCTGCACAAAGACCACCACCGCCAACAGGAATAAAAACGGCATCTATGGGGCCGGAATATTGGCGCAACAGCTCCATTGCCACAGTCCCTTGCCCGGCAATGACATCGGCATCGTCGTAGGGGGGAACGTAAGTCATGCCTTTTTCTACAACTAATTTCTGTGCATGTGCAGAGGCTTCGTCGAACGTGTCGCCCATCAGAACGACTTTAGAGCCACGACGTTTAGCGGCGTCAATTTTAATGGCAGGTGTGGTTTGTGGCATGACAATAGTAGCGCTCACACCCAAATGTTGAGAGGCTAAGGCCAGGCCCTGTGCATGGTTACCTGCAGATGCTGCCACGACGCCTTTGGCGCGTTGTTCGTCAGTTAGTTGAAGCAGTTTGTTGTAGGCACCGCGAATTTTAAACGAGAATACGGGTTGCAAGTCTTCGCGTTTGAATAGCACTTTGTTTTTCATGCGAGTCGAAATCAAAGGCGCTTCGTCCAGGGGTGTTTCCACGGCGAGGTCGTATATGCGCGCATTGAGAATGCGTTTGATGTAAGACTGGGGCATGCTGTACGTTCCGTTTATAGCGAGAGGCTTAGCTGTAGCGATAGTATCGCTGGTTAGGGCCGGCAATGGTAAAGGATGAATCAACTTAAGTCATGACTTTTGGCCTAGCAGGCGACCTAGAGTGAAGGTATTCGTTATTCTGCACCGAATTAACATGCGGTTTAGAGTGATTTTTTGTAAAATGCTGCGTCACTTCTTCTCACCCACCTCTATTGGATTTTTCAACGCCCTATGAATCAGGACGACCTAAAGAAAGCCGTTGCACAAGCCGCCATTGACTACATTCTCCCTTCGCTAGAAAAAGATACAATAGTCGGCGTTGGAACAGGCTCAACGGCTAATTTTTTTATCGATATGCTAGGCGCTCATAAGGGCTTATTTGATGGTGCAGTGGCCAGTTCTGAGGCGTCTGCTGAGCGGCTGAAAAAGCTGGGTATTCCCGTTTACGATCTTAATAGTGTGAGCGGCATGGCGGTATATGTGGATGGTGCAGACGAAAGCAACGAATCCCTTCATTTGATCAAGGGCGGCGGTGCGGCACTGACACGTGAAAAAATCGTCACTGCCTGTGCAGATGAATTTATTTGTATTGCTGATGGCAGTAAATGGGTGAAGACACTCGGTACCTTTCCTTTACCTGTTGAAGTGATACCTATGGCGCGAGCGCATGTAGCGCGTGAGCTGGTTAAATTGGGTGGAGACCCTGTTCATAGAGCGGGTTGTATCACCGATAACGGCGGCGAAATTCTTGATGTGTATGGGCTAGCGATTACAGATCCTGTGGCGATGGAAAATGCTATCAATCAAATTGTTGGTGTTATCGCAAATGGATTGTTTGCTCAGCGTCCAGCGGATGTATTGCTTTTAGGTACAGAAAACGGTGTTAAAACTTTTAAAGCGGCCAGTTAAGCGCATTTGCGTATAATTGTTTGTTTAAACTCTCATAGTTAGTTAGCTAGGAAATTTCATGTCGGCTCCCCTTAATTCTTTAGATAAAGATAAAATTAAATTCGTATTGTTTGAAGGCGTGAGTATATCCGCTGTCGAGAGTCTTAAACATGCGGGTTACACCAATGTTGATTATTTAAAAACAGCCTTGGCAGAAGACGAACTCATTGAAAGGGTGAAGGATGCTCATTTTGTGGGGCTACGTTCGCGTACACAGCTAACTCGAAAAGTATTTGAAAACGCGCCCAAGTTGGTGGCGGTAGGGTGTTTTTGTATTGGCACTAACCAAGTAGATTTAGCTGCGGCGCAAGAGCATGGTGTAGCGGTATTCAATGCACCCTACTCCAACACTCGCAGTGTGGCAGAATTAGTGATTGCCGAAGCAATTTTGTTGCTGCGCGATATTCCTGCAAAGAATGCGGGTTGTCATCGTGGTGAGTGGCAAAAATCGGCTATTGGTTCTTTTGAAATTCGCGGTAAAACTCTGGGGCTTATTGGCTATGGCTCCATTGGCAGCCAAGTGAGCGTACTTGCAGAATCATTGGGTATGAATGTACTTTTCTTTGATGTCATTAATAAATTGCCATTGGGTAATGCTACCCAATGTAAATCATTAACTCAGCTGCTCGCCAAATCCGATATTGTTTCATTGCATGTACCTGAAACAGTTTCCACGCAAAATCTCATTGGTGCTACTGAAATTTCTGCCATGCAAAAAGGCGCTATATTGATAAACGCTTCACGTGGCACGGTCATTGATATTGACGCGCTCGCAAAGGCGTTGGAAACCAAACATCTTTCGGGTACGGCAATTGATGTATTTCCTGTGGAGCCTAAAGGTAATGCAGAAGAGTTTGTTAGCCCGCTGCGAGCCTTTGATAACGCCATTTTGACTCCACATATAGGGGGGTCAACAATGGAAGCACAGGAAAATATTGGTTTCGAGGTAGCGGAAAAACTCATTAAATATTCTGATAACGGCACTACTATTTCTTCGGTGAATTTCCCGGAGGTTGCGTTGCCAAGCCATCAAAATGTTCATCGGTTATTACATGTACACAAAAATGTTCCCGGTATATTAACGTCTATTAACCAAGTGTTTTCGGACAATAATATTAATATTGCCAGCCAATATTTACAGACCAATGAAAGTGTGGGTTACGTAGTGGTTGATGTGAATTCACCTTACAACGAAACGGCACTTACGCAGCTGAAAGCTATCGATGGCACTATTCGCTGCCGAGTATTGTTTTAAAATAATCGATCAAAAAAATAGTGTAGAATAATGAATAAAGGGCGCGTTTTTCGCGCCCTTTTTAGTGTGAGATATTGTGCGTATGTGCGTTTAGTCGTTGGGCACATTTTTTCAGCTGGGTAAATTTACGACCGGTATCTGTTCTTGCACTTCTTTTTTCATGTAGTGGATAATAAACTTATAACTACCATAAAGCGCCATTGATGAGGCAATTATCCAACCGATGGCATAAACAGGCGTGCGAGAAAGCAGGCTTAAATGCCATAACACACTGGCAAGCCAGTATGATAATAATAAACTCCAGACCACTGAAAACCCTAACCATACATGCCCTGCTTCCCTCTGCATTACACCAATGGTTGCCACGCACGGTGCATACAATAAAATAAATACTAGATAACAAAAGGCGCCCCATGAAGAAGGGAATAGTGTTTGCATTGCTGCGTAACTGTGGGGTTGTGCAGTGGTGGTTGCTTCTTGGGCGGAGCGAATGCCGAGAGGGTCTGTTAGTGCTGCGGTAAGCCCCTTGGCGTTATCGATAATACTGGTGAGTGCGCGAGTAAAATTCTGTAATAACTCGGGAGGCTCTGAAGATCTATCGTCCGAATTTTTGGGGCTGTAAAGTGTATCAAGAGTACCGACGACAACCTCTTTGGCAAAAAGGCCTGTAAACAACCCTACGGTTGCGGGCCAATTGTTTTCACCGATACCCATGGGCGTAAAAAGGGGGGTTAACCATTTGCCGGTTACCGATAGCGCAGAATTTTCAGTATCTTGATTGCCCCAACTTCCATCGGGGCTGAACGATGAAAAGACTGATAGTACGAGCACTACCGCAACAATGCGCTTTCCTGCTCGCCAACTAAAGGAATATAGTCGATGCCATGTTTGTGTTAGCACATTGCGTAAAAGCGGGCGATGATACGCGGGCATTTCAGTGATGTTCGCACCTACAGCATGTGAAAACAGTTTACGTCTTAATAGCCATGCGGATAAAACAGCAACCGCAATCCCCAACAAATATAATGTGAAAATGGCATTTTGAGCCTGACTTGGGAAAAATGCAGTTCCTACGAAAACATAGACAGAAAGGCGCGCACCGCAACTCATAAAAGGCGCAATGAATATAGTGGTGAGCCGGGCGCTGGCTTGGCCAAGTGAGCGAGCGGCCATAACCGACGGCACGTTGCAGCCGAACCCAATAATCAGTGGAATAAAAGCCTGTCCGGGCAGCCCGATCTTTGCCATTAATCGGTCTATAACAAATGCGGCACGCGATAGATAGCCAGAATCTTCAAGTACCGACATACATAAATATAAAAAGCCGATCACGGGAATAAAGGTGCCTACCAGCTGGATGCCGCCGCCGAGTCCATCAGATAACACCGCTTGCAACCACTCTGGTGAGCCTGCACTGGCGAGAAGCCAGCGAGTACCGTCAACAAACAAACTGCCCAATACAATATCGAAGAAATCAATAAACACCGCACCGAGGTTTACGGCGATGGTAAATAATAAGTACATAATCAGTAGAAAAAAAGGCAGTGCTAATTTTGGGTGTAATAGCCAGCGGTCAATTTTTTCGGTGCGACTGATGTTGTTCGATGCGCGATAACTTTTTTGCGCGGCGTCAGTAATATCGATAGGGCTGCTGTTTCGCGGTGCTACTAACGGCGTTGTAAGGGCTTGCGTAATTTGCGCTTTTAGCGACGGAATGCCCCGACCGCTCGAGCTAATGACGCCTGCAACAGATAAGCCCGCAGAGTGTGCTAGTGCGTTTAGGTCGATATGAATATTTTCGATCGCCGCCGAATCGAGCATATTGACGACGAGTATCACAGGGGTTCCGGTTGCGAGTAATTCGGGTAGCAGCTCCAACTGTTGTGGGAGGCGTGTGGCGTCCATGACTAGCAATATAAGGTCGGGTTGGCCGCTGAGAACATAGTCAAGCGCGACTCTAGCTTCTAGTCCGTGGCTCTCATCGTGCAGTGTATAAACGCCGGGCAGGTCAACGAGGAGTGCGGTATTCGAGCCAAGAAGAAGCTTTCCATCTTTTCGTTCAACGGTTACGCCGGGCCAATTTCCGGTGCGTTGGCGTGTACCCGTCAATCGGTTAAATAGTGTGGTTTTACCGCAATTAGGGGTGCCGATAAGGGCGATTTCTTTCACTTAATGGTTCTCTGTTCTTGGGCGCCGACAACTAAGACTGAATCGATACGGAAATGAATGCTGCCTCGTCCGAGCGAATAGAGAAAAGCGTGCCGCGACATTTAATTTGCATGGGGCCAGTTCTTTGATGCCGGTGTAGCACCTGAACAAGAACGCCAGGTTTTAGTCCCAGCGCACCACATTGGCGATGTAGGGATGGGTTATGCCCTAACAGCGAGTGGATGGTTGCCTTGGTGCCAATGGCGAGTTCGTTTAGCGTGATTGACATAGGCTGATGTGACTCAAGAGCGGGTTGTTGACTGTAAGTAATAATAATTCTTATTTGGGAATCGTTATTGATATTCATCAACCCTTTTGCGTTCTCATTATTCTTTATGACTAAAAATTCTACACATTGTTGATTTTGAGGACAGCGAAGCCTATATTAGTGCCGCAGCAATAGGCCAATAACATGAAAATTCTTCGTGATATAGCGTGCTTTAGTAACAATAAAGTTTGATAATCACCACGTTATGAGGAATTGAGTCACGCTTTGGTGTGAGTGTTCACTTGTTCTGTGAGCCATTAAGCATTGGGCGTAGTTGTTGCTGGAAGGTTAGTGAACTCGCGGTAAACTGTAATTTAAGAAGCACATTAGACTTGGGTTTGAGGTGCTTTTACCTAAATTGGTACACATCGTGCTCCTAGCTTATCGGAATCGAATTAGTTCACTAATCGAAGGCTAATTAAAAAATAAGATAAGAGCGTAGAGGATTAAATCGTGAAAACTGATGTATTGACTCTAGCCGCCATAATTTTTGTTGTTGGATTATTGGCGACCGGACTAAGCGCTACAGATAATACTGATAGTGCCGCATTGGATGCGCCCGCCGCTGAATTACACCAAGGGGTAGTGGTAAAGCGGTAGTGTAAGGTTATAAAGGCTGACCATTAGAAGTGAAATAGTGCGTTAGGGGTGTGTATTACTAACGTTCGCCAACTTTATTTAACGTGCGCCCTGCACATGTATTAGACGCTAATCCGTATTGAGCAGTGGGTTGGTGTTTTTCGTTTACTCACCTTATTTTGTTTCTCGCTTCAACCCGGTCCGTTGGGCTTGAGAGCTGTTGTTTGCACCTTTATTGTGCGTACGAGACCGAATAATACATTGGTCCGTTACGATAAAATCCATTGGTATATCCCAATGCTCTATCTCCAGTTGTGGGCGCTCTTGACACCGATGCGCGAGCCCGATTAATACGGGTGGCAAGAACGGATGCCGCCGCTTATAGGCAAAGGTTCTATCGTAGAAGCCGCCGCCCATGCCCATGCGATTCCCCCTATTATCGAAACCCACTAACGGTAACAGCACCAGATCCAACTGGCGTGTCGCTATAGGCTTATTTAGCGGTAGCGGCTCAGGAATACCAAAACGGTTGGGGGTTAATTTGGCGCCTTGACGGTAGGGCCGAAAAATCATTTTCTGTCGCGTGAGTACAGGGTAGTAAACGTGCTTGTGCTGTCGTAGCGCCATGGCGGCAATAAAGTGAGGCGATATCTCGCCATCGTTAGCAAAATAAAGGGCGATACGAGTTGCGCGCTGATAGTCTGGCAAGCGGGCTATATTTCTACACAGGGCATAAGCCGCAGAGCGTTGCTCAGAAGGCGTTAATGTCTTGCGTAGACGCCTCAATTGGTGGCGTTGGACAGACCTATTCATGGTGGAAAAGTGCTTTGACTGCGTACGAGAGAAGCGCTGGGAGCTGGGTGTGGAGGGGTTGAGGTTGTAAAGTCCCGGGAATGCCGCTGTTAACCATTACCTTGAACCCGACGATTCAAGGGGGAGGGAACTGCAATGCGTCAGGCTTTCCGTCGAGCGGACATGCACACAGCACAAACGAGTAGCCTCCTAACAAAACTTTATCGGCTCAGGGATTTAGCCAACTGGCAAACACCCCAGGAGCACTCAGTATAGCATTGAGATTTTGGCTGAACAGTCTTGACATTCATCTAATTGAAAACTTAATCACACGCTTGGTTAATCGCCCAGCGCTTTGCTTAATTTCGCGGCCATGCGTTCTAGAGTGGTCTCATCTTCATTGCTAGTGGGTACCGTTATTGCTTGCTGGAGTTCGTAGCACAAGTTTAGGGCCGTCATTACTGCAACGCGTTCCAATCCGATAACATTGCCGCTACTGCGAACAGTGCGCATGCGTTCGTCTAGCTCTTCAGCAGCGCGATGAAGAGCGTCGCGCTCGCTAGGAGGGCAGGCAATCTGGTAATCTTTGTCTAGGATATTCACGTGTACGGGAGTCTGGTCGCTCATGCTCGCATCCGGTTCTTCTACAGTACTCAAGATTCCGCCTCTAAGTTTTTAAGTCGCGCAATCATCGCTTCAATGCGCGTACGTGCCAGCTCATTTTTTTCTATTAGGCGCGCGCGCTCCTGCTGCCAATCTGTTTCTTTGGTTCGCAGCGAGGTGTTTTCTTTCTCGAGTCGAGTACATAGGCTAATGAGTTCGTCCAGCCTAGCTTCAACGTCGTTTAGCAATCGATTAGTCATATGCGTTAAGGTGCTGTCGTTTCTATAATGGGCCAGCAATATCCAGTGTCAACTATGTGCATGTTAATAGCAATTTTAGAAAAGTATAGTGCTTTCTTGTTCTGCCTTGGTGCAGTTAGGCCGAAGAATCGATACTTTTTGAACCGTAAGAGGTTTTTATGAGTGGTTTGTTTGAGTTTTATTTTGTAAATGATCAATTAATGAATATGGGTAGTGTGAATTCTGCAGCGGAGCTACAGGGCGTTTTGTGTGGTCGGTTGTGTACAGGAGAGCAGCTGTCACCTTCCGATTGGCAGGCGGTGGCTTTGGAGTTTCTGGATTTGGACTACATCACACCAAATGAAGAGCAAGAAGCGTTATTCAAACTTATACTGGAGCGTACCGCAGAGTTGCTCAGCGACGATAGCTATGGATTTAACCCGTTATTGCCTGGAGATACTGCAAGCTTGGAACGCCGTTCGCAAGAATTAGGCAGCTGGTGTGAAGGCTTTTTACACGGGCTTGGGCAAGCGATTGGCAAAGCAGGGCTTGGCCAAGGTGATGACCTGCCGAAAGATGTCGGCGATGCTTTACGTGATATGGCGCATATATCGCAGGTTGTGGTAGATGGCGATGCGGCATTAGAAGCCGAAGAAAACGAAGTTTACTGGGTTGAACTCGTTGAATATGTCAAAATCGCCGTGCTTACGGTTCACGCTGAACTCACGGCCAAAACACCCGCTACCGTCATGCCTAGCGATAACTCTCCTGATAACATGCACTAACTTTCACTTAACAAGTCAACGATTATGAGCATTAGCAAGCAAGAATTTTCCCGTCGTCGTAAGGCCTTAATGGCAATGATGGAGCCGAATAGTATTGCAATATTGCCTTCGGCATCCGAACAAAGCCGTAGCCGTGATATTGAATACCCCTTTCGCCAAGATAATGACTTCTATTATCTGACAGGTTTCGACGAGCCTGATGCCGTATTGGTGCTGTTGCCAGAGCGTGAGCATGGCGAGTACGTACTGTTTTGCCGAGAGAAAGATAAGGAAAAAGAAATTTGGGATGGTTATAGAGCCGGGCCAGAAGGCGCATGCATAGATTTTGGGGCGGATGATGCGTTTCCAATTGATGATATCGATGAGATTTTACCGGGATTGATTGAAGGTCGGGAGCGCGTGTATTACGCCATGGGTAAAGACCCCGATTTCGATCGGCATCTTATGGAGTGGGTCAATCGTATTCGAGCCAAAGTCCGCGCTGGCGCTATACCTCCGGGCGAATTTCTTGATCTTGACCACTTTCTTCATGACATGCGTCTGTATAAAAGTGCCGAAGAAATTCGCTTAATGGAAACAGCGGCAGATATTTCTGCGCGCGCGCATCAAAAAGCGATGGAAACCTGCGCACCCGGCCGCTATGAATATGAGCTTGAAGCTGAGATTAAATATGCTTGCGCGCTTGAGGGTGGGCGGCATGCGGCTTACAACAGTATTGTTGGCGGGGGCGCCAACGCGTGTATTCTTCACTACGTTGAAAATAACCAGAAACTGAAAAATGGCGATTTAGTCCTTATCGATGCGGGCTGCGAATATGAATTTTATGCTTCTGATATAACACGTACTTTTCCTGTAAACGGAAAATTCTCACGAGAACAAAAAGCTATTTATAACCTCGTGTTAAAGGCGCAAGAAGCCGCTATTGAAAAAGTAGTACCCGGTAATCATTGGAATGAGCCGCACGATGCTTCGGTGCGGGTTATCGTCGAAGGTTTAATCGAATTGGGTTTGTTAAAAGGAACCCCCGAGACGCTTATCGAAAAAGACGCCTATAAAGCGTTTTACATGCATCGCATTGGCCATTGGTTGGGTATGGATGTACATGATGTAGGTGATTATAAGGTGGGTGATGAGTGGCGAGTATTGGAGCCGGGTATGGTAATGACGGTAGAGCCGGGTATCTATATTGCCACGGATAACAACACTGTCGAGAGTAAATGGCGGGGTATTGGTGTTCGTATTGAAGACGATGTGGTGATTACCAAAGAAGGTTGTCGTGTTCTAACGGATGGCGCGCCTAAAACAGTGGATGAAATTGAAGCTGTGATGGCCGGTTAACATGCGCAGGAATTAGGTTTAAATGACACTTCAGCTTTCGGAAAATAGTGTAGCGGATATTGCCATCGTCGGGGGTGGCATGGTGGGGTTATCGCAAGCCTTGTTGTTGTCCTATCAATTACCGGATGCGCGCATAGTGTTATTCGATGCGCTGCCGATAACGCCGAAAACAAAGAGGCTTACGCAACCGAGTTTTGATGAGCGATCGTCAGCACTTTCGGCGGCTACCGCAGAATTATTGCAGTTAATTAATCTCTGGCCTGCAATTGCTGAGCGGGCGGAACCGATTCGCCGGGTACATGTGAGTGACAAAGGGCATATAGGCGCAACGGATTTCAGCGAAGATGAAACTGATGCCGATGCGCTGGGCTATGTGGTAGAAAACCGATGGTTGGGTGAGCAATTAGCCCAAGCTGTATTGGCCGCACCGAATATCGCGCTAGTGGCGCCTGCGAACGTACAACGGATACGCCCGTTAGCAACAGGTGCCGCCATTCATTATACCGTTGAGCCTGATGAGTGTGAGCAAGCGCCGAATAATACCACCGTCAACGCGTTAGGGGTTGAGCTGGTGATTGTTGGGGATGGCGCCGATTCCGCATTGCGTAAGCAGCTAGGGATTGAAGCCGATATCCATGATTACGAGCAGCATGCAATTATCGCGAACTTGGCGTTTGAGCAGCCCCATAAAGGGCAGGCATTTGAACGTTTTACGGCGGAAGGCCCTATGGCCGTGCTGCCGCTACCCGCCGTGATTACCGGTGAGGATAGCCAGCGTTCGGCACTCGTATGGACCCGTCCCAATAGCCTCAGCGAGCAGACCATGGCATGGGACGATACGACGTTTATGGCGCATTTTCAGCAGGCGTTTGGTTATCGTTTAGGGCAGTGTAGCCGTGTCGGCAAACGTCATTGCTATCCGCTTAAAATGGTGCTGGCAAAAGAGCAGGTGCGCTCTTCAGTCGTGCTTATGGGCAACGCCGCACATTTTCTGCACCCCGTTGCGGGGCAAGGTTTTAATTTGGCTATTCGTGATTGTGCACAGTTATCTGCCGTATTGACACAAGCGCGTGCCCAAGGTGAAGCGTTAGGGCATTTGTCAGTATTGAACCGTTATTTATCGTTACAGGCACAAGACCAAAGGCTTACGGCGGGGCTGGGCCATGCGTTTATTCAGGTGTTCAGCCATACCAACCCAGCGGTGCAGTTATCGCGTAATGTGGCATTGCTTGGTCTTGAACATTTCACTTGTGCACGGCAGACATTTTTCGCCCAAATGATGGGCCGAATGGCGCCGCGTGCGCACATGCGGCAGGTGAGTAACCCATGAATACTCATGTATTTGATGTGGTGATAGTGGGCGGCGGTATGGTCGGCTTGTCGTTGGCCGCTCGCTTGGCTTCTTGCCCAGCAACAGCCTCACTAACCCTGGCGGTTATCGAAGCGGGTGAGCCCCCTCGAGCCTTTGAGGGTGAAGCGTTTGATCCACGAGTGGTTGCGTTGTCGAAAAAGTCTGAGGCATTTCTGATGTCTGTTGATGCATGGCAGCCTATCGTTAATATGCGAGCCTGTGCGTATCACGCAATGGATGTGTGGGATGCCGAAGGCACGGGTAATATTCAATTTCATGCCGACGATATCCATGTGAATAACTTAGGCCATATTGTTGAAAACAGTGTGGTGGTAAAAGCCTTACGGCAGCGCGTTCAAGCGTTACCGTCGGTTACTGTACTCGATGGCATGCGTGTGGAAAGCTTCGAGCACGTTGGGCCGCATAACCAGTTACAGGTGAGTAATCGCTCCATGCACACTAAAGGCAAACTCGATTGCACATTGGTCGTGGCAGCAGATGGCGCTCATTCTAAATTAAGAGCCTTTGCCGGTATCAGTACACGAGAATGGGACTACGGCCATACTGCGATTGTGACCACGGTAAAAACGGAGAAGCCGCATCAGCAATGCTGTTGGCAACGGTTTACTACTCACGGGCCTATCGCTTTTCTTCCTTTGCAAGCCGCAAGCCAGCAACAATATTGTTCGTTGGTATGGTCGGTTAAAACTGAATTAGCGGATGCGCTTATGGCATTAGACGATGCCGAATTTTGCGCGCGCCTTTCAGTGGCATTCGAAAGCCGCTTGGGCGAGGTAGTCGAAACGGCTAAGCGTTTTGCCATTCCCTTACGACAACGTCACGCTATTGACTACATTGGTGAGGGTATCGCGTTGGTGGGTGACGCGGCACATACTATTCACCCTTTGGCGGGGCAAGGTGTAAACTTAGGCCTGTACGATGTACAGGCACTCGCAACCGAAATTGAGCGTGCGTGTGAGCGCGGCGTAGCATTGAGTGATAGTTCAATATTGCGCCGTTTTCAGCGTCAACGCAAAAGCCATAACTTATCGGCAATGGCTTCTATGGAAGGCTTTAAACGATTATTTGAGGCCGATATTCCCGCCGTTCGTTGGGTTCGAAATGTGGGTATGTCGTTAGCGAATAATCAGCTACTGCTGAAGCGGCAGTTGGCAAAAGTCGCCAGCGGGTTTTAATGCAAGGTTTAGCGTGATGGATCACCCTCCCTTATCAACCATTTCCCCCCATGCAGAGCATCGTGATTGGCTTTTATGCCATCACTGTGGCGAGCTTCAAAAAGTGGTGTCGTTTTCTTCAGAAAACGAAATGGTATGTTTTAATTGTGAAGCGATTCTTCATACTGGGGGCGCTCGTCGATTGGAGTTTGCCTCGGCCTTAGCGCTTACTGCGTTAGTACTGTTCATCTTGAGTAATGCCTTACCGTTTATCACATTAGAGATTGGTTCTCAGAGCCAAACGGCAACTATTTTAGATGGTTTTTGGGCGTTGCTCGAGAGAAAACAGTGGATACTGGGTGGCATGGTTATTACCACCATCTTTATCTTTCCGTTAGTCGAAATTTTTGCATTTTTATATTTATTGGTTTCGTATAGCTACAATCGGCATTTGCCGGGGCAAGTGTCTGTTTTACGCTGGCTGGTATTAGCGCAAAACTGGAGCATGCTCGAAATCTTTATGCTAAGTGCCGTTGTCGCCTCGGTCAAATTGGCTGATATGGCGGTAATTCATTTGGAAACGGGAGCGTACGCGTTCTTTTTATTGGTGGGCGTTTTAATTTTGGCTTATATAAAATTAAATCGTCGCCAGCTATGGAGCTGGCTTAATACCAATAATTATTTTACCGCTTACGACAATGAATTTGTATACGATTGTCGTGTGTGTAAAGCCATGGTGGGTGAGAGTATTATCGAAAATAAACATGAATGCCCTCGCTGCCAATCAGAAATTCATAAGCGAATTCCGTATAGCTTACAAAAAACGACGGCATTAGTGTTGGCGGCCATTATTCTTTATATCCCCGCTAATGTACTACCAATCATGACGTATTCAACGTTGGGGGAGGTGTATACCGACACTATATTTTCCGGTGTCGTAGAGCTATTAATGGAAGGCTTATGGGGGATTGCACTGGTTGTATTTGTAGCCAGTATTTTGGTCCCTATCACCAAGCTCGTCATACTTACTTACCTGCTTTGGTCGGTTAAAATTAAGATGCGTAGAGGCGCAAAGCATCGGGCCGTCCTGTTTCGCTTAACCGAGGCAATCGGGCGCTGGTCGATGGTTGATGTGTTTGTGGTTACCTTGTTAGTGTCCTTGGTGCAATTTGGTTTTATTTATACGGTTGAACCGGAAGGCGCTATCATTGCTTTTGGCGCCGTTGTTCTCTTAACCATGGTTGCTGCAGAAACCTTTGATCCGCGTTTAATCTGGGATGCGCTTGAAGAGGACGCTCAATCTAAGGGCGATTCACTTGACTAAAAGATATAAACAATTGAAATGAAACGAAACCTTAATAAAGCTGTTGCTCAACAAGTTACCGCGCTATCTCCTGTCTGGATTGTTCCTGCGGTGGCGCTCCTTATTGCTTTGTGGTTAGCGGTGCAAGCTCGTATGGAGCGAGGCACCATCATTGAAATTACATTTGATGACGCGACCGATATTATTGCCGGCCAAACGCAAATTAAACTCAACGAGGTGAAGGTAGGCGTTGTTCAAACTGTCAAACTAAGCCGAGACTTGAAACACGTGCGTGTAACGGCAGAGCTCGATAGTGATATAGCGCCGCATCTTAGTAAAAATACGCGATTCTGGATGGTAACCCCTCGAATTAGTGCTGCCGGTGTTTCGAATTTGGGTACGCTAATTTCGGGCGTGTACATTGTGATGGACCCCGGTGCTGCGAGCGCCCATAAAACTAAATTTGAAGGTTTGAGCGAGCCGCCGGTATTTGAGTCGGACGAGCCTGGAACACAATACTTGTTGCAGGCGGAAGAGTTGGGGTCGATTGATATTGGCTCACCCATCTATTTTCGGCAAATTCGGGTGGGCGAGGTAACGGGTTATAAATTAGCGGGCAGCATGGATCATGTCGATATTAACTTTTTTATTCGAGCACCCTACGACGAAATGGTACAAACGCGTAGCCGTTTTTGGAATGTGAGTGGGTTTGGTGTATCGATAAATGCCGATGGCATGAGAGCACGAATGGAATCGCTGGCTTCGCTTATTAACGGTGGTGTTGCCTTTGACAATACCGCAGGTTTTGAAAATGTACAGTTAGCGGAATCGGGGCATCGTTTCTTTTTGTATTCCGATAGAGAATCGGTACTAGAAGGTCGGTTTAATATTAAATATTATTATCGATTAAAATTCACCGGTACGGTGCGTGGCTTAACCGTTGGTGCGCCGGTTGAATTTCGCGGAATCAAAGTGGGCGAAGTGGTTGATGTAGAGCTGGCCAGTGCCGAGAATGTAGAAGAAAGCTTACACGTTTTTATTGCCATGGAACCCGAACGTTTGCAGCCGGATGATTCTCCCTCGCGAGAAGAAGTGGATAACCGAATGGAAAGTATGGTTGAGCAAGGGCTTAGGGCACAAATGAAAACGGCCAGTTTAATTACGGGGTCGAAATATATTGATCTAACGTTTGTGGATAACCCTCTGCCCGTGGCTTTTGTTCGCGCCGAAAACTATTCTGAAATTCCAACGGTTATGGATAAAATTGACCAAGTGGGCCAGCAGGCGTCAGATTTATTAGCAAAAATCAATAACATTCCATTCGAAACTATTGGGTTTGAATTGGCGGGCAGTTTAGAAAGCCTTAACGTACTGCTTACTCGGTTAGAACAGCGGGATACCGGTGCCAAATTAGATTCTACGCTTGCGTCAGCTGAAAATGCGCTGCAGCAAATGACCGTTGCAATGACGAGTTTGGATCACGCGGTTGCACCGGATTCAGAATTAAAATATGAAATGACGGAAATGGCAAAATCATTAAGTGATGCAGCGCGTTCGCTTGAGCTATTCTTAAATGAATTAAATCGCCATCCCAATTCGTTGCTTTTGGGAAAGGATAAAGATGAATAACGTTACACACTGTTGGGCGCAGCAGGCGAAGAGAGCGCCAGTAATAAAACGCGGGCTGATGTTAGGTTTTATTGCCTGCTTGGTAGGCTGTGTTTCAAATACTCCGCAAACCTCTTACTATTCGTTGTTTGCGGCGAAGGCGGAAGAATTGCCGCTCACAGAATCGGCGCCGGCGCGAAATATTAGTATCGGTATTGGCCCCATGAGATTGCCAGAATTTATGGATAACCCTGCCATTGTTAGCCTTACGTCATCACAGCAAATTAAGGTTTCGGGGTATCACGCTTGGGGAGGAGATTTAAAATCGTCAATTGGGCGCGCTATGAGCACCAACCTTAGTGCCTTATGGCAGCATGATGGCGTAGTCGCTTTTCCGTGGGATTCTCGTACTCGGCCTGAGTATCAAGTTCGAATTGTTTTTGGTGAGTTTAGCGGGGTTCGTGGTGGCGATGTGCGTATATCGGCGAGCTGGCTACTAATTGACACCGCTAAGGGCGAAGTCGTAAAACATGGCCGTGAAGTAATTGTTCGAGCAAGTGCTAGCGCGAGTGTAAATGATTATATTAAAGCGTTAAATGAGCTGGTTACCGCCTTTTCCATTACGCTCGCAGAGAAAGCCGTACCTTAAGGTTTAATCGTGCCGTGACGGTGCGATTAACACTTTAATCCAGTGAAAAAAATGGTTGTTCTTACCGAAGGCATCTTCTAACTCATCCTGTGCATTCCAGTAATCGTCATCCTGCGAAAAAAGAAATTCCCGGCGTAACATTTTTTTCTTTGGATCTAAGCGTTTTACAATTTTTGCGGGGTTGCCGGCCGCAATACTATTGGCTGGAATATCATTTATGACAACTGCGCCAGCACCAATAATACTATTCTCGCCTATGGTCACACCTTTACCAATGATCGCGCGTAAACCAATCCAAACATTATTGTTGAGCGTCACTGGTTGGGTGCAACGAAAAGGTCGTATGCGATTATAGGTTCCGTGCCAGTCACTGTCAGAAATATACACGCCGGATGCAAGCATGCAATTGTCTCCAATGTTAATAGACTGAGCCGCTGCGATGTTGACGCCGGGTGATATAAGGCAGTAGTCGCCAATGACGATTTCTCCGCGCTGTTGTTTGCTTCTCCAGCTTGTGAGAGTTACCGGTTGTTGGCGGTTACTGATAATATGAAGAAAATTACCGGCTGCAATATTATTACCGGTGATCTGTAAAGTGGTGGGTTGGTGTATGGCGGTGGAATGGCCTAGCTGATCGAATTGAGGGCGAATAAAACGGTTAATAAACCAGCGGTTCCATTTGCGAAGAATTTTTTTAATCAATGTCGGAGTATGATTTTTGCGCACAGATGACACCTCATGTTTAACGGAATACTTGGAAGAGGCTCGGGCCTATTTCCAACATTTTTTTTCTCACAATAGTATTAAAGGGTTTTTAGCTGCGCACGAAGGCGAAGCGCTTTACCGTTATTCTGTGCTGGCTTCCTCCGTAGGCCCTTGTTTAGAGATAGGTAGTTATTGTGGGAAATCTACGGTTTACATGGGCCATGCTTGCCAACAACACCATAATACGCTGTACGCTGTGGATCATCATCGTGGTTCTGAGGAGCATCAGCTGGGAGAAGAATATCACGACTCTGATCTCTACGATTCTCAGCAGCAGTTGTTCGATAGTTTTCCGCTATTCCGTCGTACGCTTCGTTTAGCCGCGTTGGACAATACCGTGGTTCCAGTTGTAGCCAGCTCGGCCATTGCCGTGCGTCATTGGGTTACGCCGTTGGGTATGGTGTTTATTGATGGGGGGCACAGTCATGAAATGGCGCGTAATGATTGTTTGTGGTGGAGCGAGAAAGTGGCCGTGGGCGGCTTTCTGGCCATTCATGATATTTTTGAGTGCCCAGAAGATGGAGGGCAAGGCCCCTATTTAGCGATGTGCGCAGTGCTTGAGGGGGGTATGTTTGAGCGCGTAGATCGTGTGGATTCTCTTGTTATATTAAAGCGCACACAGTAAGACTGCGCGCGTATTGCAGGTAATTGTTAGTCGTGGATTAAGCTGGAACGAGTTGTGAATAATGCTGAGGCGGGCGTAAGGGTATAGAGTGCGTCTGCGGCCAGTAGAATGGCGGCGGCTGTCCAGCTGGTTTTTTCTTGCGGCCAAATGACCTTGTCTCTAAAGCTATAGCCGGTCCAGTAGCCCCCGTCAGTATCCTGCCATTGAGAGAGCCAATTAAACAGCGTTAAGGCTTTGGTGCGTTCCCCTGCGTAAACGGTGGCCATCACCAGTTCGCAAGACTCTGCGATTGTTACCCAGGGTTCGTCGCTTACGCAGCGGCAACCCAAACTCTCTTCAACAAATTCATACCAACGTTTTTCTAAGCGCAGTTTTGATTCTTCTTGCGTGTAAATGCCGGCAAGGACGGGGTAGAACCAATCCATGGAGTAGCGTGCTTTGCTTTCCCAAGTGCGGTCAAAACGCCACGGTTTATGTAATAACGCATTGGCCAGTGCGTGATAGCTTGTGCGCCATTGTGGTTTCTCTATAGAAAGTGTGCCGGCTATTTGTATCGCGCATTCGAGGCTACGCAGTACCGATGCACAAGCGGTAATGAGAGCATCCTTTGGCAGCTCTTCTTGTGCGGATACCGCCCATTGAATATCGCCTTCGTGCGATTGGTGGCGTAATACATACTCGATAGATTGTTCCACCATATCGAAATAGTCCGTCAGAAACGCGTGGTCTTGTGTGACTAAAAAATAGTGCCATATTCCCGTTGCGGGGTAGGCAACGAAATTGGTTTCAATTTTAGTGTTATCGCCTTGCTTAAAGTAGGCGGCTTGCCAGCTACCATTGGCTCGTTGGTGGTGTCTTAGCCAGTTGAAGGCTCGCCGAGCGTTACTGTAGTCACCGAGAATGGTTAAGGCCATAGCCGCCTCGGTGTGATCCCATGGGTCTAACTTGTCGGCGCCGTGCCAACGAATAGCGCCATCATCTTGTTGGCAGCTTTTGATGAAACGATGGATAAGCGGAAGGTTAAGGCCTGTGTGTTGAGTGTTTAGAGAAATCATATTTTTTTTGTGAAATACAGTACGAGACTTTTACCCATAAAAGGATTCAGTATCTTATCGAGTGTTTGTGTTAACCACGGTTTCTTAAATAAATCCCATACCAATAACGTGTGGTAAAACTTTACGGGGAAAAAGTGTTCGCCCCGATCCCAAAATAAACAGCGAAGCCACCAGTAGGGAACGTGGAGTGCGTGAGCCCAATGTCGTGAATGAAGCTGATAGCCGTTCGCAGCAATAAGGTGTTGAAGGGTGTGGCCATTAAAAATGCGTACGTGGCCGCCTTCCACTTGGTGATAGCGCTGCTCTAGCCTCCAGCATATTTTTTCGGGCCATGCGCGGGGCACGCTGACACATAGATTTCCGCCTGGTTTTAGTACCCGGTGTATTTCCAGCAACATTGCCTCAAAATCGGGAATATGTTCGAGCACCTCGGAACACACGACGTGGTCAAAACTGTTATCTCTGAAAGGTAAAATTAAGCCGTTGCCGGTGATAAAAGTTGTATTCGCGCGGCGCAAATGCTGCGGATCGTTTAGTTGTTGTTCACATAAGCGCCCGCTAGCGGTTTGAAGGTCGGTAAAGTTTAAGTCTAAACCAACGAATGAAATGGCCTCTTGCTGATGCAGATAAGCGAGGCCCAAGGTATGTCGGCCTTCGCCGCAGCCAAGATCGAGTACGGTGTCGCCCTGTTTAAGGGGGAGTTTGTTAGGGTCTAGTGTTAGCACTAAGGGTTCGCCAAAATTGAATGGTAGTAGAGTGTCATTTGTTCTGCGACGCGATTCCAGCAAAATTTTTCTAGTACGCGCTGGCGTGCAACGCGGCTAAAAGAGTGCGCGAGGTCGGGGTTCGAAAAGAGTTGTTCTATGCCTTCGGCAAGTGCTTGGCTATTGCCTGCCTCTACAATAATTCCGGCTTCGCCGACAACTTCTGGCAAGGCCCCTCCGTTACTACTTACAACAGGGAGCCCGCAGGCCATGGCTTCGCCAGCGGGTAAGCCGAAACCTTCATACAGCGATGGACATACCGCCACAGAGGCCTTGTTGTACTCTCGGGCTAACGCCTCTGTTGAAAGGTTGGATCTAAACGATAGATGATTGCTGAGCTGTAACGCTGTTATCAGCTGTTCGGCGTCCCCCCCTTTTTTTAATGTACCAATTATGCGCAGGTGTGCATCCGGGTATTGCTTTACGACTATCGCGAACGCTCTAAGCAGTACGGTTAGCCCTTTAACGGGTTGGTCCGACGACGCTGTAGTGATTAATCGGTACGCTTTTTTCGATATCATCAACGGTTTGAATAGGGTGGTATCGATTCCGTTTGGAATTAAGTGCACATTATCACGGCAGTTAAAGTAACGGTTGATATCGATTGCAGAGGTTTTCGATACGGTTGTGATGTGCTTGAGTTGCCGCACGACCTTTTCTTGCATCGTTAAAAAGCTGTACCAGCGTTTCGCCAATAGGCGATGCTGCCAATTGGGGGCCGCAGCGACAGCGGTTTCTCTGTCGCGATGAATGGGATGATGAATAGTGCTGACCACGCACTTACCGCGCTGCTGAAGCTCTATCAAGCCAAAGCCTAGGCTTTGGTTGTCATGAATAATGTCGTAGTCGCTGTGGGCTAATAGTTTGGCTATACGTCGGCTAAAGGTATAGGGCTCGCCAAAACCGCCGGTTAGCATGGTCCACCATTCCGATAGGTCTGTCAGTGAGCGTAGGTGATGCCAGCGCAAGGCGGTGGCGTGATTCTCGGCGGCAAATAAGTCGAGGCTAGGCACCTTAACGAGTGTTACACCTTGGGGGACCTCGGGGTACGGTTGGCCCGAATAGATCGTAACGTGGTGGCCAATTTGAACCAATGCCTTGCTAAGGTATTTCAGGTATATGCCTTGTCCACCAACGAACGGTGCGCTCCGATAGCCCAGTAATGCAATCTTTAACGGGGGGGCTGAGTGTTCGAGTGGCAATAGAAAATTGGTAGCCTGTTGATATTCGGCGGCGGTCATGGCGTGCTCAAAATAGGAGTGAAGGCGTCAGGGGGTTGAAGGATGGCAAATGCCCCGCACGGGGGCAAGTGCAAAAACGCGCAATTGCAGTTGTGTGTTCTGCTTGTGTTGGTGGGCGCTAAAGTTTTTGGCTGAGAAGAGATTTAAAGGCTTCTGGATCAAAGGTGAGGGGAAGATCGCGTATTTTTGTGCCGTTGGCATTAAGGATTAATAAGGTAGGAAACCCCTTAACGTTGTATTGGGCTTGCACACGCTCACCCTCTTCGGATTCAAATTCGATACGCGTAAAGATAAAGCGGTCTTCAATGGCTTGCTGCACACTTGGCACCGCGAGCACTTGGTTGTCGAGCTTTCGACAACTTGGGCACCAAATAGCGGAGATGTCTGCGAGTACCGGTTTGCCTGTACTCGCGGATCGAGCAAGGGCTTCGTCAAGCGTAAGGCGTTCGAGTGTAACCTTTTCTAGTGCTTGCTCGCCTAAGTAGGTCTGAATTTGTACATGACCGAAATAGAAAACGGCCAATATGCCACCATAAAACAGCAATGAGCGCCACCCGTCGAATCTTTTCTTTTGGGGGGTGTTTAAAGAGGATGGGGGCTCATTCTGATCGGATGGGCTTTGGTCGGACATGCGTAACTCCAAGAAAACGGTATTGCAGCAATTGTAGCTGTAAAGTCAGGCTTGGACTGGCTTGTCGATGATTGGTTCATCCTTAATGATCGTTACTATGATCCATTTTGTTCTCGAAAAAAGCCAATAAGCCACTCGCAACGAGTGCGATAACGACGATTAAGCCCATGCTACCAAACATAGCAAGGCCACTGACCATTACTGCTGAATTCATTATGCTTGCTCCTGCGGGTTCCGATAGGTTGTGCTGCCCAGCTTAAAAGGATTTGAAAAGGAGCCTATTGATCTGAATCAAAGGCTGTTTGCACATTAAACACGCGTTAAAGCGTTGTAATTGCGGAGAATAGTGGCTTCGGTGCTGGCTCTCTGTAGAGCACAAACGATATAATCGCCGCCTAAAATCAAGCCCCTAGGATTTTTTCATGAGTGATAGAACCGCAGCGGTTAGCCGCGATACGCTGGAAACCGAGATTGCCGTTAGCCTAAATCTTGACGGAACGGGAAAAGCTAAATTTGATACCGGTGTCCCTTTCTTAGAACACATGATGGATCAAATCGCTCGCCACGGGTTGATAGATCTCGATGTTTATTGCAAAGGTGATACGCATATTGATGACCACCACACCGTGGAAGATATCGGCATTACCATTGGCCAAGCGGTAAAACAGGCGGTGGGTGATAAGCGCGGTATTCGTCGTTACGGACATGCTTATGTACCCTTAGACGAGGCGTTGTCACGTGTCGTTATCGATTTTTCTGGGCGGGCAGGTTTGGTTATGAAAGTACCCTTTACACAAAAGCGTATAGGCACTTTCGATACAGAGCTGTTCTCGGAGTTTTTTCATGGCTTTGTTAACCATGCACAGGTTACGTTGCACATTGATTGTTTGCGCGGGCACAATGCACACCATCAAATTGAAACGGTCTTTAAAGCGTTTGGTCGTGCTTTGCGTAATGCGTTAGAGGTCGATCCACGCCTTGGTAATGCGATGCCGTCAACGAAAGGTACCTTGTAATTCTTGCGTTTTTGAACCGCGTTAAAGGCGGCTTTTTACACCCTCGAACGATAATTTTACTCGCAAAAGATAAAACACTATGAACTGCAAACAAGTGGCTGTTATTGATTATGGAATGGGTAATCTTCATTCTGTTGCCAGTGCGCTAAAACACGTGAGCCCCGACATTAATGTTGTAGTGACAAGCGACAATAACGTCATTGGAAACGCTGACCATGTCATATTTCCTGGTGTTGGTGCCATTCGCGATTGTATTGGTGAAATTCGTCGACAAGAAGTGGATGTGGCGGTTAGCAATGTTATCGCTTCAGGCAAACCTTTGTTATCCATTTGCGTGGGCATGCAAGCGTTAATGAATTTTTCAGAAGAAAATAATGGCGTTGATTGTTTAGATGTATTACCCGGCAAGGTAAAGTTTTTTTCGGGCAATGCGGATTTTCGCTCTGCGCATGATGAGGGCTCTCCTTCGGGGGAACGCTTAAAAGTGCCGCATATGGGCTGGAATAAAGTTAGTCAGAAAATGGATCACCCACTGTGGCACAACATTGAAGACGGCGGGCGCTTTTATTTCGTGCACAGTTACTATGTTGAGCCAGACGATTCTTCCTTGGTCGCAGGACAGTGTCATTACGGCATTGAATTTACGGCTGCGTTAGCGCGAAAAAATATTTTCGCTGCCCAGTTTCACCCAGAAAAGAGCCATACAAATGGCTTGCAACTCTTACAGAATTTCTTAAATTGGAACGGCTCATGGTAATTATTCCCGCAATTGATTTAAAAGACGGCCAATGCGTACGCTTACGACAGGGCTTAATGGATGACTCTACGGTATTCGGTGACGACCCCGTAGCGTTTGCCCGTCAGTGGGTTGAAAAGGGCGCGCGCCGCTTACACCTAGTGGACCTCAATGGTGCGTTTGCGGGCGAGCCGGTCAATGGTGAAGTGGTTACCGCAATAGCAAAAGCCTTTCCCGACCTGCCGATTCAAATTGGGGGTGGGATTCGCAATGCAGAGACTATTCAACATTATTTAGATGCGGGTGTTACTTACGTTATTATCGGCACTAAAGCGGTAAAAGAGCCGGCGTTCGTTGCTGAAATGTGCAAGAAGTTTCCCGGCCATATAATTGTAGGGCTAGATGCAAAAGATGGTTACGTTGCGACTGACGGCTGGGCTGAAGTGAGCGAAGTGAAAGCGACCGATTTGGCGAAACAGTTTGCTAATGACGGTGTGAGCGAAATTGTGTACACCGATATTGCGCGCGACGGCATGATGCAGGGCGTCAATGTTGAAGCGACAGTGGCGATGGCTCAGGCGTCAAGTATTCCTGTGATTGCGTCGGGCGGGATTACTAATATGGACGATATTCGCGCATTAGCCGCAGAGTCGAGCAAAGGTATCTCAGGTGCAATTACCGGCCGAGCAATTTATGAGGGTTCATTAGATATAGCAGAAGCCCAAGCGTATTGTGATCAGTAAACCTAAGAGTTAAGTGAGCGCATAGCCCTAAATACAGTTTGTATTTAGCGAGCAATGACGCATTTTAAATTTATTCCGCGTGTTTTGAGGAAGATGAAAGATGGCATTGGCGAAACGTATTATTCCCTGCTTAGATGTCGATAAAGGGCGCGTAGTAAAGGGCGTGCAGTTTGTGGATATTCGTGATGCAGGCGATCCTGTAGAAGTAGCAAAAAAATATAATCAGCAGGGTGCCGATGAAATCACCTTCCTTGATATAACCGCTAGCCACGAAGCGCGTGATACGACCGTTCACACTGTTGAAAAAATTGCGGCGGAAGTTTTTATTCCGTTAACCGTTGGCGGCGGTATTCGTGAATTAAATGATATTCGCAATATGCTGAATGCTGGCGCCGATAAAGTTGGGATTAATTCAGCTGCGGTGAGTAACCCTGAGTTTGTGAAAGCGGCGGCCGACCGGTTTGGTGCACAATGCATCGTTGTTGCGATTGATGCGAAACAGGTTAATGCTGAAGGCGAAATGCCACGCTGGGAAATATTTACCCATGGTGGTAGGAAGCCAACCGGTATTGATGCGGTCGAATGGGCGGTACGTATGACTGAATACGGTGCCGGTGAAATATTGTTAACCAGCATGGACAAAGACGGTACTAAAGACGGTTTCGATATCGGTGTTACCCGGAGTATTGCCGATGCGGTATCGGTTCCTGTCATTGCGTCGGGCGGCGTGGGAAATTTACAGCATTTGGCCGACGGCGTAGTCAAAGGCGGTGCCGATGCTGTTCTAGCCGCCAGTATTTTTCATTTTGGTGAATATTCGGTGCCGGAAGCAAAAGCCTTTATGAAAGCACAAGGAATTGAAGTTCGCTTATAAGCGTTACTTAGTTTTAATTGGCAGCTTACATTCTACTCTCAAACCACCTTCCGCGTGGTTTGAGAGTATTAGCTGGCCGTGGTGTTTATCCATGGCCTGTTTGGCAATACTTAGCCCCAAACCAAACCCTTCCGTATGCATTCTATTGCCAGAACGGTAGAACGGCATCAGCAGTTTTTCTAATTCATAATCGTTAACGCCAGCGCCATGATCGCGAATAATAATACTGAGTGTATCCGACTTTTGTATTACCTCAATCTCAACGGGGCGTTCTTTCGGTGAGTATTTGCACGCGTTGCGTAAAATATTGTCCAGTGCGCTGGCAAGTGCACGGGGTAGAGCCGTTACCGTGAGTGTGTCAACGGATGGCGTGAAAATGAAATGTCGGTTTGTGTATTCAAATTGTATTGTGTCGATGAGGTTTTTTAGAAAGGCGACTATTTCGATAGAAACTAGGGCTTCAGTGTCGCGGTTTAATCGTGAATAATCGAGAATTTGTTGGATTAAATTGTTGATACGATCACACTCACTATGAATACGGTCAGTATGCTGAGTGGAGGAGAGCGTCTGCTCTATTAAGGCTGCGCTGGCTTGTAAACGTGCCAGAGGAGCGCGCAATTCGTGAGATACATCGTAAAGCAGCTGTTGCTGTGCAGTAAGCGATGCTTCAATTTTTCCTGTCATAAAATGCATATCGATTGCGAGATCACCAATCTCATCGCCGCGCGCAAGCAAATTTTTTGCAATGGGTGTTTTGTCATTTTCTTCTGCATACCTTCGGCTGAACTGCCCCAGTAGTTTTAAGGGGCGAGTTAAACTCCAGCTTAGCGAAGCGCTAACCAGTGTCGATACGATAAGAATCAATATTAGATGCACCGAGAAAAAACGCTTAATAGCCGTTTTAAAAAAGGCCGGTAACGGAGGTTTAAATGTCTGTACTCGGTACGTTCGACCGGTGCTGCTATTAAGCTCGAACTGCAGTATTGGCCCGTTTTTTTGAAAGTTAAAGCGATGTTGAAAAATGGTGGTGCCGTCTTGGCCAGTAATGTTGAAACCCGGTGAGTGAAATCTTTCTCGTTCCTGTGGGGGCATGTTTCTGAGCGGACGTAGTGGCGAATGTGATGGGTCAAAACGTCTTATCTTGAGAGGCTCTAGTGGCGAGGGAAGGGCTTCACCCGCTGCTTCATAACGCTCAATGATGTCCTTGGCGAGAGCGGCGACGGTTTCTTGGTGGCGCTGCAGAAAATCGGCAGTTTGCAGCGTGTTGATGACGACATAAACGGTGGCAAATGTGATGGTGATAATGGCGATCCAAAACGAAAAAAATATACGCCAGTAAATCCTGTTAAATAACATCATAGTGCGTTATTCCGTGACCATCTGGTAGCCAATACCGCGCACAGATTTTATGACATCGCCAACCCCTTCTGCGGAGAGTTTTTGTCGTAGCCGGCTAATGTGTACGTCTATGCTACGGTCGTAAGGTTCAAGTTTTCGGTGTAATACGGCTTCTGTCAGGAGTTGTTTGGATAGCGTGTGTCCTGCTTTCTGTAATAAAAGTTGCAAGGTATTAAATTCGGCGCTGGTAAGGTTTAATTGATTATCGTTCACGTGAACGCTAAGCGCGCTGATGCGCAGTGTTATACCGTGTAGTTGAAGCGGCTGGTCGGGTGAGTTGCTAATTTGATTGTGTGTGCGGCGTAAAATAGCGCGAAGACGCGCAACAAGCTCACGTGGGTTGCAGGGTTTCCCAAGGTAGTCATCTGCGCCCATTTCGAGACCGAGGATTCTATCTATGTCGTCGCCTCTCCCTGTTAGCATAATAATGGGGATATCACTTTGCGGGCGTATTTGTCGTAATACCTCTAGCCCAGACATACCAGGCATCATAATGTCTAATACCACGGCAGAAATAGTCGGATTGGATTGTATGCACGTAATGGCATCTTGTCCTGTGTGAGAGGTAACGGCTTCGAACCCCTCACCAGAAAGGTACTCTGCAAGTAAATTGCACAGCTCAATGTCGTCATCGACGAGAAGTATTGTTGGTATCGTGTTTTCCATACGTTAACTGTAATCGTTGTGAGATTAAAACTTTTTATCTTTACCTAACTTTACACTGCCTTAACCCAACTTTGCAGGCGTTTGGCGCAAACTGTATACAACTTAACGAAGGAGGGATAACGATGAAAACATCAAGTTCGGTAATGATAATGGCGCTTCTTGCGACTTTTGCATTTTCGGTAGCAGTAGCAGCCCCTTTTGGTGGCAAATGTGGGCGAGACGGTGAACGAGGAATACCACTGCTCATGTTGGAAAGGGTCGTAGATCTTACGTCAGAGCAAAGAGTTGAATTAGAGGCTTTGATGTCTGAGATGGCCCCCATGAGCAGGCCTGCTGCTAGGGGGGCAATTAGAGGCGCAATATTCCAGTTAGACGCAGACTCTGCAGATTATCAGCTACAAGTGGAGGCTCTGGCGACATCGGCGGCTGAGCGCGCGCGCGAACGGGTATTACAGCGCGCAGCGCTTCACGCTAAAGTTCAAGAGGTTTTGACGCAAGAGCAACGCTCCGAGTTGCAAGCGTTCCACAATGATAGGATGGCGATGAAAAAGGGCGGGCGTCAGCCTTGGTGACAGTAGGCTAGTGAGAGCTTACTAACATCGAGACACAAAAAAGGGAGGTTAATACCTCCCTTTTTTTAAGCTGCTTTACTAGCGTAGCGCTCGAGGGTCTGCAGGACCTCTGGCTCCGCGTGCAATATAAAATCTATAAAATCACTGGCGCCGGTTTCTGCTTCATGCAAGGTATCGAAAGGCCCAATATCAACACCTTCACGTGTGCTGTAATACCAGTATTCTCCTTTCTCAAAAAAGCGCTTTGAGCGATTAGGGGGGGTGTTAGTGTCGCCTGTTCTGTTCATTTGGGTGTCTCCTATGACTAATCTCTATCCATGAAATCAATGCAATATGACAAGCACAAGGTGCGAGTCAAGTTGTTGTTACCCGAGGGTACTACGCCACGCCGTCGTGTAGGACGATTCAGCGAGGTCACTCACTTAGCGGCGTAACCTACTGCAAAGAGGTTGTTCAGTTAAACGTGATGGTTATTGGCGCGAACCATTCACGCAACACTCTAGGCGAAATTATAGGCAGATTGGCCCTTTTCGCAGCTCGGTTTCCGTAAAAACGTGAAGTCTATCACACAATTAGCGTGATGTAGATCTAGGCGTCAGTTGGCATTTGGATAAACGGTATGCGGGTGATGTTGAGTGGTTGGTGGTAAACGAGCGAAAGAAGGGTGTAGATGGGAAAGTAAGGTGGAAACTCTGATGAGCTTAACGCCGCGTTGTTTTAGTGTTGGGAGTTGTTTTTCCAATACGTGGAGGGTTTTGGGGTAGGGGTGGCCAATGGCAATGGCGTACCCTTGATTATGTGCTCGTTCAACGGCCTTTTCTAGTTGGTGAGAGATGGCTTTGGCTGATCGGACATTATCGAGGAATATATCGCGAGAGCCGTGGGTAATGCCGGCAATTCTCGCTCGGGTACTGGCGACAGTCTTGGCGGTGGTACGGCTATCAATAAAATACAGCTGTTGTGTGGCCAGTATGCCCATTAGCCAGTCCATAGGGGCTTGATATTGTGTCAGCAAGCTGCCGCCGTGGTTGTTTAATCCCTTAGCGTTGGGCACCGCTTTAATCATGGCGAGGCCTAAGGCGGTAAGCTCTGCTTCGTTCATAGTAGTGCGTAGTGCCGTTTCCCACGGGCGGTCTTCTATCGTTTCCATGGGGGCGTGAACCATCACTTCAAACTTGTGCGAAAAAGCGAGGGACGCCAGTTCTGTGCCATAGGGGGTAAAGGGAATAATCGCCAGTGTGATTTCTGGGTGTAGTGAGAAAAGGGAGGGTGCGGTGTCTTGCTGGTAGCCTAGATCGTCAATAATGATGGCTAATAAGGGCGTACTAGCGAGTGGAGGTGGGCTGAGCCAGAGATCTGGGTCTGCCTTTGGCGTTGCGCATTGTACTATTGCGGGCGGCGCTTGGCTCGTGGCCGGCTGGTAGCAGAATAGAAGGAGTGCGCCTAATAGCGCACTCCATCGTTTTACGAGGATTGAGAGGGTGAACATAACGGCTGTTGACTAGTGTTCTTCAGCAGCCGGTGTAGACGCTCGTCGAAAGAGATCGAGACCTTTGAGTATATTCAGCGCTTCGTAGAGTTGGCTGTCTTCGTTATGCAGTTCCGTTTCCACCTGATCATCTAGTGAGCTGACTTCATCGCCATCAGTATTTTTTAAATGGCCGCTCAAGTCAGCCTCTTTAATTGCAATGCGGGGTTTTACCGCCGTTACCCTTACGCGCTCAACTTTGATATCGGGGTCTATGCCTTGCGCTTGTATGGAGCGCCCATTTGGGGTGTAGTAGCGGGCGGTTGTAATTTTAACGCCGCGGTCATCGGTAATGGGGATAACCGTTTGTACTGATCCTTTGCCAAAGCTACGAGTACCTAACACGAGCGCGCGACGGTGATCTTGTAAAGCGCCTGCGACAATTTCGGAGGCGGAGGCTGAGCCGTCGTTAATGAGCACGATTAAGGGTGTACCGTTAGTCGCGTCACCGGGTGTTGCTTTATATTCAGTATTGGAATCTGGCAGTCGGCCTTCTGTATACACCACCATTCCGCTATCGAGAAATAAATCTGCCACACCTACTGAGGCTTGCAGAACGCCACCGGGGTTGTTTCGTAAGTCGAGCACCAGGCCGCGTAGGTTACTGTTTTCTTCAATGAGCTTTTGATATTCGTCCTCAAGGTCGAGGGCAGTATTGGCCTGAAACTGAGCAATGCGGATATAGCCGAAATCGTCTTCAATAATTTCTGAGCGGACACTGCGAACTTTGATAATGTCGCGCTCTAAGGTGATATTGAATGGTTGATCTACACCTTCTCGCACGATGGTTAGAATGATTTCACTACCTCTTTCGCCGCGCATTTTGTCGACGGCTTGATTGAGGGTTAAGCCTTTTACGGTGAGGTTGTCTAGTTTAATAATGAGGTCGCCGGCTTCAACGCCACCGTTGGCTGCAGGGGTATCGTCAATAGGTGAGATAACTTTAACAAAGCCATTTTCCATGCCCACTTCAATACCAAGGCCGCCAAACTCTCCTTTAGTGTGCACTTGTAAATCGTCGAAGGACGACTCATCTAAGAACGCTGAATGAGGGTCTAGTTGCTCAAGCATACCGCGAATGGCGTACTCAAGAAGGGTGCGATCATCAATTTCGTCGATATAGGCATTACGAATATGATCGTAAGCTTTGGTGAATACGCGAAGATCTTCAAGCGGTAAAACACTGATGGTATCGTCGATAGGCGCTGTTTCGTCGGGCGTGGCTTGTTCTGCGAAAATGGGCAAGGTGATGAAGCTGAGTAACACAGCGGCAAAAAATGGACATTGGCGTAGCACTAAATATCTCCTGCAAACGTACTTTGGCTATCTGACTAGTTGTGATGTTAAAAGAGTGTAAAGCTTTAGGCTGGACGAAACCATTTTTTAGGGTTTGTTGGTTGGCCTCGATAACGTAATTCAAAGTATAGGGCAGATTGTTGTTGGCCACCGCTGTTGCCAACAGAGGCTATCACATCGCCAGCGTCAACCCATTCGCCCAGTTCTTTAAACAGTGCGTGGTTATGTGCGTAAAGGCTCATATAGCCGTCGCCATGGTCAACAATGATCAATAGGCCGTGCCCCCTAAGGTAATCCGAAAAAATAATACGGCCATGGGATATTGCTGCTACCGGCGCACCTTCGTGTGAGCGAATAAGCATACCTTGCCAGGCAATTTTGTTTGTTACGCGCGAAGCGCCAAAATGTTTCACAACCTGGCCATCGGTAGGCCAGGGTAATGTTCCTTTTAAACTAGAAAACTGGCCGGTAGCGGGGACTTTTATATCGTCTAACCAAGCGGTCACTTGACTGAGGATTTCTTCGAGTCGACTACGGTCGGCAAGCATGTGCTTAAGTTCGCTATCGCTGCTATGAATAGAGGCGTTCAAACGGTTGAGGGTCGACTGCCTTTTTTTTTGAGCCGATACAAGATGCGCTTGCTGGGTTTCTAGTTGACGATGATGTTGGGCGAGTTTTGTGGTTTTAAAGGCAATTTCGGGTTCGAGTAAGTTAATACGTTCAATCGTGTTGTTAAAGTCCTGTATTTGATTCGCGCGGGCGTTAATCATGTAATCGTAGTATTTCAAATTGCGCGCGACGGTGGCAGGATCTTGTTGATTGAGTAAAAGCCGTAAGCTGCTCTGTTGGCCTAGCCGATAGGCCGCATTGATATGTTGCCCCACATGGGCTTGTTGCGAGGCTTTTTTTCTAAGTAGCTGCGTGCGTTCATCGCGTAGCTCATCTAAACCTTTTTGTTGTTCTTGTAGCTCAGCTTTTAATGCATCAGCCTTTTTGCTCAATGAGCCAATAGCCGATTCTGACGCTTCCAAGGTTTTCAGCATTTGGTCTCGGTTACTTTTTGTGGCTTCCAATTCTGCCTTGAGTGCTGCGATGGAACGTTTAACCTGCTCCAGCTTTTGCCTATCGGCATTTTCGTCAGCGTATACACCAGTGGCTAGCCCTGTGAAGAAAAGCATGTAAACGAAGCCGAGAGGCTTGAAGGGCAAGAAAGAGAGAAGGGTTTTCATGGGGGCAAGTTTAACGCAATTTATCGGGTGATGAGCCTTGATTTGTCGTGATACGGTTGTTTTTGATCTTAATCGCACGCAACGTTACTCCCGAACTGGATTTTAAGGCTGCAATCAAGGATGATTGCGCGCGAAAAATTTCATCTTTTTGAGGGCTGGACTATGTACAAGTTGGTGTTAATTCGTCACGGCGAAAGCCAGTGGAACCTAGAAAACCGTTTTACCGGTTGGCACGATGTTGATCTTACTGAAGCAGGTGTTGAACAAGCTAAAACGGGCGGTCGTCTACTGAAGGACGCGGGTTTCGAATTCGACCTGGCGTATTCTTCAGTTCTTACGCGCGCAATGCGTACGCTTTCTCTCGTATTGGAAGAAATGGGGCAAATGTGGCTACCCACTGAGCGTCACTGGCGCTTGAATGAGCGACACTACGGTGCGCTAACGGGTATGGATAAAGCCGAAACTGCTGCCAAGCATGGCGATGAGCAAGTGAAAATCTGGCGTCGAAGCTTTGATGTGCCGCCACCAGAGGTTGATGAAGATAGTGAACACTTCCCTGCTCACGATCCTCGTTATCGCGGTATAGACACTCGTATTCTGCCTAAAGCTGAAAGCTTGAAGCTCACCATCGACCGAGTGCTACCTTATTGGCACGATGTTATTCGGCCTTCCATTCTGGGTGGCAAGCGCGTCATCATAGGTGCGCACGGCAACAGCTTGCGAGCATTGGTTAAATACCTTGATGGTATGACGGACGAGGAAGTGTTGGAATTGAATATTCCTACGGGTGTTCCCTTGGTTTATGAGCTAGATGAAAATTTGAAGCCTATTAAAAAAGCCTATTTGGGCGATGCTGATGCAATTAACGCTGCTATGGATGCCGTTGCTAAGCAAGGGCAATCTAAGTAATAACCTTAAGTTTTAACGGGTTTGATCGACTACAGGCGCAGCGGGCGAACAGCCACCTGCGCCTGTTTCGTCTGTATCTATCGTGTATACTCGCGGCCTATAAACTGGATCAGTAGCGCAAGGGTTGGTATTTGTGAATTTCATGGTATTTCTAGCAGAACAGTGGGTGTTGGTGTCGGCTCTATCAGTATTACTAGCCGGATTGATAGTTGTAGAGGGTCGTAAAGGTGGCCAGTCATTATCTCATCACGAAATGACTCGTTTGATTAATGCGGGTAACGGCATTATCGTGGATGTGCGTGATGCGAAGGAATTTAAGGCGGGGCATATTGTGGATGCCATTAATATTCCTTTTGCCAAATTGGCCGATAGAGCCTCCGAACTAGAAAAGCATCGTGCTAAAACGCTCGTTGTCGTTGATAAAATGGGACAACATGCTGGCGCTGCAGGCAAAACCTTGAGAGATAAAGGTTTTACCGTAAATCGACTGCAAGGTGGTATTGGTGAGTGGCAAGCCCAAAACCTCCCTGTGGTAAAGGGTTGAATTACGGCAATCTAGCCCCACATTTGTGAAGCATTAATCATAGTCATACAAAAGGCACGAGCATGGCAGAAGAAAACCAGAATTCAGAACAAGCGGCTGCTAGCGAAGGGCAAGCCGGTACCCCGCAGTTTGCAATCAATCGCGTATACGTCAAAGACCTCTCGTTTGAGTCTCCTCAGGGCGCAAAAGTTTTCACAACTCAGTGGCAGCCAAAAGTCAGTCAAGATTTGAATACTCAAATTGATAGACTGGACGACACTCATTTCGAAGTTGTGCTTAAATTGACCATTACTGTGAAAATGGATGAAGAAAAAATCGCCTTTTTGGCTGAAGTTCACCAAGCCGGTATATTTGAAGTAAGCGGTGTTGATGGCGTGCATCTTCAGCATTTGATGACGGCAGCTTGCCCGCAAATCCTTTTTCCGTATGCACGGGAAGCCATTGATAACCTTGCAAATCGCGGCGGCTTCCCTCCGTTGAATTTGCCTCCTATCAATTTTGATATGTTGTTTGCGCAAGCCGCAGCCAAGGCTAAGGCTGAAACTGAGTCAGCTAGTGGCCAAGCGTAAATTGGTTGAGTAATGACACAGCGTAAAAAAGGGGCCAGTTGGCCCCTTTTTTGTGGGCGCTATTGTAGCGATCGAGGCTGTTTTCTGTGCAATCATGAATTTCACGACCATACTAAAACGGAATCCGTTGCATATTATCGAATGGAATTTGGAACGCCTTAATGTCGCTAGAAAACAAAAACCTCCATTCTGAGCGCCCGGGCTTACTTGATACGGGCTCAGGTGACGTAAGAAGACAGTTGAAATTTGCGCAAATTTTTGCGCTTATTTTTGGTGTGTTGTTATTGCTTCGTGCGATTGAATGGTTGATTTTACCCCGTATTGCTAGCCTTTCCTTCCTCTTGCTCCTCACTACTATCAGTATATTGTTATTGCGCCAGCACCATATTAAATGGGCTATCCATAGCTTTTTAGCCGGCTATTTGGTTGCTGTTGTGGTGGGGGTGGCGACGTCTGGCGGTTTGCAAAATGTAGTGATTGGTTGGCTGCTTTTGATTCCTGGATTAAGTGCTTTGCTTGGGGGGAAGCGAATTTTCGTCATTTGGACGCTTACGGCATTTACGGTGTTAGTCGGTTTGCTGGTGTTGAATATCTTGGGTTTCGCGAATGAAGTGCTAACCCCTGAACCTCTTCGCCGGGTTCAAAATTATACGCATGTGATGGGTCAGTTTGCGATGCTCTCATTTACGCTACATGCGTTCTCCCGTCAATTTGAATACTATGAAACCGAAATTGCACACCACATCGAGATAATTGAGCGAGAAGTGGATACCCGCCAGCGAGCGGAAAGTGTTGCCAATAATTCCAATCAGGCCAAAACACGTTTTTTGGCCAATATTAGTCACCAGTTGCGCACCCCGTTGAATAGTATTATTGGCTTTTCTCGGCGACTATTACACCGTGAAATTGGATTGGGCGATCGCGATAAAAATGCGTTGGATAGCATCTACCGCAATGGTAAAACGTTGTTGAAAATTGTGAATGGTTTAATTGAATTGGCACAGTTAGACAGTAAAGATCTTAACTTTAATTGGCAGCCTTGCGAGCTTTCTGATGCCGTCCGAGTTGAGTTGAGTAGCTGTGTCGGCGAGTTGGAAGCATTTGATGAGCGTGAATTTATTCTGGTATCTGCAGAGCCTTTTCAGATGATTGGCGATCCTATAAAAATATCGCAAATATTTCACAATATATTGGATTATTTTATTCGACATACTCGTGCCAGTAAGGTTTTGCTAAAGTGCGGTTGCAGTGTCGACAATGATGCTTGGGGCTCAGTTATTTTCCATGTGTTTGATTCCGATGTTAAAGCCGAGTCCATTGGTAGTATGTTGGAGTCCGAGGGCTCTGTTAACTTGCCGGGCGAAGTGGATGGCACCTTAGGTGGCGTTAGCTTGGCTATAGCGGCACGCTTGATCCAGCTTCATCAAGGCGCGATTAACGTAGTGGCGCTTTCTGGCCAAGAAATGGAGGTTCACGTGCTGCTACCTTCTGTATCGGATTATTATCCGTCGCTTTAACGTGTTGTCGTTCATTTTGGGTTCAGTGGCTAAACGTTAGCCTAGTGTCATCGTTTTCACGCCGAGGGCGCTGTCGTATGAAAATTTACTGCGTATTTATAGCGTTTACTATTGTGCTTGTATTTGCCGCAAGCGCTAAAGCGGAATTGCTTGAGAAGGAAAACGCAGCAGCCTGTCATTGCGCAGAAAAAACCCTAACGGGCATCCTGTAAAAGGGAGCCCGCTTTTAAGTGGCATTACGGCGTATAGGCCTAATGGCTTACTCTTCATCACTTCCGGACATGCCGAGCTCTTTGAGTTTGCGTGTTAAGGTGTTACGTCCCCAGCCTAACAGATTAGCGGCATCACGCTTTCGGCCCGCCGTGTGTTTTAACGCGGTTTCAATAAGCGCTTTTTCAAAGGTAGGCACTGCTTCAGAAAGAATGTCTTTTTGTCCGCAAGCCAATGCTTGATCAGCCCAATGACGCAAGGCTTTATCCCAATCACCACTCGGTGTTTCGGCCCGTTTTACTTCCATTAATTCGGGTGGAAGATCCTGTATATGAACCTCGCGGCCCGACGCCATTACGGTAATCCAGCGACAGGTATTTTCGAGCTGTCGAACATTGCCTGGCCAGCTTAAAGTAGCGAGATAGGCTTCTGTTTCAGAGGTAAGAATTTTAGGCTCTACATCGAGCTCGATTGCTGCTCGGCGTAAAAAATGTTGGGCGAGTTTTGGTAAGTCTTCGCGGCGGTTGGCCATTTTGGGTAGATGAATTCGAATAACGTTCAGGCGATGAAATAAGTCTTCGCGGAATCGATTCTCTTCAACCAGTGTTTCTAGGTTTTGATGAGTGGCGGCGATAATACGCACATCGACTTTAATGGCCGTGTGGCCACCGACACGGTAAAACTCACCATCGGCTAATACACGCAATAATCGCGTTTGAGTTTCCGCTGGCATATCGCCGATTTCATCTAAAAATAAAGTACCGCCGTCGGCTTGCTGAAAGCGACCTTGGCGTTGTGCTCCGGCACCGGTAAAGGCGCCTTTTTCGTGACCAAATAATTCGGATTCAATTAAGTCGCGCGGAATAGCAGCCATGTTTAGGGCAATAAACTGACCTTCTTTACGAGGGCTGTGGCGATGTAACGCTCTAGCCACAAGTTCTTTACCCGTACCAGACTCACCGTTAATGAGTACGGTGATATTGGACTGGGAGAGCCGGCCAATTGCACGAAACACTTCCTGCATAGCCGGTGCTTCGCCGATAATTTCGGTATCGAGCTCAGGTTCAAGCGCTTGGGTTTCTTGTTGCTGTTCAATCGCGTGGGCCAGCGCGCGCTGGGTTACGGCTACCGCTTCGTCAACGTCGAAAGGTTTAGGCAAGTATTCGAACGCCCCACCTTGGTATGCCGAGACTGCACTTTCTAAATCTGAGTGAGCGGTCATTATAATGATGGGGAGAGCGGGGTGTTCTTTGTGCAGGTTGGAGAGCAACGTTAAGCCGTCTGTGCCCGGCATACGCACGTCACTAATGATGGCGTCAGGCTTTGTGTTTTGAATTTGGCTGAGAGCTTTATCCCCGTTTTCAAAGCTCTGTGTGGCAATACCGGATTGTTGCAGGGCTTTTTCAAGTACCCAGCGAATGGAGCGGTCATCGTCAATTATCCAAACCAAATTTGGTTTATGCATGGTTATTATCCAGGGGTAAGTAGATGGTGAATTCTGTTTGGTTTTTGTCGCTGTTACACTCCACCAAGCCGTTATGTTGGCTGACTAAGTTTTGTGCGATAGCAAGGCCAAGCCCAGTGCCTTCGGCTCTGCCTGTAATCATGGGGAAAAAGATGTCTTCAATGAGTTCTGGCGCTATACCTAAGCCATTATCGATAATTGAAATTTTGGCAACAAGCGGGTGGTATTCTCGCCCAATGGTATAACGGCGTTGAATGCGTGTCGCAAAGGTAATTTTGGCGTGTTCTGTTAGTTTATCTTTGTTTTCGGTGAGTGATTGCATTGCATTGCGCGCAATATTCAGCACCGTTTGAATCATTTGGGAGCGGTCAGCAAATATTTCTGGAATGCTTGGGTCGTAATCTCGCTTGAGTGTTATGCGTCCACCGACTTCGGCTCTAATCATTGACATGACATGCTCAAGCACCTCATGAATATTGAGGGATTCTTTTTGACTGGATGTGTGTGGGCCCAGCATGCGATCTACAAGGTCTCTTAGCCGGTCCGTTTCTTCAATAATAATCCGTGTGTACTCTTCTAAGCCGGCGTCAACAAGCTCCCGAGAAAGTAGCTGAGCTGCTCCTCGAATACCGCCGAGGGGGTTTTTGATTTCGTGTGCCATGCTGCGCACTAAATTACGCGATGTTTCTTGTGATGAGAGCATTGCTTCTTCGCGACTAATGCGTAGTAGTCTATCCAGTGGTTGCACCTCTATGACCACATCGCCAAACTCAGCGCTTGGCGTTACAGAGTAATCTACAGTGAGGGTTTGCTGATTGTGCAGCTTCCAGTTCGCTTTTCGCTTGGTGAAGTTGCGGTTTTCTTTAAGTGCTTGAGCGAGTGATTGCGGTGTGCCATCGGCTGCGGAGAAAAGGGAGTGAATGGGGTTGCCGTGCACTTTGCCTGAGCTTACGCTTAGCGTCATTTCGGCAGAGGCGTTCATATATTCAATACACAGGTCTTGATCCAACACTATTACGGCTGTCATCAAGCTGTCGAGAATTTGCTGCTGTTTATCCTGAGTCACATTAATTATCCAAAATGCTACGTCTGATGACGGACGTTTTTAATAGCTCAATGCAATAACCAAACCAGAATCGTTGTAAACCGTTTTCTCTAAGATTCTTAGCGGTGGTTTAGAGCACGCACCGTTACTATAGAAAGAGCGTTTCCCTCTGATTGGCGTGTAATTGTGGTGTTTCAGAGATGTTCATCAGCGAGTGTTTTCTAGGAACGCTGTATTGTGATGAAGCAGGCGGAGCACCAGTATGGGTGTGCTTGAGGGGGCACCCCAAAAAAAACGACCTTGCTTGGAGCAGGCCCGTTCTGTTTGCGGGTTATTATGCACTAATATTGTGCGGTGCGCTGGATTAGCGTGGGGGAAGCTTGGGTTTTATGGGCGGGCGAATAATATAGGCAGTATTGGTTGGGGTGCTTTCAATAACGCTGTTGCTATCGTCAACAATAGCTGCTGACAAGGCGCGCCGTCCTTGTAGGCTACGTGTGAGTTCAATGTTGACGCTATTGGATTTTGTGGCAGCGCCATGCACTTTGCCGTCAATGCTAACTTGAAAAAAGTGGTTCTCTTGTAGTTTGCGGTTGGTTAACAAGATAACGGTCAGCGATTTTTCTGCTGGGCCGAATCGGCTATCGCTTTTTGGGGACATCATGCGCAGATTGTAGTGCGTTGCGGTTTCTGGTGTAGGTTCAGGAGCGAGAGAGGGTTGTGCAGAAGGTGTGGGTTTAGCACGGGTCGCAGGTGTTGTATTTAAGGGCTTTAGTTCCAGCGCTTGTGCGGAAGATGTTGGAGGCTCGTCGGAATAGGTAACATTGCCATACTGGTCAACATGTTTATAAATTTGATCGGCCCAGCTTTTTATGGCGTGCGTCAGCGCAAAAGGTAAAAGCAAGTGTATGAACATAAGGCGTTTGGCTGATGGCTTTAACGGCGCGAATAGGAACATGGGAAAGGCCTAGGGTATGGGATGGTTTGCGCAACCATAGCGCGTTGTTGGGCGATGGAAAAGCAACGACGATTAAGGGCAAGGAAAATGGGTGCGGGATGCGTAAGAAAAGGCCCGACCAGCTTAGTGGGTCGGGCCTTTGGTGTTTTATAAAAAATAAAACTTATACAGAGTAATACAGGTCGAACTCAACAGGGTGAGTGGTGTGCTCAACGCGGTGAACTTCTTCCATTTTCAGGTCGATGTAAGCTTCGATCATGTCGTCAGTAAAGACGCCGCCAGCGGTCAAGAACTCATGGTCAGCCGCAAGGCATTCCAAGGCTTCACGCAAGCTGCCACATACTTGTGGGATTGCATCGGCTTCTTCTTTCGGCAAGTCGTACAAGTCTTTATCGGCGGCTTCACCGGGGTGGATCTTGTTTTTAACGCCGTCAAGGCCGGCCATTAGCATAGCGGCGAACGCTAAGTATGGGTTGGCAATGGGGTCTGGGAAGCGTGCTTCAATACGCTTACCTTTAGGAGAGGCAACATACGGAATGCGGATAGATGCAGAACGGTTGCGTGCAGAGTAAGCGAGCATAACGGGTGCTTCAAAACCTGGAATCAAACGCTTATAAGAGTTTGTTCCTGGGTTGGTGAAAGCGTTAAGCGCTTTAGCATGCTTGATAATACCGCCAATATAGAATAGCGCGGTTTCGCTAAGGCCGGCATAGCCGTCTCCAGCGAATTGGTTAACGCCGTCTTTCCAGTACGATTGATGGCAATGCATACCAGAACCGTTATCGCCAACAACAGGCTTAGGCATAAAAGTAGCCGTTTTGCCGTATGCGTGAGCAACGTTATGAACGCAGTACTTAAGAATCTGAGTTTCATCAGCTTTCTTAACTAGCGTGTTGAATCTAACACCGATTTCACACTGGCCAGCAGTGGCAACTTCGTGGTGATGGACTTCAACGTCTAAGCCCATTTGCTGCATGGCGTTACACATTGCGCCACGAATGTCGTGCAGTGAGTCAACCGGTGGTACTGGGAAGTAGCCGCCTTTAACGCGTGGGCGGTGGCCCATGTTACCTTCATCAAACTTAGAGCCTGAAGACCATGCTGCTTCTTCAGAGTTGATTTTGACAAAGCTACCGCTCATGTCCTGACCGAATTTAACTTCGTCAAATACGAAGAATTCTGGCTCTGGGCCGAAGTAGGCTGCATCGCCCAAACCGGTTGAGGCCAAGTAGGCTTCAGCGCGCTTAGCAACAGAGCGTGGATCACGTTCGTAACCTTCTCCGGTAGATGGCTCTACGATGTCACAGCGTAAGATGATGGTCGCTTCATCAGTGAACGGGTCAAGAAGGGATGTGCTGTCATCAGGCATAAGAATCATGTCTGATTCGTTAATTCCTTTCCAGCCGGCGATTGAGGAGCCGTCGAACATTTGCCCGGTCTCGAAGAATTCTTCGTCTACATAAGAAGAAGGGATGGTAACGTGTTGTTCTTTACCTTTTGTGTCGGTAAAACGCAGGTCAACCCAGCGAACTTCATTTTCTTTGATCAGATTCAGAGTCTGCTCTGACATGTGATTCCTCCAGAGTCATGGCCCAAGCCACTTTGTTATTGAAAGGACAGGTGTAAAAACTGTTTTTTTCTAACGCTTCGACACGACCGCAATACAGCGGACAATCTCGCGCAAGCGAAAGATTGAGTTGGTCGTGAATCGCAATTTGTGTGCCATAATGTTCACACACGCCAAGCTCCGATAACATGGGGCTATGGTGTAAGGGTGAGCAATATTGTTGCGGAATTAAGCACAATAATGGTGCGTTATTATGATACTGCACCAAAACAGCCTCAAACTGTGCGGGGCTGCGGCGAAGTAGCGGCTCATTATACTCTCAACCTCGATTTTTTGTAGCTTGTCGGTCATTTGTTCCATGATTTTTACAGTACGTTTATTTTCAGAGATTACGATAAAGAGCCATCCAGTGCGTAAGCGTTGGACGCGTCAACTCACCGATAACTTGCGGTTGCTCGCAAAGCGTCTGCACCCTGAGGCTAAAGTGGTGCAGGATTGGGATCGCATTGAGGTCCGAGCACCCGAAAATGTGCCTCATTTGGAATCGCAATTTGTTGATCTGTTAGGCCGAACGCCGGGCATCGCGAATTTTTCGCTGGTGCGTGCACACTCCTTCAAGACGCTTCACGACATATACGAATTAGCGCAAGCGTCGTGGGCAGAAGAGCTCGCGGGCAAAACTTTCTGTGTGCGCGTCAAGCGGACGGGTATCCATGAGTTTTCCTCAATAGAGGCTGAGCGCTATGTGGGCGGAGGGCTGAATCAGCATACCGATGCTCTTGGGGTGAAATTAAAGAACCCTGATATTACGGTTAGCCTGGAAATTAAAGACGAGCTTTGTTATTTGATAGCACGTAAATATGCAGGATTAGGTGGGTTCCCAATGGGAACGCAAGATGCGGTGCTGTCTTTGGTTTCCGGCGGGTTCGATTCGACGGTTGCCAGCTATATGATGATGCGACGAGGTATGCGCACTCATTATTGTTTCTTTAATCTAGGAGGCAAGCAGCATGAGCTGGGGGTAAAAGAAATTGCCTACTACTTGTGGAGCCGGTATTCCTCTAGCCATCGCGTACGCTTTTTTACCGTTCCGTTTGAAGATGTTGTGGCTGAGATTTTAACCAAAATAGACCCGTCTAATATGGGGGTTGTACTTAAACGCATGATGTTGCGTGCTGCCGATAAAATTGCCGAAAGAGGCGAAGTGCAGGCGCTGGTGACCGGTGAAGCTATAGCGCAGGTGTCGAGCCAGACGATACCCAATCTCTCCGTAATTGATGAAGTGAGTGACCGGTTGATTTTGCGTCCATTGATAGTGATGGATAAACCGGAGATTATTAAGCTATCGCGCGCGATAGGCGCGGAAGATTTTTCAGCCAGTATTCCTGAGTACTGTGGCGTTATTTCTGTTCGGCCATCGGCGAAAGTGAAGCGATCAAGCGTTGTTGTGCAAGAAAATGATTTCGATATGGCTATACTGGATAAAGCCATTGCGGATACGCGCATGCAACCGATAGACGCCGTAATAGACGATTTGAAAGAAACTGACTTCCAGATGGAAGAGGTTGCCGAGCTGGGCGGCAATGATGTGGTTATTGATATCCGTCATCCGAGCGAGTCTGAAATGAAAGCGTTGATGCTGCCCGTTGGTCAGTGCCTTCACATTCCATTTTATCGTTTAGGAAGTGAGTTCCCTAAACTTGAGCCGTCTCACCGGTATCTACTTTACTGTGAGAAAGGGGTGATGAGTAACTTGCATGCCGCACACTTGTATGACCAAGGTGTGCGAAATGTAGGCGTTTTCCGGCCTTTGCAAAAACCTTTTTAAATTGCGCTTTGGCGCGTCGGTAATCGTTCTAGTGCCGACTACCGGTTGTCGTTTATGAGTCGCGCCTCGATACAAAAACAGAATAAAATTGTCATAATAGTTGCCGCTGTTATTATTCTGGCGTCTGTATTCTTAACGCTAGCAGTGAGTGGGCGGCTTGGAGGGTTGCTGGGTTCTTCAGAGGGGCGCGGTTATCAAAATATTACCTTTACCGATGCGGTTTTGACCTGTCGAGACTATGCGGTAAAGGCCTTTGGTGATGACCTTCGTACGTTGGAGGTTGACGACCACTCTTCTCGATTCGATCAGCGTGAATTCGTGTATAAAATTTTTTTAAAGGTAGAGACGCCAGCAGCAAAGCAGCTGCCCGGCTTGTCGTTGCATTACGTTAACTGTTTTGTTCGGTCGAGTAGTGGGCGAATATCGAAGTACGAGTCTTATGAAGATAAAGAGCAAAAGGTGAGCCCCGTGACGGGGAATGATACCAACCTTTTTGGTTGGCCACGATAAAGATTTGTGGGGGTGGTGTCGGTATTGTTGAAAAAAGGTTGCCTTCTAAGCAACCTTTTTCTTTTTGATCTAGGCTAATAGGGAACGCTAGAAGCGGTAGTCGAAACCCAGATTAATAACGGTAAATTCGCTGTCGCCAGTATTGATAAGTTGGCGATACTCAAAGTTTAGGTTGGCATTCTCATAGATTGCGAAGCTTACGCCCGCGCCGTATGAGGCGCCAGACTCAGAGGCACTTTCTGATATATCGCCTAGTGTGCTGCTCATTTGTATATTGCTATAGCCTATAAGGCCGTAGAGTTTGGCGGTAGCGTTGGCTGCCTCGATGCGATAATACAGGCTTTCGAAGTGGTCGATTTCCACATTTATCTCACTGATAGTATCATCGCCTTCGGACGCAAAAGACTCACCCGAAAAGCCTAAGCCAACGCGAAGTTCGCCGCCGACCCAGCCGTTATATTTGTAGCCGCCGGTAAACTCTATTGCGCGGAAATCGACGGGGTTATCTTCGGCATCCTTGGCATTGCTATCAATAAAGTCTAGTGCTGCGCCGGCGTAAAAACCGTCTAGCTTGTCGGCATGGGCAGACAGCGTTAAAAGTGAAAAGGCAGCTAAAATGAACATCCTCATGGTCGAGTCTCCAATTGATTTTTTATTATTCTAGCGAATAGAACCACACTGCGTTAGTGCTTGTCGCGCAAATGTTGAAGATTGAAGGGATTTCCTCCACTATTCGCGCCGGCAGGTATACCAAATTATTAAGAGGTTAGATATGTCAGACACTGATTTACGTGATGCGGCGGTTAGATGGGTAGGTTGGATGAAGGATCAAGCGTTGCCACGTTGGGCGAGCGACGGCATTAACGCGAAGAATGGGGCGGCTTATGAGCGCTTTTTAGTGAATGGTGTTATCGATGAAAAAGCCAATGCGCGCATGCGAGTACAGGCACGGCAAATGTTTGTGTTTTCGATTGCGAGCGTTGAAGGTTGGATGGATAGCGCGCTAAGCAAATCGATTGTTGACGGTATTTCGGCTTTTTCCGAAACCAATGGCCGGCACCCTAGTGGACAAGGCTATGTCCATGTTTTGGCTGCAGACTACACCGTAGCAGATGGAAAACGAGACCTTTACGATCACGCCTTCTTTTTATTGTCTTGCGCGGCACGCTTCAAAGCGTTTGGCGATGAGGCCGCTATAAAAAGTGCGAATGACATAATGGCCTTTCTAGACAGTGAGTTGGGTCAAGTGGGTGGTGGATGGCTGGAAGGCGACTACGATACCGATAGGCGACGCCAAAACCCTCATATGCATATGTTTGAAGCGCTATTGTCGCTTTACGATGCAACAGGTGATGCTAAGTGGTTGGCGCGTGCGGGTGAGATTTTTGGTTTGTTCGAAACACAGTTTTTCGATGCAAAATTTGGTGTGCTGCGCGAATTTTTTAACCATGATTGGACGCTGTTAGATAATGACGATGCTGACATTATCGAGCCGGGCCATATGATGGAGTGGGTTTGGTTGCTGCGCTGGTACGAGCGCGTCAGTGGTCACGATGTGTCGTACTTTACCGATGTTATGTATGAAAAAGGTTTGGTAGACGGTATGGCACATGACGGCATTCTTGTGGACGCCGTAAGCCCTACGGGCGACGTTATCAATGGTGATAAGCGTAGCTGGGCTATGACTGAATTAATTAAAGCGAGCTTAGTGCAAGCTGAGGCTGGCATTGAGGGGGCGAAGGCTACCGCTCTGGCGGCTTTAAATACACTAATGGACGCCTATATTAGTGATGAGCATGCGGGTTTGTATGTTGACCAGCTCGATGCCGATAGCGTTGTTGTGGGTGATACGGCTCAGGCGAGCATTTTGTATCACCTGCTAATGGCGATAGTCGAGTTGGATGGCTACGTGCGTCGACAGGCCAAAGAGGTATAGGCTATTGCCTTAGACTTCGACTTCGACGGTCGTTGTGCTCTTGCGCACAATAAAGTCGTAAGGCAGTACGTGTTTGTCGTCGCTAAGCGATTCGCCGTCGATCATGCGTAATAGCATGTCGACTGCGATAGTGCCCATATCCATTGAGGGTTGGGCTATTGTAGTTAAGGGCGGGTCGCAATAGCGCGCGTAGCTAATATCATCGAACCCGGTGATAGAAATATCTTCCGGCACGCGCAGCCCGTGTGTTTTAACCGCTTGAATAGCGCCAATGGCCATTTCGTCGTTCATACAAGCAATGGCGGTTGGGCGATTGTGTAGTTTACACAATTCAGCGGCGGCATTAACGCCAGACCAGATAACGTACTCTCCCTCTGCAACGAGGTTATCGTCAAACGCAATACCAGCCTTTTCTAACGCTTGTTTGTAGCCTTTGAAGCGGTCAATGGTATGAGGATTACCTTTTAGCCCTGTGATCAGGCCGATACGCCTATGTCCTAGGGAAATAAGGTAGTCGATCATGTGTTCGAAACCCGCGACATTATCGACGCGAATGCACGGTCCCGGCGAGCTTTCTGTCGCGCAAAGGTGCAAATAGGGGAAGTTAAACGTATTGGTTTCGTGAAAGTGGTCGGACATGGGGCGTAGCTGAATGATACCGTCAGAAAGGCGTGTTTCCACAAGCCTAATGTATTCTTGTTCGCGAACATTGGAGTCTTGAGTGTCGCCAAGTAAAACCGAGTAACCTTTTTTCTGGGCTTGTAACTCAATACTCCGGATAACTTGCGCAAAAAAGGGGTTGGATATGTCGGGGACTAACACTACCAGTGAGTAGGAGCGTGCAGAGCGAAAGTTTCTGGCCAGCATATTAGGCCGGTAGTTAACTTGCTCTATCGCGTTCTTTACTCGCAGCTTGCTAGACTCGGAAACCTTTTCGGGGTGGCTCAGCGCTCGGGAGACGGTAGCGACCGAAACGCCTGCTATGCGCGCAACTTCTCTGATGTTTGACATGATGACTCAGCTAATGGTGTGCGGTAAGTGCCGTTTGAAACGTCTGCAAGTGTTACAGAGGTTTTGACAGCTTATTACATTTGTGTCGAGCATTCTGGCATATATATCATGCTTTTTTCACGTTATTTGAAGATTTTTCGCGATTTTCATTGAACATTACAAAATGTAACGCGTTACATTTTGTTTCATTGTGCCGCTTAAGGCGGATTTTAGAAGGGTAATCGTCCCTTTAATCTTGGCGCTCAAAACATCACTTGACGTTTGCCTTGTAACCGATTACATTTTACCGCCTTTATTTTGGAGCGCTTGTGGCCGAATGGTTCTCAGGTTCCGTGGTTAGGGGCTTTGCCGCACTATAGCGGTGATGGGAAGAGTGAATGTTTAGGGGTATGAGTATTTCAGAATAGGGTAGCTCTCTTGCGCGACATTTACGTGTGAGGGGCTCGATTCGTATATACTGTGTCCCAAAAAAAGTAGCTGGATTAGTTGCGTCGCATCCAGAACGGCCTTTCCCTAATCTCATGGACGCAATATCGCCAATGACTGGCTCTATTAATTTCGAGCAATAACTGAGGTTTATACCGAATGAGTGAATTTAAATCCATTCTCAAACAAAAGATTGGGGCGCACGAAGCGCTAGTGACACGTGAGAATAAACCCGCTGTTTCAAATGGTGTTTATCAGCGCTGGCAGCATCCGGTATTAACCGCAGATCACGCGCCTATCCACTGGCGTTACGACTTAAACGAGAAAACTAATCCAATGCTGTTGGAGCGTTTGGGGGTGAATGCTGCATTCAACTCCGGTGCGCTTCTTCACGAAGGTAAGTATATATTGGCCGTCCGTGTAGAGGGCGATGATCGAAAATCGTTCTTTTCCATCGCTGAAAGCGACAATGGCATTGATAACTTCCGTTTTTGGGATTACCCCATTACGCTGCCTGAAACAGATCGTCCGGATACCAACGTTTATGACATGCGTTTGGTACGCCATGAAGATGGCTATATATACGGTTTGTTCTGTACCGAGCGTAAAGATGAAACGCAACCGAATGACACAACGGCCGCTGAAGCACAGTGCGGTATTGTACGAACAAAAGATTTAGTGACGTGGGAGCGTTTACCGGATCTCGTGACTTATTCGGGCCAGCAACGTAATGTTGTATTGCATCCAGAATTTGTTGATGGCAAGTATGCCCTTTATACTCGCCCACAAGATGGTTTTATCAGTGTCGGTAGTGGTGGAGGTATAGGCTGGGGCCTTTCCGACAGCATGGAAAATGCAGAAATCAAAGAAGAAGTTATTGTTGATGGTAAGTATTACCATACCATCAAAGAAGTGAAAAACGGCCAAGGCCCAGCCCCCCTTAAAACAGATAAGGGTTGGTTACATTTAGCGCACGGTGTGCGTAATACCGCTGCTGGTTTACGTTATGTATTGTATGTCTTTATGACAGAGCTTGAGCGTCCTTGGGTTATTAGTCACCGTCCTGGCGGCCACTTTATTGCGCCTCGCGGAGAAGAGCGAGTGGGTGATGTATCGAATGTTGTGTTCGCGAATGGCTGGATAGTTAACGAAAATAATGACGTCTTTATTTATTATGCTTCCTCCGATACCCGTATGCATGTTGCAACATCGTCTATCGATCAGCTTGTTGACTATGCCATGAATACCCCAGAAGATAAGTTACGTTCTGCTGCATCTGTGCAAACGCGTAATACGTTAATTGCGGCAAATTTGGATATTTTGAAAAAATTGGATCTTTGAGGTCGTTATGAGTGAACACCAAGTTGCGGAATTTCGGGCCGAGCTTCACCACATCGCCAATTGGTGGTTGGAGAATACGTTAGATGAAAAGCACGGCGGGTTTGTTGGCGAGATTAGCGTCGATAACATTCCTCAGTTAGAGGCTGATAAAGGTATTATTCTTAATAGCCGAATATTGTGGTTTTTTAGTGAAGCTGCTTTATTTTCGGGTAATGAACAATACAAATTGGCTGCTGATAGAGCCTACGATTATTTGGTCAAGCATTTTTTCGATCAAGAGCAAGGCGGTGTTTACTGGGCGTTAGATGTAACCGGTACCTGTGTAAATGACCGGAAGCAAATATATGCACAGGCGTTTTCAATCTACGGATTGAGCGCTTATTACAAGTTAACGCAATCGAAAGACGTGCTCGCTCAGGCGATGACGTTATTTGAGTTAATTGAAACTCGAGCGCACGATGACGTTAATGGTGGTTACCTAGAAGCGTTCGCGCGGGATTGGTCGCCGCTGGACGACATGCGGTTGAGTGACAAAGATCTTAATTCGCCTAAATCGATGAATACCCATCTTCATATACTAGAGGGCTACACGGCTCTCTATATTGCACAGCCGTCCGATGTCGTGGCCAAGGCCATTAAACGATGCTTGATGTATTTTGATGAGCGCATTATTAACAAGCAAAGTTATCACTTACGTATGTTCCAATCTATGGACTGGAGTGATATGTCCACGTCTATATCGTATGGGCATGATATCGAGGCGAGCTGGTTATTATGGGAGGCCGTTGAGGCGGTGGGCGATGAAGATTTGTTGGCTCACTTTAAGCCGCTAATTTTGAACATGGCCAATACCATTTTGCAGCACGGCGTTGGTCGTCATGGTGAAGTTCTGGATGCTTACAATTTTGAATCGGATGTATTATTAGACGAGCGCGTATGGTGGGTGCAAGCAGAGGCCATGGTTGGTTTCTTGAATGCTTACCATCTTACTGATGACAGCGCCTACCTTGACGCCTTTCAAAATGCTTGGTCATTTGTTAAAACGTATCAGAAAGATAACGAACATGGCGAATGGCATTGGCTATCTACACTGGATTCACCGCACGTGGGCGATTGCAAAATTGGTTTTTGGAAAGCCCCATACCATAACGGTAGGGCGATGATGGAAGTGTGTAAGTTGTTTGCGCGCATGGCAAGCTAGCGCTGCGTAGCGTTAAAAGAAGAATAACTAAGGGGTTTCAATGAAGCGTATACACCTAATAAAGCATGCGGCTAGGCTGCTGTCTGTTACATGTGCTGTGTTTTTATTTTCGGCGTGTTCTCCATCAACTGAACAGGCTTCAGACGAGGGTGAGGCTGCTGCCGTGCCGAATAGTCCATTTGTAAGCGTAGTGGGTAAGCAGTTTTATGTTGATGGGCTGCCTTACAGTTATGTTGGCACCAACATGTGGTTTGCGCCCTATATTGGCTCCGAAGAGGACGATATAGGCGATCGAAGCCGATTATTGAATGAATTAGATTTCCTTAACGATAGTGGCATCACTAACCTTCGAATCTTAGGCGCTTCAGAGCGCTCACCGCTCGATAATTCTGTGAGCCCTGCCATTATGTATAAGGGCGAAATTGAGCGTGAAGATATCCTGGTTGGGCTTGATTTTACATTGGCAGAAATGGCTAAGCGTAATATGAAGGCCGTGATCTTCCTGAATAATTTTTGGGAATGGTCTGGTGGAATGGTCACTTACCTGAGCTGGGTGAATGGTGGCGAGTTTATTAATCTCGGTGATCCAGAGCACCCGTGGCCAGCATTTGCTCTATTCTCTGCTGAATTCTACAAAAACGAAGCTGCTGTTGAGCTGTATCACAATTATATTTCGTTGTTGCTTGAGCGTCGCAACACTGTCACTGGTGAGCTTTATAAAGATGATCCCACCATTATGTCTTGGCAGTTGGCGAATGAGCCGCGCGCAGGAAACGGCGAAGCTAGCCTTCCTAATTTACCGTATTACTATGACTGGATTCGTAACACTGCGTCTTTGATTAAAAAGCATGCGCCGAATCAGCTGGTTTCCGTTGGAAGTGAAGGTATTCGAGGCTGTTTGGAATTGGATGAGTGTTTCTTGGCGGCCCATAGCGATAACGACGTTGATTACGCAACCTTCCATATGTGGCCAAAAAACTGGGGCTGGTTTGATGTGCAAGATCCAGAATCTACGTTTGGCAGCGCTTTTAAAAATGCTAACGAGTATATCGATCATCATATTAAGTTAGCTGAGCAACTCAATATGCCGTTGGTGTTAGAGGAGTTCGGCTTGGAGCGAGATTTAGGTGCGTTTTCACCTGAGTCCACAACGCATTACCGTGATCAGTTCTATGCATTTATATTTTCTAAAATTACTCATAACGTTCATACCGGCGGTCCTTTTATAGGGTCAAATTTCTGGGCGTGGGGTGGCTTTGGTAAAGCAATGCATGATGACGCTGTTTGGCGCACTGGCGACAAAACGTTTGTGGGCGATCCTCCGCAAGAGCCTCAAGGGTTGAATTCAGTTTTTGCTTCGGATGCTTCGACCTTAGGCATTATCAAAGCGCATTACGAAGAGATTCGGGCGCGTTAGAGTTTGCATGTGTTAATAAAAAGAAAATTGGCCGCTTATGCGGCCTTTTTTCTTTTTATTGCTAATGATCGGAAGGCTGACTTTAATTGATCAAACAACCGTTTATACTTGCGAGCTTCGCACACAAATAACTGGGAATTGTGTCTATGAAAAAGTATTGGGTCGCCATTGGTGGATTGTTGAGCGTGGTATTAGTTATTGCTGCCATCAAAGCGCTACAGATTATGAATTTAATTGGCATGAGTGAGAGTATGGTCATGCCGCCCACCGTTATTTCTGCGATGTCAGTGCAACAGCAGCAGTGGGAGCAAACATTGAATACCGTTGGCACCCTAGAAGCAGAGCAAGGTGTTGTCGTCACTGCCGACAGCCCTGGTCGAGTTACCGAAATTTTGTTTACGGCTGGCGCGGAAGTGCAAGCCGGTGATGTATTAATACGCCAAGATGTTTCTTCTGAGCTGGCACAGCTAAGAGCCGCTGAAGCGAGCGCTGCCTTGGCTAAAACGCAGCTTGATCGAACACATGCGTTGTTGGTGAAGAAAGTCTCCTCAAAGTCAGAGTTTGATATCGCCGACGCTCGCTACAAAGAGGCCGTGGCGCAGGCGGATAATATTCGTACCGCTATCGCCAAAAAAACGGTTAAAGCCCCATTTGCGGGTCGTTTAGGTATCCGATTAATCAATGTTGGCTCGGATTTGGGTAGGGGTGGCGCCATTGTGTCGCTGCAAGCGGTCGACCCTATTTACGTCAATTTCTCGTTGCCGCAACGTGAGCTGTCCAAGTTGGCATTGGATTATAGTGTGCGAATCGAAAGTGATGCTGTACCGGGGAAAGATTTTACTGGCGTAATATCGGCCATCAACCCTGAAATCGACCCTGTAACGCGAAGCGTGCGAGTACAGGCGAGTTTAGCTAATACCGACCACACGTTATTGCCAGGAATGTATGCGAAGGTAACGGTCGTGCTACCGGAAGCCGAACCTGTGTTGGTCGTACCAGTAACCGCTGTTTCGTTTGCGACCTTTGGCGATTCCGTTTTTGTCGTTGTAGAAGAAGAAAGCGAAGATGGTGCTGATAAAAAGCTTGTTGCACGGCAACAATTTGTTCGCTTGGGCCACACGCGAGGCGATTACGTTGCGATAGAGGCGGGTGTTGTGCTCGGCGATAACGTAGTGAGCACGGGCGTCTTTAAATTACGTAACGGCGCTGAAGTTGTTGTGAATAATGAGGCGCAGCCAACGTTTAGTCTGCATCCGAATCCAGAAGATTCGTGATTCTATTTTCGTTCATAACAGACTTCTTACGACCGAATTCTTATACAGGCTGAACTATGAAATCTGCTTTTACTGATATCTTTGTAAAACGACCCGTACTAGCGCTTGTGGTTAATTTGATTATTATTATTGCCGGAATACAGGCAATAAGTTCATTGACCATTCGCCAGTACCCCCGTAATGACAATGCGGTTATTACCGTAAATACCGCCTATATAGGGGCTAACGCCCAGCTGGTGAGGGGGTTTATTACCACACCTCTCGAGCGCGCTATTTCCGGTGCCGATGGCATCGACTATATTACGTCGCAAAGTGGGCAAAGTATGTCCACGATAAGTGTGCAATTGGAGTTGAATTACGACCCCATCAAGGCGCTGTCTGAAATCACGTCAAAAGTTAATCAGGTGCGTGGTGATCTACCGCCCGAAGCTGAAGTCCCTATTATTAATGTTCAATCGGCGGATAGTGTTTTTGCTGCTGCCTATTTGAGTTTTCGTTCAGACATTCTCGAGCCCAACCAAATTACCGATTACCTTGTAAGGGTGGTGCAGCCAAGGTTGTCTGCACTTGAGGGTGTGCAGCGTGCGGACGTGTTGGGTGCGCGTACCTACGCGATGCGTATCTGGTTGAAGCCAGATAGAATGGCCGCCTATGGCATAACGCCCGTACAGATTCGGCAAGCTTTATCGGCAAATAATTACCTTGCGGCCCTAGGCAGTACGAAAGGCTCCTATATGCAGGTGAACCTTTCGGCCAATACCGATTTAAATACGGTGCAAGAATTTCGCGATCTCGTCCTGCGTGCAGAAAATGGCGCATTGGTGCGCCTTAGCGACGTGTCGGATGTGTCGTTAGGGTCGGAAAGTTACGATGACGAAGTGCGTCACTCAGGCCAAACCACAACCTTTATGGGTGTGTGGCCAATGCCCAATGCCAACACGTTAGATGTGATGAAGTTGGTGCGTGCAGAGCTCGAGGCGTTGCGTGAAGGGCTGCCAAAAGGGCTTAGTGCCGAGATAGGCTACGACGCAACGGAATATATTGAAAGCTCAATTGCAGAAGTGGTAAAAACGTTAAGCGAGACACTGCTCATAGTTGTAGTGATTATCTTTTTGTTTTTAGGCTCTATCCGCTCCGTAATTATCCCCGTATTGGCAATACCCATTTCACTGATTGGCGCAATTTTCTTAATGCAGCTTTTCGGTTTCAGTCTAAATTTACTCACACTATTGGCCATTGTACTTTCCGTAGGGCTAGTCGTTGACGATGCCATTGTGATTGTAGAAAACGTCGAGCGTCATATTAGCGAGGGGCAGTCGCCTATGCAGGCGGCGATTCTTGGCGCGCGAGAATTGGTTGGGCCTGTGATCGCCATGACGATCACACTTGTGGCGGTATATTTACCGATTGGCTTGCAAGGAGGGTTAACGGGCTCGCTGTTCCGTGAATTTGCCTTTACCTTGGCAGGTGCGGTAATGATCTCGGGTGTAGTGGCATTAACACTCTCGCCTATGATGTCCTCAAAGCTTCTAAAAGAAGGGATTGAAGACGAAGGCTTTGCACATGTTGCCGCCGAAGCGTTCCATAAACTACAGCGGGGTTACTTGCGTTTTCTCGACGTGACGCTGAATGCTCGTGGTGCGGTGTACATGGTGTGGGGTGTGTTAAGCGTGCTTGCGCTCTATATGTTCTATGCGTCACCGAATAAGGAACTGGCGCCCACGGAAGATCAAGGCATTGTATTTGTGATGACGGAGGGCGCCTCAAGTAGCACGATAGATCAGTCGCGCATCTACGCGAACAAAGTCAACGAAAAGCTATTGGCTGTACCGGAAGGGGAGTTTACGTTTCAATTGACCTTTCCCGATGGTGGCATGGGAGGCTTGATATTAGACCCGTGGGAGAAACGTGATCGCAGTGTGTTCGAGGTGATGCCTGAAGTCAGTGCAAGCTTAATGCAAATTGGTGGTATCAATACCTTCGCCCTTACACCACCTGCGCTGCCAGGAGGGGGTAACTTTCCCGTCGAATTTGTTATTGCCTCAACAGCTGAGACAGAAGATATTCTAAAGTACGCAGAACAGCTGCAACAAAAAGCTGCGCAAAGTGGGATCTTCGCTTTTCCTCCTCAAATCGATACTAAAGTCGATGTACCGGAAGCTGAGTTAGTGATCGATAGGGATAAGGTTGCCGACTTAGGCTTAAGCCTACAACAAGTGGGTGCAGACGTTGGGGTGATGTTGGGTGGCGGCTATGTTAATCGCTTTAACATCGGTGGTCGAAGTTATCGCGTGATACCTCAGTTAAAGCGCAGCGAGCGTTTGAGCACCGAGCAGCTTAAAAATATCTTTATCACCGGCCCAGAAGGCAAGCTGATCCCTTTAAGTACAGTAGCTGAAATTAAACAGCATACGGTTCCCCGCTCTCTGAATCGTTTTCAACAGCTAAACGCGGTGAAGATTAGTGGGGTATCAACCCAATCTCTTGATGCCGCGCTCAGCTTTTTAGAGACGGAAGCTGCGGCGATCTTACCCAGCGACTACATGGTAGATTACACCGGTGAGTCGAGGCAGTTGCGCCGAGAAGGTAACAAATTTGTAGGCGCTTTTCTTTTAGCATTACTACTTATTTTCCTGGTGCTTGCAGCCCAATTTAATAGCTTTCGTGATCCGTTTGTTATTCTGGCTGGCTCGGTACCTTTGGCTATGTTTGGTGCGTCTATATTTACCTTCTTGAAATTTCCGGTGCCAGGAATGTTTTTCTGGACGGATAGCTTTACGACATCACTCAACATATATTCACAGGTTGGCTTGGTCACGCTAATTGGTCTTGTGGCTAAAAACGGGATATTGCTGGTTGAATTCGCGAACAAGATGCAAGAGCAGGGTTTGCACAAATTGGCAGCTGTTCGTGAGTCAGCGTCTACGCGGTTACGTCCTATTTTAATGACAACGGTTGCTACGGTTGCCGGCCACTTTCCCTTGGTGTTGGTAACTGGTGCAGGAGCAGAGGCAAGAAACTCCATTGGGTTGGTGTTGGTGGGGGGCATGGCTATTGGTACGTTGTTTACGTTATTTGTAGTTCCTTCGATTTATATGCTGTTTGCCAAAGACCACAAGGGCACTTTGGATAAGCTAGCAAAATCGTCTGTGGATGACGCAGTCTTGATTACAGGCTAAGTTTATTGTGCTTCTTTTTGAAGCATATAGGTTGTTGCACCCTCGGCTGAGAGTGGCTTGGCGATTAAGTAGCCCTGACCATAATCGCAGCCGTGGGATGCAAGCGCCTTCAGCTGCTCTTGATTTTCAATTCCTTCTGCGACAACACTCATGTTTAAGTTGTGGGCTAACGAAATCGTGGCCCTTACAATTTCGTGTGCGCTGTCTTGCTCGGTCTTTTCTTCCGTTAATGCGTTGATAAATGAACGGTCTATTTTAAGTTGCTGGACCGGTAACTTATCGAGATAACTTAGCGAAGAGTACCCTGTCCCAAAATCGTCAATGGCGAGCTCTATACCTTTAGCTCTTAGCGCTTCTAACAAGCTATCGACTGTTTTTGTATTCTCCATGATGGCCGATTCTGTTATTTCAAACTTTACTCGAGAGGGATCGATGCCGGTTTTTCCCAGTACGGTGTCCACCCGATTTAAAAACTCGGGATCGCTTAGCTGTATGGGCGAAAGATTAACAGCAAGCATCGGTTGTTGTGATATGAGAGGATGGGTGTCCCACGTTTTTATCTGTTCGCAGGCCTGTTCGAAGACCCACTGTCCGATCGAAAAAATCGTACCGAGTGTTTCAGCGATAGGAATGAACTTAACGGGTGGCACTAAACCGCGAGAGGGGTGCTCCCAACGCAATAATATTTCGAAACAGCTGATGGCGCCCGTCTCGATAGTGATAATTGGCTGAAACACAACACGAAACTGGTCACGATATAAGGCGCTTTTTAGATCCGATTCCAATTCGGCTATCTCTAATGTTTGCTCCAGCATTTTTGAGTCAAACATTTGATAGGTACCGCGCCCAATCTCCTTAGCCTTTCGCAGCGCAATGTTCGCGTTTCGGAATATTTGATCGGGGTGAGAATACTCGGACGAACAGACTAAAATACCAATACTCACGTAAAAATTAAGTTTTACTTCGTCGAGTTTAAAAGGCTTGTCAAACTCATTGAGTACATGGTGGGTGAGCGTGAGCAAGGTGTCGTCGTCGTCGATAGCGTCAATAACAATTGCGAACTCATCGCTACCAACGCGCGTGATATGGTGTCGGGTGGATAATAGTTTCCCAATTCTATAGGCCGACTCCACAAGTAATTTATCGCCAACCATATAACCATAGTTATCATTGATCTGTTTGAATCGATCTCCGCCTAAAAATAAAAGAGCAAATTTGTGATTGTTTTTGTGGGAGCTCTTAATTAACGCTTTTAAATGCTTGATTAACCAACTGCGGTTTGGCAATTCAGTGAGAGTGTCGTGATAGGCAATGTGACGAGATTTTGCTTCTGAGACTTTTCGCTCTTCAATTTCGATAGAGAGTTCTCGTGTGCGGTGCTTTACGCGCTGTTCCAATTCGGCGTTCGAGAGTAATACAGCGCGATTGGCTTGTTTTAGTTCGGCTGTTTTCTCGTTAACAATCGAGGTTAGTTCACGTTCGCGTATACGGTTAGAGCGCAAGCGCCAGTAGCTGAATAAATACATGCATAATAGAATGACGCTAGCGGCGATCGCTTTTGTCCACCATGTTTGCCACCATGCAGGCAAAATAGTAATCGATATCTCTCGCGCCCGCCCTGCCCACATTCCGTCATTATTAGAGCCTAGCACTTGGAAAATGTAATCTCCTGGTGAAAGGTTGGTGTAGCGTACCCGTCGTTGTCGGCTATTCGCGTCGACCCAGTTTTGTTCTAAACCTTTTAGCCGATACTGATAGTGATTATTTGCAGGGAAAATAAAATTTAAGGCAGAAAAACCAAACGTAAGATCGTTCTGGTTATGCTTTAGCGTGAGCTGTTGCGTTTCAATAATGGATTGGGGTAAAAGTTCATTTTTATGGGGGGCAATCGTATTTTGAAAAAGTTCAAATTCGGTTATGTGGATGTTGGGGGCAAACTCATTGCTGATAAGCTGAGCCGGGTTGAAAAAACTAATGCCCTCTGTGCCACCGAAATAGAGTGATCCATCTTGAGCTCTTAAATGGCTAAACAGATTAAACTGAGAACCCGCTAAACCATCGGTCTTTGTGAATGTGAGAAATTCGGATGAACCAGGGTGAAAGCGATTTAATCCGAATCGAGTGCCAAGCCATAGGTGGCCGCGATGATCCTCTTCTATCGACATTACCAAATCGTCACTTAGGCCATTTTCGGTATTGTAGAATTCAATTTGCTCAGTAAAGGTGCTATAGCGAATAAGGTTTGAATGTGAGGCGAGCCACAGCACGCTATCTTGCCCCTCGTGCAAGTCATAAACGCTGGGTTGGATAGGCGAACCTGTTCCCGTTAAATCAATTGCAGAAAATTGTTGTGTTGTGGTATCAAATAATTCAAGGCCACGGGTTCCCGCTATCCAGTAGCGCTTATTGTTATCATTGACGATATCGTGAATGAGGTAATTATTAATATCCCCAGGTGTGGCTGTTTTTTGTTTTAAAAAATCGGTAAAGCGGCCGGTTGCCGTATTGTAAATTTGTAGCCCAAGAGGCCAAACACCCAGTAATAATTGATCGTTGGCGACAACGCTAATGTGACCTACAGTATTACTGGCTAACGTTTGGGTACTGTCTGTAGACGGGTTGCGTTGAATGCGCAGTATTTCGCCGGTACTCGGGGTAAGGCGATTAAGCCCTCCTTTTTCCGTGCCAATCCAAATGTTGCCAGCGGTATCTTCCGCGAGGGACAAAATGGAGTTATCGCTTAATGAATTATTATTGCGTGGTTCTACAGTGTAGTGCTGAAATTTTCGGGTAAGGGGGTTGTAGCGATCTAAGCCTTGTCCTGCGGTGCCAATCCAGATGTCGCCGTGTTGATCCTCAAGTAAATCGGTTACATTATTAAAGCTAAGAGAGTGTGCAACGCCGGGAGAGTGCTGAAGAATCGAGAAAGTTTCGAATTGTTTACTAATACGATGAACGCCATAAGGCCCAACGCTAAACCAAAGTGAGCCATCTTTGTCTTCGTATATAGCCTCTATTGATGCTTTGGGAAACGTATATTTTGGCGAGATCGACGCGGGAATGTGCAAGAAATCATCACTTTCGGGGTTGTACCGATGCACGCCCTGTTTGTCCGTGCCTATCCAAATTCGGCCGCGAGAGTCGTGAAAAATACTGGATAACTTATTTGTTTTAAGGCCGCCCGCTTCTGTGGCGTTTGCGGTGTAATGCTTAACGGCGTAGGTGTCACTGTCGAGGCGAATTAAGCCTTGTTGAGTGGCGATCCAGACGTTGCCTTTTTGATCTTCGGACATACCGCGAATGGTTTTCTGGCCCGCGTTAAACGTGAGTGGCAACGGGAGATTGGTTATGGCGTATGTTTGAGTATTGAAAATAAACAGCCCGCCGCTCGACGCGATCCATAGCTGATGCTCTAGGCTGTGCGGTAGTATATGTTGGATATCGCCTAGAATACTGTTTTCGAAAAACGTATTTAGAACGATTTCTCGTGTTGGATCGAATTGAATTAAACCGAACCCGTCGCCGCCCAGCCAAAGCATGCCGTCAACGGTTTCATGAAGGCTGCGAATAAGGGTGTCGTTGGTTATGTTAAAGCGTGAAAATATTTCGAGAGATGCGTTGTAGCGATTTAAATTGGTGCCGCCCGCCCAAAGTTGGCCGTTGCGTAATACGTGTAGGGACGTTACGGTTTTACTGCCAATAGAGGTTGTATCGTTTGGGCTATTTGAAAAGGTTCTCAGTTGATAACCGTCGTATCGTTTAAGGCCGTTGTCCGTTGCAATCCATAGAAACCCCTGTTGGTCGCGAATAGTGGAAAAAGTGTAGTCAGCGGCGGGATCATCTTCGAGGTAAAGCGGGTGTACTTTATAAGGGGATAAGAATGAGGCGTTAGAGTGGATTGTTTGTGCGGAGGCCTCGGCATTTAAACATAGTACCGATTGGAGAAGTAATATGAGCGCTAGCTTAATGCTCACTCTAAGTATTCCACTCGGTTTCGCCCATTAGATTTTGCATTATAGAGCGCTCTGTCGGTACGTTTTAGCGCGGCCTCAAAATTCTCTCCGGGATCTAAAAGAGTAAGGCCCATGCTGACGGTCAATTTTATTGTGACATCAAGTTCGAACGTATATTTCTCTACCCCGCTTCGAATATTGTCTGCAAAAAAGGTTAAACGTTCTCTAGCGAGTTTATGATTGTTAATAGGGGTTACAATAATAAACTCTTCCCCTCCCCAGCGTGCGACCGTGCTGATTTTATGTAACCGTTTTGTTGTTTCCGTCGCAAACGTTTTTAGTACTTGATCACCTATATCGTGACCATAAGTATCATTGATGTCTTTAAAATGGTCGAGATCCAATAGCATAAGCCCAAGCGTTTTTTCGGGATGCTTGAGGTGATGAGAGTGAATGACCTCAGTTATGCCCGCGCGATTGTGTATTCCGGTTAAAGGGTCTGTAACATAGAGCGTTTGCAGGTTGTCTTTTTCGTGCTCTAAGCTTAATTGATTGGCAATGAGTTCGTTCACAACGGATTTAATATGGAGGGTTGTTCGATAAACTCTGTAAAGGCGCCACAAGCCTTCAAGCACAAATATAACCAGCCAAAAACCGACAGTACCCAATAATAACCATTCGGTATTAATCCACTTTCCAACTAATGTGATTTTATCTACATACGTTTTATGGGTGCCTTTTTGTGTTTGGTCTACACCTATTTCGGTGATGTTGCTGAACTCAGTATTGGCCCATTGGCGTCGATAATCACGCTCTTTTAACCACCAGTCGGCAACATTAAATTCTGATAGATTAAGGGTTACCGGCCCATTGTGTATCTCTTGCGTACGCACCGTCATGGCCATATATTTCGTAGTCGAACCATCACCTTTTTCAGCGTAGTCTGCGTGGGCATTGCGCATATAGAAACGAATTCTAGTGCCCGGCCCCTCATAGCGAATAGCGTATTCGATACTGTCGTATGCTGAAATGTCGATACCACTAAAAAAGTTGGAATCCCAATAGATGGAGTAGCCGCAACCAAAATTATGGTCGGCTAGATAGTCACAGCGCCAGTAATGTAATTGTTTGTCTATCCAAGTGGCTGAGAGCCCGGACAAAGGGCTATTAAAGCCGTAGAGACGTTCAGCGGTATGGGGTGCTGGATGGATGAGTGAGCGCTTGGCTGGCAGGTAGTAATGCCCTGCGATTACTGTAATTGTGAGCAATAAGGCTATAAGTTTTAGTGAGTCATATGTTTTGATTTTCATGCTGAATTACAAGCTCTTAAATTCAACAGTGTTCCGAATTTTTTTAGCCTCGTATAACGCTATGTCGGCTCGTTTGAAAGCACTCTCGAATTTATCGGTACTTGTAATTGATGTGATGCCGATACTGACGGTGACATCGATATTATGTATTGGTTCGAGGCTCGTTTTTGCAATAAGGACTCTTAATTTCTCAGCTAAATGCCTTGCTTCTTGTGGCGTGCTGTCTTTTTCTATAAGCAGAAACTCTTCTCCTCCCCAGCGAGCAAAAATGGATGTGTCGGAAATATGTGTTTTGATTGTATCGGCAAAACAGGCCAAAATTTTGTCGCCGGTATCGTGGCCGTAGATATCGTTAATGCGTTTGAAATGGTCAATATCAAAGATAAGCAAGCAAGCGGGATGGCTCGCCGAATGATGGTTAAATAACGCCTCAATTTCGGGCGTGGCGCCGATGCGATTATATATACCCGTGAGAGTGTCAAGCGATGATAGTTCTTTAAGCGTGTCTTTCTCGTCTTCGAGTTGTTGGGTTAAGCCTGTGAGTTGATCAATTTTCTTTTCACTTAAACGCGACTCATTACGTAAAACTACATAGCGGGCGAAGGCTTCGAGTAATAGATAAAATACCCAAAAAACAATAATAGCCAATAATAAATTTTCACGACTAATCCAGTCGCCAGTTAAGCTGATGTTGTCTACGCGCACTTTATGAACGCCAAATTCGGCGATATCGAGCCCCAGTACTATAATGCGATCAAGCTCGCGACCGGCCCACTCTCGTGGAGCATCCCGTTCGGTTACCCACCACTCAGTGACTTTAAATTCAGATAAGGGAATATAGATTGGCCCACCACGAAGATCTTCAGTGCGCAAGGTTACCGCCATAAATTTAGCCGAGTCGGAGTCACCTGCAGTTGCATAGGCGGGGTTGAAATTGCGTAAGTACACACGAATGCTGTTGGCTCGCCCTTCGTAATGGATATTGAGGTTCAGCGCATCAAATGCCGAGAAATCCGCGCTTCTGATGATTTGATGACGAGCGGAATCGTTCTTAACAATACAGCTGTGTTCGTTCTCCCATCCCCAGCCGTCGCCGTCTAAATCGGTTTTTGGGTCTTCACAAGGCGGCGCGTCGTCTTTACTGTGAGTTTTACCTGCAATAGAGGGCGTTTCTTTTGGTTGATGCCCATCGACGACGATACAGCTTTGCTCGTTCTCCCAGCCCCAGCCATCGCCATCCTCGTCGGAGTCCAGGCTGTCGCAAATGGGGGGCTCTCCTGCAGCCACTGAAGGGGGAGGGGATAGTGTGCGTCTAGGTAGCTTGCTAAGCTCGCCTACAATACAGCTTTGGTTGTTCTCCCATCCCCAGCCGTCGCCATCATCATCAGAATCAGCGGTGGTACACGAAGGAATATTGTTAGCGTTACTCGCCGTGTTTTCGAAGGTGGAGCCCCAGCTAATCGAGAAACCACAGGTATTGCTGCGGCCAAACTCGGGTTTGTAATCGCAGCGCCAGTAATGTTGTGACTCGTCTATCCATTGGCTAGACGCGCCGTACTCTGGATCGTAGTAGCCGTTGATTGACGTACTTGTGGACGACAGAGGGTGTATCGCCAATGTTTTTGGTGGGATATACGGTGAGCCGACGATGACAACAATGGTTAAAATTGCAATTGCAAATCGAAGGAGAATAAATAAATTTGATTTCATTGACCTTTGTATACCGTGGGCTGTGTTTTATCCATGCGTCTACAGGTGATTGCTGACCGTCGACGGACCAACAAAGTATAGAACGGAATTATTGCCGCGAGGTCGTCTTAATTCGCCCTTCACTGGATAATACAGGTGACGAGAAATAAGTCCAACTCGAAAGGTGAGCGTGTTATTGCGAACCGAATGAAATCGGTAGAATTCACGGAATCAGTGGATTGATATCGGTATTTTTCGTTTTTTTGCAGGTATGCGTCTACGTATAAAATTATAGATTTAGCCTTTGATATAACGATTATGTTCGAAAACGACGCCGAGGAAAAAATGTCTGTAAGAGAAAGGCGATGTGACGGCGGTTTGTCACATATACCGCCAAAATGTCGTTGTAATGCTGTGCACTTAAGTGACAGTGATCCGCTTAATGGAAAGGGATTCTTGGTTCTCGTTATGTAAAAACCTGTAAAAAATTTGTTTCGTTCCGTTTCCTCCTCTACGGATCCTTTAATGTGATGCGATTGTTTAATTTGTGACGCGTACTTCGCGTGAATTAGAGGAGATACAAAGATGTTAAAGGTATTGGGCGGTCAGCTTACAGCGAGGGATTTTTTTTGGTGGGTGTGCACCCTGTCGTTGAGTGTTGTATTGTCGGCCTGTGGGGGCGGGTCGCCGAGCGGTAATGATAACGAGAATACAATGAGTTCGTCTTCAAGCTCCTCCAGTGAACCGGCGCTAGCGGGAAGCCATAACGCCGGCCAAGATTGCATGCAAAGTGGTTGCCATGCCGCAAATAGCGCAGGGCCTGAGTTTCGCGCGGCGGGCACAGTCTATCAATCGGGTGGTGTTGCCTTGGTAAATGCGGTTGTGCGGTTATACATACACAATACCAATACGTTATCGGCTGAACTGCAAACGGACGGCAATGGCAATTTTTTTACGTCAATGGCGGTCGATGGTTTGTTTACGGGCGGCGATTTAGTCACCGGCGTTGATGTTGAAGTGGAAGGCCGTGATGGCATTCGTACGATGCCGGGCTTGGTCACTAATGGTTCGTGTAATAGTTGTCATGGAAGCAGTGTGGGCGCAATAGTCGCGAACTAGATACGGTTTGGCCTGCCGCTTATGTATTTATGAAGAAATTAATATGTTATGTGATTTTAAGTGGCGGTTAAGCGTGTTGTCTAAAAGTATTGAAAAGCAATTATTATGATTGAATGGTTAACCGCTGGAACGCCCAACGGGCATAAAGCCTCTCTCGTATTAGACGCATTAAAGCTTGGTCGCAGCGTAAAAGCGGGTTTAGCAGTGCCGTCGAAAATACTTGGCGGAGATGAAAAAAATCAAAAATATCACCAGATAACTCTCTCACAAGTTAAAAGCTTTCTAGTGTAACGCTATGAACACATCTTTAATTCACACCGTCTTTATTTATTACCTATCTAACTTAGCGCGTATGTTGGAGCGTATTGAGCAGCACTCGCCGGCGCCAGAGACCTTACTGCAGAGCCGTCTTATTGCCGATATGCTACCGCTGGCTCAGCAGGTGAGAGCGGCGGCTAGTTTTTCGTTGCGAGGCTGTTGCCCGTTGCACAATAAAGAAATCGTTTCTTTTAGCAATGACGATGCGAGCCTAAAGGGTTTGCGTCGTCAGCTCGTTGAAACGATTGCCTATCTCGAAACCGTAGCGGATGAGCATGTTGGTGACAGTGCAAGCAAGTTCATTCAAGAAGAGGCTGGGTTTGCGACAGTGCGTTTGCCGGCCGAAAGCTTTCTCCATCAATATTGTTTACCCAATTTTTTCTTTCACCTTAGTATGGTGTATGCAATTGCACGAAAGGACGGTGCGCCTTTAACGAAAGGCGATTTTGATGGTTTTCATCATTACGACCCAGGTTTTTCATTTGAATAAACGTGGGTTTAGAGCGTAATTAAAATTTACGGATACAAAAACGCCCGCGAAAGCGGGCGTTAGCGTTAAACGGAGAAAGCTATTTATTTACTCGCATTCTTTGAACGTTTACGCAGGTTTTCGGTAAGCAATTTTTTACGAATACGAATACTTTCTGGCGTAACTTCTACCAGCTCGTCGTCTTCAATAAATTCCAGTGCTTGCTCAAGCGTGTGAGTAATCGGTGGAACTAAGGTTAGCGCTTCGTCTGTACCCGCCGCACGAATGTTATTCAACTGCTTGGCTTTGGTGGGGTTAACCACTAGGTCATTATCGCGGGAATGAATACCTACTACCTGGCCTTCATAAACTTCAGCGCCGTGGCCTAAAAACAAACGACCGCGGTCTTGTAAGTTAAACAAGCCGTAGGCCAAAGTCTTACCTTTCACCATGCTGACCAATACACCATTCTGGCGGCTGGAAACTTCACCGGCTTTTACGGGGCCATAGTGATCAAAAATGCTGGTCATAATGCCGGAGCCAGAGGTCAGTGTAAGGAACAAACCACGGAAACCAATCAATCCGCGTGACGGAATGGTGAATTCCAGTTTGACGCGACCTTGGCCATCGGGTTCCATATTGGTGAGTTCACCTTTACGCAAGCCAAGCTCTTCCATAATGGAACCTTGGTGAGCGTCTTCAACATCGATAACCACATGCTCGAAAGGCTCGTGTATTTCGCCGTCAACGTCTCTTTGAATGACCTCGGGGCGCGATACGCCTAGCTCGAAACCTTCTCGGCGCATATTTTCGATAAGCACTGAAAGGTGAAGTTCACCACGACCGGAAACGATAAACTTATCCGGCGTTTCGCCTTGCGCAACGCGCAGCGCTACGTTGTGGATCAACTCTTGATCGAGACGTTCTTTGATATTGCGCGTGGTAATGTATTTACCTTCTTTACCCGCAAAAGGTGAGTCGTTTACCTGGAAGGTCATGCTTACGGTTGGTTCGTCTACACTAAGCGGTGGCAGTGCTTCAACGGCTTCTGCACTACAAAGCGTATCGGAAATACTGAGCTTATCGACGCCGGTAATACACACAATGTCGCCCGCATTCGATTCGGCGGTATCCACGCGCTCTAGGCCTTTGTAGCCCATAACCTGCAATACTTTGGCTTTCCGTGTATCGCCATCTTTATTGATAACCACAACCTGTTGGTTGGGCTTTAGGCTACCGCGTGAAATACGGCCAATACCAATAACACCTACATAACTGTTGTAATCCAATGCTGAAATTTGCATTTGGAAAGGCTTGTCCATTTCGACTTTAGGCGGCTCTACTTTATCGACGATCATTTGTAGCAGCGGCGTCATGTCATCGGCAAGGTTGTCTTCTTCTAAGCCTGCATAGCCGTTTAGGGCTGATGCATAAATAATGGGGAAGTCGAGCTGCTCTTCTGTGGCGCCAAGGCGATCGAAAAGATCGAATACTTGGTCCATTACCCAATCCGGGCGGGCACTTGGTCGATCGATTTTGTTAATAACAACAATAGGTTTCAAGCCTTTTTCGAAGGCTTTGCTTGTTACGAAGCGTGTTTGAGGCATAGGGCCATCAACAGCATCAACGAGTAGTAATACCGAATCGACCATGGACAATACGCGCTCAACCTCACCACCGAAGTCGGCGTGTCCTGGCGTGTCCACAATATTAATGCGGTAGCCGTTCCACGTTATAGCGGTGTTCTTGGCCAGAATGGTGATGCCGCGCTCACGCTCCTGATCGTTGGAATCCATCACGCGCTCGGCGCTTGCGTCTTTGCGGTCTAAGGTACCGGATTGCTGCAGGAGTTTGTCGACGAGCGTGGTTTTACCATGGTCAACGTGGGCAATAATGGCGATATTGCGCAGATTTTCTATCACAGGAGAGGCCTCTAAAATCGGGGTGTCTACAGCGGCCTTATGAGCCTAGCTGTACAAAAGGCGCGCATTATAGCGGTAGCCGGTGCCCTTAGATAGCGTTTTCCTATTCTTCGCAGAAGATAAAGCCATGAATCTTGGGATACAATGCTTGGCCGGATCCGCTAACGCACGCCTTGCTGCCCGTAGAGGCCCTGTGTTCGCCCGATTCCAACGTATAACGATCAATGGAGAGAGAGAAAATGATTAAGCGTCATAATAATATTTTATCGACAATCGGTAATACACCCGTTATTCGTATCAATAAACTCGCACCCGCCAATGTTAACCTTTATGTAAAGGCTGAGTGTTTCAATCCCATGAGCTCCGTTAAAGATCGCTTAGCACTTGGTATTATTGAAGCTGCGGAGACGTCAGGTGAGTTAAAGCCGGGTCAAACCGTAGTTGAAGCGACAAGTGGCAATACCGGTATAGGATTGGCCATGGTGTGTGCGCAAAAAGGCTACCCTTTGGTCATTGTGATGGCAGAGTCCTTCAGCGTTGAACGACGTAAATTGATGCGCTTTCTGGGGGCCAAAGTGGTCTTAACACCGGCCCCTAAAAGTGGCACGGGTATGGTCGATAAGGCGAAAGAGCTAGCCGAAAAAAATGGCTGGTTTTTGGCACGACAATTTGAAAATGAAGCGAACCCAGACATGCACTCCCGCACAACTGCGCGCGAGATAATAGAAGCCTTTGACGATATCGCTTTGGATTATTGGGTAACCGGTACAGGGACTGGAGGCACGCTAAAAGGTGTGGCGCGGGTTCTACGCGAGGAAAGCCCAAATACCAAAATTGTAGTCACTGAGCCCGCAAATGCCGCTGAAATTGGCAGTGGTATCAAGCAAGAACGTAACGCCGATGGCTCGCCTGCAGCGGCTCACCCCTCCTTTGCGCCGCATCCTATTCAAGGTTGGACCCCCAATTTTATTCCTCAATTGGTGGAGGACACGATAGTAGCGCAATACTTTGATGAGAATATTGCTGTTACTGGCCCGCAAGCTATTGCCGCCTCTAAGGCGTTGGCACGTGAAGAAGGTATTTTCGTTGGAATTTCTGCTGGGGGTACTTTTGCGGCAGCCATAGAGGTGGCTAAAACTGCGCCGGATGGGAGTAATATTTTATGTATGTTGCCCGATACAGGAGAACGTTATTTGTCCACGCCATTATTTGAAGATGTAGGGGTTGAGATGAGCGAAGAAGAAATAGCAATATCGCTCTCAACACCGGGTTTTCAGTTAGATTAACAGGTAAAAATAGCCGCCTAGTGCGGCTATTTTTTTGAGTGTTCACCGAAAAGGAGAGAGGATTGTCTAGCCCGAAAGCTTCGGTTATCGTGTTATTCATGTGCAGTTTATACCTGCTATGTTGTCTGCCCCCAATAGGCTGGGCGGCGAGCGTCAACGTGAAAAAGCTTGCGGCTGAACACTGGGTGTTGCTGGAGAGTGAAAAATTCTCGGTGTTGTCGAATGCTGATCTGGCTCAAACGACCACGATCATTAACGATCTAGACTATTTTAGTCAGTTTGTAATCACCACTCTTAACCTTTCCCCTGTTAGGCTCAAGCGAAAAATAACCTTGGTACTAGTGACCGACGATAAACTGTTTCGGGCGCTTGGCATGCCTAAAAATTATGTGGGTATCTTTATTGAGCGCGAGGGTGGTGTGGTATTTGCCCGCGTTGATAAATTTCGTTCTGTCGATAACGGGCGAAGTTCAGGTCGGCTTATTGTGTTTCATGAGTTAGTTCACGTGCTTATGCGCTTAAATCAACAAAGCAAGCCTTCGCCAGTATGGTATAACGAAGGAATAGCGGAGTATCTCGGTACTTATCAGCAAAAAAATGGTGCCGTTATTATTGGTGATATTGCAGCATTAAGAGACGGGTTTTACAGCCAGTCCCCGCGTGGTGGTCAGCGTTATAAAGGCGTGGATAGCGAATCGCTGTTTAAATTAACACAGCAAGAACTTACCATAGGTGCGAAAGTTAGCCCGAGCCATACGGCGTTTGTCGACGGCATTTACGCGCGTTCAGCCGCTGTAGTGCATTACTTAGATGCTACGCCCGAACGGCGGAAAGCAATGCACCGCTATTTGAGCCTCATTCATGAGGGTGTAAGTATCGATAATGCGTTTGAACAAGCTTTTGGCGGTACGTATAGGGCATTTGATCAGCGGGTTAACCATTACGTACGTAAACGGAAAATGGGCGTTCGAACATTCCCCTTAGACGTAGAGGCAATGGCAAAAAAGGAAAAAACTATAACCGTCGTGGAATTGAGCCAGTGGCAAACCATGGTGTTATTACATGCGAAAATATCGTTGTTCTCTGATACTTTTTTGGGCGCTGGGGTAAGAGAAAAAATGGATGCAAACTTCGAACGTTTATTTTCCGAATTGGCGGCTGACGATTTATAGCGGTTAGCCCTAATGATAGTGTTTGGAGTAAAAACGTAAGTTGTGGTTGCTTTAGCGTTTAACCTAACGTAAAAAATAAAAGTGAAACTTTAAATGAGTTATAGGGGAAGAATGTTATGTACAGGATGGTATTTGCGTGTGTAATGTTGCTGGTTTGGTCTTTTTCGCCAACAGCAATGGCTGATGTGCAGGTTAAGAAATTAATGAAGCAAAAATGGATTGGCGTGGAAAGCGAACGTTTTTCCGTTATGTCTAATGCTAGCCCTAAAAAAGCCGGCGAGATGTTGGATGAACTCGAAAACTTCAACTATTTCATGACCGACGTACTAGGCTTTAAACAGAATAATCTTGAGAAGAAAATACCGGTTATTTTGGCGAAAAACAAATCTAGTTTTGTGGCTATGGGTATTGCGAAAGAGTATGCAGGTGTTTTTTCTAAGAGATCAGATGGCGACGTAATTTTTGCGCGCGCTGATAAGTTTAGAGCGGCTACAAAAGGTAGTAATTGGGGGCGGTCTATTGTCTTGCATGAATTGGTGCATTTGCTTATATCTGGCTCCATCTTTGAGCTTTCAACACCGCCGTGGTTTAACGAGGGCGTGGCAGAATATTTTAGCACCTATAAACAAACTAAAGATTCTGTGGTGTTGGGCGATATGTCAATCTTAGGTAATCGATTCTATGGCCTCATTGAAGGTAACGGTCGACGCTATGAAAGTGTCGACACGGCGTCCTTGTTTAAAGTTCGTCAAGCAGATTTAAAAGTGGGCGCAGGTAACAGTCGCAAACATAATGATTTTCTTGATAAATTCTACGCTCGCTCCGTGGCGGTTGTACATTACTTGAATGCCGATGTAGATCGACGAAAGCAAATGTACCTCTATTTACACTTGCGCGATAAAGAACATGCCTACGATGCGGCATTTGAATACGCATTTAAGATGACATACGCTGAATTCGACGCGCTGGTTGACGAGTATATTCGTGGGAAATATATGCTTGGAAGAACGTTTCCGGTTGGGCCGGGTGCAGTTGAATTTCCTATTGTAGAGAAAACGCCGGTAGACATCACCTTGGATGAAGCAATGGAGACACTGTTTTTAAGGATATCGGGCTTTTCTGATAGGTTCCTCGGTGAAGGTGTGAGGTATAAAATGAATTCTGATTTTGAAAAATTAATACCGGGTTTTTTTGAGTAACCAATTCCAGGCACGTTAAATAAAATCGTAATGGCGTGTTTTTTATGTTGCAGGTATTTGACACCCAACGATAATGGTAAAAATAGCGTTTATTTTGTTTTTTTGGGTGCCGCTATACAGCGTAGTCGCTTTCGCGGAGATCCCTGAAAGCGATCGTTCTCGGCAGGTTTTTGAGGGAGTATCACCCTCGCTCAGAGAGCAGTTACAATCAAAAAATCTAGCCTTAGAAACACCGTTGTTTATACGTATTTTCAAGCAGCCGGGTGTGTTAGAGGTGTGGAAAGAAAATGCCTTGGGCAAATTTGAATTGTTTAAACGCTATAACACGTGCTATTTCTCTGGTGCGCTAGGCCCTAAAACACGACAGGGCGATTTGCAGAGCCCAGAAGGCTTCTACTTCGTTCCACCTGCAAGCCTTAATCCTTGGAGCCGCTATCACCTTTCATTTAATCTTGGCTACCCTAATGCTTACGATCGCTCTCATGGGCGAACGGGCAGCGCCTTGATGGTTCATGGTCGCTGTGTTTCCATAGGGTGTTATGCCATGACAAATGCTTACATTAATGAAATATACACATTGTTAGCCGCGGCCTTACGTGGTGGCCAGCCTTTTGTGCGTGTCCACATTTTTCCGTTTCATTTAACCGATGAAAAGCTAAAGCCTTATCAACACCATCAATGGTACGAGTTTTGGAAAAACCTGAAAGAGGGTTACGATTTTTTCGAAAGCCATAAAGTGCCGCCAAATGTCACAGTGGAGGCGAGTCGTTATGTGTTTGATTAGCGCGACAGAACAGTATGCGCGGGCTGGTTGACGCCAATGACAAGCGAACTGTCCGTTTGGTAGTGTAGCGGCACATACAAATCGGGCATTTGGGAGGATTGACTACGGCCATTCATATCAAATACTAAATGGTCGTTCCAAAATTCGTCTACAGATAAGTTACACCGAAACCCAGCGGAAGTGGTGGTGCCTTTATGGGTAAACGGTTCTAGAAAAAGTAAAAGGTTAGCGCAAGGCAGTTGGTATCGATGCCATTTTTGATAAGGAAATACAACGTGACCTGCAACCTTTTCCAGTAAAAATATCTTCACGGGGTAACGGTCGCGAGCGATGGTCTCGGGTGGGTCAACAATATTTGCATTTTTAGCCATTGAGTTATCGGTATTTAATAGAAAGGCTGGGCTGGGTTTAAAAACCACATATGTACTATCAAACCATGTGTAATAGTACAGTCGATTTTCTTCGAGTGTTCGAGTGTCGATAATTTTTTCGTTCGTTGAATTATTATCGCAGCTGAACAATAGAAAAATAATCGTCAATGCCCAGCATAGTTGAAATGGGTGCATTCTACCTGTCCTTGGTGAGTTGCATTGAATATGCAGTGTATTTGAATTGGATCTTATTGGTTAGCCTGCGTTTGAATGTGCTTGTCGAAAAAGGCTAAGAATAAAGCCCAATTAGGCCCCGCTGTGTGCCCGCCACTGTGTTGTTTAAACGCTATATCGCCGTCCAATAAGCCGGTTCCTACTGGGGGGAAAACATCGCCGCTTAAAGGGTTTTTTCCGAGTAAAACGTAAGCGGGGCTAGCATGGAGGGCGGCTAAAAACATGCCTTTTGGGTCTACCCATTGGTCGCCATTATTACCGGAGCTAATGAAAACCGGTCGCGGCGCGCATAGCGCAATTAATTGATGCGCATCTACGGGTAAATCATTTGCCGTTAAAAGGCCCGCATAGCGAATAAAGTTGCCCGCAACCCAATGGTATTCACCACTACCGGCAATATTGCCTATTTGCTCGCCAAAATTGCGCCGCCATAACTTCGCGCCACCTTCGCCTGATGAACTGATATAGGCGGCGGCAAAGCGTTGGTCGTAGGCCATAGTTACTAATGCGGTTTTACCAAAACGAGAGTGACCTGCGATGGCGACTTTACTGGCGTCTACTGAGGGCGTTTTTTCAAAATAATTCAAGGCTTCACTTGCCGCCCAGCTCCACGCTTTAAGGGTTCCCCATTCTTCGGGTGAGCGTGGTTGGCCTTTATTGGCCAAGCCAATAATTCCTTCGCGTAAGCCAGAACCACTGTCGGCTTGCACGCTGGTGCTTATTAATTCGGCATAGCCCCAGCCTTTGGCAATAATTTGTTCATCCCAAGGAATGGCATTGCCGTTAAAACTTTTTATTTGTTCAGGGCTAAAGCGGCTAAGCAATCGGGCCAATACTTCTGGATCAAAACTGTGTTGCAGTACTACAGGTACAGGCTGTTTTTGTTGGGCGGGTAGGGTGAGGTTAAGCCGAATACTGACAGAAATAGCGGGGTGTGTGCTGTTGTCAATAGTACCCATAAGTTCGTGGGTTATCACTGCAATATTGGCCTTGGTCGTGGCGATTTTGTTTTTGATTTCCCACGAAACCGCTGGCAGCGTATGGGGCGTGTAGCCGTATATCTCTTGATCGAATAACGCCATTATTTCTGGGCGACGAGTGCTCCACCAGTGCTCTGGGGTTGTAACGGGTGTGCCGTTTTGTAACTTAAGCAGTTCGGGTAAAGACCCCATATTGCCGTTAGCATTGGCTTCGTCGTAATTCGCAGCGTGTTCTGAACGTGGATCACCGTCGGCGCCCCGGCGAAGATGTTTAATGCCTAGTTGTTCCAGCATGTAGGTGTGATCTTGCTCGGCTGTTAGGGTATTTTCGGCGGTTGCGTTAGCGCTAATAAGAATACCTGTGCACAAAACGATGAGGAGCGGGGTTAATGTAATGCATCTATTTATAGGCATTGTGGCTCTTTATTGTTGATATTCGAATTCGTGAATCACCTCTATAAATGCCTCACCAAACTGTTCGAGTTTTCGATCGCCAATGCCTGAAACGCACAGTAATTCGTGATCATTGAGCGGTCGCTTTTCTACCATCTCTTTTAGCGTTGCATCGTGAAAGATAACGTAGGGAGGCACGCCGTGTTCTTCTGCAAGTTCTTTCCGGCATTGTCGTAGTGCATTCCATAAGCCCATATCTTCTTCTGCAACGTCCAATACTTTTTTGCGAATAGAGGCCGTTTTGAGCGGTGCGGTATCGCGCCGCAATTGAATAGTGTCTTCACCTCGTAAGATAGGGCGGCAGGCTTCCGTAAGTTTGAGGGCGCCGTAGCCTTCGTGGTCGACCCCTAATAGGCCGCGGGCAATTAATTGCCTAAAAATAGAGCGCCATTCGTTGACGGACAATTTGCTGCCAATGCCGTATGTAGAGAGTTGATTGTGACTAAACTGACGGATTTTTTCGGTATCCGCACCGCGCAAAATATCAATAATTTGTCCTGCGCCAAAACGTTGATCGCTTCGGTACACGGCACTTAATGCCATTTGCACGGCCTCACTGGCATTCCATGTGTCGGGCGCATCTATGCAGTTGTCGCAATTACCGCAAGGTTCAGGAAGGTCGTCGCCAAAATAGCGCAGCAGCACCTGGCGGCGGCAGGTGGTTATTTCACATAGGCCTAGCATGGCGTTTAAGCGTTGTTGCTCGTGACGTTTAAATTGTTCGTTACCGTCGGAGCCTTCCATCATCTGCCGTAGTTTTACGATATCTTCTAGGCCGTAGAGTAGTAATGCCGTCGACGCATCGCCATCGCGACCCGCGCGGCCGGTTTCTTGGTAATAGGCTTCTATACTTTTAGGTAAGTCTAAATGCACCACAAAGCGCACGTCGGGCTTATCAATCCCCATGCCGAAGGCAATCGTGGCGACGATAATAATATTATCTTCCCGTAAAAAACGTGTTTGATTTTTTTCGCGAAGGCTGGCGCTCAAGCCTGCATGATAGGGAAGGGCATTAAACCCCTGTTGGGCAAGCCATTCGGCAGTATCTTCCACTTTTTTACGCGAGAGACAATAAATAACGCCAACGTTACCTTGCTGTTCGTTCCGCAAAAAATGTAACAGTTGATTGCGCGGTTTGTTTTTTTGCTGAATGCGATACTGAATATTAGGTCTGTCGAAACCGCTCAGAAATTGCTCAGCGGTGTGAAGATTTAGTCGTTCAATTATTTCGGCGCGGGTGCGCTCGTCGGCGGTTGCGGTGAGTGCCACACGCGGCACGGTGGGGAACATTTCGTGCAAAATATTAAGCTTTAAATAATCGGAGCGAAAATCGTGCCCCCATTGAGCGACACAGTGGGCTTCGTCGATAGCAAATAAAGCAATAGGGGATTGTTGTAGTAGTTCGAGTGTACGGTCTTGCTTCAACCTTTCGGGCGCGATATAGACCAAGTCTAATTCCCCGCGCCGTATCGCGTTTTCGGTTTCGCGAACGGTTTCCCAATCTTGCGTAGAGTTTAAAAACCCTGCATTAACGCCGAGTTCGCGTAGGGCGCTAACTTGATCTTGCATTAAGGCGATTAGCGGTGAAATAACCACACCAACACCGTCACGTGCTAGTGCGGGAATTTGATAGCATAGCGATTTACCACCGCCGGTCGGCATAATGACGAGGGCATCACCGCCCTCACATAAGCAGTCGATAATACGGTCTTGCGGTGCCCGGAAATTATCGTAACCGAAGGTATGTTGCAGAATATGTAAGGGGGTATCAGACATTAGGGTACGGCGTGTCCTTTTGAGGCTTCCCATATACGATACCACTGCTCTCTATTAAGCGTGAGTTCGTTGGCTTGCAGTGCACTGTCGACCCGTTCGATTTTACTGGTACCTAATAGTGGTAAGCAGTTGTAAGGGAGTGTTAATACCCAGGCATAAATAACGGGTTCTAACTGTGTGAGCCCGAGTTCGCCCGCAACGTTTGTAAGTGCTTGTATCAGGCGCTTACCTTTTTCGGTGTCGGGTTGCAGTAATTGCCCGCCAGCCAAGCAAGACCAAAGCATGGGCGCTATTTTGTGGCGACCGCATTGCTCAAATATGCCGCTGTCGAGAGCCTCTAAATGATAGGGCGAAAATTCAATTTGATTGGTTACGAGGCCCTCGGGGGCAAAACTTTTTACTGATTGCTGTAGCAGTTCAAATTGTGCAGTGGTGAAATTGGATACACCGAAGTGCTTTACTTTGCCGGCTTTTTTTAGCGCAAGAAAAGCCTCGGCTACTTCATCGGCGTTCATCAAATAATCGGGGCGATGAATGAGGAGGACGTCGAGGTAGTCTGTGCCGAGATCTCGCAGGGACGCCTCTGCTGATGCAATGATGTGGGCCTTGCTGCTGTCGTAATGGTTTACCGCTTGCGCACCGAGAGGGCCAAATCCGCAAGGCCGGATACCGCATTTAGAAATAATCTCTAGCGATTGCCGGAGGGCGGGTTGTAGTTTTAAGGCGCGGCCGAAGGGTTCTTCACTGCGGTAGACCATTGCGTGATCGACGGTGGTGACCCCGCGTTCAAGATATTGCTCAATAAAGGTCAATACCGCCTGGTCACTCATGTTCCAGTGGTTTAGCCGCCAGAAACCGGCGATAAAGCGAGAGACTTCTGGCCCTTCAGGGCACATAGCAATACGAGATACAGACATGGGGAAGCCTTAGGTGTTTAAAAGTGGGGCATTATTGTAACAGTGAACGCGTGAGGTGCACGCAAATCATACGTGTAAGTTGTGTGTGGCTACCTGAAGGTTCGATGGTAGCCGTGTGACTACGGGCAGCGTTGCATGTACAGGTGGCACATTGGTTTAAAATCAAGAGTTGGCAAAAAAATTGCTCGTACGTTGTGAGGGCGCTATAAGTGACAGTTTCCCTCTTTTATGCGCCGCTATTTTGATTTTTGGGGAAACCTGTCTAACACTCTGTATTATCGTATTGGATATAGAAATACTGTTCGCGTTGCCCTCTTTTTTGACCATGGAGTTTTGGTATGAGCCTAGATAAACGTTATTTGAAATCCAAGCCTGTTTGCAAAGTAAAATTTATTGCGCCAGATCCTCTTACGGAATCTGCTAAAAAGATTTATCTCGCCGGAGAATTTAATGGCTGGGATTTTTCGAGTGCGCTGCTGAAAAAACAAAAAGACGGTTCCTATGCCACGACTATCGATTTGGCGACAGGTCAGGAATATGAGTACCGGTATGTGCTGGATGGTGAGCGTTGGGAGAACGATTACGACGCGGATAAATACGTGCCCAATGTTTGTGGCGCTGATAATTCTGTTGTGGTGGTGTAGCAAAGAGTTTGTGTTGCACTTTGCTTGAGAGCTCCGCCCCTCTATTGCGGGGCGGACGAGTCAAGGTAAACGGCTAGGGTAGAAAAGCAACCCTAGCCGCGTAACGCGCTTTAGCGCAGTTTAGTGCAGGAATTTTGATCGACACACACCTAAAGTTGTTGGTTGAGCAAATCATAAAGTAACGCTACGCCGGGCTTAGCAATATTGTTCTCATCAAACAAATAGGGTTCATTCGGTTTGGCGAACATGTAGCCGAGCTCATCATGCCAGCTATCTTTATCGTTAACCCCCCAAAATGTTACGCCGCTACAGGCGCTAACGTCGAGACACGCGCCGACAATATCGCGATAGTATTCACCCTGTGCTTTATAGGGGTCGTTTTCATTTTTAAATAATCGTAGCCGTGCATCCAGCTCTGTTATTTCTACCTTAATGCCAAGCGTTGCGAACTTCGCTAAATAGGCGCGGGTTGCTTCGGGTGATTCGAGAAAAAATAACATGTGATGTTGTAGCCCCACGCCATGAATGGGAACGCCTTGCTTTACTAGCCGCGCCACCAGTGTGTAGAACGCTTGTGCTTTTTTACTCGTGTAATTGTGTAACTGCTCGTTGATAAACAGTTTTAGTGATGGGTCTAACTCATGGGCTCGGTTAAACGCCCATTCAATATAGTGCTCGCCAAAATAACGGTAAAATACGTCGTCCTCGAATTCTCCGTTGCCTAATAACTTTAAAGGCTCATTTACCACATCCCACTGATGGATGCGGCCTTTAAATTGCGTGAGAACTTGCACGAGATGATTGTCCAACAAGTTCTGTAGTTTTTCTTTCTGTTGTTCAGTGGTCGAAAACTGATCGAGCCAGCGTTGCAGGTTCGGCGATTGATAAGTATCGGAAAGCCTTCCCCACACAAGTGTATGACCGCGTACCCGGTGATGGCCGTTAATAGCCTGATTAACGAAAGTATCGGCGGCGGAGAAATCGTAGTGTAGCGTATCGGCATCGTCCAAAAGGTGGCCAAGTTTCAGCAGGTTGGTAGGCGTTGTTGAATTAAAACTGTGCGTAAAGTGGCTGCTAGTAAGGCTCGAAAGGTCATCCGTACTCGCTCCTATAAAAATGTTATTGCGCTCTGCCTGAGCCCGCACATCGAGCAGTTCTGACGCTTGGCTAAGGTAATGACGCTCGAACATCAGCGGTCGCATTAGTATTCCGTAGGTAATGGCGGTGAGAACCGCCAGCACGGTTAGCGTTACAACGACGCGTAGGCCCCATTTCTTTATCGTGATAGCGGTCGTATTCATTTAGCAACACCCTGTTCGGTAGAACGAAAAAATAGAGACGCAAAGCCCGCAAGCAGGCAGCTAGCCAAGGCCACGATTGCCCAACAATAAGTGAGGGCGAATAACGCAAATTTAATGACTGCAAAACTGGAGTAAGGGTAAACCAGCCAGTCATAGAAGCCCAGCGGATTGGCTAGCATTACAAATGAAACGGCATTTTCTAAAGCATCCATTACGGCGGCCAGTGGGGAGAGCCAAACAAATACCAGTGCAATGGAGCGCATCACCCGGCCGCTAAACACCCTTTTAACTGTGCGCATTAACGCGCTGGCAAGGCAATAAAACGATACAAAGGTTCCCGCCATAAAGGCGTAATCGATTATCTGTGTACGGGCAAAAATACCGAGTGTTCCTTGCTGGACAAGTACAGCAAAGTACCCCTTAAGCTCGATGGCATCAAAGGTTGTTTGACCAACAAAAAATGGCACGGGAAACCGACTGGCCGCATAAGAGCCGTCTAGCCAGAATTGCAGTAGACGTGCAATGGCATAAGCGAGGGCAGCGAGTAGCCACCAGCCGGTAATCGAAAAGCGCTGGAGCGCAAAGTTTTGTAGGCTAGCTTTATAGCGCGTAAATAACGACGTCATGAGAGTTCCTTTAGTTATATTCCGTGGAATGTATATTTGCATTCCTAGGAATGTATGTCAAGATGTTGCCATGAAAAGCCATAATGAACTTCTAGGCAGCACTATCCACCGGTTAGCCATCTGTTATCAGCAGCTCTCTGGCCGTTTTAACCGAGTGCTTGAACCACTCGGCCTGAACATGACGCAAATGTCCTTGTTGACGCATTTTTCATGGCAGCCTGAAACAGCAGAAACCATCAGCCATTTAGCCGAGTCTATGAAAATGAACCAGCCTGCGGTAACCAAAGCGGTGAAAGCGATGGTTATGGCGGCGCTGCTTCGTCGAGAAAAAGACGAGAGCGATGCGCGTGTGACCCACCTGTATATAACCGAGCAAGGCCTAGCGCGATTAATGGAAGCTCGGGTTCGCTGCTTGCCGATATTGCATCAAGCATTTAAAGGGCTGGAACCCGAGGAGCTAGCGCTATTAAATACACTGCTCGAAGTACCTGTGGCGGCGCTGGTGGCGAGTGAGTGATCGTGCCGTCAAGGCAATGCTAATAGAGCGCTGCCGTACGAAAAGCATAAGGGTCCATTAAGCTGCATTTTTATCGAGCGTGTATTTGCGCAACGCTATGACGAATAGCATCTAGCCGATGCATACGCTGTTGCTGCGAATAATGTGCGTCATGAGCACAACTTCTTTAACGAAACCTTTAGTCGCAATACTGACAGTGAACTATAGATCGTTACCCGCAATATCTCCGTGTTAACCCCTTCATAAAATAAATTATCTACAATACTTCCGCTTACGCCGTATTGATGAATGCGGCATCGTCGACGTTAGTGTCGGCATTATCGGGTCGAGCAATTATTAATAATAGCGTCCAGCTAATTTTAACTCTGGGTACCTTCGCCTTTAATTCTTGTAACGTTTTATGGTTGTAATTTACAGAACAGTTTTATGTCTATACGGGTGGGTAGGCATTAATGGGTGCAATGTATTTTTTGGGCGGATGCGTAGTAATAAGATCTGATTAAGTGCTGCGTAAATTGTCTGATAAAATCGAGTGGTTTACATAAGTCTCTATTTACAAGGGTTTTCCATGGCTCTAGTATCTCAACGGAAAATAGTTTTATGTCTGTGTTAACTTTTTCTCTGTATAGAATAATAATAAAAAGAGTTGATATGTCATTCTCAATCTTTAAGGAAGTTGTTGCGGGCGGTAATCGACGAGCCTATTGGGTGCAAGGCGCACTAATTATTGTAGTCTGGTTTCTGTGGATGCATTCGTTGGGTGTGGAGCGTGCACTATCTATTGTGCAGGAGTATTGGCAAGTGTCACTCACCATGGTTTTCGGATCATTTATCGCTGGAGCAACTAGCGAGGGTGGGGGAGCCATCGCGTTTCCCGTATTTACCAAGATACTGAATGTATCGCCTTCCGATGCAAAACTATTTTCCTTAGCCATTCAAAGTGTAGGGATGACAGCGGCAAGCATTTTGATTGTACTACTCGGAACAAAAGTTCAGTGGAATATAATTGTTAGAGTTAGCGTGGGTGGTGCAGTTGGTATTGCGTTCGGCTTGTTCTATGTTGCTCATATTTTTTCTCCTGTCGTTATCAAAATCCTGTTTACAGTGCTTGTTACTAGTTTCGCTGTAACGCTTTATATTCTCAATTCAAAACCCTATGGCAGGCACTCGACCGTAAATTTTATTGACCGAAAATCACTGTTGTCGCTTTACTTCGTAGGTTTTCTGGGCGGCATAGTTAGCGGGTTAGTCGGCAATGGGATAGATATAATATCCTTCTCCTTTATTGTTTTGTACTTAAAGTTAGATGAAAAAATAGCCACACCCACGTCGGTGATTTTGATGGCAATAAACGCACTTATTGGCGTAGTTTTTATACATTTATTTGGGGATGGTGTTGGTGAAACCGTCTACAACTACTGGTTATCGGCAGTGCCAATTGTTGTGATAGGCGCGCCTCTTGGTGCTTATCTTTGTAGCCGACTAGATCGAGACCGAATAGTGATGTTTTTGCTGGCGCTAATAGCAATAGAATTTGTGACAACAGTGCTTATTATACCTTTTACTGTAAATTTAGTGATAATCGGCTTTATTGCACTGGCATTAAATATATCGATTTTTTACGCGTTATTCTCAGATAAAAAATATCTCGTTGGCAAACACAGTATCATTTCTTGAGCAGTAAGGCAGTATCAATAGGCCGTTACGTTCTATGTCACAAAGTGGGCAGTTATAGGTTGTATAGATAATGGAAAGAAACAATTTCTTGCAGCACTCATCAAGTGTTTTTTCCTTTGTACAAAAAGGCGAAATAAAATCAGTCAGCAAAGAAGAGTTACAAAATAAAGTTGATCGATTAAAGCTAAAGTTGCTCAGCCTTGGGGTGAAAGATAAAGCGCGAATTGGCGTAATGTGCAAAAACGGTATCGAGAGTATTGTGGCCGAATGTGCAATTACTCAGCTTCAGTGTATTACGGTAGGGTTTCCGCGTGAATACTACAACAATAATGTGGCTGAACTATGCGATAAGTTCAAATGCTCGGTTGTTCTTTGTGGTCGTTCAGAATTCAAAAAAGTATTGAGTAAGAATGCGCCAATACTCAATATAACGTCGTTGGAGTTTGTCGGTGAGGTTTTTCCTGTAGAGAAAAATATCGATAGCGAAGATGTATTTTCTGTCATATTTTCGAGTGGCAGTACAGGAAGTTTAAAAGGCATAAAAGTTAGCGCTAAAGGATTAATAGAGATAATAAAATGCATGTCATCTGTATTTCCCTCGGGAAACCATAATAGCACGATACTCTTCATGCATTTTTCCTTCTTCCAACAGAAGATCTTGATGTACTACTGCCTCGTGAATAATATCAATATGTTGGTTGTCGACGAGCGGCACACTTTTAAAGCGCTGAGCGAATACCCGTTTACGGGTCTTATGGCGCCCCCATTGATGTGGGAGAATTTTGAAAACTTGTTTAATCAAGGTATATCGGCCAGGCCCTTGGCGAAAAAGCTCTTTAATTTTTCTAAAAATACGGGCCTCATTCGACTGCCCTTCGTTAAAAAACTATTTTTTTCCGAGTTATACAAGATATTCAAGCCGTGTTGCGCATATTTATGGACGGGAATGGCGCCAACAAAAGAATCAACTGTGCAGTTTTTTCAAGCGCTGGGGTTTCCCTTGATTAATGCGTACGGTCTAATCGAAACAGGGCCTATAACGGCAAACGTGAGGGGAGCGAGGGATCCGTTATCGCTTGGGCACGTAATACCTAAATCTTGCGAAATATATCTAGATAATGACACTAGCGAAATACTCATTACGCAGGACTATCCCTTAGCCGTCGCCTATATCAACCTCGCGGATATGAGTGAATACCCCGTGTATAAAGGAGGGGTATTGCATACCGGTGATCTTGGTAGGCGAAACTCTTCTGGAAACATTGATTTTATAGGGCGGAAAGATTTTTTAATTGTTGCCCCTGACGGCCGAAAAGTTTCTCCTGAAGTGATAGAAGCCGAATTTGTTGAAGCGATTGGTTGCCGGTGGTGCGTCATTGAAATGAAAGACGATTCATTAATGCTCTACGTCGGCTTATACGATAAAGCGTTAAGTGATAGCGAATTAAACTTAATCGTCATGCGTGAAAATAGAAAGAGGTCGCACGGATTTATGGTTAGGCAATTCGCAGTACTGCGGGAGCCCGATATATCGGATGATATGTTTACGAGAAATATGAAGATCAACAGAGGATATTTTTCATCAGCGGACATAGACCGCTATACAGTAAAAAGTGAATAGAGCGCCCTTCAAGAGTCTATAGAAAATGCTGATCGGTAAAACATAGTGTAAGGCAATCTATTAATGCAATTAATGGATCGTATGATGAGTGTGCGTATGAATAAAAATGAGTTAACCCAGTTGGTTTTGGTCGAGGTCTCTGCGATTTTGGCTTCGTATAATATTGACCGAGACGTAACAGTGGCGTCGCGATTAGGATCTGACCTAGAGGCAAATTCATTGATGGTCATTTTAATGTTATCTCGATTAGAGGCAACGTTCGAAGACGATCTTCCTGATGAGATATATGAGTTGAGCCCAGACTGTCAGTTAAGTGAAATAATAGAGATTCTAGCTGCGGAGAACGCTTAACGTGATAGCTGAAGACTGTACCGTTGAGGGAGTGTCGACGCATAGTCGTGGGCAAAAAGATGGCGCGACCTACACTTTCGAATGTTCCAAGGGTGATGCACATATTATTGACGAGATATCGGTGTTTCGTTATGAAACCTATTCTTGCGAAGATAAGAGTACGCTATTTCCCACCAGAAAAATTGTTGACGAATATGACGAGAAAGCCGTTCACTTTATTGCACGAAAAGAAGGCAATATTGTTGGTACTTTGCGAGCGAGATTCTCGACGAATGTCCAATTAGAGGCGTCTTCCTATATAGACTTGTCGTTGTTAACGGATAATTATCGAATTGCCGAAGTTTCAAAGCTCATTGTAAAAACAGGTAATATTTCTCCTACGGTAACGGCTAGGCTATTTAACTATGCAAAACAGTACGGAAAAAAAGAAAATATTCAATATATTGTAATATTTTTTCATGCGCTTGATAGTAAACAAGTCTATTTCAGGAAAATGGGGTTTCAGGTAGGTACGAATGAGTTTGTCTATGAAAATCATTCTGGCCCATTCGGCGGATTGGTTCATAAAATGGGCATAATGCAGTTATGAATAGCCAGCCTGATAGTAAAGGCACTAAGAAAATAGAGGTGGTTGATGGACACCTACATTTGTCATCTTTAGAGTTTACACCTAAGTCATTTGTTGACGGTATTGGGCGAAACGTCTCGGAACGTCTAAAAGCAGACAACTACACGGTACCTAAAAAACTGTTAAGTAAGCAGCTGTGCAAAACTTTTGATGATGCAGAATATGTGCGTCTAGAACGGTATTTGTCTACTTCGCGAATTAAAAACGCACTGATTCTTTTGCCAGATTTTACCTATTGCCTTGATGATGCATCGACGACAATCGAGAGTATGATTGACCGCCATCATGAATTGGTTCTTATGGATACCCGATTTGAGTATTTTGCGGGAGTGGATCCTCGGCACGGGAAACATGCATTCGACATTTTCTTAGATGCCGTTGAAAATAAAATGTGTAAAGGGTTAAAGATCTACCCGCCTTGTGGGGTCGCGCCTGACGACGAACGTTTTAATCCCTTCTACGAGTGTTGTCATTCAAATGGCCTGCCTGTATTGATTCATATTGGGTCAACCTCGCCTACGCTTGGCCATTGTTTTGCAACGCCGGATTTAGTCGCAAATGCTGCAATAAAATTTCCGTCAGTAAATTTTATATTGGCCCACGGAGCAATTCATCATGTTCGTGATTGTGTGATGTATGCCAGAAATCTACCGAATGTTTACTTAGATCTTAGCGGTATGCAATCTGTGATATATAACGAACAGGTTATAGCGTCGTACCAGGAAATATTCATGATGGGGATTAACCATAAAATAATCTATGGAACAGATTGGCCCGTTTTTAGTGCTACTAAAACACAGGGGTGTTTCTATAACACGTTGCAGACGCATGGCTGTGCGTTTTCCTCTCTTCCGTTTAACGAAAGAGAAATGATTTTGTCTGGCAATATAAGAAGATTAGTTTCCTTTAGATGAAAAATATAAATATAAATATAAAAAGTGGAGCGTAAAATGATTGAATACTATCTTGGCCTGAAAGAAAAGTTTAAGAAAGGTGAGCTTTTTGATCCGCCGCTTATCCATCTTCTGGTGACGAATACCTGTAACCTTAATTGTCGTCATTGTTTTGCTGCCGATAGTACAAACAATATTAAGGAAAATGTAGATCTTAGCTTCGATGAGTATAAGAAAATATCGGACTCTATGGGCCGCATCGGCATGATGATGGTGTGTGGTGGCGAACCCTTTCTAAAAAAAGATCTAACAGACATAGTTAAGCTATTCATTAAGAATAACAACGTTTCTAAAATTGGACTATCGACAAATGGCTACGCATGGCGGCAAACAATACCTAAGGTAGAGCAGCTAGTTGCGGAAACGGATATTAATTACTCCTTGGTATTTTCTGTAGATGGCGTTAAGGATACGCATGACTTTATTCGCGATCACGAAAAACGTAAATCTTTCGATAAATTAATGGTAACGTGGGAAAAGGCCAAGAAGCTAGAAAGCCAATACCCAAATTTATCGGTTGAGCTGTCGTCTGTGGTCAATAAATATAATCATGAACAGCTCGATGATATGTATGACCTATTTACGAATACAATGGAGGCCTCGCATATAGGGGTTCTGTATGTTCGGCAAGAGCAGTGGGACAAAGATATTAAGAGCGATATTAGTCTTGAGAACTATCGGCACTACACACAGCGCATTGAAGATTGGGTATACAAAACGGCCAAGCCAAAAGATTACCTATCCGCATTATTTAAGTCGTCACAGCTATTAATGTATCGCATAATCTACGATACATTGAAAAGTGGTGAAGTCTATATGCCTTGTGTTGCAGGTAAGGCTTCTGTGTTGTTCGATAATATGGGCGGTATCTACTCGTGTGAAGTGCGAAAAGAAGTGGCAAAACTGCGGGACAACGACTATGACTTTAAGAAAATATTCTACTCAGAGGCCATGGATACAGAGCGAAAGGCGGTAGAAGTATGCGAACATTTTCCGTGTACCCATGAAACAGAATACTTGGGGCCGTCTATTCCATTCTCCCTGCCTGAGCACCGTGAGAGCGAGCTGTTTGAAATATTTAGCCGGTTCCAGCCACATTTAGAAACGGCTTAAATGCCAAGGCCTCTCTATTCTATATGAACGTTCTGATTTTATACTCCTCTGCAGGCCGTGGGCATTACTCCGCCGCGGCCGCAATAGAGCAAGAGCTGTTGGCTAGCGCTGAAGCGAATATTATGGTTACTTTGGACGACCCAGTGGTGGCATCGAATCGTTTATCTCGAGCAATGGTTTGGCTTTACAATACGATGGTTAAATACTGTCCGTGGTCGTACAAGTACTATGTACGCTATCTCAATTGGTCGAAGCCTCATATTGCTGAAGGGTTTAAGACGAAAACATATGGCTACCTAGCGGAACTCTATCGGCGTGTCTCGCCAGATATTATTATCTCTGTCTACCCAATGACTAACCATATTCCAAAGCAAGTATGCGATGATATTTTTACGGTTAAGAACGTGCCTTTTTTAGTTTTCAATACCGATCCTTTCAAACAGTTCTTGCATGCTTGGATAAACCCCGATGTTACGCTCCAGCTTTGTCCCAGTTCGGATAACGTAGATGAATCTCTACGATTAGGCGCAATAAAATCGAGTACGCGTGTCGTTCAGTATCCTATTCGGCGGGAGTTCACGCAGCGCTCGAAAAACAGCGTAAAAGAACGGTTACTCGTAATCAATTGTGGTTTTTCTGGTGTTGCTCGCTACGCCGATACGGGTGTGATTGATGCGCTTTCAAGGGAATGCTTAATCGGGATTGTGTGTGGTGGGAACATCACGCTCTATCAGTCGCTAGAGCAACGTTATGCAGGCAATCGCTCCGTTGAGGTTTATGGGTTGTTATCGGCTAAAGAAATGGCAGCGTTGTATAGCCGAGCGCAGTATAGCTTTGGCAAGGTTGGGGCCGCGACCCTGTATGAGTGTTTGGCTTTGGATGTGACCCTGCTCGTTGATACCTCGCGCGAGGTTATGCCGCAGGAACGCGATATTGTCACCTATATAGAAAGAGAAGGCGTAGGGCTATCGATCGATAAAATTCACGTACTTTTGAGTGCGGTGCAACGAACAGATATCGATTACCAAGGCAATCGCAACCGGCTCCGCACTCTCGCGCAGCCAAATTACCGTGTTGCGTCACTGGTTCTCGAGCTTCTACAGGAGCGCCTATAGTGGCATTCAGAAAAATTGCAACGCCGTACTCATTGTCGGAGACAATTGCGACGGTACTCAGAACGGAAAGAGGCGTATCAACGAAGGTTGCGGACCGGAATTTGCGGTATTTTTCTGGTAGCAAACTATTTGATCGTTCTCTAACGTCTTTGATTAAGTGCCAGCGGTTGGTTTTTCTTGGCGACTGTATGACATCTTTTGATAAGGCGGTAAGTTTTGGTGATTCGCTGCTCTCCGCTATACGTGATGCGGATGCTTACTTCATTAATGTTGAAGGATTGACGACCAACGAGCCGAGGCCGAAGGGTGTTTGGTTGGGGCGTGAACAGCGAATAGAGTACGACACGTTACAGGCTATTGCGAAAAGTTTTCCGCTAAATAAAACGTATTTATCGGTTGCTAATAATCATGCCGCAGATTTTGGCGAAGCTGTTTTCAAAGACGCCTGTTCACGCTACCAGGAATTGGGTTTTAGAATATTCGGTACAAAAGATAATTTTAGTGTTGAGCTTGATAACGGGGTTAACATTCTAACGGGTACTCAGTGGAGTAATCAGCCGTGCGATTTTATAGCGAACTGTGATGATGTTGCTAGCCAAGCGGTAGTAGAGGGCTTCAATATTATGTACCCGCATTGGGGCTATGAGCTGGAGCTTTTTCCACGGCTGGATTCAATTCGCCGTGCGCGTCAATACAGTGAGCGGTTTGATATGATTGTCGGCCACCACTCCCATTACCCTCAGGCAAATGCCATTTTTCAAGTACAAGGGGAACAAAAGCCGTGCTTCTTTAGTTTAGGTAACTTGGTGAGTGGCGATATTAAGCCCACTTTTCACTATGGGCATTATCTTATCGTTGAGCTACGTGCGAATAGTGTGGGAGAGATGAAGCTCTATTCGACCGAGCTGGGCTGCTTAAAGTCAAAACAAATAGGATCACGAGAAATTCTAATTGATGTGGTTGACCATCTCCCCTTTTCCACCATGCCCTAGCGTACTTCGAAAATTACCGCCCCGCCTAGACCAAAGGTAAACGAGCTAAGTAGAAAATAGCCTTTTCTAGGCTGCACGTCATCGTCAAAATAGTCGCACATGTTGATGATGATGTCAGAGTTCCAGCTATGTCCCTTTGTGGTTAAATTTTTGGTATAAAACTGCGGTTTGTTAAAGCCCGTTTTCATCATTAAAAACCCGAAAAAAGGCCTAAAAATATTGACCGAAAATACGCGTTCAATAATGCTCGCATCTTGTTTGAATTGATTAAATAGCGTTGTGTGTAGTTGCGTAACTACATCTTGTTTCGCCGCTTTATCGGCGTCTGGTTCGGCCATTACTTCACCTGCGGCTATAAAGTTTGTTGCCTTTAGTGGGCGTTGGGCCATTCCTTTGGTTGTGCGGGATAAAACAAAGCTGGATGCGGCATCACTGAACAAGCCAAAACCGGTTAATCTTTCTTGATCGCTGGCCGAGATATCAACGCCCACGAGTAAAATATGGTTAACGTCTGGGTAGGTGTTTAGCATTAGCGTTGCGGTTTCTATGCCCGATATCAATGTTGCACAGGCTTGTAAAGACGCACCTACAGGCATTGCCTTTTCGCAGCCTAAAGAAGCGATGAAATGCCCAGTTTTACGTAATAGACGCTCTTCATCTTTCTCTACGAATGCGTTCCCACACAACATTACCATGTCGATTTCTTCGGCAGCCACGTCACCACTGGATAGGGTTTTCTTCGCGCTGTCGAAAGCGAGCTCGAATGGGGTTTGGGATGTTGCCCAGAATTGAGAGCAGCCAAAAATTGGAGCGACTCGATCGAAGTCAATATTGAGTTGATCGCCAGTAGCTTGATAGTTCTCAATATCCTTAAAACTAAGGCTGCGTTCCCCCAGGCTATAGGCCGGAGAAACCAAATCGATATCGAAGGGGAGCTTGGCGATATCCAGAAATCGTGTGCGGTGGGTGGTCATATTACTGTCTCGAATATTGGAACAATGGGCTTTTATTATTGTGTGTTTGCGAGGCGATAGGGTAAGAGCGGTGAGTGCTGGATAGCGGCCAAGCACAGCCTTTTAAAGCATCGCAGAGGGAAAAATCTAGGGGTGTGACTTCTAGAGAACGCATTGTAGTCTGTTTTGTGCTGTGCCGAACTAGCGTAATAGTTTTCGATGATTTTCGCGCTCGCTATAACGTTAGCATTATATGGTAGAATCGCCGGATTACACAGCCATTTAATAGGCGATTTAGGATCGAACAATGCCAATACCTCCTCCCGTTACCACCCCTCTTAGCGACATTTTACCGAGCGAACCACTCTTAATGATGGGGGCTGGCCCTGTACCCATCTCGAGCCGAGTAGCTGCTGCGAACAGCGTAGTGGTAAACCATCTTGGCGAGCCAATGTCGAAAATTATTTCTCAGGTTAAGGAGATGTCCAAGTACGTCTTTCAGACCCGCTCTTCCCATGTTTTTGGTGTGTCGGGCCCAGGCTCTGCAACAATGGAAATGGGCATTTGTAATGTTGTCGAGAAGGGGGACAGCGTTCTATGTTTATGTAACGGCTTCTTTAGCCAGCGTATGGCCGAAATGGCCCGACGTTGCGGTGGCGATGTTACTGTTCTAGAGGAGGATGGCGTGTTACCGGTGAGTGCTGAACGTGTAAAAGAGGCGCTCGCAAAAAAACACTACGATGTGTTAACCATCGTACATGGTGAAACGTCTTCTACGGTATGTAATATCGAGCTAGAAGCTATCTGCAAGCTCGCTCACGAGAGCAATACTATTACCGTGGTCGACGGTGTTTGTACACTGAGTACCATGCCGTTGCCAATGGATGAATGGCATATCGACGTGTTGATTACCGGTGGCCAAAAAGGTCTTTCGTCTATACCCGGTGTTTCTTTAATTGCGTTTTCTGTGCGCAGCTGGGAAAAAATTCTTGCCCGCAAAGCGAGCCCAGCACAATGGTGTTACGACGCGATACTGGCCAATAATTTTTGGCATAACGATGGCTACCATTATACGGCCCCTGTCTCAGGTATATTGGCGGTGCACGAAGCACTTAAACTGGTGTGTGAAGAAACGATAGAGTTACGCTATAAACGTCACCGGGTGTGCTCACTTTCATTGCAGAGCGGAATAGCGGCGATGGGTGTCGAATTGTATGTACCTTCTGCATTCCGTCTTAACGCGGTCGTTGGTATTCGTGTACCGGAGGGCATAGATAGTAAGATGTTACTCAATGAAATGTCGACCATGCACAAGGTTGAAATATCGGGCACTTTTGGGGCGCCAATAGTCCGTATTGGGCAAATGGGCGAACAGTGTCGAGGCCATAATTTATTTAGAACACTTCACGCGCTAGGGAACTCCTTTTCGGCTCAAGGCATGAAAGTGGATTTACCCATGGGTATGGCAGAGTTAGAGCGTAGCTTTTCTGAACTATCAAATCATACGGCGTTTTAACGATATTTTTTGAGTTGCTGAGGGGCCGTATTTCTATTAGGCGAAAGCCTGTATGAGCGCTGAGTTGGTGCTAACAGCAATCACAGACCCCACTCCTTTAGTCTATTTACCGGCATAGGTTAAAGGAGTGGTTAAAGTGTTGCTCTGGTACTTATAGTTATATCTGGTTGTTTTCTAAGTTACGTTCATCTAACGGTGACTGACTTACAAAAAAGACGAGCGAAGACCTGCGGCCACCGGTAACGGTATTAACGCCATGTGGAATTTCACATTTATTGATAAGAATATCGTGGTAGCCGGTTTTTATTTCCAGGTCTTTTCCTTCGTGTTCTACGAAAAACGATCCACCGTCATAGTCTTCGCCAAACTGAATGACTACCGAGTATTTATACTTAAAATTACTGTAAGTATCGATATGACGGCCGATATGTGAGCCTTCAATTAATATATTGGACTGGCAACGGCGTATAAAATATTCGCCACCCATTAAATGCTCGAATAATTCCTTACACTTTCCACTTGTGAGTATCTTAACTACGTTTTGGCCTATGGGATCGTTACGGTAAACCGGCAGCTCGCCCTTTTTATCTTCCATAAAGCGACCAACATCCAAATAATTCAGTTCACCTACATCACCAATTTCAATACGCTCCTTCGGGAGAGCATTGCACGACGTCTCCATATACGAAAGGTCGGCTTGATCAAATAGATTTTCGGCAGCAAATGTGGCGTAGGGGCCGTTGGCTAAACTCGTTTCTGCAAAATTGCAGAGATTCTCCACGATACTCATTGAGTGGTCTCCTTAATAGGCTTGGATAGGGTTAGTTTTTTAATAAAACTGTCGCGCACACCGTTACAAAAGTGATCTCTCAGTAGCAGTAGGGTTGAATAGAATCCCCACACTTCGTACATAGGACCATAAAGACTTTCTTTTCCTTCCATCGAGGCGCGCGTATCACCAATTGCTCGATAAGGCGCGCGAGGGAGGCGATGATGAAAATCGTGATTAGGTAAATCTTGAGGGTATACGTAAAGTCTTACGGGTATGTCATACAGTATTATCTTGAGCAGCCAAGATAGGCTGCGCGAAAAAGACGTAAACTCAGGGGGGCGGCCTTGAAATCGTCCCCACGTTACTCGACCATAGTTTTGCTTATCGGTAAGCGCGGTATTCCGCTCGTATAACCAAAGGTGTTCGGTGAGCACTTGTAACCACATAGAGTGTTCAAATAGTACTAACCGAGGGAAAACGAACAACATTAGAAACTCGGTGAGCACGTTAAAATACAGGGTTAACGATACAACACCTGTTATAAATAGAGTGCGATAAATTATTTCCCCTAGCTGCGGGCCGACGAAATTATTGCTGAATAGATCGCGAACCATGTCAGAGAGGTAGCGTGGATGAAAAGGTGTTAGCCACGTTCTCAACCAAAATTCCCATTCAGGCATTCCCAACCGAAAACGATGCCGTAAAATAAATTTTTGATCGGGGTCGTCTGGGCCACAAAGTACTTTAAGGTTATGATGAATGCGGACGTGAGATTCGCAGTAGGAGTGCCACGAAATATAAAGCAACGGCGTAGTGATAAATACGCAAGACGCAATTTTGGCTAGGCTAATATTTTCTACTATGGACCGGTGAGAGAGATAATGAAAAGTCGCCTGTAAACTGCGGAAACGATTAACGGTAATGAGCCAGCAAAGCGCTATGAGCGAAACCTGGGCGAAGCGATTTTCGATAACGTTTAGGGCGAAATAGCCGACTACAAAGCACGCTATAAGGAGAGACCACGTAAACAGAAGATGCAAAAATAAAAACGTAGGTCCTGGGCGCTTCAGTAATTTGAGCGCTTTCTTTTTAGGTTGGGGTAAACCTTTCCCTGTAACCCACGTCCAGAAAGCCTGAAAGGGCAGGTGCGCATAGGTCTCTCTAACGTTGAATTGAAAGCCGTGACGCCCGTAAAGCGTATCGAATTTATTAAGATCATCCATACTTAATATACTCGTTTTAAATACATAACGGGAAACTGTCCGTGAAGCCAATAGAACGGCATCATTTTATTGTGGTCAGCACCTATAACCATTGGGTTGTCATAGTGCTCCATAAAAAGTTTCCCCATTACGGCATACTCGGCGGCTTGATTGTATAAAATGTCTCGCAGCTCGCTATCGCCTTTACCCTTGTGCCATGCACGGTATAGCGCTAGTCGGGATTGAAAAATTGCTTCGAAATCCACCTGGCTTTGTACAATTCCCCCAAAATCACCGAGTTTAAGCATTGCAGCACTTTCTTCGACAAGTGCAAGCCAATGACTCGGCCCGCCAGCGAGTGATGTGATCGAAAGAGACGACGTGCTACGGTCTATGGCGTTAACGATTTTGCCTTGGCTTATATCGACCTTCTCTACAAAACTGCTATAACTCTCGCCAACACTATCTATTGTTGTCTTATCAAGTGCTTCAAAATCTCCGGCGGCAATGACGGTTCTATGATTAATATCGAAGCGGCTAAAAACATCCGAAAAACTAGGTAATACCCGAACGATTCTACTGGCAACGAGGCCAATACCATCACCTAGGCTATTAAACGTATACTGATACTTATCGCCGATGGTGATATAGCTATAGTCAGGGCAAACGGGGGAAATGATGTCTAATGGTTTGCCTGTATTTGAAGCCTCGATGGCCTTAACGAAGCTCTCCATATGCGGAGTCGATATGGACGAAATCGAGAAATGCTGTATGAGATTCTCAAGCTCGGAGCAGAATTCATTAGGTAGCTCATTTAAGCAGGGGTACTTCACTTTTATCTTTGGCATTGTCGCAGACTGACCGCGTAAGCAAGCAATAATTAATTCAAGTAGTGTCGGTTTTTTATTGTGTATGTAAGGTTTTTCAATCAACGTAATTACCTGCCCGTCTTTAAGTTCCTCTCGCCATCGGAAATCTGCAAAGTTTTCTTGAATGTACTGATAGAAAGGTAGAAAACGTGGTCGAGTATCGATGCTGGCGTCGGCTATTTTTGATGCATAGTGATCGTATATTTGAAATATTTTTGAAACTTCACTCTCAATACCCAGTGTGCGTACGAGCGCCTCGGGAGGCGCATCTCCACCTGAAATGGGAGATAAAATATAAGAGCTGATCATACTGTTTGACAGCTTGTTTCGTACGTAGAGGTATTCAATCTCTTTGTTGATCATGGTGGTCACCGGTATGACAGCACCTGATTTGCTGGTGATAGTTCGATCGTCGAAATCTGCACGTGATTTGGTTGATCCATTGCCCAAATAATGGATTTGGCAACATCATCCGCAGTAAGAGGTGTAAGGTTTTCGTACACTTTATCGGCTAGCTCGGTGTCCCCTTTTTTGTGTACTAACGAAAACTCGCTAACCGTTTTCCCTGGCGCTATGTTAGTCACGCGCACGTTTTTTTCTGCAAGATCAACACTAAGGCAGCGGCCAAAGTGCTGAACAAACGCTTTAGAAGCGGCGTAAATATGGCCGTTTTTATAGTGGTAGAACGCGCCTATTGAGCTGACATTAACAACATGTGCCGATTTAGCTTTGTATAGGTCGGGTAAAAAAAGCCGCGTCATATTGACGACACCAAATATATTGGTCAGAAGCATGGCTTCTATATCTTTGCTATCGAGTTCGTCAAGAGAGCCGGATCCCTGTATTAAACCGGCATTATTGATGAGCGTGCTAACGGGTCTAAACGCGCTCGGAATATTATCTATAGCCGTTTGAATGGATTGTTCATCTCGAACATCGCAGGTAACGGCCAACAACTTATCGCTACCATACAGGTCTGTTAGTGCGTTTAGTCGGTCGGTTCGTCTACCGAGCGCTATAACTTTAATTCCCCGCGACATTAATAAATCTACGCAAGCTCGGCCAATTCCTGCAGTGGCCCCCGTGATCGCTACAACGCATTCATTGGTCAGCATATCTAGTTCCGGTGTCTTGGTGTTGGTTAGCCCAAAGCAGCAAATACCTTGCATAGCACACTATGTTTTACGGGTAAAAACCCCGCTTAACATTTGCCACCTAGTATTTTAGGGGATGTGTTTCACTTGTGAATTAAAAGCGGCCGCATGATATTGCTTTGTAGGCTTTTTGAGCAAACATTTTTTCGTTAATTACGCTTAAAACTGTAAAAAAATGTTAATTAGCAAGTATATTAATGCTTATTGGTTAGAACTTTGTTTTTCTAAAAATTTTTCGCAAAAAGAATTGTTTAGTACAAAAGAATTAGCTTTTGGGTATTTAAAATCGTGAGTGTTTTATTGGCGAAATGTGTGGTGTATACAGTGTTTACATTTAAAGTTTAGGTCTATATGATCCGCCGTGTTTAGTGTGGCGATATTTAAAAACGCATTTAGCCGCGTAAAAGGCTAGATGTGATTTATGGAATATCCGCAGTAAATTGCTAAAAGTTAGCCTGATCAAGCACTCAATTGAAATACTAAGAGAGAGTAAACGGCTGCTTTTCTAGATCCTTAATCTATGGGGAGTTTAACGTTGTGGTCGTTTCGCCGAGTATGAGTTGCGGTTATACATTTGAGTTTTGTCATAAAACTAAGAACTTTTCCCATTACTATACTGACTGCCACGAGCCAATTGTGGGTGAGGTGAAGGACTGGGTGCTTAACGATTTGGCCGAAGCGCTTCCCGACTTTAATATAGATCAGTACTTTTCCTCCCAACCCACTATCTTTTCAGATTACGACCATCTTGTACTGACCATAGATGATGCTACGGGTAAAATTGTAGGTCTCATTGGCTCGCGCTGGCTCCGTTCGGAGGAGGTCGAATGTCTGTATATTTGGACGGCGGTTGTGGGGAATGACTACCGACGTACAACTTGCTTTCCCGAGATGTTACGCGTGCATTTTAATCGTGTTCTCAATGATGAAACGCCATTTCCTGCTGTTGTCGCGACCAAAACATACAACCCCCTGGTTTACAGGTTGCTGGACATCATGTTTTGCAAAACGCCGAATGTGTCAATGTATCCAAGCCTTGTAGGGCGAGAGATCAGTGAAAAAGTAAAGGAAGATGCTGGAAGGGTGGCAAGGTTGGTAGCACCAAAACTGGACTACTGCGCTGAAAGTTCTACTGTTTACGGCGGGCAAGCCGCTGTAGCGCCGGACTTCTTTCCCTATATGCAAAAAACCAGTGTTGAAGCCATCTGGAATCATTTTACGACCCATCTTTCGCGAGACGATCAAATTCTTTGTGTGATCGATATCCCATCGGACACCGAACGTGATGAAGTTGTGCGTCGTAATAAGTGGGACATCCTTTAAGTTCGAGCTGGGCGCGTCGAAAATTGATTTCGACCGGTATTGTCCCCGTCAAAGTGCATTGGTTAGGTTTGTAGCGGATGTCTGGCTTTTCCAACCATTCTAGTATTGAGTGCGTGAGTTGCGTGCGGAGGAGCTGTTTTGTTTGATGTTGATTTTTCTAGTACTGAAAGTACCGTGTTTATACGGAACGCGAAAACCAAGAGCGTTAGTACGAATACATTAGCTGAGCTATATACCGATGCGAGAGCGCTAGCAAAGACGTTAGACGATATTGGGTTGCCCAAGCGTTGCAGGGTAGGCTTGTTGGCTAAAAATGCCTATCGTTGGCTAGTATGGGATATCGCGTTACTTTATTCTGGCAGAACTTCGGTTATTTTTACGGATGATTTTGAGAATGACAATGTCTCTGAGTTAACTGAAACCTATGGTTTGAGTTTGATTGTGTCCGATTGTGGTGATGATGAATACCCTTATCACTGCAGTATTGATGCGCCCCCTACGTTACCCACTGAGAATCGAGCCGCTACAGTGGATGACGACGATGTACTTAGTTTGGTTTTTTCATCGGGAAGTAGCGGAAACTTAAAGGGCTTGACGATTAGTCGCCAAGGTTTTCAGCATGATGTTACGGTATTTGCGGAGTTGTATAGTTTAACCAGCCAAGACTCGATGCTCACATTTTTACCCCTGAGCAATAATCAGCAACGATTGTTATATTGGTCCTGTTTACTCGCACGCTGCAGTATTGTTGTTACACCTGTAAGCGCTGCATATACCGACTCCTCGGCTTTAAACCCCACCTTTTTTATTGCGCCCCCCTCCTACTACGATAATCTACTGAAGATTATCAGTGGAGCCAGCCCGGAAAGTAGGCCTTTATTTCTCCATAAATTGGTCGGCAATAATATTCGTTTTTGTATAACGGGCATGGCGCCCATTGCAAAATCTTCACTCGAAAAGTTAGCGAATGCTGGGTTGCCCATTGTTGAAGTTTATGGGCAAACGGAACTGGGTGTCATTACGGTGAATACACCCAACGATAACTGCGTGGGCTCTGTAGGTAAGCCTATTAAGGGCGTATCGCTGAAAATAGGCGATGACGGCGAAGTGGTGGTGTTAAAAAAACCTAAACTTACTATTAATTATTTCCAAGCCTCGGAAGACGATATTAGTAACACATTTATGCACGATGGACTTGTGGCTACTGGTGATATCGCTAGTGTTGATGCCGCTCATAACCTCTATATAGAAGGGCGTAAAAAAGACGGCATTGTAACGCGATCTGGAGAGAAGTTTCAGCCTGTCACGGTTGAGAAGTTACTTGATGAGTTGGAATGTATTGATAAATCTGTTGTGCTAACAGATGCTCGACAAAATGTTTTTGCGGCCATTTTTACGCTAGACGAGCGCGCCGACATAGACACTGTAGTTGAAAAACATATTCAGAGCGTTAATAAGGGGTTGGACCCGAATCGACAAGTTCATGCCTGGACAATACTGCGCGTGACGTTGTCTAGAGAAAACAAAATGTTAACGCCCAATCTGAAACTAAATCGAATTGAAATACGAAGGATGGTTCTGGAGTCTTTAAACTCTGAATCAGCCGTGGAGGTATAGGCCCTATGAGTATAACTGACTACATTCCCCTGATCGTTTCTACTCTGATCGAGATCTCGCCTGTTGCGGCAAGCGCACCGGACATTAATGCGGAAACGGATCTTCAAGGCGACCTTGGTGTTGACTCCATTACGCTTATAACGATGGTTTTTAAGTTAGAGGAAGATACTAACCTTCCTATTCAAGCGGCGATCTTAGAGGCTCCAGATGTTGCGACGGTGGGTGACCTCAACACCTTAATGATAGGGCTTTCGTAAATGTCGGAGAACACTATCATTATAGATGCACATACACATTTATCATCTACGCGTTATATTCCGGATGATTTTTTTAGGGGTATCGCCCGAAATACACAGGTAAGCCTTCGTAAAAACGGCGTAGAACGTGATCTTGATTTACTCACGAATATGGTTAAAAGTCAGCATAATGACCATGAAGGACAGGCATTACTGGCTGAGATGAAGAAGGCGAACATTGAAAAATCGGTATTGTTATTGCCTGATTTCACCTATTGCATGCAGTCTGAGTTGACGATTGCGGAAATGTACGACGAGCATTTTACTCTGCTAAAAAAACATAGCACACAATTTTCAGTATTTGCAGGGGTAGATCCACGATGGGGCGCAGATGGTGTGTCGCTGTTTGAAAAAGGCGTAACAGACTACGGGTTTGCCGGCCTTAAACTCTACCCGCCATGCGGCTATAGCCCGAGCGACCCATCGTTGTTTCCCTACTACGAAATTTGTCGACAATACTCTCTTCCGGTACTACTACACACGGGCCCTACGTCGCCAGAAATGAGCTTCGAGTTCTCTGCGCCTGAGCTTATCGACTCGGCGGCCCGAAACTTTCAGGATGTTAATTTTATTCTCGCTCATGGCGGCGTATTCAATCGAGATACCGTGGTAGATCTGTGTGTCTTCAGGCCGAATGTTTATTTGGACCTGGGCGGATTCACCACAATAAATCATCCAGATGGTTGGCAGCATGCGCTTACTGAATTATTTCGGATGGGTGTGAACCACAAAATTATATTTGGAACCGATTGGCCGGTAGCGAGAGCGCCGGGTGGGCAAAAGCAATTAATGTCTAAATTCGATAAAACGCTTGAGGCTATTCCTGAAAAGGAAAAAATCTATATTCTATCCGATAATATTAAGCGCATAACACCGCGACTTTTGGGTGGTGAGGCGTTATAAAAATTACTCACGCCAAAAAAACCGGTTCCAATTCAGTTCAATACTATAAAAAATAGATTATCTTTGTGTCGGTATTCAATAGCCGTTATTCACGAAAGGCTGCTTTCCCAGCCGGAGTAAAAACATAGGCGGCATTGCGCTGTTGTGCCCTCGTCAATACTTTCTAGATCAGGATGTTTGACAAAAATGAATAGTTACAATACCGATTTAGCGACAAGTGATGTGCCCCCAGCAACTACGGCTTGACATCCGCTTGTCGAGCGTAAACGTGACGAACAGAGACTAACAGTAGGCTTAACGTATGACAGTGCAAAATATTTTGTGGGACTTAGGGTGCAAGGGAGTTGAAATCTCACTTGAAAACGAGCGCATAATGGTGACTGATCATTTCGCTAATCTGAATAGCGATGACGAAAAATCCATTGCTCACCACGAGCAAGAAATTAGTGAGCTGTTACTGCAGCGGCGATGGAGCTATAGAAAATTACCGCCAATTACTCCGCGTATCAGTGCAGAGAGCGGCTTGCATTATAAGCAAAAAAATTGGTGGAATGCGGTTAAAGCCGGCACGGGATTTTCGGGGATTGGTTTTAAGCCTGTAGTGTCGTACAGCACAATTAATCGTGAAGTGTTGCAAGTGGCACTTATGAAGTTGGTGGAGCGGCATGATGCTTTGGCTCTATGCGTTAGGCCAGGGGAGCACGATACCATCGTGCAATACGTGCATAGATGGGATGAGTTTGACATACCCTATTATAATCTTTCCGATGAAGTAGAGCTTACCAAAATAATGGAACGTTTTGGTACCACGGGCTACTCGGCCACCTACGAGTTTGTTCATGAATATACTCGTCAATACCGCGATCTGCCCACCGAGGCAACACTATTAAAAACAGATAAACCGCTGTTTCGTGTATCAGTGATTAAAACTCAAGATCAACGTTGGGAAATTGCACTGTATACAGACCATTTAATTTCAGATGGTTTAAGTGTTGAATTGGTACGTAATGAATTGCATACCCTTTATGTAAACGCGCTAGAAGGCATTGAGTCGCCGCTTAAAAAAACGTTGCCTTTCCTTGATTACGTTGACTGGCATAATACGTTTTATAACCCGCAATCGGTCTGGACGTTAAAGGAAAGACAGTTCTGGGAAAAATATTATGCTGATATGATATCTAGCCCAATTCCTCATGACACAGACATAAACGAGGCCGATGAAACCGAATTTATTCACTACCGTTTTTCTGAAGAGCATTCGCTTCGTATTACAGCGGCTGCAGCTTCGGCCAAAGTGTCGGAATTTAACCTCTTATTTGGTGCTGTGTTCTTGGTGCTAGCGGACACGTTGGACCAGCAAGACCTCACTATTCCAACCATTATGACGGGGCGTCTTTTGCCCGAAACACAGACTATTGCCGGTCATTTTGCAGAAATGGTATTTGTTAAAAGCAGGGTAGACTCACCTACCGATGCAGTTGCAATGGCTAAAAAGCTAGGAAAGTTACTGTTGAGCCTTCAGCTTAGGCTCAATGTTAACTCGACCGACCTTCTGCCACTGGGAGTCTCGTCAATTGATTCTCGATTGACAAAACATGTTAATTCGACACTGATTTTCTCTGGCGAATTTTATCGTGAGCTATCCAGTATTGAGTATGAACAATTCAGTTTAGATAAAAAATTAACGCGCGTTAAAAATGATCACAATACGTCGCCGAAGCTGGTATGGGTAAGAGTCTATAAAAAGAACGGTGTTTTTTGTTTCTCGGTTAGTTACAGTGCCAAGTACCATAAGCGAGAAAAAATGCTACTTATGACGAACAAGATGGACGATATACTCTTTTGTGCAGAGCAAAACTTTGGGCAACAATGATTGGCTGGTGAAATTATAAACAAGTATGGAGAGACACAGCAATGATAGATATTGACCTGCTTAGAGAGGTTTGTTTCGATATTAAACCGGATGTTGACCCACAATCCGTAGAATTAGCGTCTCATTTAATCGATGATCTGAATTTTGATTCCATTTCGCTTGTATCAATAATCGTGGAGCTTGAATCCAGAACTTCATTAGATCTGGCCGAGCACGCGGAGCAGTTTATTGAGGCGAATACGGTCGGCGACATTATAGCAATAGTGAATGATATAGCGGCGCAGTAGCCATTAGATTAAATGTGGAATATAAACCCAGTACATTGCGAAAGTCGGTACCCTAGCGGTGAACTCAACATAATGTGATAAAAAGATGAATAAATTAGCTTCGCGCATAGACGCAATACGCAACACCAATACGTTAAGACGACAGTCGCTACGTGCCGGTTTGACCTGCGTGTGCTTGATGGTTGTAGTTGCGTTTATAAGCGGCTGCACGGATAGCGGTGCAAACGAAACCAAGGCCGAAGACGAACAAGTATCGGTGGGCGTTTATACCGTGTCTAGCCAGAAAGATTTTAATGACCATTTCTATACGGGGTTTGCCAAAGCTGCAACTCGGATTGATGTTATATCAAAAGTATCGGGCGTGGTAATAAAACGAAACTTCGTCGAGGGTGATGGTGTAGCGTCCGGCGCTGTATTGTTCGAGATCGAGAGGGAATCCTATGGCTATGCGTCAGAGAAAGCACATTACGACGTAGCGGTACAACGGGCAACTTATCAGCAATCTCAGCGTGAATTTGATCGGAATGTTGTATTGAGTGCGGGCAGTTCGGTGAGCGAATCGGATATAGATTTACTTAAAACACGATTAGAGGTTGATGAGCTGAATCTAAGGAAACGTGAAGTTGAAAAAAAATCGGCGGCGTACAATCTAGCCGAAACTTATGTAAAGGCGCCTATTGCTGGTCGAACGTCGTTTACTGATTTTACGGAAGGTGATTTTGCGGTTGCCGGCGAGTCAAAACTCGTTGAATTAATAAATGATAGTCGCATGTACGTAGAGTTCGCCATGCCTGAGCTCGTTTTTAATCACTATTTTGTGGGTAATAAAAACGACGCTCTTGACGAGCGTGTGACAGTTTTAGTGTCGAAAAATGGTGATAGAAAAGTGGCAGCTACTCTTAATATAGGCGCTAGACGAATAAAGGAAAATCAAGGGGCGGTAATTCTTAGGGCAGAGTTTTCCAATGACGACGGTCTGTTTATTGATGGCTCGTTTGTGGGCGTTGAGGTAAGAGTCGCCAATAAAAAAGCACCATTTTCCATTCCCCGAAATATCGTCGTAAAGGACAATGAAAGCCAACACGTGTTTAAAATAGACGACAATAATGTCGTGCAAAAACTGTTGGTGCGTGTTGTCGAGGAGACAGCGAATACCTATTGGGTAGAAGGTGATTTGGCTCTAGGCGTTCGTTTGGCGTCTACAAATTTACAGTCCATCCAAGATAGCGCTCGTGTAACTGTAGAGCCATAGTGTAAACCCTGGTTTTTCAGCAACCTTCTTAGCGGCCATTTGGGCGCTTTTGGGTGGTCTGTGAAACGTTGGCAAGACCTTTTGTTAGCCTCTAATGAGTATCTATGAAAATTACATCCTTGTGCTTAAATAATACAAAATTCACGGTTATAGCGAGTCTGCTAATTGTATGCGCTGGAGTCTATGCTTTTTTTAAACTTCCAATGAGCGCTTACCCCAATATTGCTTTTCCCGCTATTACCGTATCGGCTAATTTTCCTGGTGCGAGTGCGGAAATTGCCGATCGCTCCATTAATGCGTTAATAGAGCCTAAATTACTGGGAATAGAAAATGTTATCTATACCGAGTCTAGCGCCAATAATCGTGGTGCCGCGAGCGTAACGGCAATTTTTGCACCTGGAGAGAACGAGCTTGAAGCACTAGTCAATGTTCAGAGTGTGGTTGCTCAGTTAGAGTCACGTTTGCCTGCTATAGTCGCTAGAAACGGGATTACAGTTGCAAAAGGTGGTGGCAGTCTATTGATGACGGTAAACCTGCTGTCAACGAAGCCGGAGCTAGATCGAATTTATTTAAGTAATTTTGCCAGTGAAGAATTACTGAACGAACTTAGCGGCATTCAGGGTGTTTCAAAGGTTACCATTTTTGGTGAGATGAAACACTCTATTAGGGTGTGGTTAGATCCCGTTAAAATGTACAAGTTTAATATTGATGCGGACCAAGTTCTCGAGGCCATTCGAGAGCAGGGTGCAGTGGCGTCTGTGGGTAGGCTTGGGCAGTCTCCGGGTGTTCATGATAGCGAGTCCGAAGTGATTGTTGTTTCAAATAATTACCCGAGCAACGAAATTGAAACTGCTGAAATTATTGTAAAAATGGATTCGTTAGGCGGTGCTATACGGCTTAGTGATATCGCTCGAATCAATAAAGGCGCCGAGAGTTACGACGAGACGGCGAAGATTAATAATTTTTCGACCGTTATGCTCGGCGTTTTTCAAGACAGTAATGGTAACGCCGTAAAAATCTCGCGTGAAATTAGAGAGCGTATGGCAGCGTATAACGAACGCCTGCCGGAAGGTGTTGAATACGCGATAAAATACGATACATCGTTGTTTGTTGATCAAGCCTCAAATGAGGTTTTTTCTGCTTTGGCGCTAGCGTTCTTTATTGTGGTGGTTGTGGTTTTTATCTGTTTGCGCTCTGCGGCGGCTACACTGGTACCTGGTTTAGTTATTCCTATTTCTCTGTTGGGTACCATATTTATTCTATTTGTCGCCGGTGTAAGTATTAATCTCATATTATTGTTGGGTTTGATTTTGTCTGTTGGGGTCGTGGTTGATGATGCGATTCTTGTAGTTGAGCGCGTAACCCACCTAAAAACGGCGTATAAATTATCCAGCTACGATGCGACATTAAGGGCAATGCGGGATATTAGTAAGCCCATTATTACTACCACGATAATTCTCGTTATTGCATTTTTGCCATTCTATCTTTTCCCCGGTGTACAAGGCATTCTTTATGGCCAATTTGCTTTTGCCCTTATTATATCGGTAACAATTTCCTCTGTGCTGGCCTTAACACTGAGCCCCGTAATGTGTAGCCAGCTACCGGAGTTAAGTGTCGCGCAAATAGAAAGTAGTCGTACTGATCGTTTGGCTAAAATATTGGCGCGTTGGTTGAATGCTGCTGTTGTTTACTTTATTAGACACTGGCTTATTTCGATTATCGTATTTATTGTTGTTTTAGCGCTTAACGTTGTGTTGTTTTTTCGCTTACCAAATAGCTTTGTTCCTCAGGAGGATACCGGTTACGTGGTGATGGCTGTGGTGCTACCCGATAATTCGTCGTTGGGTGAGACAACAAAAATTATGGACGAGCTGTCCTCTATTGTCACTGATGATGTCGCCGTGGATTCTACAATCGTTATTAATGGCTACAGTTTTATTGGGGGCAATAGTTCTAATAACGGTTTGGCTTTTGCGGTGCTTAATGATTGGTCTGATCGTCAGGAAAGCCATTTAGGCATGAATAGTACCGTAGATCGATTACGCGAGAAATTATCGGTTTTGGGCGCTCATGGCACTGTCTATGTTTTTGCGCCTCCGGCAATATCGGGCCTGAGCCAGGCTGGTGGTTTTGATTTAAAAATATTTGGCTACAACAATCAGTCGATGAGAGAATTGAATGTTGAGGCAAAAAAATTCGTTGAAAAAATATCGGCTCTGCCATCTGTAGGTTCTGCGAATAGCAATTTTAATGCTGATACTGTTCGTTATTCCCTTGAAGTTGATTCGTTAAAAGCGAAAGCTTTGGGTGTTGATATTGGGAGCTTTAATCGAACCATTCAAACCTTATGGGGCTCGCGTTATATTGGTGACCTTGCTGCAGCTAAGGGTAGTTACCGCATAATTGTTCAGGCGGAATCGGGGTATCGAGCTAATAAAGATTCGTTACAGTTTATTCGTGTAAGAAATAAAGTGGGCGATCTCATTCCCGTTACGTCTTTTGCTCAAATTGTTGTGAGTGAAGGTCCCAATTCGTTGAGTCGTTATAACGGTCGATTGTCCATTGGCGTTAGCGGCTCTGCAGCGTCTGGATATTCTATAAGCGAAGTTGTTGCCGATATAGAAGCAATTAAGAATGAAATGTCTCAAGGCTATTCGTTGGGCTGGAGCGGTGAGGCTGCGATGACCAGCGTTCAATCTGATTACGGTAACCTGTTGTTATTGGGCGCAATACTGTGCATCTATCTGGTGTTGGTGATTTTGTATAACAGTTGGGTTACGCCATTCGCCATTATTGCTGGTATCCCGGTTGCAGTTATTGGCGGCTTAGCCTTATTGGTGTTGTTCTCTTCAGATTTAAACATCTATTCGACAGTTGGTTTGATTTTGGGTGTGGCACTTTATGTGAAATCGATGGTGCTTGTTGTCGATAGAGCCTATAAAAGTCTTGAGTCAGGAGCGAGCATTTACCGTGCAGCAATTAAGGGCGTTAACGAGCGTGGTCGCGCAATTTTAATGACATCCATTTCTTTTATTGCTGGCGTTATGCCATTGGTCTTTACGTCTGGCGCAGGTGCGGGGGCTAGATTTGCCTTAGGTATATCCGTTACCGGCATGGTTTTGGCTACGGTGCTTTTCGCCGTTGCCTTTTTCCCTGCCGTTGTGGTGTTTAATTATCGTGCCTCGCGCTATTTAAGGGATCGGTTCACTATGCCGAAATAGTAGCGTTTAACTATAAGAAGATAGGCCATCTTATTGTAGCGTTCAGTACGCATTTATAGTGGTATTGACCTAGGCGCTAGATGAGCGAACAACATTGGGTATTGACGGGCGAATAACATGATCGATGATGCAGCAAATGAAGAGACGAAGCCACAAGAGCAGAAAAGTAGCGTTATTGAAAAGGGCCTTAAGGGGTTAGTGCCCCCTATGATTTTTGAGTGGGCTATATTGCTCTCCGTACCTTTTGCCGATGTATTTTTTCTCAGTAGGATATCGGATAATTCAGCAGCCGGTGTGGGTATGGTTACGCCTTATATTTTAGGCTGTTTTGTTGTTATTGAGGCGATCTGTATTGCCTGCGTAAGCATTGCCGGCCAAAAAATGGGGAAGGGCGAGTCTACAGTTTCTAGAGAAACTTTGTCTTTTATGTTGATTGTTGTCACAGTGGTGTTAGCGCTATTGGCGACGTTGCTGGGTAGTTTCTCTGGTTCTCTTGTGGCATTAATGCACTTGCCGCAGGCCGTGAGTGTGGAGGCAGAGCAATACCTTTCAATTGGTGCCTTTATTCTCGTTGGCTGGGGCGCAGCGGCGGCTTATAAAAGCGTACTTAATTTGTATGGGCACCCTAAGTGGAACCTGGCGGCTACGTCTATATTGACGGTTGTTAATATTTCGTTAAATTCAATTGTGGTGTTCGGTTTGTTTGGTTTTCCCAAAATGGGTGTTACGGGTGTGGCGATTTCTAGTGTAATTGCAGCATTTGTATCATTGGCATTTTTGGCGATTGTTGTTAGATACAAATTTGGTATTCGGTTATATGATTTTCCGTCGTTAGATTCCATGCGGTCAATGTGGCGGCCAATAGCAAACATTGCCATCCCGTCTTCGATTGAACCTCTGTCTTATCACGTTTACGCTTTTATTCTTAATTTATTGATTGCGCGTGTCGGTGTGGAAGAGGTGACGATGCGGGTTTACGCGAATAATATTTTTACTATTTGTTTGGTTGTGAGCATTTCTTTCTCGATTGCTACGCAAATGATCGTTGCGCAGTTGTACGGGGCGAAACAGCTGAGGCGAGCGCATTTAGAGCTCACTCATAGTGTTAAAATTAGCTGCTTAATTATAGGTGCTCTTTCGATTCTATTTTGGTTGAATGCCGATAGTCTTATTCGCTACTTGTCGGAAAACGACAATGTAATAGAAATGGCGGCTACGGTATTTATGATTTATTTCCTAACGGAAATACCACGAACGATTAATATTGTGGTGACGGGTTCGCTTAAAGCGGTTGGTGATGCGTGGGTTATCACCTTTAGGTCCTGTATTATTACGTGGATTATAGCGTTACCCAGTGCGTTCCTATTAACGCTCTATTTTGAGTTGGGTTTACTCGGCATTTTATGGGCGATATTCTTGGATGAGTTATTGCGTTCGATCGCTAATTTATCGCGCTGGTATTCTAAACACGCGGGTTTGCAGGGGGGATTTTTCTCTGTAATGAGAACGGAGTTAATGCGACTTGTGTTGCCTCGGAATAAAAAACAGATGCTGTCTGGTGAGGGCGGTGGTTAATCGTTGTCGTATCAGCGTGCACCGGCTAGTGAGCAGGGCGGTTACTCTTCCGTAGTGCGGTGTTGGCCGAGGTGTGTAGCCACAGAAAACGTCATTCTGTGTTGTTTTTCAAAATGACGTTTTTGTATGGATTCTAGTGGTGGTGCCCACCTGCACCATGGGCGTGTTTGTGTGTAATTTCTTCTTCGGTCGCAGCGCGAATATCTTTTATTTCCACATCAAATTCTAATGTCTTGCCGGCAAACGGATGGTTGAGGTCTATTGTGACCATTTTTAATCCCGGCTTAATGACAGTGGCATTGATGACACCTTTTTCGGTATTCACTTTTACGATCATACCGGGAAGTAAACGTTTATATTTTCCAGCCAAATGCTTAATGGGTACTTTCTTTGATGCGTCTTCTCGAAGCGGACCGTAAGCTTGTTCTGGAGAGAGGGTGACTTTTTTCGTTTCTCCAACGGAGAGGCCTTCCATACCGTCTTCCAAACCGGCCAATAGGTTGCCGTGCCCGTGAAGATAGGCCATAGGTACAGAGTCGTGGTTGGATTCTAGTGGCGGGCCACCGGCTTCTCCTAGGGTGTAGTGGAAGCTTACTACGTTGTCTTTAGACACTTGCATGGGATTTGTCTCTTGGCAAAACCGTCATTATATCACCGTATTACGAAGATTTCGGGTGCTGCTGGCGATAGCCTGTGGGTGAAATGCCCACGACTTTTTTAAACCGGTTCGAAAAGTTAAACACATCTTGATAGCCCAAAGTGTTGGCAATTTGGCCGAGTGGCCAGTTGGTGTCGGTTAGCAGTTGTCGTGCTCTGTCCATACGCAGGCTAATAAGGCGTTGCATGGGGCTTTGATTGTATTCCTGTTGACAGAGCCGGTGCAGATGTGGGGCCGAATAATGGATGCGGCTTGCCATATCCGCAACGGTCCATTCTACGTGAAGCTGTTGTTGTAGCTCATTAAACAGCCCTTCCAGCCGTTTGGCTTGATCGAGATGCGTACGGCTGGCAGTGGGTGTACCGAGCGCTTGGTTGAGATAAAGGCTCAGTTGTTTGACAGGCGATTGACGCATGGCTTCATTGGGTTCGTAATACAGCTGACACAACAGGTAATAGATAGGCGCCGCGATCGCGCTGTAATGGACATCGCTGGGTTCTTGATTTAGGTGATGCCAGTGTGGGCTATCGTCCAGGCAAAACCATGCGGTGGACCAATGCTCGGCGTCGAGTGAAAAAAGGAAGGGCTTGCCGCAGGGCAGTAAGGTGAGCGTGTTCGCTTCGATAGCCTGCTCGCCGGAGGGTGTGTACAGTTTTCCTCGACCTTCTGTGGTGAAGAGCAGCGTATGATAATCGGAGGCTTTACGGCCTACCCAATAGCGCCCTTTTAATTGTGAGACCCCCGCAAAGCCGATGCCCAGTGCCGGTAATTCTGGGACGTTATCGCTGTTTAAAAAGCGTTCGTGGCATTCGGGGCCTAATTCCAGTTGGTCTTCCCACTCTTGGCTTTGCATGGTGCTCTTTATTTGTAGATCGCCTAAATGATAGTTTAGAACATGGGGTTGATAGGTTAAAACATAGCCAGCATGCAGGCCAGTCTTTATAGTGTGCGCCACTTTGGATGTGTAGGGTAGTCTTTAAGATAGCCCTGCACCGTAATTCCAACAATGTATTTTCAATTATTCCGGTAGATGTAATGCCCGTAGAGCTCTTCAAAAAAGCGAGCCGCTATTGTCAGCAATCGTTCGCGCCACTTCAGAATAAATTCCTTTGGGTGAGTGTGATGACGCTGGCTTTGCCCGTCGCTGCACAAATGATGCTGCAATCCTTCTTAGGCATGGCTGATGTACTGATGGTGGGTAGCCTTGGCCCAACAGCGTTGGCGGCTGTCGGGTTGGCGGCGAAGCTGCATTTTCTGTTATTGGTTTTGATGGCGGGCATTGGCGCGGGCTGTAGTATTTTGGTGGCGCAATATACCGGCGCGAAAGATTTTCTCGCCTGCCAGCGCACGGTAGCGTTAACGTTAATGGTCGGCGCGGTTGTGATGATTCCATTCACTGTAGCGTTTGGCTTTTTTAGTGAGTGGTGGGTACCGCTGATTAATCCCGATGCTGAGGTTGCCGCACTCACGGCGCGTTATTTGACGATTACCGCGCCTGTTTTGTTGTTAGCACAGCTTATTGTCGTTTTTGAGGCGGGCCTTCGTGCACTGGGGAATACAGGGGTACCCCTGGTAATGGGCGCCTTGGCGGCGGCATTGAATGTGGTGCTGAACTACGCCTTAATTTTTGGCCACTGGGGTTTTCCCGCGATGGGTGTAGAGGGCGCTGCGTGGGCCACATTATTTTCGAGAGTGTTGCAGTTGATAGCCACAATTACGTGGCTGTACCGTACGAAACACGCTTTTGCATTAATGCCTCGTCATTTTGCGGCGGCCTTCAATCGTTTTGAATTATCGCGATTTATTAATTTTTCTTTACCCGTGGTGGTTAATCACATTATTTGGGGGTTGGGTAACGCGGCCTACCACATACTCACGGGCTACGCAGGAACGGAAGCGCTAGCGGTGATGGGGGTTATTGTGCCCATTGAGAGTTTATTCTTTTCTTTGTTTGTGGGGTTATCGAATGCGTCGACGGTTCTGATTGGTAGGGCGCTTGGCGGCGATAAGAGTGATCAGGCGTGGTTACTGCACCGTTTCTTTGATCAGTTAACCATTGGTTTAGTGGTGTCCTTGAGTGGTATTTTGTGGCTGAGCCGTGCGTGGGTGGTGGGTATTTTCGATGAGCTTGATAGTGAAACCGCCGCGCTATTAATGGACACGCTAGCGATTTTTTGTATGCTTATTTGGGTGAAAGTGCTGAATATGGTGCGCATATTGGGCGTATTGCGGGCGGGGGGTGATAATCGTTTTTGCCTGATTACCGATGCCATTGTGATGTGGGGTGTGGGTATTCCTTTGTATACCTTTGCCGTATTTTTTGGTGGTGTTTCGTTTTTAACGATTTATGCGCTCATGTTTGTGGAGGATGCAGCGAAGTTTATACCGGTAAGAATTCGCATTGGCTTGCGTGTTTGGATGAATAATTTGGCTCGTTGACCCGCAAGTTTAGATACGGCCAATGAAAACTGTAAGGTTCATTCGTTAGCTTTTAGGTTGTTGGCTGGGCGGTAAAATGATCGCGTAGTACGGGTGTACTTAAAGGAATATTAAGGTCATTTTCATGGCTAAAGTAATGACGAGTTTGCGCCGTTAGCCAACTAAATTCCTCACTACAGGTATCGAGCACTTGAGTGTTAGCGACGCGATCACCCAATGATTGTTTTCGCCCTGTACTGACAAGTATTAGCCACGTTATGCTCCATCCGAGCATGATGATGAAAAACCCAATTATGGCCACCGTCAAGGGGTCGTCTGACTTAAGCACGCTGCAAATACCTCCTACAGTTAGTGCCAGCGTTGCAAATGCGATAATCATCGTATTTCTTAAAAAAGCCACTTTAGCCGTTAGAGGGTGTTGGCCTTTGAATACCGGGCATAGCCCGAAAACAATCTTGCCAAATGAGCGCCTATAACGCAGGTGCATTGCGTCGCGAAATGACAGGTAGGTAAGCCCTGTCAGCACACCCATAAACGCGCCGAACGCGGAAGGTATATCGTTTGCTAACCATGGGTAAAAAGGCGCCAATACACTCAAAAACATAAAGGCCGATATACCCACGATATACCCGAATATACCACCGATACCAATGTCGATTAGCGCGGCATAACAGCGCGCTAAAGTAGGGAAGCGCGCAGGTTTTTGTCGGTATATTTGAAACCATCGATATAAAGGCAAGAGTAGAAAAAGACCAAAGCCTTGTAGAAAAATGCCCCATCGATTCCAGTAATTCAGTATCTGTGTTTGTTGTTCGTTGTTGAAGAGGGAATCGACAAAGGTTTGTATAGACTGATGTTTGCGCCTCATGTGGGAGTGGGCAATTTCGATAATGGCTTCGTCAAAATTGTGGTTGCCACTGCTGGGAGCATTGGAGGATGTTAGCTTGCTATAGGCTTGTGCGCTGTCGACATCTTGATAAATGGTGAACAGTAGCTTTTCATTTTCATACAACGATATTTCATTGTTGTTTTTAAGTCTTTTACGTTGGGACAGTGCTACGGTGTAGTAGGACGATCCTGCGCGCTTGACTTGTAAAAAGTCTGAAGCCAGTTTGGACTTGAAATCGTCATCTCTATCGTTGGCATAGCTTGCAACATCGATCTTTCTGGCCCGTTTTGAATAATCTTGTTTTTCATTGAGCCGCTGTACCAAAGTGGCATAACTTTGCTGCAAGATTTTGTCGGCATTATGGCGTAATTGAATATCTTGCTGAATATCGTCGAAATTGTTCGCAAGCTTTAACGTACCCGCTAAAGTAATGGCGAGTATTATCATGCCTATAAACGAGAATAATTTACGCTTTGTTCGTCGGGAAGCTTCTGCGCGTTCTATTTGAATTTGGTTGGCCGTGTGGCTTTCATACAAGAAAGTCATCGCGGTATTAAAGCAGGAATTACTTTTATCGTATCGTCTTGCCCAGTTGGCGTTGGGTTGTTGTTGCTTAAACCATTCCTTTGCCGCTTTTAAGCGTCGTCCACTTAAAAGATCTTCTTTTTCTGGATAGAGCGCTGCGGTTTGATAAATACGCTTGTAGCTTGTCGCCGATTCGGCTTCTTCGTTTGTCCAATCTTTTAACGTTTTCCAATTGCGAATAAGGCTTTCATGGGAAATATCGATAATGGTGCTGGGCGTAAGTGCAACTTCCTTTGGCGGCATAATAAAAGACGTATTGGCTTCTCGAAAAACGTCAATCACGCTGATGACGTCTTCACCGCTGGCACAGGCGATGTGTGCAATTTCGTCAATGCACACTAAGCGTCGAACCAATTGGCCGCCTTCGCCTCGGTCGGTCAGACTTTTAAAGAGGCATGAGGCAATGCGTTTAGCTTCGTCGTTGCTGAGTGAATTATATTTTGACTTGGCGTGTAGCGACAGTGCCTTGGCCATGCCGCCGATGGCTTGATAATGGGTTATATCGAGTGAGTTTTGGCCACCTTTTTGTTGCCAGTATTCCCATGTGCGCATGAGCGCGTGTTGTAAAATGGGCAGGTAATCGGCGCTATCGTCGATATCGTTGAGCAAGTGATTGAGGAGCACGGCAGAGAGTGATGCACCCGCTAATTTTGTCGGGCCGAGAATCACTTCGCGTAATTGCTCTCGCGTTAGGCGAGGAACTAAATATTGGCCTTCGTTAATGACTTCGGGTAAACCTCTAAATCGTGCGCAATCGCCAATGTAATCGGTGCGCATGGTGAGCACAATATAGATTGGAACATCGTCTTGCGCGGCAGCTTCGAGTAATAATTTTACGAAGGCTGAGGCTTCGTTTGCCGCGCGATCGGATTCGTTCCCTTCATCAATATAACGAAATATTTCTTCAAATTGGTCAACGAGAATTAGTACGCGTTCACCCGGTTCCAGCTGTGCTTCGGTAACGGCTTCGATAAGGCCTAACGAGCTGCGCCTTAGAGTGGCTTCGGTAAAACTGAACTCCTCTTGTGGAAAACCTGAATCGGACAGTGCGCCGGGCGAGTCGAGGGCGGTGGCGAGCCGAACAATGGGATTGCCGCCGGGGCGAGTGTCTACAATGCGCCACTGGCTGCCGTGGCCGGACATAAACCCGCCGTGTAAGCCTGGCAATAGGCCTGCTTTGACCAGAGATGATTTGCCGCTTCCAGAAGAGCCAACAACGGCAAGAAAGCGTGTCATGCGCAGGCGTCTTAGTAAGGCTGTGCGTTGCGTATCGCGGCCGAAAAATAGGTGGGATTCGTTGCTGCCAAAAGGGCGAAGGCCAGGGTATGGGTTGAATAGAGGCGTTGGCGCGTCAGTCACTTAGGCGTTTCCGTTAACAATGAAAGGAAGGGTGAAAGTTGGGAAGCGGTAAATGCATTGCTGCCATCAATAACCAAGTTGTGGGTGCGGAGCGGGTGTTGCCGTGCGGCAGAGTTGGGCCCGAGAAAAATCGCCTTTGCTTTAAGTGGGCGATCTTGACGTTCGGTCTCTAGACGCTGGAAATCACTATTTTGGGTGTGTAGCCAAAAAATGCCGGCTGCATTGTGGTACAGAATGAGGGCGTCGCAGTTGCAGGCATTGCGTTTGTGTAGCTCTAAGAATTGTTCATCTGAAATGCCGCTGTCGAATAGGGGTTCGAGCACATCGTAACCGTCTTTAAAGAGTGCGGTTATGAGCGGTTGAGCGTAGTCGTAATCTTCTTGTGCGTAAGCGACATAAATAACGGTGCGGTTATCGTGATGTTTTGCCGTAGGTGTTATGTCGGGCTTACGGGCAAGTGTATCGTGGGCGCTGGTCATTAAGTCTTGCAATGATTGCCTTAATACGTCGGCATTTTTTTGTACGTCAGGGTCAAATTGCAATTGGTGAATAAACGCCTGCTGGGCCTCATCGGTAACCGTTTGATGCGAGGGTAGCCAAATAATTCGTTTTAACGTGAGGTGCTCTGATGCGAGGGTGTTTTGTCGTTCAACAATGTCTTGGCTTCCTCCCGCGACGCACGCGGAACGGTTAGCGCCAATCATATGTATGGCAAGGTCGGCTTGGTTGAGGGCGTTATTCACGTGTTCGTTGAAATGGTCGGGGTTACGAATGGGTAGCTCACCTTCCGGCAAAACACGGTGACCACGACTTTCGAGTTCGCGTCGCATGGCTTTGTAGTGATCGTCTAAGTCGTAGGAGGTTTCGGCGAGGTAGATTGTTTTAGCCGTAGTAGAGGCTGGCTCGTTGGCGGCGGGTTTTAGGGGGCTAGGTTCGTTGTTTACATTACGCCCTACGGCAGCACCCGGTTTGTGCTCACGCCATGTACGCAGTGTTTTAATAATATTGTGGGCTAAATCGTTAATTTCTTGCAGCGCTTGCGCGGTATGTTTGTCGCCCGGCATAAGGGTGTATTCGCGAGTAATCTCTTCATCTTCGTCGAAATAAAAGAAGGGGTAGCCGAGTTGCCCGCGCACCGGTGCTGGTTGCTGCTCGAGTTCTACAGGGGTTTTGATAACTTTAAATATTCGTGCTTTGTTATCGACGGTTAGGCCGCCATTTTGTGCCGCTATAGCGGAAAAGGTATTGAGCTCTTTTAGGCACGAGTCTGAATTGATATAGCTAGGGGATAATATTGAAACGAGTAAATCAACGTGGTTAATTTTGTCGACCAGAATATCGGACAATTCATCGTTGCCCTGTAGTTCTTTGTCGCGCCATATGTCGGGCATATCGTCTGGCTGTCTTGCTCCCAATATTTGCTTAATGCGTAATTTAAGCGTTTTGTGGAACTGCTCCACCCAGCCAGCCCCGATGGGGTTTTCGTTATCGGTATGCGCATAGCTTATAAAGATTTCGTTATTGGCTGGCAAAGTCTTTCCTTTTTCAATGATGTGTTCATTGTAAGTGTTGATTGCAACGGCTGATAACTAGGTTAATCACTAGGCTAAGTATAGAGTGCTAAGACAATTAACATTACAGTGATATTAACGCTGATTAAAGGCCTTTGAAGCGTATGCGCGCTATTGCCCTACTCTTAGAGTTTTAAGTACGCATAGTAGCGGTTGCGAATTTGCCGAACGTAATTGACGGGCTCTGTGCCGCGCACGTAACCGAACCGTGCTTTTGTATAAAACTGGCGTTTGGATAGCATGAGCATGGCGTGTTCTACGTGCCCAAACCAGCGATCGCCGTCAAGCCCCTGCTGTCGCGCTAACCGACGTGCATCGTTAACGTGGCCAAAGCCTGCGTTGTAAGCGGCTAGGGTGAACCAAAGCCGTTCTTCCAGTGGCAGGGTGGGTTCAAAGCGGTCGCGTGCCCAATCTAGGTAGCGTATACCGGCGTAAATACCGCTTTCGGGTGTAAAGGGTAATGGCACTTCCAATTCCTTTGCCGTACGCGGCATAACTTGAAATAAGCCTAGCGCACCCGCAAAGGACTCGGCTTGCGGGTTGAATTTACTTTCTTGGTACATTTGGGCAACTAGCAGGCGCCAATCAAAGTGGTATTGCTCTGCGAGCGGTTTGATGAGGTTGTCGAAAGGTGAAAGCTGTGAGGAATCGGTTAAGCGTTGTCCTTGGTATTTATCAATGCGCTTTTCATTGCGAAAGTATTTGTTATAGGTAACGTTAAAAAAAGTACCTCTGTAATGTAAATCTATATACCGATTGAGTGCCGTTAACAATTCGGGGTTATTGTCGCGAACGGCCCAGCCAAGCGAGCGCTCGGGCTCTAGCATTAAACCTGGCTGAAGGGTTTCGTTAAACTTATGTTCTATGGATACCAGATGGCTATCTGAGATGGTTGCATCAAGTTCGCCTAGCGCGACAGCGGTAATTAAATCGGTAGAGGTTTGAGTGAGGTCGGCGGCCTTTAGTGTAAATTTATACCCTTCATTTAATAGTGCGGAGGCGGTTGACCAGAAGGCATGGTCGGGGCGAATAGTGAGTGTTCGGCCGTTTAGTGCATCGAGTGAATCCAGTGGCGGCGCATTGGTATGGGTGATGAGCTGTTCGTGGATGAGATGATAGTGGCGGCTGTATGCAATGCCTTGTGCTTCCCGGGCGTCGGTAATGGTACTGCTCGCGGCAATAACGTCGCCTTGTCCATTTTTAAGCATGTCGATCATGCTTGTGCCAGGCGGTGCAACTTCAACTTCTAAACGTAAGCCTTGGCGTTCGGCAAATTTTTTCATTAATTGGTATTCGTAGCCCATTAGCTCACCGCGCCAGACAAAATAGGAGGCTGGGCTATTGCGGGTAATCATGCGTAGGGTTTTACGTGCTTTAATAGCGTTAAAGTCACCCGTAAACCGACTGTCTCTATTGTGCGTAATGCGTGCTTCGGTGAGGTACGTATTGAGCTTGGCTAACAATTGAGGGTTATTTTTGCGTACAGCCCATGCGATAGGGCGTGTGGGTGTAATGGTGAGGCCCACGCTAAAATCGTCGCGTAGTTGGCTAAGCGACTCGGCGACGTTGTTATCCATGACGGTTGCATCTATACGGCCGCTTTGGATGTCGTCTACATAGAATTCGGGGTCACCATTAGGGTGTTCACTAATGGTGAGATTTAGGTCGGGGTGTTGGGTTACGTAGTGAGATAAAGACGCAACGAAAGAGGAGCCAGCACCCACGGCAATATGTTTGTTGGCCAAGTGTGCGGGTTGAGAAAAGCGTTGCTCGGCTGGCCCAATAATTTGTTCGTGCGCACTGGAGATGGGAACGCTAAATGCAAGGCGTGTTTCGCGTGCCGGGGTTTGGGTGAGGTGCGCGACGATTAAATCACCTTCGCCTTTTTCGAGTTGTTCAATTAACTGTGTATGATTATCGCTGAGTATCCACCGCACGCTTAGGCCTTGTGATGCGGCAAAGCCTTCGGCCAGCTCTCTAAAGCCGTGTGAAGGTAAGCCTGCTCGAGGCAGCCCAGTATCTTCCCAGCGAGGCACTAATATTCGCAGGGTGTTGTGAGTTGCTATTGCCGTTAAATCGCCTTGTTCGATGTAGGATGAAGGCGTTTTCGCGGCGATCGCTATCGGTTGCACGGTAGGGGTTAATACGCCGTTATTGGCCGGGCGAGTAGGCTCTTTAGTGGAATCGCAAGCTGAAAGTGTGAGAAAACAACAGCAAGTGAAGCTAAAGCGTTTTAACCATGAAGTCTTTGTTAGCGTGCTATTCGCGCGTGTAGGGTTGAGCATAGTGTTGTTCTCTCCCGCCTTTCGTTGTAAAACGTTGGCAAGTCAGGGGTAAATCGACTAAGCCACAATAATACCCTGTTATGCCGTATGCAATACGGCGCAGATTGATTTAACTGAGAATGGTTCCAATGCGTTTGATAAGAATGAGAATGGTGAAGATGTTATCCAGAGTAATGGGTTTTAGTGGGTTGGTACGTATTGGTAGTTTGTTTTTTTTGAGTGTGCTCAGCGGTAGTGCTTTTAGTTTGGTGGTGTTGCAGTATCACCATGTATCGACGGAAACGCCCTCATCAACCAGTATTTCACCGGCGCTTTTTGCCGAGCATTTACAGTTTTTGGAGAATGAAAAGTTTTCTGTTATCTCTATCGAAACACTACCGGCATTGCTGGATGAGGCGCGAAAGACCGGTGCACATTTGCCCGATAAGACCGCGATCATAACCTTTGATGATGGCTACGGTTCTATTTATGAGCATGCATGGCCATTGTTAAAAAAGCGGGGGTGGCCCGCCGCTGTCTTCGTGAATAGTCAGCCGCACGACGTGAAAAACCCACGGTATATGAGTTGGGCGCAATTACGTGAAATGAGTAAAGGGGGTGTGACTATTGCGAATCATAGTGATAGCCACCCGCATTTTTTACGCCGTCGAGAAGGTGAATCGTTGAGTGGCTGGCAACAACGACGTGAAGCAGAAATTGCTTTTGCACAAAAACGTATTCAAAAGGAAATAGGGCGTGCGGTAAAAATGTATGCGCATACCTACGGCGAGTACGATGAGGCCTTGCTGAAGCACCTTTCAGATAAAGGCTATTTGGCCTTCGGTCAGCAATCAGGGCCACTGAGCCTAGAGTCTCACCCTCAATTATTGCCTCGGTTTCCGTTTGGCGGCGTATACGGTGGCGACGATCTAGCAGCAAAGTTATACAGTTTGCCGTTTCCAAAATTAACCGCGATGGTACAGGATTCACAAGGCCGTTTACTGGTGAACCCCGAGTTACCTCTGGGAGAGCATCAGCCTGTCTTAACGTTGTCTTCGCCCATTTTACGCTTTTCTAAGCAAGCGCAGTGCTTTGCCTCGGGGCAAGGCGCGATGGCGGTTCAGCTTAAAGGGAGCAGCTTAGTGGCTCGACCGGCAGGGCCGCTGCCCGTGGGGCGCAGCCGTTATAACTGTACGGTGCACGCTGGTGGCGGGCGTTTTTATTGGTATTCTCATGTCTTTATTCGGCGCTTAAATAGCGGCGCCTGGTACCAAGAGTATTAGTGTTTTTTGCTTTTAGTAAGGGTAGGGCGGTGAAGGAAGCGCGGTGAGAGGCGTGTTGTGAAAACCGTGCAGTGAATACAGTAAAGTGAAAATTGTGCAGTGCCTTCGGGCATTGATCATGGCGTAAACCACAATTCTGGTGTGTCATAAATAGAATGTTGATGTAGGTAGGGGTTATCCAGTTTAAATAATATTCGATTGCGTAAGGCGTTCCGTAGGTGGTCGATATTATGGTGTTCTTTAAACAGAGTATCTAGCTCGCCGTTTTTGTGAAGTATCCATAAACCTGTCTCTAAGCGGTCGTGAAGCACTGTGTTATTTTTATTCACGTAGAAGAACGTAGGCGAGGGAATATGAAGCGCTATACCGGGTGCTATCGCAAGAGAGGGTAGTTGTGCTTTACGCGCATTGTATTCAATATGAATTTCATTGAGTGCGCGAGGAAAATAATCGAAACGACCGTGGTTTAGCATATGAAAGAGTCCTTCATAATCGTTGCCTAGCACAAGGTTGAAGTTGGCGGCCTTCATGACGGAGGCGGTCATCCAATCAGACATTAATCCCCCGCGTAATAATTTTAATTCCTCTAATGAACGCAGTGCTGAAAACTGTGCAATATTCTTTTTATGTATCAGTAATAGCCGGTAGTTTTGTAGGCCGCGTCTCAGTGGAAAGGTGATTGCTTTTAGTTCTTTTTCCCACTCTATACTGGCGGCGTTATCGATTAGAGTGATGCCGTTGCCTTTGATGAGTTCTGTGTGTTGCCGTTCCCGAGACATACTGGAGGCCATTTCAATTTTGTATGGGCCGTAGCTGTTTACTGTAGCCTCTAGAATTCTGTGTAGCAGTGCAATGGTAAAGTCGTTGCGCTTGTCGGTATTGGAGGTGGGCGATGGAAAGCGAACAAGGGTTACGTTAGAGGCTTCCGGCAAGGGGGCGTCATGTATGCTTGGTGGTACCGTGTTTGGCGCGGGAACGTTGGAGGCTGGAGTTGGGGGGGTGGAATAATGATGCCAGACAACAATAGCCATCGCGATGACGGCTACTAATATGATGATTCGAGCCACTCGTGTTGCGGTGGCAATGATGGCGTTAAGGGTGTGTTGCAGCAAAGAATGAAAGCCTTTAGTGAATCGACGGGTTCTATTGGGCCTTAATGTGCTCGGCGGCGTGTTTAGCAAAATAGGTGAGAATGCCATCGGCGCCGGCGCGCTTAATACAGGTTAGCGATTCCATTATGACGGACTCGGCTAAGACGCCGGCTTGAATCGCTAGCATGTGCATGCTGTATTCACCGCTTACTTGGTAAGCAAATGTTGGTACGCCAAATTCTTGTTTTACACGTCGAACAATATCCAAGTAGGGCATGCCTGGTTTCACCATCACCATATCGGCCCCTTCGCTTAAGTCTAGAGCAATTTCGTGCAGAGCCTCGTCACTATTTGCGGGGTCCATCTGATAATTAAATTTATTACTTTTGCCTAAGTTTGTTGCAGAGCCCACAGCATCGCGGAACGGGCCGTAGTAACCGGAGGCATACTTAGCTGAATAGGCCATGATGGCAGTATTGATAAACCCTTGTTCATCGAGGGCTGTGCGGATGGCGCCTACGCGCCCATCCATCATGTCGGAGGGGGCAATAATGTCGGCGCCGGCTTGCGCGCAGACTTGTGCCTGCCGTTGCAGGGCGACAACGGTTTCGTCGTTGAGCACATAGCCGTCGGCGTTAATAATGCCGTCTTGGCCGTGCGTGGTATAGGGGTCGAGTGCGCCATCGCAAATTATGCCCATTTCGGGGTAAACGGCTTTTAGATGACGAACTGTTTTTGCGACAAGACCATTTTCATCGAAAGCGGCCTCACCATTTTCGGTTTTCAGGTGGACGTCGATATTGGGGAAAAGTGCGATTGCCGGTATGCCCAGTTCAAGTAAGTGTTCTACCTCACGTTCCAGCTCTTCAATGGATAACCGGTATTGTCCTGGCATAGAGTCAATGGCTTGCCGTTGGTTTTGGCCATCTAAAACAAATACGGGATAGATGAGGTCATTAACGCTGAGCTCGTTTTCACGTACCAAGCGGCGTGAAAAATCAGAAAATCGGTTTCGACGTAGGCGAGTGTGGGGGAATTGTCGTGACATTGACGGCTCTCGTTCAGATTTAGATGGTGCCAGACTATAGTAAAAGTGCCTCTTGGGAGCAAGCGCAGCGGTGTAGCGGGCGCAGTATAAGCTTATGCGTCAAATAGTGGCGTTATCGGGTTTCCATACGTATTCATTCTTATGTGATGCGCGCTGGCAAGGCTATAATTTAGTCAGAAAGGTCGCACTGAGTTAGGATTATTTCCGCCAATAGCGACAACCGCTGAGGTTATCAGCTCTAAAGCGCAGCTCACAGCTACGTGATTTTGCTACATCACTCACAGGGTCTAGCAAGCAGAAGCCCTCGTCTTGAAGAAGACGGGGGCTTTTTGTTTTTGGTGTAGTTGATTTACTATGGGGGCTTCTGGGGAGCGTGTAGCTGCGCCTATCGTCACAGGTTTGTTTTTCTGTTGGCGTACGATCGCGTGAATATTATCGCTCCTTCTACTGGTGTTTCTTTACGGGCTTTCTATTATGGTTTGTCGTTTGAATTTCAGGTTTTTAATACGTACTTCCGTTTTAACGTCAATGTTTATGTATACCCCTGTTGGTTTTGGTGGTGGGCTAAAGCAATATTCGAACGATGCACAACAATGGTACTCGGCAGCTGCACAAAAAATTGAACAAAAGGCGAGTAACCATAACGCTTTAGGTAAAGGTAAAGCGCGCAATATTATTTTATTTGTTGGCGACGGAATGGGGGTCAGTACTATTACGGCTGCGCGTATTTTTGCAGGCCAACAAAAAGGATTGAGTGGCGAAGAATATGAATTGTCATTTGATCGTTTTGCGTATTCTGGGTTGGCGCGCACCTATACCACCAATGCTCAAACGCCAGATTCGGCTGGTACTATGACGGCCCTTGTGACGGGAGTTAAAACCAAATCTGGTCTGCTGAGTGTGAGTGATGCTGCGTTACGTCAAAATTGCCAATCGCAAACGGGGAACACGTTACTTAGTGCGGTTGCTCTGGCTGAACTGGCTGGCAAAGCAACGGGTATTATTTCTACGGCACGTCTAACGCACGCCACACCGGCAGCGACTTATGCACATTCGGTAGAGCGCGATTGGGAAAATGATAGTGATATGCCCGCAGCGGCAATTCGTGCGGGTTGTGAAGATATCGCAAGCCAAATGATGAATTTTGCACCGCGCTTAAGAGAGCATGTCGCGAAGCAGTTCCCCTCTCGTTCTTTTTCTGCTGCGCAATTAGCGCACGTGAACGGTATTGATATTATTCTCGGCGGAGGCTTTCGAAGTTTTTTACCGAAAAACAATCAAAGCCTTATTCACAATATAAAAGCGAAAGGTAAGCGCAGCGATGGCCGAAACCTGATGGCAGAATGGCAGCGTAGTCATCCCGATGGAATTCTTTTACATGATCGCTCTGCGCTTGCGACTATAGGAAACCAAAACGCTACGGCAATATTGGGGCTTTTTAGCCCGTCGCATATGGCGTACGAGGCACAGCGCAGAGAAGGCGTTACTCAAAAAACAGTCGTAGGCACTCAGCCTTCGTTAGCGGAAATGACGCGTACGGCGATTGAGTTTTTAGACCATCAAGAAGAAGGCTTTTTCTTGATGGTAGAGGCGGGCCGCATTGATCATGCTCACCATGCGGGCAACGCGTTTAATGCTTTGTCTGATACGGTGGCATTGTCGGAGGCGGTGGCAGCTGCGGTGGCACACACCAACGCACAGGAAACGTTGATTATTGTCACAGCGGATCATAGTCATGTGTTCACAATGGCGGGTTATCCTCAGCGCGGCAACCCAATATTGGGCAAGGTGAAAGGTTTGGATAATGCGGGTAAACCGAGCGATGAATATTCGCTAGACGAGCTGGGTATGCCTTACACCACCTTGGGTTATATGAATGGCCGTGGGTTGTCGTTACAGCTAGGAGACACCAATGCCGATAGTGGTTATCAACAGGCTATTAGCCCAGGTCGCCGCGATTTACGTGAGATAGACACGGAAAATGTAGGTTTTCATCAAGAGGCGCTAATTGGCATGGAGGCGGAAACGCATGGTGGCGAAGATGTGGCGATTTATGCACAAGGGCCGGGCGCTTATTTATTGTCGGGTAGTCATGAGCAAAATGTTGTTTTTCATGCGATGAATTATGCGGGCTCACTGACGGAACTTGCCGAAAAAGCCTTATCTAAAAAACCTTAGGATCTATTTATTGGGTAGATTAAAGCGAGAGGTTAGGCACTGGAATCGTTGGTGAAGCTAAGTATATTGTCTAAGGCGAGTATTTCGGCCATGGGCAAAGGTTTTGAAAAATAATAGCCTTGTAGGTGGTCGCAATTCTGGTCTTTGAGCATTTGCCATTGCTCGCGGGTTTCAACGCCTTCGGCCACTACGGTTAACCCCATGTTGTGGGCCATTGCAATAATGGTGCAGGCAATTTCAATATCGTTTTTGTCTTCTGGAATATCTTTAATGAAGGACCTATCAATTTTTAACGTATTGATAGGGAATTGTTTTAAATATGACAGTGACGAATAGCCTGTGCCGAAATCATCGATGGACAATTTACAACCGAGATTCCGGATAGATCGCATAATCCCAATGGCTTCACTAACGTCATCCATGACCATTGATTCGGTTAATTCGAACTCTACCATCGTGGGGTCTATTTCGTATTGGATAAAGCTGTTACGAATAAATGTGAGCAGCTGCGATGAGAAGAATTGGCGCGCAGAAAGGTTAACCGCAATACTGTGCATGCCGAGTGATTGCAGTTTGTCTTTATTGTCTCGAATAAAAATACAGACCTTCTCAAGAACAATACGCCCTAAATCATAAATTAAACCTGATTCTTCCGCGAGAGGGACAAAAATATCGGGGCGCATATAGCCGTCTTCTTCGTCAAACCATCGCGCTAGTGCTTCACCTTTATACATCTCCCGTGTTTGTGCATCGTAAATGGGTTGAATAAAAACGTCTAGCTTATCGTTTTCGAGTGCCTGACGTAATTTTTGTTCAAGGCGCATTTTATCTTTAATGCGTTTGTCTAGATCGCTGGAATAGTAAGAGACCGTATTGCCGCCTTGGGCTTTCGCGTTGTATAAGGCGATATCGGCGTAGCGAATAAGCTCTTCGTAAGCGATGGCGTCGTTGGGGAATACAGCAACACCTATTGAGCCGCCAACCTCAACGAGCTGATTATTAAGTTCAATTTTTTCATTAAGTGCCGCTAAAATAAGCTGCGTTTTGTGCTCGAGCTGCGAACTACTTTCAACATTTTTAATAAGCACCATAAACTCGTCTCCGCCCATTCTGGAGACAACATCAATACTGGCGGCGGCGGCTTTTAACCGAGAGCCAATTTTCGTTAGTAATCTATCGCCTGCGTCATGGCCAAACGTATCGTTAATTTTTTTGAAATCATCGAGGTCGGTCATTAATACGGCTAGTTTTTTATCGTATTTTTTGGCGGATGCGATGGTGAGTTCCAAATGACCACGGAAGAAACGCCTGTTGGGTAAATCGGTTAGTGGGTCGTAGAAGGCTAACTTTTCTAATTCCATTTGTGCTGTTTTTAATTCGGTAACATCAAGTAACGAACCCACGAATCCCCTAAAGCCTTGGCTGTCTGACAGCGGGGCGATATGTTCCATTAATATTCTGCGGCTGCCGAGTGGGGTTGTATAGCTGTATTCAATAACTTGTGGTGAGTGTTGGCTGCGGGCGCGTTCTTGTACGCTCTCGTAAAGGCTGCTGTCTTTGGTGTCTATGTTGTTACAAAACGCATCGGCTTGGTTTTTACTGAGGCCAGTAATATCGGCCCAGCGCTCATTAGTGTAATCAAGATCTAGCGCGTGATTTTTGAGGAATATGCCGATAGGGGCGTGTTCGGCGAGCACTCGAAACCGGGACTCGGATGCGGTGAGTGCGGCATTGTCGCTTTCGAGGTTATCCAAAATATTATTAAACACTTCTACGAGATCGCTAATCTCATCGTTACTGTGCTTGCCCGCTCGGATATTGGCGTATGGGCTAGCGGCAATTTCTTGTGATGTTTTGAATAATTTTGTTAAGGGGCCTAGCGATGATGTAACGAGACGGCCGCCAATAAAGTAGGCGACAAACAGTGCGATGGCGAGGGTAAAAGCCAGCGTAAGCGCGAACCGCAAGAAAGCTTGATTGGCGCCTTTGTTGTTGGAATAAATTTCGATAGTACCGTAATGTTCGTCGGAATGCAGGATGGGGATGCGAACGCGGATGAGATTTCCATCGTCGATAACATTGAGTGTTTTGATATACGTTTGTGTCAGGTCGCAGCGGTTCGCGGTAGGGTGATTAGTGTAATGATGGTACAGATCACCTTGGCGGTCGAACACACAAATAAGGTTAATATCGCTATGAAAGCTGGCTGATTCTAGGTTTTCTTGGATAGCTTCTTTATCGGCAAACTCGGCAAAAAACATTGCCGTTGACGAACGGTTTGCAATAATTTGCCCAATGACACTCAAATCACCTATCAGGTTTTTCTTCGCATCTTTATTGCCCACCCATGATAATACGGTTGCTACGAGTAGTATGGCGACAATGAGCGTATAACCCGTGCTGCGCATTAAACGCCGTTTTATAGTGGATCGTTTTTGTTGTGGGGACGCTTTAGCGCTCATGGTGCCCCTCAATATTAATTGCTAGCTCCATTAGTGATACTTTGAAGCGAATATTTTTACGTTTTGCCTCGGCTAAGTTGAGATTAAAGCCGATATGATCGCCATGGCGAATAATTTCGACAGCAGCCTCTTTTGCCGTATTACCGCAATTATCACAGATGGTGAGTAGGGGTTCGTGGGCGCGTGTTGTTGACGGTGTCGTGCCCGCTCCCATAATTTGCACATGGCACGCGGTATCGTCTTTGTCGTACTTATTGGTAATAAAGCGTCCACCGGAGAGATTTGCTGAGATTCTGCCACTGGCAATAAGTTGTTGCAGTTTGCTGGAAGATTGGCTACTGCCAGCAGAACACAAATTTATTTGTTTGCCTGTTTTTTCTGGCCAGCTAACTTGGTGAATAATCTTAAGGATGATGAGTGCGCGAAGGGTGGCTTCTTCTCGGCGCGTGTCTTGGGCATTGGCCCACGGTGCAGATGGGAGTGTTAATATCAGACAACAGAACCCTATTATCAAGCGTGGGAGCTTGAAGGCGATAACGCTTGATGAACAACCCTTGTTCTTCATTCGCAATTTCTATCCGCGCAACCTTTTGAATGGTGATGGTTGCGTTCTGATTTTTATCCGGTAAGCACAAATATGCATCTGTTTGTGCCGTGTTGTCGAACTTTCCTCATGTGCTCCTTTTCCATACGCGCGCTGCCGCAACTAATATTTTTTCTCAGTACACGCGCTTCCCTCTTTCGGCCTGTTAAATGGTCAAAAAAAGTGGGGTTTTTGGAAGGGGGTTGAGGGTTGTCCATAGGTTCCCTTGGTACAGTATAACGCTAACCGATGTTTCTACCACTTTAGTGCGGCCGGAATTCGCCATTATTGATCAGATAACGGTGAGGATTGGGTGGCCGTTTTGCCCGCTTTGATTGTTTTGATGACGTTTCGTGGGGTAAGGCGCGATAAGTCTTACCCTTGAGCGTGATGATGACCGTTGGAAATAAAATGGAAGTGGAAAAAAATAAAGTGGTGGGGCGAAAATGTGAGTGGCAACACAAGGGGGAGTACGATCCCTTAAGTGGGCAACCAAAGCCTTATGGCCTTGGCTGGGTTGTATTGGCGTGTTTATTATTACTTGCGCAAATTTGCTTACCGTACTGTTTGAATTAATGTCAAAAAAGCCTGATGTATTACTGGGGCTACAGGCCTTTGTTGGGCGCGCCATTGGCTATTAATCGCTGGAGCCAGAGACTAATAGCCGCGTCGATTCCTGCGCTATCTAAGCCTGCCATTGCTAATAATTGTTCGCGCTTGCCGTGATCATAATAGGTATCGGGCAGGCCGAGAGGTAAAACAGGTTTGTTTAAGCCCAATGTTGCGAGCAGTTCCATAACCGCTGCACCGGCGCCGCCGGCAATGGCGTTTTCTTCAATTGTGACGAAATAATCGTGTTCTGCGGCTAGGCGTATTAGCAAAGTGCCGTCGAGAGGTTTTGCCCATCGCATGTCGCAAATAGAAAAGTTGTATTGTTCTGCGACGTCTATGGCTTGGGGTAAGAGAACGCCAAAATTTAGAATACAGAGCCGTTTCCCCTTACGTAGCTCGCGGCCTTTACCCACGGTTAAGGGCGGGCTATTCAGGTCAATGGGTGCGCCGGGGCCGGTGCCACGAGGGTAACGTATAGCAGCAGGGCCGGAGTGTTGATAGGCGGCTTCGAGTAGCTGGTAGCATTCATTTTCGTCACTGGGCGTGGCGAGTATCATATTGGGGATGCAGCGTAGAAACGATGTGTCGAAACTACCGGCATGGGTGGGCCCATCTTCTCCAACCAAGCCTGCTCGGTCTATGGCAAACAAGACATCGAGGTTTTGAAGCGCAACATCGTGCACCAATTGGTCGTAGGCGCGCTGTAAAAAGGTAGAGTAGATTGCCACAACAGGTTTTAGGTTTTCGCAGGCGAAACCGGCGGCTAATGTAACGGCGTGTTGTTCTGCAATGGCGACATCGTGAAACTGGTCGGGGAAACGGTCGGCAAATGTAACCATTCCGGAGCCGTCACACATCGCAGGCGTGATAGCAACAAGAGTGGGGTCTTTTTCGGCGGTATTGCATAGCCATTGGCCAAATACATCTTGGTATTTAACTTTTTGGGTGGCAGCCGGTTGTGTTGGCATTGCCTTGGGCTTTTTCGGCTCGATTTTATTCAGTGCGTGATAGCCTACAGGGTCGCGTTCGGCGGGAGCATAACCTTTGCCTTTGCGCGTAATTATATGCAGTAGTTTGGGGCCTTTGATGGCCAGCATATTGCGAATGTCGTGGGTTAAACGGTGCACGTCATGACCATCGATTGGGCCGACATAATAAAACCCAAGCTCTTCAAACAAGGTACCTGGCGACACCATGCCTTTCATGTGTTCTTCTGTTTTGCGCGCCAATTCCCACGCCTGCGGGATATTTGTAAGTACACGCTTACTACCTTCTCGCAAAGCGGTATAGGTCTTGCTGGCCCAAATTTTTGAAAAATAGTTGGCAAGGCCGCCTACGTTTTTGGAGATGGACATGTTGTTGTCATTCAGAATCACCAACATGTCACTGCCTGTATGGGCGGCGTGGTTGAGCGCTTCAAAGGCCATCCCGGCGGTCATGGCGCCATCGCCAATGACTGCAACTGATTTTCGTTGGGTATCGGTTACTTCACTTCCGAGAGCCATTCCCAGTGCCGCGCTTATGGAGGTGCTTGAGTGGCCCACGCCGAAGGTATCGTATTCGCTTTCTGCGCGTTTTGGGAAGCCTGAAAGGCCGTCAAGTTGACGTATGCTATCCAGCTCTTCTCGTCTTCCCGTTAGAATTTTGTGGGGATAGGTTTGGTGCCCTACGTCCCATACTAGCCGGTCTTCGGGGGTATTCATCACGTAATGAAGCGCAATAGTTAATTCAACAACGCCCAAACCAGCGCCAAAATGGCCACCTGTGCGACCCACGCTATATAAGAGGAACGCGCGTAGCTCTTCGGCGAGCGATGGCAGTTGTTTTTCGTCCAGCTTGCGCAAGTCGGCGGGGGTGTTAACTTCGTCGAGCAGTGGCGTCGCGGGTCGTTCTGTGGGAATTTCGTCAAACATCTATTTTTTACTGCGGCCGCACGTGGCACTGAATTTACAGGAGAAAGGCACCAACGACTGTGTGCCAGTCGTTGGTGCAGAGCACGCCATTGTATGGCCTGTGTGGTGGCTTTACTAGCCTGTGTTGCGCATACCGGCGGCGATTCCCGTCATAGTGACTTTAAGTGCTTGTTCCAATTCTGGGCTGATCTCACCAGCTCTACGTTCTCGCTTCAGTAATTCTGCTTGTAGATAGTTCAAGGGGTCGAGGTAAGGCTTACGAATATTGATGGATTGCTGCAACAGCGGAGTCGTATCGAGCAGGTTAGATTGCTGCTTCATTTGATTGATCAATTGGGCAGTTGCTTCCAAATCACCGCGTAATTGTCTGCCGAGGCTTTGTAGATCAGGGTCTACAAGTTGTTCTTCGTAGTGCGCGCAAATGGTGGTGTCGGCCTTGCCGAGCACCATTTCGAGGAGATCAATAAAGCTCGAAAAGAACGGCCAGTTCTGGTGCATTTCATCTAACAATTCGGGTGAGTGCTCTTGTGCGTATTCGAGTGCCTGGCGAGTGCCCAGCCAGCCGGGCAAGTTTAAGCGTACTTGTGTCCAAGCGAATACCCATGGGATGGCACGTAAGCTTTCCACTCCGCCGCTAGCTTTGCGTTTTGCGGGGCGAGACCCCAGCGCTAACTTGTTCAGTTCTTGTTCTGGCGTGAGGCTTCTGAAATAAGGTACGAATTTTTCGTGGCCGCGTACGATGCCTCTATAGGCCTTTAAGCTAGCCTCTGCCATGCCTTCAAGCAACTCGCGCCACTCCGGTGTGGGCGCTGCTGCAGGCGTAACTGTGGCTTTTAGGGTGGCCAATACGTAGTTACTGAGGCTGGCAAATGCGACGCGTGGCATGCCGAATTTGTAGCGAATCATTTCACCTTGTTCGGTAACTCGAATACGGCCGTTAACGGACCCTGGGGGTTGGGAGGCCATGGCTTTTTCGACTGGGCCACCACCACGGCCAACAGTACCACCGCGGCCGTGGAACAAATTTAGGAGTACGCCGTGTTGGTCGGCAAGGTTCACGAGCTGTTCTTGTGCTTTGTATTGCGCCCAGGTTGCGGCAAATTTTCCGGCGTCTTTGGCTGAGTCGGAATAGCCGATCATGACGGTTTGTTGACCATCGATATATTGTTGGTACCAATGCATCTGCCAGAGGCTATTCATGACGCCCGGTGCACGATCGAGGTCGTCGAGTGTTTCAAATAGGGGGTCGATGGGCATTTTCCAGCTTACACCGCATTCTTTGAGTATAAGTGCGACCGCTAATACATCGGATGGCTGCTGAGCCATAGAGATAACGTAGTGCGCCAGTGTTTCTTCTGGTTGAGCAGCAATAACATGGGCGGTAGCAATGACTTCGGCAGAGTCTGCGGTTACTGGCCAGTTTTGGGGCAAGAGGGGGCGTTTGCTGTTGAGCTGCTGAAGTAAAAACTGTTGGCGTTTCGGTTCGTCCCACTCTCGGTAACTGCCGAGTTCAAGGTAGAGGGTAAGTTCATCAAGTAGCTCGACATGACGGTCGCCATCTTGACGAATATCCAGGGGCACTAAGTTAATGCCGAAGGCGTGAATGCGGCGAATTAAATCGATGACGGGGCCGTCGGCAATGTGCAAGAGGCCTTTTTCGACGAGGGAGCGGTAACAAATAAGGAGAGGCTGAAGCAGTTCATCGCGAGTACGAATGATATTTTCGGGCTCTGGAGCATAAGGGTTTCGAATGCGTTCTTCAGACCACTCAAGTGTGGATTGTAAGCGACTACGCAAATGATGGAGCAGGTCGCGGTAGGGGGTGTTACTTCTGAAACCAAGGGCTGTGAAAACTTCTTCGGTGGCAGAATGCATGCTTAGGTCGCCCGCTAACCCGTTGACGTCCTGCAAGTAAAGGTCGGCGGCTTTCCAGCGGCCGAGTAGTATGACTTCTTCGGTTACTTTGCTGGTTACGTTGGGGTTGCCATCTCGGTCGCCGCCCATCCATGAGTAAAATTGGAAGGGTGCGATATCTCGTGGCAGCGGTTGGCCGAGTCGTTTGCGGCTGAGGCTATCAAGGTGCCGTATGAAATCGGGTACTGCGTGCCATAGGCTATTTTCGATTACGGCAAATCCCCACTTGGCTTCATCTACAGCGGTTGGGCGTGCAGTGCGAATTTCGTTTGTATGCCAAATTTCTTCAATAACGCGGTATAGGTGGTCTTTTACGCGAACAGCTTCGTGGTGGAGCAAGTCGGTTCGCTTGAGGTCATTGAGTGAGTCGGCAATTTGCTCGTATTTACGAATGAGCGTACGACGGGTTACTTCGGTTGGGTGAGCCGTTAGCACCAAGTCAATTTTCAGGCTGCTGACGAGAGTGAAGAGGGCGTCTTTACCTTGTACTTCACTGAGATTCTCGAGGGCTTCATCAAGAGCGTGTGCGTTGATAGCTTCAGGGCCATAGAAATAATGTTGGTCGGCAATATTGGCTAGATTAAGAAACTGGTTAAATGCTCGCACTATGGGGAGTATATCGGCGTCTTCTAGTTGGCTGAGGGCTTCAACGAGGGGGGCGAATTCTTGTTCGTCTGCGGTGCCAGTTGTGTGCGCCAGTTTTTTAGAAAGTGCGCGAATTTCTTCTACCTTACGAAATAATTTTGGGCTCTCGTGTTCGAGTAGGTTTTCGCCTAGCAGTTCGCCTAGTAGGCGGACGTTATCGCGCAATGTTTCGGGGAGTTGTTGCATAGCGTTTCAATAACCTTGTAAATGTTATGGAATAATAATTGTGAGGTTTTATTACTTCTTCGGTGCGACGCAGAGGGAGCGCAGTGATAGTTGAGGCGCGCCATTGTATGGAAATTGCAAAATTGATTCCATTCCCTCTAGGGTTCAGTGCGTCGGTAGCGTCTTGGAATGCATTGAGCTTAATCGAAGGTGTGCTGAACTTCGGGAAATCGTCTCTCACGCACGTCTTCAACAAATTGCTGGAGTGCCGAAGGGATGTCGGCGGCATCCACCAAAAAGTTTTTGGAAAACCTTGGGGGTGTTTCTGTTAAACCGAGAATATCGTTGATGACCAATACTTGCGCGTCAGTGTCTTGGCCTGCACCAATGCCGACCGTAGGAATAGAGATGTTTTTTGTGATCTTGGCGGCAAGTTCAGACGGAACGCATTCGAGTACCAATAAGTCGGCACCGGCGTCGGCCAGAACGCGTGCGTCTCGCGCCATTTTCTTTGCTTGCTCTTGTTCACGGCCTTGGACGCGAAAGCCGCCGAATTTATTCACCGATTGGGGGGTTAGGCCTAAGTGGGCACATACGGGAATCCCGCGTTCGCTAAGCATATTGACCGTTTCTGCCAACCAGCTGCCGCCTTCTAGTTTTACCATGTTGGCGCCTGCTTGCATGATGCGGGCTGCGTTTGTCATCGCTTGTTCGGGTGTAGCGTAGGTCATAAATGGCAGGTCGCCAATAATCAGTGATTTGGAATTTCCACGGGCAACGGCTTCAACGTGGTAGATCATTTGTTCCATTGTTACGGGTATGGTGCTGTCGTAGCCGAGCACGGTCATACCTAAACTGTCGCCTACGAGTACTACTTGTACGCCGCAGCGTTGGGCCATTGCTGCCATGGGGGCATCATATAGCGCGACGGTAACGAATTTCTCGCCTTTTAATTTCAGGGTTTTTAAGGTTCGAACCGAGACGTTTTTGTTCAGTTGTGCCGTATAAGCCATGGTCATATTTCCTATTGGGCCCATCAAAGACGCTATGTTACTTCAGAGTGTTACTGCCCGTAACGGTTTTTTTACTTGAGTATAGTGGGTTGCGGGTTGTAGTAATGGCGGCCGCGGGTGATATCGAGCATATAGTTGACGAGTTCTCGATAATCACTTGGGTTGTTGACCCAATCAATTTCGGCGGCATTTACGATTAGCAGTGGTGCTGCGTCGTAGTAGTGAAAGAAATGTGTGTAGGCTTCGTTCAGTTGCAGTAGGTAGCGGTGGTCGATTGTTTGCTCTGCGCGAATACCGCGATTGTGAATGCGTTCGAGCAGCACGTCTGTAGGTGCTTGCAAATAAACAACCAAGTCAGGCTGGGGCGCATCAATGGTGAGGTGGTCATACACTTGCTTGTATAGATGTAGCTCGTCTTCGTTGAGGGTGACCTCCGCGAAAAGCTGATCTTTTTCTATCAGAAAGTCGGCTACTCGTACGGGTTGAAACATATCGCTTTGGCGCACTTCGTTTAGTTGTTGCATGCGCTGGAATAAGAAAAATAGTTGGGTTGGAAGCGCAGCATTTTTCTCGTTGGCATAAAAGCGTTCTAAAAAAGGGTTGTCTTCAGCACGCTCCAATAGAGTGTCGTAGTTAAAGGTACGGGCGAGATTTTTCGTGAGCGTGGTTTTGCCCACGCCAATGGGGCCCTCTACGGCAATGTACTGGGGGATGTTTTTACCGGTTAGGTCCAGTTGCAAGAATTGGTCATCGCGACTGTTGTTGTCCAAAGTGTTCTCCTGACGCGTTACGTACTCAATTGTCGTGGGATAGCAGCGTTAGTCCGTCATGTCCTATAGCGGCCAATAATGACGTAATTGTGAGCCCATTGGGTAGCGTTAGTTGCGGTGCAATATCGAGAAGGGGTTGTAGTACGAAGTTTCGTTCGGTCATCCACGGGTGTGGCACCGTTAGCCTGTCGGTGTTAATAACACTATTACCGTATAACAAAATATCTAAATCGAGTGTACGGGGGCCCCAATGAACCCCGCGTTTACGCTGTTGTTGTCTTTCGATGGATTGTAATGCATCGAGTAACGCTTCAGGGCTTAACGTACAGTCTAGCGCCGCAACCCCATTTATATAATCGGGTTGCGGCGGGCCTACTGCTCGGCTTTTGTACCACGGTGAGCAGCGTGTAAGTGTGATATTGGGGTGCTTTTGCAGTGTTTCGCAGGCCTGTGTGACCTGCTGTAAGGGTGACGCCAAATTGCTGCCTAGGCTAATGAAAACGTGCATTACGGGCGTTATTCAGCGGCAGGTTTTGGCTTGGGTTTACGACGAGGTTGACGGCGCCCAGTAGGGCGAGGGCTGCCAAGCGCTTCAATCATTTCGGCCTTACCCGTATCGTCTACATTTTGAAAGTTAGTCCACCATTCGCCTAGGCCGCTGAGATCTTCTCCTGCTTGCTCTCTAAGCAATACAAAATCATAGGCTGCACGAAAGCGCGGGTGCTCAAAGAGTACATAGGCGCGTTTGCCTTGGCGTCGAGGTAAGCGCAGTTGTAGCGTCCAAATTTCTCGCATAGGGATGAGAAAGCGCTTGGGTATCGCCGTGTAGGACAGTTGCTGAGTAATAATGCCCTGCGCAGCTTGTTGCATCGCTTCTTGAGCTGAAAGTTTTTGCTCGTTGATTAAATGACGCATGCTGGCGCGTAATGCTGGCCAAAGAAAGGCGGCGTAAATAAATGCTGGCGTTACTTTTTTATCTTGCCTAATACGCTTATCTGTATTGGTTGTGGCGCAGCTAATAATGTGTGCATCGACGTCGCGGCCATTCTCCATGCAGTAGTCGGTACTGGGAAATAAATATTGTAAGCAGTGATATTCCCGAAGTAAGGAGAGTGTAGCGGTGGCTGAGCCAGCCATAAACAGCTTTAACACTTCTTCGAATAAGCGCGCCGACGGTATATGGCTGAGGTAATCGGCATGTTCACGGATGGGGGCTTCGGTTTTTGCTTCGATTGAAAACCCTAACTTGGCCGCGAAGCGGATTGCGCGTAAGAGTCGTACGGGGTCTTCTTTGTAGCGTGCCTCGGGCTCACCGATAATACGAAGTGTGCGAGCATTGAGGTCTTCAAGGCCAGAGCTGAATTCGAGTAGTTCGCCGTTTTCGGGGTTGTAATAGAGGGCGTTGATTGTGAAGTCGCGTCTTTCTGCGTCGGTTCGTAAGTTACCGTAGACGTTGTCGCGCAGTAGCATACCGTTTTCGGATTGTTGAGCTTCTTGGCCCTCACCCACCTCTTCGTGGCTATCACGAAAAGTGGTCACTTCGATGATTTCTCGACCGAAACGAACATGCACGATACGAAAGCGGCGGCCAATTATTCTAGAGTTGCGAAAGACCGCCCGAGTTTGCTCGGGCGTGGCGCTGGAGGCTACATCAAAGTCTTTAGGTTTTGCGCCGAGGAGTAGGTCTCGTACGCCTCCCCCCACAAGGTATGCTTCATAGCCCGCTTCGTGCAGCTGTCGTATAACTTTGATTGCCGCATTGCTAATGAATTTGTTTTGGATGCCATGAGCTTTTGCTTCGATGACTTTGGCGCCCATAGGGCCATCAGTGTTATCGAATAATTTTTGGGATAAGTTTTTGAGCTGCCGCAGCTTATTTAGCATGGTGATGAGATTGTGGTTAGATAATAGGGTGATGACGCTTAATTGTGACGCAGTCTAACACAAGTGTACGGTGGACATTATGGCTATTAAGGGGGTGCTAGGAGCCTGATTTGAGTGAGGGCTATAACCCAAAACGGGAAAGCCTTGGCTTTCCCGTTTAATCTGGATGTGATTTTTTATAATTTTTTATCAACTGGACACGTCCCTGTCCGTTACATTTGCTATTCAGCAACACCTCTCCAAAGGCACACAAGTCAGTATATACGCTTTGTTTTCTTATTATTTCTTGTTGTTATTATTGTTTTTTACGTTTGTTTTTATTATTTATTGTTGTTATTCGCTATGTAGTCTTTTCTTATTATTCTTTATTGTTGTTATTGTGACGCTAACTAGAGCATATGTCGTGCCAACAATACAAAACCCTTATGTATCAATGAGTTAAGGGTTTCGGGTATCGCTTTTATGATGTTTAGCTATTTCGATTCGTTACTTTCTGTCTCGAGGTTGTTACGAACACTATGAAAGGGGTAACACCTGCGGTATAGGTAACAAAACTGTATATTTCGGTTACTTCCACAAGTGATTTTAGGTGACAGGGTTTTTTCTAGGTTTTGGGTGTTTTATAACCAATAGTGGGGGTGGCGCGAATATCGGCTTAATGCTCGGGGCCCGAGCATTGTCTCTAGTATCATCGAGTAACACCTATAGCAGGCAGGGAAGTGTGCTGAGACGAATGCGCGAAGCTATGCCGTTTATAAGGCTATTTGTTGGAAGCGTTTTGCGTCGGTTTGTTGCGAGGGATGCCTAAGCGTTGCCTACGTTCCCATAGGCATTTACGGCTGACGCCGAGCTTTCTTGCGAGTTCGGTTTCGCTCATGGTGTCTTGGTGTTCGAGGACAAAGCGCTGAAAGTAGTCCTCAAGGGATAAGTCTTCGTTAGGTTCGTTTGAGGGGGCTCTGTTACTCGGGTGGCTGGCGCGACCGGGAGCGTCTTGATGGCGTTCGTCGTCAACTTTTACTAGGTCTAGGTCGATAGCGAGTTGAGCGTGATCGATTTCCGTGTCGTTATCGCACAATATGACAGCGCGTTGAATGGCATTTTCTAGTTCACGGATATTGCCAGGCCATGTGTAGGTCGTAATGGCCTGTATGGCTTCTGGCGTGAGGGTGAGTGCAGGCTTAAGCATTTCGGCGCAAAAGCGTTTTACAAAGGTTTCGGCGAGGGCCAAAATATCTTTGCCTCGTTCACGTAGCGGTGGGAGCTTTAACTGAACAACGTTGATACGGAAGTAAAGATCTTCTCTGAACTGGCCTTCACGCGATAGCTTGCCCAAATCACGGTGCGTGGCGGCAACTAGCCGCACATCGACTTTATGTGATTCTACGGAGCCTATTGGGCGAACTTCACCTTCTTGCAGCACCCGTAGAAGGCGTGCCTGGGCTTCGAGTGGTAGCTCGCCTATTTCATCGAGAAATAATGTGCCGCCGTCTGCTGCGGCGACTAAACCTTCACGGTTGGTGGCTGCACCGGTAAATGCGCCTTTTTCGTGGCCGAAAAGCTCGGCTTCAATTAATGTTTCCGGGATTGCGGCACAGTTTACGGAAATGAGCGGTTTGTTTTTGCGTGGGCTTTCGTTATGAATTGCGTTTGCAACGAGTTCTTTACCGGTGCCTGTTTCGCCGTGAACGAGTACGGTAGCGGTGGTAGGAGCAACTTTGTGAATTTTGGCGTATAGCTCTCGCATCACGAGGCTGCTACCAATCATGCCTTCGATGGCGTTGTGGTTTTCGCTGGTGCGAATGGGGGATTTTGCCTTGCGGCTGTCGGACTTGCCTATAACGCGTTTGACGGCAGCGAGCATTTCATCGTGATCAAACGGTTTAGCGATATAGTCGACGGCGCCCATTCTCATGGAGTCTACGGCGGAGCGTAAGCTAGCGTAACTGGTCATGATCAATACGGGAACGTCGCCTGCGAGCTGTATGAGATCTGTGCCGGGGGCGCCCGGTAGGCGTAGGTCGCTAATGATAAGGTCGAAAGTGTCGAGCTTATGCTTGCCTGTGGCCTCGCTAACAGAGCTAGCTTCTTCCACAACGTACTTATTGCGAGTGAGTAACTTCCGCAAGGCTGTGCGGATAATATCTTCGTCTTCAACAATTAGTATTTTGCTCATAGATCGTCTGCTGCGTTTACTTCGTTAAAACCAAGTCCCGAGTAATTCGGTTACAACTGATGCCTAGTGTTACCCGTAGTGGCGTCAGATTCAAGCGCTGTGGGGAGCTTTATCACAAATTTTGTGCCTATTTGTAACACTTTATCAATTGGGCTGATAATCTCAAGAGTGCCTTTGTGCTCTTCTACGATGCTGTAAACCATCGCCAAGCCAAGCCCTGTCCCTTCTCCGGGGTCTTTAGTGGTGAAAAAGGGTTCAAAGATTCTATCTTGCAGGTCTTGCGGGATACCGGGGCCATCGTCAGAGACCGATATTTCTGCCCAATGGGCTTTTGCGTTCGTGCAGACGGTAATCGTGCCCTTGTCCCCTGCATCGGTGCAGGCATCTCGGGCGTTGGACAACAGATTGACGAACACTTGGATCAAGCGTTGGCTGTCGCCCCACACTCGAATGGCTGGGTCAGCGTCGTTAATAAAGTTTACCTGGCCTTTTTCTCTTTGAAGGCGAATAAGGTCGATGGCTTCTTGAGCGCATTGATAGACAGACGCATGTTGGAAGGCGCTTTCTTTTTCTTGGCCTGAGTGGGAAAAGTTAACGAGAGAGTGGACGATTCGGCTAACTCTGTCTGTTTGGGACAAAATTTGCGCAACGGATTCTAAGAGCTCTTCATCCTCCGTTTCATATTTCATATTTTGTGCAAGACAGGCAATACCGGTTACGGGGTTGCCAATTTCGTGTGCAACGCCCGCAGCTAATCGCCCGACCGATGCTAGCCGTTCGCTGTGCATTAATTCTTTTTCGAGTACTTGTAGCTCTGTGACGTCTTCTAGCAGAATGACCTGGCCATCGGGTTGCTGTCTATTGGTCGACGGAATAGACGCTTGGTGCAGGCTGATCCAATGAGTTCGGCCGGCGAGGTCAATTTCTTGTTTGTAGAAGTGGGCCGATCTTGAGTTTGCAAACCGTTCCATCAATTCGCCCCATGGGTCCAGAATATCGGTGAGCCTAGAGCCTGTGACGGTTTCGCTGGTGATACCAGTGAGGTGCTCCATGGCGCTATTCCACATCAGTACTTCCATATCTTTACCGACAGAGCATACGGCCATAGGCAGCTCTTCGAGTGTTCGGCGATGATAGAGACGCAAATTATTGAGTTCCGCCGCGAGGCCGGTTAAGTGATCCCGGTAGTCATTGATACGGCTTTCCATGAGGTTGATATCAGCGACACCTTCACTTTCTGGCACCTTAAACGGTATCTGTCCGTCCATAATTTCGGTGGCCATGCTAATACCCATAAGGCCGGATAGGTTGGCCTCGACTTCGTCGCGGAGGCGTCGAAGTGCGTAGGGCCTGCTTTCGCTGGCATTGAGCCCTAGTTGCTCGAGTGCTCGATTGACTTCAACTCGGGCGGTGGTCTCGCCTATTCGGTTGGAGAGTCTTTCTACTATTTCTTCTGGTGACCGAATGTCCAATGCCATGCGTACAGGGTGGCTGAGTTCGTCTTCGGCGCAAAGGTCTGCACTGTACTTTTCATCATCGGTTTGATGGGTGGTCAATGAGACGCCCACAAATATAAGGGTGTTAAGCCCCAACGACCAAAGTGTCACGGTTTCCCAGTAGTCGATACCGACGGCGAGAGGGTTGGTTAAGAATGGGAGGGGGTAGTGCTGAATACCGCTCAGCATTGGTAGTAGTAGTCCTGTTGCCCAGACAAACATGCCGATGCTTAGCCCTGCTAGCAAGCCCTTGCGATTGCCTCGGGTCCAATGGGCTACGGCTATAATCCCAGGTAAAAACTGCAGTGTTGCTATAAATGACGTGAGCGCTAAATCTGTAAGATTAAAGTGATTGCCAAGCGTTAAATAGAACCCGTAGCCGGCCAGAATAACGACCGTTATCAGTACTCTTCGCATCCAAATTAATTGCCCATAAATTTCACGATGAGTGCGCAGCGGTGTAGCGGGCAAAATCCAGTGGTTAAGAATCATTGTGGCGATAGCGAGAGAGATCGCAACGATTGCGCCGGTGGCTGCTGATAGGCCCGCTACAAAGGATATCAGCGTGAAAGTGGTGCTGCCGGAGGCAATAGGCACGGCAAGAGGGAAGTATTCAGTTGGAAATTGGCCGCCCAACTTAATGCCTGCCCAATAGATAGGAAAGATGGGTAACGCCATGACCAGAAGAAATAATGGGAAGGCCCAGCTAATGGTTCTAGCGACGTTTTTGACAGGGTTCTCGACCACGGTCATATGAAAAATGTGTGGCATAGAGACTGCTGTGGCAATAAAGACCAGTAGCAAGGTGTGTGACGATTGGTGAGCGGCTGGCGGGTTTAAATTTTCGAGTTGTTCAGGGTTCGCGGCAAGCCATTGGTCGAGCCCGTCGAATCCGGAAAATACGTGATAGACGGCAAATAGCCCTATTGCGCATAAACCGAATACCTTAATGAGAGATTCAAAGGCCATTGAGGTAATGAGGCCTTTGTGATGCTCTCGGTTAGAGCCGAAGGTCATGGCAAAACAGGCAACCGCGACACAGTAAACAAGCGCTAGTAGTTGACGAGTGCCGAAATCCTCGTTATTCATATCGATACTGATGCCATTGTTGCGCGTGAGTATGTGAATCGTATCGGCAACGGCTTGGATTTGTAGCGCAATTAATGGCGCCATTGCCAGTAGCATACAAAGAGTCGCAATACCGCCCACTCCGTGGCTGTCGTAGCGGAAGGTTAAGAGGTCTGCGGTGGAATTAATTTGAAAGCGGCGCGCTAGCTCCATCAGGGGTTTCAATGCTAGCGGAGCAAATAAGAAGAGGGCACCAGTGCCAATATAATAAGCGAGAGCCCCGTAGCCAAAATTGCTGGCGAGATCAATGACGCCGTAATACGCCCACGCGCTCGCAAAAATACCCAATGAAAAAATATAAGTGACGGGGTGGCGGGCGATACGTTGGCTGATCAAGCCTTTTTCGGTGCAGTAGGCCACGGTGAACAGCATGCTGAGATAGACGAGGCAGACAAGCCCAACTTGTAAAAAGCTAAATGTCATGGAATTGGGGCTCAAGGTTGGGGGGGGGTGGTTGTCGACTTATATTGAATGATAAAAGCGATGAGCACGACGAGCAGCCAAATAACAAATGGCCTGTACCAGCCGCCGTCGGGGTGAACTATCCAGCTGAAGAGCACGGGTGCGAATATATAGATCACCAATAGCATTAAGAGTAGGGGGCGTTGTCGTTTCATTCAGCTTCCTCTTGGGGCGCGAATTGTACCTTAACAAAATGGTGGGCGTTACGTTAGTGTGTCGCGAGGTAGTGGTATTAGCCGATGATTGGGTGTGTAGGAAGGGCTCGGATATCCCATTTCCCAGTGGCCCATTGAAGAATGGTCGTTACGCTTTTGTGTTGGAGTGTGGTGCGCTCTTTATTATTGCAAAGCCCGAGTAATTCGCACGCGAATGTAAGGTTTGCCGTTGCTTCTGTCGATTGGATGGCGGGGGCGTGATTTTGCTTGCTCAACTTGTGACCACGGCTATCGGTCACCAGAGGAATGTGGCTGTAGTGTGGTGGCGAGCTGCCCAGCGTGAAAAACAGTAAGCGCTGCTTGTTGGTTGTGCTCAGTAGGTCTGCACCTCGAACGACATGAGTGATGCCTTGCTCTATGTCGTCTACGACGACGGCGAGTTGGTAGGCAAATAATCCATCTTTACGGTGGATGACAAAATCGTCGTGCGGATCTAGAGGGAGCTGCAGGGGGCCTAAAACACCATCGATGAGCGGGTCAAGTGTGGGTTTGTCCAGCGACAAAAGAGCCGCCTGTTGGTTAAGGCGAATAGCGCTAAGGCTATTTGGCGGCGGGGCTAATGAAAGGCAGTGCTGGTCATATAGACTTTCGAGTTGCTTTAGCCGTGCTCTAGTGCAATTGCATCGATAGGATAATTGCCGCTGTGCAAGTGTGTTTAGCGTTGCGCTATAAGCGTCGTGTCGCTGGCTTTGAAATAATACTCTCTGGTCTGATTCGAGGCCGTGCTTGGCTAACGATTCTAAAATCAGTGAGTGGGCGCCTGCTTGTTCGCGGGGGGGGTCAATATCTTCGATGCGAACGAGCCACTGGCCGTTGTTAGCTCGAGCATCAAGATAGCTCGCCAGTGCACAAACTAGCGAACCCATATGAAGAGGGCCAGAAGGTGAGGGGGCGAACCGGCCTACATAAGGTGTAGCCGGCTGTCTAATGATAGTAGGCAACCCCGTTTAGAGTGTGGTTTGCTTTTCTTTTATTTCATCGATAGTTTTGCAGTCGACACACTGTGTAGCAGTGGGGCGAGCTTCTAATCTACGCACACCAATTTCTACGCCACATGCTTCACAATAGCCGTATTCGTCGGTTTCTAGTAGTTCAAGAGTGCTATCAATTTTTTTAATGAGCTTACGTTCGCGGTCTCGCGTACGTAGCTCGAGACTAAATTCCTCTTCCTGACTTGCGCGATCGGCAGGGTCTGGAAAATTCGAGGCCTCGTCTTTCATGTGGCTTACAGTTCGATCGACTTCTTCCATGAGTTCATGTTTCCAAGCATGTAATAGCTTGCGAAAGTGATCACGTTGGTCATCGCCCATATACTCTTCGCCTTTCTTCTCCACGTAAGCGGGGATATCACGAAAAGCGAAGTTGGTTTTAGCTTGAGATTCCGGCATAAGTTATTTGCGCCTCATTGCTGAATAATCGCAGTCAAATGGGGGTGTTTTAGGTATTTTCAAGGCCGCCCAACATTTTATTTAAGTGTAAAGCGACTGATTTGCCCCAGATTCCACCCTATAAATACAGTCGAGTAAAATCAAGCGGAGAAAATTACCAGATTCGCATTTTGCGCGCTAGTTTTTTCGCTTATTAACGAGAGGATAGTCAGCAGATAAATTTTACTGTAGAAAGTCTTGGTCTCGATTTGGTGAGTGATATGGCATCAAATACAACAAAAGTAATCGGTCGTGAGTTGTGGTTCTGGCCTATTTAAATAGAGGTTTTTATGCAGTTTTCCCCCCCTTTAGTCTCGGCCACACTGTTGCGACGGTACAAGCGCTTCTTGGCCGACGTAGTAATGCCTGATGGCCGTGAAATAACGGTCCACTGTCCGAATACCGGCAGCATGAAAAATTGTATCGTTGCGGGTTCTGAGTGTTATTTGTACGACTCGAATAATCCTAAGCGAAAATATCGTTACGGTTGGGAATTGGCGACCACGCCGTGTGGCGGTGTTGCCGGTATTAATACGGGTAGGGCCAATGCGCTTGTGGTTGAGGCGATTGAGAGCGGTCGACTTGAAGAGTTGCAGGGATATAAAACCTTGCAGCGAGAGCAGAAGTACGGTGACGAGGGCAGCCGTATCGATATATTGCTGTCTACGGGTGAGGATAAGTGTTTTGTTGAGGATAAGTGTTTTGTTGAGGTAAAAAGTGTGACGTTGGCAGTGGAGGGGCGGAGAGGGTGTTTCCCCGATTCTGTGAGTGTGCGTGCAAGCAAGCATCTGAGGGAGCTGATGAGCGTGAAGTCGCAAGGGCATCGAGCCGTGTTGTTGTACTGTGTGCAGCACACAGGAATAGACAGTGTTTCACCTGCGGACGATATCGACCCACATTATGGTGTTTTATTGCGCGAAGCGTCTATGGTGGGAGTGGAATTATTCGCTTATCGTGCCGCGATCACGGTGGAGGGAATTATTTTGCAGCAGAGGTTGCCGGTGGTATTGGATTAGCGGCTAAGAAATACCGGTGTTTATGTTAAGTAAACGCCAGTGTCGTCGCAGGTGATGGCAACAGGTGTTAGTTTTTCGCCAGTGCACGGCCCTGAAACGCATTCGCCAGAGTCGATAAGAAATAGAGCCGCGTGGGTGGAGCATTGAATTAGCTCTCCCTCGGCATCAAGAAACTCATTAGGTTGCCACTCAAGTGGAATGCCTAAGTGTGGGCATTTATTTTTATACGCGAAAACACAACCATCTTTTCGCACGGCGAAATACGGCTCGTCGTGAAGAGCAAAAGATAGGGCTGCGCCTTCGGGTAATTGTGCGTGGTCAAACAGCTTTATTGTCACGAATGTACTTTATGGCTCGGTTTCTTGGGCGCGGTTTAAGCGCCCGTGCTAACAGATTGCTCTGCTTCTTCAACCAATTGCGACTTTAAATCGGGCGATAAATCGTTCCAATGAACATCCATTAGTGCACCTTGAAGCGCATATAGCATGACTTTGGATACGTGAATGCCACGTGTTTTTATTCGACAATAGGCTTCAACTGCACCCATTCGAGATAAATCATCGTAATTGTTTACACCGATTGCATGAAGAATATTGACTGACGCCATGCCGAGGTTTTTAAGCCCGAGCAACTCTCCCTGCATACCTTGGCTACCGTTAGAGGAAGTCATGAGGTCCGATCTCCCATGGGTTGTTATTATTAGAATGTCTTGGGGTTCTGGTGAATATAGAATTAGTTTAGCAGTTGGTTGCTGATTATTATTTTAAGTTAGCAACTACCGCGTACAATCTCGTAATGTTAGTGCTTATCGCAGCATGCTGCAGCAGCTAATATAGCCGGAGATCGGTCACCAGTAGCGGGCAATCATACAGACTTATACTGGTAGCGCAATTAGTTAAGGGGACAATATGGTCAAAATGGGAGCAACTCCCGTGACTTTCGCGACATTTGAGCAGGCCTGCGGGCGTGATAATTCTCACGTTGATTTTGATACCCTTGAGTGCCCTGTTCACCGAATGGCAGTGGAGCCCATTGCTGGGCTTAAACGTCTCGCGGCCCAGAATGGGTTCGATTTGCGTATTGCGAGTGGGTATCGAAGCTTTGACCGCCAGTTATCTATTTGGAATCAAAAGGCATTGGGTAAGCGCCCTGTTGTTGATGTTAATGGGCATCAGTTGGATATCAATACGCTTTCACCTGACCAGTTAATGCACTGCATTTTACGTTGGTCGGCTTTGCCGGGTGGTTCGCGACATCATTGGGGAACGGATTTTGATATCTACGATGCAGCGGCCCTGCCAGATGGCGAGCGGCTCCAATTGACGGTGGCAGAATGTGAGGGAGTCTTTGCCCCCTTGTATGAATGGTTGACGGAATATCTCGCAGCGCAAGATTACTTTATTCGCCCCTATAATCTAGACACGGGTGGTGTATCGCCGGAGCCATGGCATTTAAGTTGTGCGCCGCTGGCCACTCAATATGCAGAGCGCTTAACACCGGAGTTGTTGTTTGGGCTTGTTGAAAGTGCGGACCTTATGCTGTCTGAGGCACTAAAGGCTTGCTTTAACGATGTTTTTGAACGTTATGTTGTGCTTTAGAGGTGGGTGTGGTCGTATTTAAAATGCTCTGTAAACACGTTAACAAACAGTAGGGCTTGGCAGTATTATGTTAGTGATTTTTGATTGTGACGGAGTGCTTGTTGATAGCGAAGGGTTGGCCGCGGAGGTGTTTTCGTTGCTGCTTGCCGAGCAAGGCATGGATATTCCACCTGCCGATTGTTATCAAGCGTTCCACGGGCACTCTTTGTCTTATTGCTACGCCTGGATTGAAAAAAGATTTGAGCGCGCTCTACCTAATACTTTTGATCAACAACTGGCTGCAGCAACACAGCGCCGATTTGCGGAGGATCTAACGCCAGTGGCAGGCATAGAGTGCGTATTGGAAACGCTACAGGAAAATGAGATACCGTTTTGTGTCGCGTCGAATGGGGCTCACGCCAAAATAAAACATTCGTTGGCAATTACTGGCTTGGACCGTTTTTTTCCGGAAGTGCGTGGCGCTACCCGTAGATTTAGCGCTCAAGACGTCAATGAAGGGAAACCCTCGCCAGCGTTATTTCTGCTGGCGTCGAATGTCGTGGGTGTGCCTGCCGATTGCTGTACGGTGGTTGAGGATTCTCCAGCGGGGTTTATGGCGGCGCAGGCGGCGGGTATGAGTCTAGTACGGTTTGTGCCTTCGCCTAAGCATGAGCGGCAGGTTGAAGGGCAGTGTTTTACAATGAGTGATGTGCTGAAACAGCTCATAAAGCCGGAGGTTAACTAAGGTTTAACCTATTTTAGGCTCTGTTGTTTGAGATGTTTCCAGCGGATGTTCTTGTAGCCACTCCAGCACAGATTGTCGGCTTTCTAACATGGCACGATAAGTGTTTATAACCGTTTCGCTGGGCGCTTTCATTTCTTCCAAGCGATGAATTCTATCTTCAAGAAAGGCGATATCTTCACAAATTTTAGTGGTGACGGCGCTCACATGAACCCTCTGTTGGCCAACGGCAATAACCTTGTCATCATTTATAGTTAAAACGGGGTCTTTTGGTGTAAAAGAAGGGTGGTGAAGTTGCGTGTTATCGGGAATGCTGCTCATAATAAATACATCTCTACATTTAAGGCAGGTGGTGTGTACCCAATCTCACCCCCCTCTTGAGATTGTTGCCTAAAAGTATGGATCTTGTTCAGACTTCTGCCAGCGGTCATCAGCGCCAAAGTACGTAAGCATGTGCCCATGTGATGCGTAATATAGCAGAGGTTAAAGCCCGCGCTTCATGAGCGTGTAAAGCATAATTATTCTAGTAAGGTGGTGTTATGTCCTCAGAAACATCCGAAGAAAAGTATAATTTAGTTTTTCGTGGAGCCTTGGCGAAAGGTGTAGCGTTAGATGCTGCCAAGCGTAATATGGGACAGCTGTTTAAAATTGATGCAGCAAAAGTTGAGGCCTTGTTCAGCGGCAAAGCAGTAGTGTTAAAACGAGGTTTGGCGTTTGACGCGGCTACGAAATATCGCGTAGCGATAAAAAAAGCTGGCGCGCTTGTGGATGTAGAAGTTCAAGTGGCAGCAGCCGGTAAACCGCAGGGTAAAGCAAGCTTTGGTGCGTTCGATGTTCAGCCGCCTTCTTTTTCTGCGCCCTCTGGGGTTATTCCCTGCACGGAGCCAGCAGTGGGGGCTATTCCCGGCACGGAGGTGCCCGCTAAGGTTGAGGTGGGGTTAGTTTTGGCGCCCATGGAAGGTCATTTGATCGCGGCGCAAGAGCGGCCGGTGGTTGAGACTGTTGAGGTCGATATATCGGCGTTGTCACTAAAAGAAAGCGGCGGAAATTTGCTAGAGGCTTCTGAATACGAGCAAGACTCGGCGCTTGAGTTGGATCTAACGGCGTTCAATATTGCAGAGGCGGGAGCTGAGCTGCTAAAACCTGAAGAACGGAAAAGCGTTAAAGCTGTAGATGTGGATATAAGTAGTTTGAGCGTTGCAGAGCTAGGGGGCAATTTAGCACCACCTAAACCGGTGTCAGCACCGGCGCCGGATGTAAGCGGCATAACGCTTCTAGAGCCTTAAAGCCGCCTACAGTCGAGCCTTTTAAACGGTGAGCTTTTGTGTTTAGAAGCGTGGCGCTTTAGGTTGGTTCTTGAAGTTTTCGATAGAATCTAAAATTTCTTGTTTGGCTTCGTCAACACCGGCCCAGCCATCCAATTTAACCCACTTGCCTTCTTCTAGATCCTTGTAGTGCTCAAAAAAGTGCGCAATACGGTTTATTTTGATGGAAGGAAGCTCTTCAATACTGACGACATCATCGTAATACTTAGTCACTTTGCTAACGGGAACGGCCAGAATTTTTGCGTCTTCACCCGATTCGTCTGTCATTTTTAGCATGCCTAAAGGGCGGCATGTGATAACCGAGCCTGGCAGTAAAGGGCGATTCATAAAGACTAAAACGTCGGCGGGGTCGCCATCATCACTTAAAGTATGAGGGATGTATCCGTAGTTGGCTGGGTAATGCATTGCGGTACCCAGAACGCGGTCAACAAACATGGCGCCTGATTCTTTATCGACTTCATATTTAATAGGGTCGCCGCCCATCGGGATCTCGATGATAACGTTAATTTCTTCTGGTGCTTTATCGCCTGTAGGCACGAGGTGAAGGCTCATACTCAAAATCCTGTACGTAATTCGTTTGTCTATGTGCAGCCGATGCTGCGCGGTGTAGTCATCGGCCTTGGTCGTATTCGGTTACGAATAGAAACGCGGGCCTTTGAGAAGGGCGCGATTGTAACACAAGCCTACCACTGAACAATCGTTGAGAGGCCTCCTGGGTTTACCCTTTTTCTGTCGTATCGTAGAATCGAACGGCTTTTTATTATTCCCTGCCGTAGCAATAGAAAGTTGTAGTCGCAATAAAGCGTCTATATTAAATGTTACGGCACGCAGTATCCCCGCCGTAAAAAAGAAATCTCGCAGGCGCGATGATTTACTTAAAACAATAATTGAGTTTGGGGGTTACATGGATTTTACAATTTTACCGCCTGTTCTGGGTGGTGTTGGATTGCTTGTCGCTTTTGTTATTTACTTGATTGTATTGAAGTACCCTGCAGGTGAAGGCCTTGTTGCCGAAATAGCCGCGGAGATTCATCACGGTGCAATGGTTTTTATGCGTCGTGAATATACAATCCTAGTCATCTTTGTTGTCATCATTACGTTTGGCCTCTTCGTTGGTTTCCAGTCATGGCATACGCCGTTAGCGTTTGTGGTCGGAGCGGTATGCTCGGCAAGCGCGGGTTACATCGGTATGTATTCTGCGACTCAAGCAAATGTTCGTACCACTATTGCCGCTAGTGAGGGGGGTGCGTCATCAGCGTTGAATGTTGCCTTTTTCGGTGGCTCCGTAATGGGTTTAACTGTTGCATCTATGGGGTTGCTCGGCTTGGGGTTTCTTTATCACCTCTTTGGCGCAGACCCTGCGCATGCAGAAGCAATTCACGGTTTTGGTATGGGCGCTTCTATCGTTGCATTATTTTCGCGTGTAGGTGGAGGCATCTTTACCAAGAGCGCCGACGTAGGCGCTGACCTTGTCGGCAAAGTGGAGGCTGGAATCCCAGAGGATGACCCTCGCAACCCAGGTGTTATTGCCGATAATGTTGGTGACAATGTCGGAGATGTGGCCGGTATGGGGTCTGATATTTTTGAGTCCTATTGCGGCTCGATGATTGCGAGCATCGCCATAGCCTCAACAATGGGTTTATCTACGGTGGCTGTTTTGGCGGGGGACAGAGGCGATCTAATGTTCGCGCCGTTGGCTCTCGCGTCCGTGGGCCTACTTTGTTCTATCGCTGGTATTTTATTAGTCAAGATAATGTCGGGTAAATCGCCGGAGGCGGCGTTGCGAGCAGGCACTATTGGTGCAACGCTAATCTTTATGGCGGCGTCCTATGCGTTACTTCATTTTATGGGGGTAAGTGATTCTGTCTGGTTGTGCGTTGTGGCTGGTGCCGTTGGCGGTATTATTATTGGCCTTGTGACGGAGTATTATACTGGCGGTAAGCCTGTGCAGAAGATAGCGAAAGATGGTGAAACCGGCCCCGCGACTGTCATGATTTCTGGATTGGCCACGGGCATGGAATCAGTAGTGGTTCCGGTTTTGGCAATTGCCGCTATTATCTATGTATCGAGTTCATTGTTGCCCACGGGTGCGGGCGTCTATGGTGTTGGTATTGGTGCTGTGGGCATGCTTGCAACAGTTGGTATAACAATGGCCATCGATGCGTACGGGCCTATCGCGGATAACGCAGGCGGCATTGCTGAAATGGGAGGTCTTGGTGAAGAAACTCGCAAGATTACGGACGGCTTAGACGAGGTCGGTAATACCACTGCTGCAATAGGTAAGGGCTTTGCCATTGGTGCTGCAGGGCTTGCGGCGCTAGCGATCATTGCTGCATTTATTGAAACCGTGAGCACTAATAATCCTGATTTTAATTTAAATATTAACGACCCCACCGTCTTAATGGGGATGTTTTTAGGCGCAATCTTTCCCTATCTCGTGAGTGCCATGACAATGCGTGCAGTTGGTGATGCCGCATTCGACATGATTAAAGAAATTCGTCGTCAGTTTCGTGAAATACCTGGGTTATTGGAAGGAAAGGCGAAGCCAGACACTGGGCGCTGTATTGATATCGCGACTAAAGCTGCATTACAACGAATGATAGCACCTGGTTTATTGGCTGTTGTGTCCCCAGTGTTAGTGGGATTTCTTATCGGGCCGGCCGCGTTAGGTGGAATGCTTGGTGGTGCTCTCATCTGCTGTGTGCTTATGGCGCTCATGATGGCGAATGCCGGTGGTGCATGGGACAACGCGAAAAAGTATGTTGAAAAAGGACATTATGGCGGGAAAGGTTCTGCTGTGCACTCTGCTGTAGTCGTCGGCGATACCGTAGGGGATCCATTTAAAGATACCTCGGGCCCAGCCATGAATATTCTAATTAATGTTATGGCCATTGTGAGCCTTGTGATTGCACCGTTGCTTTAAAGGGTAAAGCGGTTGATCTATAGATAGGTTGGCCGCTTTTGTTTATAGCGAACATACATTGTTACGCCACCAACTCAAAACCGTTAGGGGCTGGTTTGAATAAGGAAGTTAGCGGGTCTTTTTCGCCATTACTGGTGCCGGAAATATCAATCTCGGCGGTAGCGGCGATTATTGGCCTGAGTTTAGCGCCATTTCTGTTGATTCTATTGGGTGTGGACTTCGGTGCAGATCAACGGCTTCAGTCGTTTGAGCAGTTAGCATTATTACCACAGCAAGATATGCTCAATAACCTACATTTGGTTATGGTTGGGCCGCAATTTCATACGTTGCTAGAATGGAGCGCTATTGTCGCCGCTATTTTAACGGCGCTTTTAGCGTTTAGCCATTTTAGTATGACGGCTAATATTACAACGCCTGTCATTGGTATTTCGTTGTTGTGTGCAGGTGCTATGGACGCCTTCCATTCTTTAGTTGCCACTCGAATGCTCGATACCGTTTCGGATAGTAGCGTATTAGCGCCTTTTAGTTGGGCGGTAGCGAGAACCTTTAATGCGCTTATCGTCATGTTGGGCGTCAGTACATTAATTTTTGTCGATAAGCCTGCGTCCAATGCTAACCCACTTCGTTTTCTGCTCGGGGTAACCGCAGCCTTTGTGCTTTTAGGGTATCTGATTATTCAATGGTGTATCAGTACAGATAATATTCCGAAATCAATTTTCCCCGATGATTTCGTGCGTCGTCCTTTTGATGTACTGCCTCTCGTTATTTATATATTCACCGGCGCATTTATTTTCCCAAAGTTTAAAAAGCGCTTTCCAGGGGTGTTCAGTGACTCACTTGTTTTAAGTACTGTTCCCGCGGTGATACTTGAGCTGCATATGGTGTTTGGCTCGGCGTCGTTATACGACAGCCATTACTATGCTGCGCATATGTTAAAAGTACTGGTGTATATGGTGCCGTTTTTGGGTCTGCTTCTCGATTACTATATGACCTACCGTAAGGATAAACTGAAAACAGAACAGCTCCATAGAACGTATCGAGAGCTAGAAGAAAGAACGCAGCAGCTTACTAAAAGTAATAAAAATCTCGAAAAAACTAATCAATATCGATCTGAGTTTTTAGCGAGTATGTCGCACGAGCTTCGAACACCGCTGAACTCCATTATTGGTTTTAGTCGTATATTGCGCAAAGATCTTGCGGTATCTGATGATGTTCGCGGTGACCGAGCCGTCCAGTCAATCTTTCGTAATAGCACGCATCTGTTAGGGCTTATTAACGATATTTTGGATCTATCAAAGATAGATGCTGGTCGAATGACCGTTAAACACGATAGTTTTACGGTAAGCGATATTGTCAGTGAAATAACGGCTGAACTCCTACCTCTGGCAGAAGAAAAAAAGCTGGATATAAAAATTGTAAATTACGCTCGCAATATTGCCGTAATGAGTGATCGCACAAAACTAAAGCAAATCATGTTGAATTTGGGCTCCAATGCCATTAAATATACTGAGCGCGGCTCCGTTATTATTTCTGTCGAACGAGAAAAAGCGGGGCCATTAGGTAATACGGTTAAAATCGGGTTTAAAGATACAGGGATTGGTATAGCAGATTCCGACAAAGATAAATTGTTTACGGAGTTTGGTCGTGCAGAAGAGGTACAAAAACTGGCAATTGAAGGGACTGGCTTAGGGTTAATGATCACTGCAAAATTAACCAATCTTTTAGGCGGTTTTATTGATTTTGATAGTGAATATGGTGTTGGCAGTGAATTTCGAATCTATATTCCGGTCAATTATGGCGCGGAAGAACCGACTCTTCTTGATGAAGGGCAGTGGGATAGACGAGGCCTATCCTTTTTATATATTGATAATAGCACTGTGTATCTTCCGTTAATGGAGGACGATTTAAAACATGATGGTTTCACCGTTTTTACTGAGCAAGACCCTGTTATGATCATTAAGGATTGTGAAGAAAACTTACCCGATATTGTTGGTTTTGATATGGACTTACCTGAGTTGGCGGGGAGTGAAATACTGCGGCGATTATATGGCCATCATTTATTAGCCGACATTCCTAAAGTAGCCTTTAGTACCAACCCAAGTGAAGAAAAGAAAATTATTCTGGAAGGGGCCGACTTATTTGTCTGCAAGCCATGGGAGAAAGCGTCTATTGCAGAGGCTCTGATTAAACTAGTCTATCGAGACTTTTCTAGAGCGATGGTCATTGGCGCTACGCCATTGCACAAAAATGCGTTGGACATTGAATTTTCGATATTAAATATTGAGCTGATATTCGTAGAAACGGCCGAGCAGGCACTACATGAAATGCATTTGAGTTTGCCAGATTTTTTGGTGATTAATTTGGGCAATCCTACGGTCGAATCCACTCGCTTAATGGTGTCACTGAATAATGATGAGCAATGCCGAAAATTACCTCAAGTTTTGTATAACGGAATGAATCAAGAGCGAAAAGTAATATTCAGTAATGATACGCAGGAAGAGCTGGCTTTGGTTCAGCCTGATGCCAAGAGTATTTTTTCGGCAATATTTACTTTACGTCGACGTGTAAAGACTAGTTTGGTGCGTATTCAAACGTTAAACAGAAGTCTTAATGATAGAGGCGGGAGTGTTGCTCAGCAAGAGTCGGCAATATTGGAGCAGGAAGAGGTGCGAGCGGAACGTATATTGGTTGTAGAAGACTCCCGCGATAATTCTGAATTGGTCGGTTGGATACTAGAGGGGGCAAACATTCATTACGACTGTGTGTATAGTGGCAGAGAAGCGCTCAAACAGGTGCTAATCCACAGCTATAGCCTGTTGCTTCTCGATATTAATTTACCGGATATTGACGGCCGCGAGATCACCCGTCGCTTACGCGCCACGAAGTCTTATCGTGACACGCCGATTATTGCCGTAACGTCATTGAACGCAGCCGCAGATACAGAAGAGTTGAAATCTTGTGGAATAGATACTGTGATACCGAAACCAGTGGATCAAGACAAGCTGCTCGCAACTTTACGCCACTACTTGAAATAAGCGGCCGCCATTAGTGCCACAGTGTTGTGGCCCATAGACCTTGCTTGGCAATCTTGCTCGCATACTCCTGACCTTGTGGCGGGCTTGCTTGCATATAATGTACGTAAAGTTGTAGGCCGTTACTCGCGCCAAGCCGAGTGGTATAAGGGCCTATTTCTGTTCCTTCCCGAGTGGAGAAAAACCAACTGCCGTCAACACAAAAAAAACGCTCGTTACGGTACCAAACTTTTTCGTCAATCTCGCCATTTCTTACAGCCATGAACAACCCTTCGCTACATCTGGTGATAATTACTACTGAATATTCTCAGTATATGAACTGGTTCTCGGCGAATTAGATTTTTTGGTGCTCGATAATGGCGAAATCGTATTTAATTGGCATGAAAAAGGGTGTTTTAATGTTTTTAATAGTTTTCAGTTAAAAGCGAACTGGTTTTTTAGAGTATTCAGTTTTCTTATGTTTTGTAGGGTTAATAAAAGTAGCCGCTATTATTTGTTTTCTGCTGTGCGTGGCTCAGACTTTATCGGCATGTTAAGCTCGCGCCATTCGGCCTAACAACGGACTTATATCGGTTTTTTATGCATATTCATATACTTGGAATTTGTGGCACTTTTATGGGGTCATTGGCGCAGTTGGCGCGAGCGGCGGGGCATAAAGTGACGGGATCGGATAAAGGGGTTTACCCGCCAATGAGTACTCAATTAGAGCGCGCGGGAATTGGGCTGATCGAGGGTTTTTCTGAAGATCAAATTCGTTTAAAACCCGATATTTTTGTGATTGGCAATGTGATTTCGCGAGGCAACCCCCTCATGGAAGCGATACTGGACGCTGGCCTGCCTTATACGTCGGGCCCTCAGTGGTTGAGCGATCATATTTTGGGCGGGCGTTGGACGTTGGCCGTCGCGGGTACGCACGGTAAAACTACCACCGCTAGCATGCTGGCCTGGATTCTCGAATATGCGGGCATGGCGCCAGGTTACCTCATTGGTGGTGTACCGACGAACTTTGAAACCTCCGCTAGGCTTGGGCAAACAGATTTCTTTGTTATCGAGGCGGACGAGTATGACACGGCATTTTTTGATAAACGCTCGAAATTTATTCACTATCAGCCCAATACGTTGGTGATTAATAACCTTGAGTTTGACCATGCAGACATCTTTCCTGACTTAGCGGCCATTCAGCGTCAGTTTCATCATGTGATACGCACAGTGCCGCGTAACGGTATGGTTATATATCCCCAGCCTTCAATCGCGGTCGAAGAAGTGATCCAACAAGGGTGTTGGTCCGAACAACAAACAACCTCTATAGGTGAGTGCGAAAACGACACCGATTGGCGGGTGCAGCCGTTAGCTAAGGATGGATCTTCATTCAGCATCCATTTGTCTGGTCGGTGTCAGGGCAATATTAATTGGGCATTAACTGGGCAACACAACATGATGAATGCTCTAGGCGCAATTGCCGCGGCTCGGCACGTGGGTGTACTGCCGGCGCTTTCGTGTGAGGCGCTGGATAAGTTTCTAGGCGTGAAGCGACGAATGGAGTTACTGGACGATATTGCGGGTATTAAAATTTACGACGATTTTGCCCATCATCCTACAGCTATCGAAACCACTCTCGCAGGATTAAGGGCGCAAGTGGGGGCGGAGCGAGTGCTCGCGATTATAGAGCCGCGCTCAAATACCATGCGTCAAGGCGTTCATCGGGAAACATTGTCTGGTGCGGTAAAAGCTGCAGATCAATGTTATTGGTTTCAGCCAAGTGCAATGAGCTGGGAACTAAAAGAAGCGCTTGGCGATTGGGTTGGTACCCTCGTGTTCTATGAAATCGATGAGATTATTGCTGCAGTGATTGATCAAGCGGGCCTATTGGTTGATGGCGAAAAATTACATGTTGTCATTATGAGTAATGGCGGTTTTGACGGTATTCATCAGCGACTGCTGCTGGCGTTACGTGCCTGCTATACAAATGAGAAATAAATGAAACACGAAAAAACGATCACTTTGGCGCTTACGGGCGCGTCGGGCGCTCAATATGGTTTGCGATTATTGGAAGCGCTTATTGATGCAAATTGTCGAGTGTATTTTCTTATATCACGTGCAGCGGAAGTGGTAATTGCAACCGAAACCAATTTGTTGGTGCCTAAAAATGATAGTGGTGCGCAGCAAACTTATTTTCAAAATTTGTATGGGGCTCACGACGGGCAGCTGCGTGTTTTTTCTCGCGAAGACTGGATGGCGCCTGTTGCCTCTGGATCAAGCTCTAGCGCGGCGATGGTGATTTGTCCTGCCTCGGGCGGATGTTTGTCCGCCATTGCAAATGGCGCGAGCAATAATTTGATCGAGCGCGCAGCAGACGTTGCGTTAAAGGAGCGTCGGCCGCTAATTATGGTACCAAGAGAGGCGCCTTACTCTGAAGTTCATCTGAGCAATATGTTGAACTTAACGCGAATGGGAGTCGTTATAATTCCAGCAAGCCCTGGGTTTTATGGCAAACCAAAGTCAATTAATGATTTAGTGGATTTTATTGTTGCGCGAATATTGGATCAATTGGAGGTTCCGCAAACACTCCTTTCTCGATGGGGTGAGGAGTAGATCGTACTTTACGAATCTTTACGAATTTATAATTAACTAAAACGTATTGATATCAGTATAATGCTGCACTTCGGTCGCTCGGTGCCTGTTTATTCACCTTTCAAATGTTAGTTTTATGCTTAGCCTGTAATGTGCTTTAGATACATTGGTTTGGGCGGGCTACGCATGTAGATAATGCCATGGCCCGTAGTAGGGAAATACGAGACTTAGGTTAATTTTCTTACTTTAACCGTTTGTACGCTCGAGCGTCTTCGAAGCGTAACTATCCGATCATCAATAGCCATTGCACTAGAATAATGATGGCTCTACTCCATCGATTCGCATGATGCGGGTTGTACTACCTCTCAACTCAGGATGACGTAACCCCGAAATGTTCGGCCGCCTCTTTGATCACTATATTGCCACAATTACTCGTTTTCCCAAGGTAACGTTACTGCTGCTTGCCGTGGTGTTAATAGGGGCGTCAGTTGCCCTGCCCAATTTTAAATTGGATGCGTCTTCCGATTCTCTTACGTTAGAAAATGATACGGACTTGGAATTTTATCGTGACGTTATTAAAGCGTACGGGAGCGGCGATTTTTTAGTTGTAACGTTTCGACCACAAGCCCCACTCTTTACTGACCCGTCGTTAGCTGTGCTCGCCAAATTGCGGGGCGAACTCGCCTCTATAGACGGAGTTGTTAGCGTCAATAGCATCCTTGATGTTCCGCTACTGTATAGCCCCAAACTTAGCCTAAGTGAAATGGTCTCTGAGCCACGTAACTTGCAAACCTCAGGCGTAGATTATGCGCTTGCTCGGGAAGAATTTCTGGTAAGCCCAGCCTACCGTGATTTAATTTTGGGCCCCGATGCTCAAACAACGGCGTTGCAATTAAATTTGGCTGTTGATGAACGCTACATTAACTTGGTCAAGCGTCGCGATGATTTGCTACGGATTAAAAAAACAGAGGGTAGTTTTTCAATAGAGCAACAGTTGAACTATACCGATGTCAGCCGCGAACTTTTGGTGCATAGAACTGCTGCAGCAGAACGCGATCATCAAAGAGTCGAATTGGTTAGATCCGTTGTTAATCGTTACCGAGATAGAGCGCAAATCTATGTCGGTGGGTTGACGATGATTACCGCCGATATGATTAGCTTTATTAAAAGCGATCTTATTGTATTTGGCTCGGCTGTATTGTTATTTATGGTCTTTGTTCTCGCCATTATTTTTCGTTCGTGGTATTTCGTCGTTATCCCAATGGCGTGTTGTAGTGCCGCCGTATTGATCATGTTGGGTTACGTTAGCTGGATTGATTGGCGATTAACCGTTATCTCATCGAATTTCGTTGCGTTACTGCTGATTATTTCATTAGCGATTATTATTCACCTGATCGTACGTTACCGGGAGTTTTCTGAACAAAACCCACAGTGGGATCAACGTGAGCTGGTAACCGCAACGGTAAAATTCATGATATTGCCCTGCCTTTATACCGTTATGACATCAGTGGTAGCGTTTGCTTCATTGGTGGTCAGTAATATTCGTCCGGTAATCGATTTTGGCTGGCTCATGACAATGGGGCTGGTACTCGCCTTCTTTCTTGCCTTTACTTTACTGCCTGCCGCCATGATGTTGTTGCCTCGGAAAAAACCGAATAATACCGAAAAGGATGTAACGGTTGACGATGGTGCCCCGGTTACATTGGTTTTCTCGCGCTTTGTCGAAACTCGCGGTACGTGGGTATTGGCTTGTTCTGTATTGCTTGCGCTAGCGAGTGGCTGGGGCGTGACGCAGCTACAAGTTGAAAATCGTTTTATTGATTACTTTCATGAGAGTACCGAAATACATCAAGGCTTGTCCGTCATTGATAACGACCTCGGTGGTACAACCTCACTTGATATTATTATTAATTACCGTGAAGACAGTTTTAGTCTGGAAATGCAAGGGTTTGTCGGCGAAGATGACCCGTTCGGAGAAGGCGATCCTTTCGATGAGAGTGATCCCTTTGAATCTTTGGCGCCGCTCGGCGACGAAGACCCGTTCTCCGAAGTTGATCCTTTTTCGGAGCATGGTGAGGACGCCACCAGTTATTGGATGACGCTAGGTGGTTTGCGTACTATTGAAAAAATCCACGATTATTTGGAAAGCTTACCCGAAGTAGGGAAAGTTCAGTCGCTCGCTATTTTGTATAAAATAGGTATGGATATTAGTGGCAGCCTGAACGATGTTGAACTTGCGGTGATGCAGAAAAAATTACCGCGCTCTATTAAGGACGCATTAGTATCACCTTATCTGGATGCCAATAATAACCAAGCACGTATTACGCTGCGCATCCATGACGGGTATCCAAACTTAAGTCGTGCAGAGTTAGTCGAGCGAATTGAACGTCATTTGTTGGATAATGAATGGGTAGAAGCAGAAGATTTGCGTTTTAGCGGCTTGCTGGTACTGTATAATAATATGTTGCAGAGTTTGTTTAGCTCGCAAATTGCGACATTAGGTACTGTTCTTTTGGGAATTCTTGTGATGTTCGTGGTGTTGTTTCGATCGCTAAGCGTCGCGGCTATCGCTATTGTGCCGACCGTTTTATCGGCCGTCGGGATTCTAGGCTTTATGGGGGTTTTCGGCTTGCCGCTGGATATGATGACCATTACTGTAGCTGCGATAACGGTTGGTATCGGCGTCGATAATACGATTCACTATGTTCATCGTTTTCGTCGGGAACTTGAGTTCGATAAAGATTATATTGCCAGTATGCATCGCGCTCACCAATCCATTGGTCGAGCAATGTTTTATACCTCGGTGATTATCATTTTCGGTTTTGCCATAATGGTATTGTCAGCGTTTATCCCTACTATCTATTTCGGTTTACTTACCGGTTTAGCCATGTTTTTAGCGCTTCTCGGTGCTCTTTTATTGTTACCGAAATTAATTTTACTGACTAAGCCTTTTTCTGTTTAAGGCTTAATTGTGGTAATGGCCGCGCGTTGTAGCGTGGTCAAATAATTTTCCAGCAATACACACAAGAAAAACCCCAAAATTATCCCCGTTAGATTTGTGGCTGCATCTAAAGCGTCCGGCTGGCGCATTGCCGAAAAACTTTGCATACCTTCTATTGTTAGTGAATAGAAAAGGGCGAATACAAAGGTCTTTCGACGGCTAATAAACCCAAAAAAGGCCACCCACGTTGACCCCATTAAAAGCACGTTACCCATAAAGTGGAGTAGCTTATCTGACCAGTTTTCAATCCAGATGGCAGGTGCAGGGCTTAGCGCCATGTAGGCAAATATACCTATCGCGACAGCAAATTGTAGTTGTCTTAGCCAGCGACAGTAACGGTGAAAGAAGAGTGTAATAAGGCCGCGTTGTAATAAAGGTAATAGGGTCATGTTATACCGGAAACGTTAATGTAAATTCTGCACCGCCAATTGCGCTGTTGCCTACGGTGAGTTCGGCTTGGTAGCTGCTAAGCATATCAACCACAATAGATAGGCCTATGCCTTGTCCTTGGGTCGACGTGTCTGCACGCGCGCCACGCGCTAGAAGCGTCTTCTTTTGGGCATCAGGAATGCCTGGACCGTTGTCGGCAATTGAAATAGAGAAGTCAGTTTCGTTTTCGTTTGTGGTGATAACGATGGCGTCTTTGCCGTATTTAAACGCATTTTCGAGAATGTTACCAAAAATTTCGAGAGCATCACTTTCATCACCCGGAAAGTTTAAGTGCTCGGGAATGCTAATGTCTACGGAGATGTGCTTATCAAGAAATACTTTATTGAGCGCGCTGGCTAAGCGAGTGATTGTAGGGGCTAAAGGTGTTTTGATGCGTAAATGGGTGGTGGTTGTGAGTGTTGCTCGCTGCAGTTGATGTTGGATAATATCGGACATGCGCGTAATTTGTTCGTCGATCGCCTGTTGCTTATTGAGGGTGCCTGCGCTGAGTTCCGCGCGAATGATAGCCAGTGGTGTTTTTAAACTGTGCGCAAGGTCGGAAAGCGTATTTTTATAACGTTGACGTTGTGCTTGCTCACTTGTAAGTACGTCGTTTAGGTTGCGAATGACGGGCGAGATTTCGGAAGGGTATTGGCCTTCTAGTTGATTGTTTTGGCCTTGCTGAAATTTCTCAAGTTCTCGTGCTAGTGATTGCAGTGGGCGTAAACCCCAGCGGGTAATGAAAAATAGCGCAGCGATAAAAATCAGTGAAATGCCTATAAGCCACAGCAGTAGTGCGTCGCGATAACCGTTAAGCTCTTTTTGAAATTGAGCTTGGTCATGAATAACAATAAAGCGAAAAAGCGCGTCTTCGTTTTCGGTTTCCCATAATGAATCGAAACTGAGGAAAAAGTGTCGCTTTTGATGCAGATAGGTATGTTGCAGAAAAGTTTCTCGCCCGGCACTAAGGGGTTCTTGGGTGGCGCCGGGTAGAGCGGTTTCGTGTGAATAGGAGCCGCTTCCCCATACGATGGCATGGTCAGCATTGACGACTACGCCATAAAGCCCAGATTGAGGTCGATTAAAACGGGGCTCTGCAAACATTTCAGGTAAGTAGAGCGAGTGACCTTCGGGCTCTGCTGCGCCCATAAGTGAATAAAGCTGAGCTTCGAGTGCTTGCTGTTCAGCATTGATGAGGCTTTGTTTAAAAGCACGGTCTAGGGAGTAGGCGCTAAAGATGAGAATAATGGGCAGCACAAAGGCTGACGATAATGTCAGTCGTGCGGCCAGCGATCGATGATGAAAGAAAGCCATTCGTGGCGTTAGCTCGCCATTAATTCGAAGCGGTAGCCCTGACCGCGAACGGTGGCAATAGGTTTAATCTCATTTTTTGGGTCTAGTTTTTTGCGTAAGCGCCCCACAAAAACTTCTATAACATTGCTGTCGCGTTCAAAATCTTGGTGATATAGATGTTCCGTTAATTCTGTTTTTGAAATGGGCTTGCCCGCATGCATGGCCAAATATTCCAAGGTATTGTACTCGTAACTGGTGAGTTCAATGAAGGCGTCGTTAACGCTTACGCGTTTACTGGAGGTGTCAATCGTCAGTGGCCCGAAGCGTAGGCTCGATGTTGCGCTACCACCTGCACGACGTATGAGTGCATTTGTGCGAGCGCGTAATTCTTCTGCGTGAAAAGGTTTTACCAGATAATCGTCTGCACCGGCTTCAAGTCCCTGTACTTTATCTTGCCAGTTTCCTCTAGCGGTGAGCACGAGTACGGGGTATTTTTTACCTGCGGCACGCAGCCTACGAATAATTTCGATACCGTCTATTTTCGGTAGGCCAATATCAATGATGGCAAAATCGTAGTCGAACTCTGTTGCATAGTACGCACCATCTTCTCCGTCGGCGGCAGTCTCAATCACAAACTGTTGTGCAGTGAAATAGGCCGCTAGTTGTTCACGAATAGCGTTTTCGTCTTCAACGATTAACATTTTCATAAAGCGTTCCTGCTGTCTTTAAAGAGGGTCTTTTGGCTTTAGCGCCCGGATACTTTGCCGCTGCGCGCGTCAACGGACACAATAATGACCTTGCCGCTATCTTGGAGAAGCTTAACGCGATAAAGGCTTTCTTTGCGGCTCACGCTTAACACCTTGCCGCCGTAACGTCGTTGTGCGGCATTCGCGGCTTGGCTGCGGCTCACGCCTTTTGTGGCTTGGGCCAGTTGCAGGTTGAGAGAGCTTGGCGTTAAAAACGCTGGAGTCGCGGCGTCAAGCTGCGCGTGCCAGTGCGCGTTGGCTAAGGGGGCGCAGCACATCACTAAGCAGGCCAACAAATATTGGCTGCGAATGAGCAAGAACCTGATAATGAGCGAGCGAGTGCGCATGGCGAAGTCAAACAAATGAATGGTTCGACATTGTATGACAAACTGTGCAATCAATTCACTCGCTCCTTTCGGGTTTAGTGTTCGAGGGGTTGTATGCTCACGGCAATTTTTAACTTTTTACCGGGGTCCCTACGAGTGCGGGTTGTATAGGTTTCACCATGGTAACGGTAGGTTACAGTGTAGCCGGTTGTGATTCTCTCACTATGGATCTGGGCCTGAACGTCACATTGCTCAACATCGCGATAGTTAACGGTGGTGTGGGAGTAAACTCTTTGTTGCCGGCCAATATCTCGCCCTATTGAGGCGCCAAGTACGGCTCCTACAACTGTCCCCACTTTTTTGTTTTCGTCGCCCGCGCCAACGGCGTTGCCGAAAGCACCACCGATAAGGCTGCCTACGATCATGCTCGTGGTTGAATCGCGCTTTGGCCCCTGCTTGGTGTGATAGACCGGTGTTTCTTCACGAACGCGTTCTGTCCAACAGCGCTCAACAGGAACTGAACGTTCGACGGTTTCGTATAACGGGGTGGCCGCAATGACTATGCCGTAGTCTACGTGGCGGATCGTATTGCGATTATTGCCGGCTAAGGTGGCAGGGCTAAGCAGGCAAATACTTAGGGTTAATAGGGTCAGTATTGAGTTCGGGCGATTCATGTCAGACCTCCTTTGGTAGTAGACACACAAAGGTTACGCTTTGCTGGCTGAACTGGTGCTGAACTGTTATAGCTTCATAATGAAAGTGCGAGGTCCACCGCTTCCATTAAGTTGGCCACTTGCCAGCGGGCCTTGGAGAGATCTTGGCTGTCTGAAAATTCGTTTTCTACAGCGATACAGGCTATGCCGGCGGCAACAGCCGATTGAACGCCGGTACTGCTATCTTCTATGGCGATGCAATGCTCAGGTTTCACCCCAAGCTGCTGGGCGGTTTGCTTGTAGGTATCGGCCGCGGGCTTGGTGTTAGTGACATCATCACGGGTGGTGACAACGGAGAAATACTCTGCTAGCTGGTGCGAGGCAATTGAGCCTCCCGCTTCCGATCGGCTGGCGCCTGTTGCCATTCCCATTTTTAAGCCGGCTTGTCGGCATTTGTCTAGAGCGGCGCGTGCATTCGGCATTAATGGGAAAGAATTATGCTCCAGCCACACGGCTAATCGCTTTCGGTTGATCTCGTACAATTGTTCTGGATTCAGGTTGAGTGAATATTGTTGTACGATGACTTCGGCGTTCGTGAGTGTGGGTACACCACAGTGATGAGCGAGGTATTCTTGTTTGCTGAATGAAATTCCGTGGTCTTCTTTTAATAGGTCTTGCCAAATTGAGCAGTGAATTCCCTCTGAGTCTACGAGGGTGCCATCATGATCGAAGATAATTGCGGTAATTGCCAAAGTGGGCTCCTGAATCTCTGGGTGTGAGGTGTTTTTCTCAGTAATATAAATAGACGCTGCTAAGATAGCGGCCCAATAATGCGCGACATTGTAACAATAGTTATAGGAAGACTTGCACAAAGAGCCGCACATGAGTGCTGCCACAATGAGCTTATTAAACCTTATGAGTCGAGTTATACCAGCTCTTTTGTTGTTATTGTCGGTTTTATTACTGGCCAGCTGCGGGCACCTGTTTCCCCCGTCTAAAATACCGCTCGAGCAAAAAACGTTGCAGGAGCAGCTAGCGCTGCTGGAATCCCAGCGCATTCAGCTGCAAACATTAGCCCTAGCGCAAGAGGATTTAATGGCGCAGCTGGGTGATTTACAGGCGCAATTAAACGATATTCATACCGTTGTCACGAGTCGAGATGAACCTTTCGCGCCCGAGACTCATTGGGCTGAGCCCGTCTTAACCTCGATCGAAAGTGAACACATTCAACCCGAGATGCCTGCTCAGGGTAAAGTGGTGGTTGGGCGAGTTGAATGGGTTTGGCTCGATTTGGCCGGCGCGCGTTTTAAAGCACGTATTGATACAGGGGCATCCAGTTCGTCTTTAAGTGCAACGGATATTCAGCCGTTTGAGCGTAATGGTGATAAATGGGTTCGTTTTCGTATTCCCGGTCAAGAGCCAACACTGTCTTTCGAAACGCCCTTACTTCGTTATAAAAAAATACGCCAATCTTCCGTGGAAGTGTTAGACAAGCGACCTGTCGTTAAGCTTATGGCGCGCGTGGGCGAGATTAACGAAGAGGTTGAATTTAACCTTACTGACCGTGACAGCATGCTTTACCCCGTTCTATTGGGGCGTAATTTCCTGCGTGATATCGCGATAGTGGATGTCGCACGCAAATTTACGCAGCCAAAAGTAGAGCTACTAACCCCCTAACGTAACCTTACTCTGTGGATAAAAGCCGTGAGTCGACCGCGTACGTCTGTTTTTACGATCGTCCTTCTATTGTTGGTGGTGGGTAGTCTTTTGACATGGTACCGGCATCAAATGCTGGATGTACCTTGGTTGCCAGGGGAAAAGCGCCAAGTGTGGTCGGTGGAAGCAAAAGTCGAATTCATGGCCCGTGGTGAGCCTGTTAAAGTTTCGTTGGCCATACCCGATACTCAATCTCGATATGAGCGTATTGCTGAACACACGGCTAGCCCGGGCTATGGTTTAGCGTTCGTGGGGCAAGACGATGAGCGGCGAGCGGAATGGTCGATACGCTCGGCTTGGGGGCGTCAAACACTCTACTACCGTGTTGATATGCAGTTCGACGAGTCACTCACTGTTGGTGGATCGGTGCCGTTTAAATCGCCGAACAATCACTTGCTTGGGGATGGCCCTCATGAAACGTCGGCGTTGGAATTGCTCAGTAGTGCGCTGAGTCGCTCAGCAGATAACTACACTCTTACCCGCGAGTTAATTCATGAGTTCAATCGACAGGCGCAAAGCGCGCAGTTTTTGGCGCAAAAACAACGTCGAACGACGTGGTTGGTCTCGCTGCTTCAGCATGCAGAAGTGCCCGTGCGTGAAGTGTTGAGTTTAACGCTAGAAGATGGGCGCCGCCGGCAACCGTTGAACACGTTATTGCAAGTGTATGATGGCGAAGAATACCGTTTGTTTGACCCCGAGAGTGGCCGGCAAGGTCGCTTTAAAAATCAATTACTGTGGGAATATCAATCGGGCGCTTTGCTCGATATTGTGGGTGGCTCACAGTCGCGCGTACTGTTTTCGGTGATAGAGCAGGAGGTGCCTGTTGCGCAAGTGCAGGCCGATACTAAAAATCATAATGTTGCCCTACTCAATTTCTCTATCCATAGCTTGCCCGTGGAAGAACAGGCGCTATTTAAAGGTATTTTCCTAATTCCTGTGGGTGTTCTCGTTGTAGTGTTTATGCGTATTTTTATTGGCTTGCGCACAACCGGAACGTTTATGCCTGTACTCATCGCTATCTCGTTTATTCAAACCAGTTTGTCCACGGGCATTGTGGGTTTTGTGCTCATTGTGGGTATAGGTTTAATGATTCGCAGCTACTTTTCGCGGTTGAACTTGCTCTTGGTCTCACGTATTTCGGCGGTCATAATTTCGGTGATTTCTATCATTGCGATTTTTGCTGTCTTGTCGTTTCAACTTGGGTTAAGTGAAGGATTAAAGATTACGTTCTTCCCCATGATCATATTAAGTTGGACCATAGAGCGTATGTCGATTCTATGGGAGGAAGAAGGCTCCAAAGAAGTGTTTATTCAAACAGGAGGTTCTCTGGTGGTTGCGCTGTGCGCATATAGCGTAATGATTAACGAGTTTGTACGGCACCTCACGTTCAATTTTATTGGTTTGCAGTTAGTCATAATGGCGCTCGTCATTATGTTTGGTAGTTATACGGGTTATCGGCTACTTGAATTCCGGCGTTTTCGATCGTTGAGCGTTGCGAGCCCATCAGGCAAGGAAACATAATGATGTTGGCCGCCTTGTACCGGCAGTTGAAGGCCATGCAGGCAAGTGGTGTGCTAGGCATGAATCGTAGGAACATCCGTTATATCTCTCGTTACAACGACCGTAATTTATTTCCGTTAGTCGATAATAAACTTAATACCAAGCAATTAGCGCTAGAATATTCTGTAGCCATACCTGCGCTACTGGGCGTGGTCGACAACCAGCATGATGTGTCATTGGTTGAAAAAATACTGTTGGGGCACGATTCGTTTTGTATAAAACCTGCAAAGGGCTCCGGTGGAAAGGGTATTGTGGTTATTCAGCGCCGTGAGGGTAACGTTTTTTTTCGTTCGAACGGTCAAACATTATCGTTGGTGGATTTACAGCGACATATCTCCAATATTTTAGCTGGCTTGTTTTCCTTGGGCGGTGCTGTGGATGTTGCCCTGATTGAAGCGTTGATCGAAGTGGATGATAAAATGGCCCCGTTCTCACATGAAGGGGTTCCCGATTTACGGCTAATCGTGTTTCGTGGCGTGCCTGTAATGGCGATGATGCGCCTAGCGTGCACGGCCTCACAAGGAAAGGCCAATTTACATCAGGGCGCGGTAGGTGTCGGCATTGATATTGCCACGGGGAAGGCTGTTCATGCGGTGCAATCTGATAAGCGTGTGACCCATCACCCTGATACTCATTTGAACCTTTCTACTCTTCACATCCCGTGTTGGCGAGCGCTCTTAGAATTGGGTTGTGCCTGTGCCGACATGACAGGTTTGGGCTATTTAGGCGTTGACTTGGTGGTCGATAAAACTTGTGGGCCAGCGTTGCTTGAACTGAATGCGCGGCCAGGGTTATCGATTCAAATCGCGAACGGTCAAGGGTTGGTACCGCGCTTGACGGCCGTTGAGCAGTTGGTGCGCCCTGAACGGATGAGTATTGCCGAGCGCGTAGACTTTGCGTGCAAACATTTTTCAGCTGTCGCGCCAGTTGGCTGTGCGGGTTAAGTTCGACCGCGCATTGCGGGCTCAATATGTGCGTCATTCCTACAATAGTGACACCCAACAACCTTGAATCACGGCAAAGCTGCCATTACAACCACCGTACGGCCCCAAAACCGAGGCATTTTGGTGAGAATTAGGCCGCATTGGTTTTCCTGATACCGAGCAACATAGGTATAATGGCCCGCTTAATCGTTAACCAACAAGATATTTAATTCTTATGAGTGTACAAGATTACATGGCTCAATTGGGTCGACAGGCGCGGGAAGCCTCTCGATTGATGATGGCAGCGAACTCAGGTATTAAAAACGCAGCATTACAGGCTATTGCTGTTGAAATAGACGCTGAGCGCGAAAGTATCGTGGCAGAAAATACACGTGATATGGAAAATGGTCGCATTAATGGTTTAGATGCCGCGTTATTGGACCGTTTAGAGCTTACGCCGGCAAGAATAGACGGCATGATCGAAGGCCTCCAACAGGTTTCCGCGCTGCCAGACCCTTGTGGTGAAATTACCGATTTGAAAAATATGCCTTCTGGTATACAGGTGGGCAAAATGCGCGTGCCGTTGGGCGTTGTGGGTATTATTTACGAATCTCGCCCAAATGTGACCATCGATGCCGCTAGCTTGTGTTTGAAATCGGGTAACGCCACTATTTTACGTGGCGGTAGCGAAGCCATTCATTCTAATCAAGCGATAGCAAAATGCATTAGCGCGGGCCTAGAAAAAGCTGGCTTGCCCGCGACAGCCGTCCAAGTGATCGAAACAGCGGATCGAGCCGCTGTTGGCGAACTGATTACAATGCCGCAGTTTGTTGATGTGATTGTGCCACGTGGTGGTAAGAGTTTAATCGAGCGTATTTCGAAAGAAGCTAAAGTAAGCGTTATCAAGCATTTGGACGGTATTTGCCATGTCTATATCGATGACGAAGCCGATCTGGAAAAAGCGTTTAACATAGCGCTGAACAGCAAAACCCATCGCTACGGCGTGTGTAACGCAATGGAAACACTATTGGTGTGCGAGACGGTGGCCGCTAATATTTTGCCCAAACTGGCCGAGGCTTATGCCGAAAAAGGTGTAGAGCTTCGCGGCTGTGAAAAGACTTGTAGCCTTCTTCCGGCTGCAATTGCGGCTACGGTAGAAGATTGGGCGACAGAATACTTGGCGCCGGTACTGTCCATTCGTATCGTGACCGGAATGGATGCGGCAATCGACCATATTGCGGAGTACAGCTCAGCGCATACAGAAAGTATCGTGACCGAAAATTACACCAAGGCACGCGCTTTTTTAACCCGTGTCGATTCTGCCTCAGTGATGATCAACGCTTCGACGCGTTTTGCCGATGGTTTTCAATATGGGTTGGGTGCAGAAATTGGTATTTCTACTGACAAAATTCATGCCCGTGGGCCAGTGGGTTTGGAGGGGTTAACATCGCAAAAGTGGATAGTATTAGGCAACGGAGAAATTCTTGCCTGATGCAGGCTTAGCTTTAGGTTCATCTGGGCCACTGGTGGTGTTTGGCGGTAGTTTCGACCCGGTTCATAAGGGGCATTTGCAAGCTGCCGATGAAGCCGCACAGCAATTAGGTGCGGCTAAAGTATTTTTGCTTCCCTGTCATATTCCGCCGCATAAAGGGCCGCTTATGGCTACGCCTGCTCAGCGGCTGGCGATGTTGACGCTGGCAATTGCCGACTACCCACGTTTGGCCATCGACCCATGGGAACTTGAGCAAAATAAACCTTCCTATACTGTAGATACCCTACAACGCTATCGTCGAGAGTATGGTGATATCATCAGCCTCATTTTTTTAATGGGTTGGGATTCTTTGCAAACGCTACCAAGCTGGTACCATTGGCAGAAATTGGAATCTCTTACTCATTTTGCCGTATGGGAGAGGCCGGGTTATACAGAACTTCCTCCAGCGGTATCGCAATGGCTTGCATCGCGAGAACTCAGGGCCGAGCAACTCTCGCAAAGTGCGTGTGGGGGGGTAAGTTTTATACCCACTACCGCTAACAATATTTCGTCTACGCAGTTGCGTAACGCCATATTGACTGGCGCCGAAGAGGCTTATATTCCCTCTAACGTGCGTCACTATATCAACGAACAGGGGCTTTATTCGCGTTAAGCGGGTCCCCTACCGCTCAACTTATTGAGCACAAACTATTGGAATTTTGAATGCAACCTGAATTAGCCGACATCGTACAGACCGCCCTCGAAGACTTAAAAGGGCAAAAAATTGAAAGCCTAGACGTTTCAAAGCTAAGTAACGTAATGGACACTTTCGTGATTGCTACCGGCACCTCCAACCGCCATGTGAAATCGTTGGCGAGCAATGTTGTTGAAGACGCAAAGAAAAATGGCTTTCAGCCAATAGGTGTTGAAGGTCTAGACGGCGGAGAATGGGTGTTAGTGGACTTCGGTGATATGGTGGTGCACGTGATGCTTGAGCAAACGCGATCGTTTTACGAATTAGAAAAATTGTGGTCTACAGAGCCTGCGTCCCGTCAAAACCAGCCAGAATAATCGTCGGTGAAAATCCATTTAATCAGCGTTGGAAGTAAAATGCCCAGCTGGGTCCAGCAGGGCTATTCCGAATACGCAAAGCGTATGCCGAGGGAAATGGAACCGAATCTTGTGGAACTTCCGCTCGCAAATCGTTCTAAAAATACCCGTAAGCAAACCGTTAAAGATGCCGAAGCTGAGCAAATACTCGCCGCTATCGAAAATCTACCTGGGCAAAAGTGCATTATTGCGCTAGATGTTCTGGGAAAAGGCTTAAGCACTGAAAAGCTTTCGCAGAAGATGGCCAGCTGGCAAATGGAAGGTGTTAATCCGTGTCTCATTATTGGTGGCCCAGACGGGTTAACACAAAAAGTGTTGCAGCGAGCGCACGAAAAGTGGTCGCTCTCGGGGTTAACGCTACCGCATCCTTTCGTTAGGGTGTTGTTAATGGAGCAGCTGTACCGCGCATGGACTATTTTGCAAAACCATCCGTACCACAAATAAGGCACTACAGCCTATCCACTATCTAATCATTCAAGACAGGTAGACACGCGATTTTATGATATGGGCAGGAAAAGAGCTGCACCACTTCAAAGATCATCACTACGAAGCAAGAGTATTCGGGTTTCGCCTCGCCATTAGTTTTCTGCTTGTCGTGGTTTTATTCGGCGCACTAATCGCGCGTTACTACACGCTTCAAGTGATTGATTACGATGCCTATATTACGCAATCTGATCGTAACCGTATCCATGTCCGTCCCGTCCCGCCCAATCGTGGCTTAATTTACGATACTAACGGTGAAATGCTCGCCGATAATCGTCCTACCTTTTCGCTTTCAATTGTTAAAGAGCACACGATAGACCTAGAGGCTACCATTGCAGAACTGGGCAAAATAATCAGTATTCAAGAGAGCGATCGAGACAATTTTTACAAATTGTTGCGTCAGCGACGTCGTCCATTTGAGGCTGTGCCTTTGCGGTATCGGCTGACAGAAGACGAGATTTCCAAAATTGCAGTGGATGAGTTTCGGTTAACGGGCGTAGAAATTGAAGCGCAGCTTACGCGTGCCTACCCAAAAGGCACATTATTTGCGCACACGGTTGGCTATGTTGGCCGCATAAACGAGCGGGAGTTACGCTCTTTCGATGAAGAAACTTATCGCCTTTATAGTGGCACGCACAGCCTGGGTAAAATTGGATTGGAAAAATCCTATGAAAAAATTTTGTTGGGCGAAGTGGGTAGCGAAAACATTGAGACAAATGCGCATGGTCGTGTACTGAGAAACCTCGAGTCGGTTGACCCTGTGCCAGGCCAAGATTTACAGCTGTTTTTAAACTCAGGGCTTCAGCAGGCGGCAGCTTCTGCTTTGAATGGGAGGCGTGGTGCCTTAGTCGCTATCGATGTCACGAACGGCGGAATATTGGCCATGGTCAGTGCGCCGGGCTACGATCCAAATCTATTTGTGAATGGTATTAGCCATACCGATTATCGCGCGTTGAACGAATCGCGTGATTTACCACTGTTTAATCGCACGATTCAAGGCCAATACCCTCCGGGCTCAACAATCAAACCCATGCTGGGCCTTGGTGCATTACACCATCAGGTAATTGATTTTAAAACGCATATTGACGACCCTGGTTATTATCAACTGGAAACGGACGAGCGTTTCTATCGCGATTGGAAAAAAGGCGGACATGGTCGAAGTGTTAATTTACGTCAGGCGATTATCGAATCGTGCGACACATTCTTTTATGGCATGGCGTTTCATATGGGCGTTGATCGAATGCATTCATTTGGTAGTCAATTCGGTTTGGGGGAGCGCACGGGCCTAAAGATACCCAGTGAGCGGCGAGGGTTGTGGCCTTCCAGAGAGTGGAAGAAAAAAACGCGCGGTATGCATTGGTTTCCTGGCGATAGTTTAAATGTGAGTATTGGGCAGGGCGATGTATTGGCTACACCGCTGCAATTGGCCGTAATGACGGCTACGTTAGCCTCGCGTGGTATTCATATTCAGCCACGCTTAGTGAAGAAAATTGGCGATGTTGAAACCGAAATGACAGTAGAAGATATTGTCGAGGTGGATGAAGATTATTGGGATTTCGTAATGTCGGCAATGGAAGGGGTGGTACATAGCCCACGGGGTACGGCAAGTCGAATAGGATGGGGTGCACAATATCGTATGGCCGGTAAAACCGGCACCGCGCAGGTAGTGGGTATTGCGCAAGATGCTGAGTACGATGCAGAGAAATTGGACGAGCGTAACTGGGATCACGCCCTGTATATTGGTTTTGCCCCCGTTAATAACCCTCAAATAGCAACGGCGATAATTGTCGAAAATGGTGAGCATGGCTCCAGTGCAGCAGCCCCTATCGCGCGTCTGCTGTTCGATGAATTTTTTCGCCAGTACCCCATTGGTGCCGCACAAACGCTTTCGCAGCGGGGACAGATAGAGCAATGAAAGGAGCTAACCAAGATTTTGTTCGACGATTGCCCGATTCCACTCAGCATTTTGCGCGCGTGCAGAGTGTTTGGTACCGGCTTCATATCGACCCGTTGTTATTGCTGGGGCTCTTAGTGTTGACTGCTTTCGGCCTCACCATTTTATACAGCGCAAGCGGCCAGCAAGAAGGTATGGTGCGTCGGCAGCTGGCATTTTTTGTGGTTGCTTATTGTTCCATGTTTGTGACGGCACAGCTTGATCTACAGATGATTCGTCGTTGGTCCCCATGGTTTTACGCGGCGGGTATTATTCTACTGCTTTTGATTTTTGTCGTAGGGGTAGGCGCTAAAGGTGCACAGCGCTGGCTAAGCTTGGGGTTTATGCGCTTCCAACCATCGGAAATAATGAAGCTCGCCGTGCCCATTGCTACCGCGGCTTATTTTTCGTCGCGTGCGTTACCGCCAAGCTTTAAGCATGTTGTGGCGAGCTTGCTGCTCATCGTTTTGCCTGCGGTTCTCATTTTTCGTCAGCCCGATTTGGGCACGGCTATTCTTATTTCGGCATCGGGCATTCTGGTCTTGTTCTTGGCTGGGTTGCCGTGGCGCTATATTTTGGGAAGCTTGTTTGCATTGGGGGCAAGTATTTACCCCATGTGGACGTGGGTAATGAAAGATTACCAAAAACAGCGTGTTCTTACCTTATTGGATCCAGAGGCCGATAAATTGGGCGCGGGTTGGAATATTATTCAATCGAAAACGGCAATAGGTTCGGGTGGTTTACATGGCAAAGGATTGTTTAACGGCACTCAATCACAATTAGACTTTTTGCCAGAAAGCCATACTGATTTTATTATTGCGGTTATGGCTGAAGAGTTTGGTTTGATAGGCGTATTGTTTTTAATTAGCTTATATTTACTTGTGATAGCGCGAGGGTTAATTATTGCGATACAGTCCCAGAATATGTTTGGCCGCCTATTGGCGGGAAGTATTACGCTGACATTTTTTGTGTACGTGTTTGTAAATATTGGTATGGTAGGTGGCATGCTCCCCGTGGTGGGTGTACCGTTGCCTTTGGTGAGTCTTGGTGGAACCTCGATTGTAACCTTGATGACCGGTTTTGGTTTGCTTATGGCTATTGCGACGGAAAAAAAACGCGTTAGCTAATTCTTTTTACTGCTGAATAACGAATGATGAAGTGTTTATGGTTTTTTCCTCTCCTGTGTTGAAGTTGTATCGTGTCGCTTTTTCTTTAGGGGTGTGCGCTATTTGCGTCATCAGTTTTGCCGCACGTGCGGATTACTCCTCACATGAAAAAGCGCCTGCGTTTATTCAAAAAATGGTTGAAGAGCACGGTTTTGCAAAAGAAGATGTTATCAGTTGGTTAAAAGCCGCGGAGAAAAAACAGTCTATTTTGGATGCTATTTCTCGTCCTGCTGAAAAAACTAAGCCGTGGAAAGACTACCGTAAAATTTTCCTCGGCCAAACGCGAATCGATCAGGGCGTGGAGTTTTGGAACAAAAACCAAGAAATTCTACGTCGAGCGTCCGAAACGTTAGGTGTTGATGAGCAGGTGATTGTCGCGATAATTGGCGTGGAAACACGTTACGGTCGTTATATGGGCAAATACCGTGTGCTTGATGCGTTGGCGACGTTAGGTTTTGACTATAAACCAAGATCCAAATTCTTTTCGAAAGAGCTTGAGCATTTTTTCTTGCTCGCACGTGAACAAAAACAAGACCCGCTAAGCTTAAAGGGGTCGTATGCTGGCGCTATGGGTTACGGTCAGTTTATACCCAGTAGTTACCGGCATTATGCCATCGATTTCGACAATGATGGCACAGCGGATATCTGGCAGAACCCTGTGGACGCTATCGGTAGCGTTGCCAACTACTTTAAAGAACACCGTTGGAAAAAAGGTGAAATTGTTTTCAGCCGAGCGCGAATTAATGCTGATTACGATAAATCGGCCTTGAACGAGCGCGTCCGGCCTCATTTGTCTCTGGACGAGGTAATAGCGATGGGTTTTTCGCCGGTGAATACGCAGCTTAGCGGTAACGAAAAAGTCGTGCCGTTATTGTACGAGGGGCAGCACGGTAAAGAATTTTGGTTAGGGTTTGATAACTTTTACGTCATTACGCGCTATAACCGCAGCCAGATGTACGCAATGGCGGTATGGCAGTTAAGTGAAGAGTTACGGTATACCTATGAGCGTCAGCTGCATTGAGACTGGGTTGAACGTTAAAACGAGAACGGTAGTGGCCACGAGCTAGTCACCGGTTAATCGCTATTGATTGAAAGCCGCTATTTATGAAAAAACTGCTTACACTAAATCTCCCGTGCGGGTTCTGTACTTTATTGTTTTTGGTGGCTTGCGAAGCGCCCAGCGTTTATACAATGAAGCAAGATGCCGGCCCTAGGGAATCTATGAGCGTCGATCATATTCCCGATGCGGTGCCGCGTGAAGAACCGCGCACCATTGCGGGGAATAAAAACCCTTATACGGTGAGAGGTAAAACGTATACGCTGCTTCCTTCGCCTGAAGGGTATAAATCACAGGGTATAGCGTCATGGTATGGCCGGAAGTTTCATGGGCATACCACCTCAAACGGCGAAATCTATAATATGTACGGCATGACCGCCGCGCATAAAACATTGCCTATTCCCAGTTATGTGCGTGTTACGCATCGAGAAAATGGTCGTTCTGTGATTGTTCGGGTAAATGATCGTGGTCCATTTCACGATGGCCGCATTATCGATCTAAGCTACACCGCTGCGAAAAAACTCGGCTTTGTGGACAGCGGTACTGCGCCGGTAGAAGTGGAATATATTGACCCCAGGCAATACCGCGGTGCGCCTTCGAGTTTGCCTGTACCGCCTGCCCCCCCCTCTGTTCTCACGGCGTCATTAGGTACGTCTCGTAGTAGCGGTTCACCTCAAATGCCTGCGGCACCCTCGCCCGCATATTCCGGTGGCTATGAAATTCCGGATAACACGTATTTACAGGTAGGCGCGTTTAGTTCTCGTGAGGTTGCGGAGCGTCTATTAGTGCGGTTGCAAGTGGTAACGTCTTACCCTGTAAGAATTTATACTTCTAAAGAGTCTGCCTTTTTTCGGGTACGAATAGGCCCTTTAAAAGATAGTTATGATTTATTGATGCTGCGTGAAACGCTTGCTCAGCACAACGTCCCTCAAGCGCATATCGTCTATCAGTAAGGGATTGTGGGCGACGGCCGGCATCCTTAGAGTTCGGTAGAGGTTATTCTAAAGTTATCGCCACCAGCGGTTTTAACGATCTCAAGTGCATTGTCAGCGAGTGCTAACAGCTCTTGCGGGGTAGTTGAATGCGTTGGAAAAAGTGATATTCCTATGCTCACCTTTAATTGAATAAATTCGTCACTATAGGCAATGGGATTATTTACCGTCGCCAGTATTTTGCGTGCTATGAGCCGCACTTGGTCTTCATCTGCCTGATCGGCAAAAATAGCGACAAATTCATCTCCTCCAATACGGCTCACCGTGTCGGCCGCGCGCACGATACTCGAGATGCGAGAGGCCAGGGCGCGCAGCACTCTGTCGCCGCCATCACTGCCATACTGTTGATTGATGGCCGCGAAATCATCTACATCAATCATCATTACCGCACCAATTTTAGTGTGGCGCTTACCTCTATCAAGTTCATGACGTAAGCGATCAAGCGTTACCTGCAGAACGGGTAGCCCGGTGAGGGGGTCGTATTGGCTACTCTCTGGGGCGGGGTGTGATTGGTTTGCTCGAGCAATTTGATCTTCGTAGCTGTGTTTGGCAGCCGTTAGGTAATCGGCTAACAGCGGGATAAATAACAATGAAGCAATGGTGATGGCGGCCCAGTTAATATACGCGATGCTGGGCGACATATCGGCTGAGGCTGGGATAGGTTGGTGATATTGAAAAAAACCGGCAAAAATAAAAGAGAGTATTGCCAGAACGCAGACGACAAGCGTAACGTGATTCCCGAATATAAGTACGCAAACTATTGCTGTGGCCACAAAGAGCGGCAGCCCTGCACTGGCAAGTCCAAACGACAGTAAACTCGAGGCTGAATAGCTGCAGGCAAGTAAGAGTAACCCTGCCGTTAATGTTTGAAGCGACATCTTTTCGCGAAATAGCCAGCCGGTTACCGCCAGCAGGGCAACCGCGAGATGGGCGGAGTCCACGTGCAACCAAGCCGTCGAAAAGCTATGGGCAAATCCTAGAACAATGATAGCCGTGAGAGCCAACATCGAACGAGCGATGAGCTGATGCTTTTGTTGAGTCAGGGTTCTATCTAGATCTTTCAGCCGTTTCGCGGTTGTGGTCATTCAATTGCGTCTTAATAGTCGATGAAGAGCGGCAGCGTTTTTGCAGATGTTGGTTGCAATTATTAACGGGTAGGCGCAATCATAAGTTTGGTCGGTTATATCCAGTATAGATCCCCTTTTCGCGCATGAAATAATCTTGTCTTTTATAGATGCACGAAGCGACGTGTGGGCGATTGGGTAGGCCCAAGAGTGACGGCTAGGTAAAATTGAGTGGCGTGATCGCGGTAAGATGGCGTCTTAAACAATGTGAAAAGGTTGAGGTCTCAGATGATGATAACAATAAAACAGTTAGGCCCTTTGGCGGCAATGGTGTCGCTTTTAATGATTGGCTGTGGTGGTTCGTCTGGAGGCACTACCTCTAGTAGCGCGAGTTCTAGCAGTTCTAGCTCCAGCTCCAGTAGCAGTGAGTCGAGCGTGTCCAGCGAAAGCTCTAGTAGTTCGAGTGAGAGTTCTAGTAGTGCTAGCTCTGAAAGCACTGTGCGAATCAAGCTCAACCAAGTGGGTTACTTACCAGTAGGCCAAAAAATTGCCGTGGTGCCAGAGGTAGCCGCAACGACCTTTAGCTTGATGAACGCGGCCAATGAAAGTGTATTTACCGCTGATTTGTCCGCCGCCAGCGTATGGCAACCTGCAGGAGATTCGGTAAAAGCGGCCGATTTCTCCCATTTTACCACGGCGGGACAATATCGCATTGTGGTGGCGGGTGTTGCCGATTCAGATGTGTTCAGTATTAGTAATGACGTGTACAGCGAATTACACGATGCCACGATTAAGGCGTATTACTTCAATCGGGCGAGCACCGCGTTATTAGCGCAGCATGCTGATGAGTGGGCGCGTGCCGAAGGGCATCCCGACACCAGTGTTCGTATCCATGCGTCGGCGGCCTCAGCCGAGCGCCCCACCAATACGGTTATTTCGGCCCCCAAAGGGTGGTATGACGCTGGTGATTACAATAAGTATATTGTGAACTCCGGCATTTCAACTTACACCTTGTTAGCCGCGTATGAACATTTCCCTGAATTTTATAATAACCGTGACTGGAATATTCCTGAATCGGGTAACGATCTACCCGATTTACTGGATGAAATTGTGTGGAATTTAGACTGGATGGAGGCCATGCAAGATCCAAACGACGGGGGTGTCTACCATAAGCTCACCACGTTGAATTTTGAGGGCGCAGTAATGCCAGAAAACGCGACGTCTCAGCGTTATGTCGTCTCAAAAGGTACCGCAGCAGCGTTGAATTTCGCGGCCGTTATGGCCACAGCGAGTCGTGTATTCGCGGATATAGATGCACCGAAATCAGCCTCTTACCAAGCCGCCGCCGTCGCTGCTTGGGATTGGGCTGAAGCCAACCCCGACGAGACCTACAGCAATCCAAGTGGCGTGAATACTGGTGAGTACGGCGACGGAAGTTTAGGTGATGAATTTGCGTGGGCAGCAGCCGAGCTATTTATTACAACGGGCGATAACGCATATCTCACGGAATTTCTTGACCAAAACGCCGGTAACGGTGTGCCGGGTTGGAATTATGTTGCGCCATTGGCGTATATGTCGCTAGTTTTCCACAGTGAAGATAATGTTAGCGCTAGCCAATATAGCAATTTTGAAAACAAACTTATCGAAACTGCCGACGGCCTTGCGTCAACCTACGCTGCTTCTATCTACAAAGTGTCGATGACTGATTTTTACTGGGGTAGTAACGGTGTTGCCTTAAATCAGGCGATGATGCTCGTACAAGCGTGGCGTATGACAGGTACGGAAAGCTACCGGAATGCGGCACTTGGCCTAGTCGACTACGCCCTAGGCAAAAACCCAACCGATTATTCCTACGTGACAGGCTATGGTGCGCGACCTCCAATGGAGATTCATCATCGCCAATCCTATGCTGATGTAATTGCAGAGCCGGTACCTGGTTTTCTTGCGGGCGGTCCAAATCCTGGGCAGCAGGATGGGTGCACGTACCCCTCTGACGAACCTGCAAAATCCTACGTCGATAGTTGGTGCAGTTACGCATCCAACGAAATTACCATTAACTGGAATGCGCCTTTGGTCTATGTATTAGCGGCGATGCAAGCACTCTAAGCCTATTGATGGCTATTAAGTTCTAAGCACCCCGCATATTTAGCGGGGCGCTTACTCGGGTTTTTTTCATAAAACTGATACAATCGCGGCACTTTGCTGGGATTCCCACCTCTAAACAGCCTCTTACTTATTAAGGTCATAGTCGAAACAATGCGATTTTTGCTTCCGCGTGCTGCCCTCTATTTGCAAAACATAGCGCTTTTTGTACTCTTATGTGCCCCTCAAGCGTTTGCTTCTCAGGTCATTATTCCTGCGCCGCCACAACTTGCGGCAACGGCGTTTCTATTAATTGATGCTGATACGGGCAAGGTGATTGTCGAGCATAACGCGGATCAAGCATTACCTCCTGCCAGTTTAACGAAGATGATGACTAGCTATATTGTGTCAGAAGAGATCGCCACTGGGCGGCTTAAAGATACAGATCTAGTGCGTGTCAGTGACGATGCATGGCGTCGTGGCGGTACCAAAAGTGGTAGCTCCACCATGTTTCTCGAGGCACGAAGCGAAGTGCCGGTTATCGATCTGCTACGCGGTGTGATTATTCAATCTGGCAACGATGCTTCAATTGCTCTCGCACAGCACATTGCTGGTAGTGAAGAAGCCTTTGCCGATGTGATGAACCAGCAAGCGCAATTGTTGGGTATGACCAATACACATTTCCGGAATGCGACCGGCTGGCCTGCTGAAGGCCACATGACGACTGCTCGTGATCTATCCTTATTGGCGCAGGCCCTCATTAACGATCACCCAGAACATTACTCTCTTTATTCTGAGCGTTATTTTAAACATAACGGTATTAATCAGCCTAACCGCAACAAATTACTGTTTACCAACAAATATGTAGATGGTTTAAAAACGGGTCATACTGAAGAGGCGGGTTACTGTCTCGTGGCGTCATCGGTACGTCAGAATATGCGTTTAATTTCCGTTGTAATGGGCGCCCGCTCCGAAGCTTCGCGAGCGGCAGAGTCACAAAAATTATTAGCCTACGGTTTTCGTTACTATCAAACGCATAAATTGTATAGCGCAGGCGACATACTCGGTAATACGCGAGTGTGGGGTGGGGATCCCGAACGTTTAGATCTCACCATTGCGCAGGATATTTATGCCACCATCCCGCGCGGCGCTCAAGATAATGTTAAAGCTGAAATTGAAATAGAGCGTGAACGCGAAGCCCCAGTGGCTAAGGGTGCGGTACTTGGCCGTTTAAGCGTTATGTTGGAGGGCGCACTCATCGCTGAAACCGATTTAGTCGCTGCGAGCGAAATTGCCGAAGCGGGCCTTCTCGATTACCTATGGGATTCCATAGAACGGTTATTTGTAGAGTAATTGCCATGAATAACACCACTCAAGAGCCACCTAAAATTGAGTTTCCTTGTCCGGATTACCCGATAAAATCTATGGGTGAAGCGACAGCAAGTTACCGTGAAGCGGTATTAAATATCATGGAAAAGCACGCTCCAGGTTTCGACATTAATCGAGTCTCTGTACGTGATAGCCGAAAAGGAACCTTTCAATCGGTGACCGTATTTATTACCGCAACGGGCGTAGAGCAATTACAATCCATATTCGATGATTTGAAAAAACTACCCGAAACCAAAATGGTACTCTAGCTTCGGTTATAGGCCTCCTTCGTTGTTTGCTATGAGCGCTACTTCCAATTCGTTTGTCATTCGCCGTTTAGGGTTGCAGCCCTACGGCACCGTTTGGCAGCAAATGCGCGATTTTACTGATGCTCGCACGGAGAATACGGCCGACGAGATATGGCTGGTGGAACACTCGCCCGTCTACACTCAAGGGCAAGCGGGCAAACCCGAACACCTGCTTAACCCGCAGAATATTCCCGTAGTGTCCAGTGATCGTGGTGGGCAAGTTACGTATCACGGCCCAGGGCAGCTAGTGGTATACCCACTGCTCAACCTGCGGCGTCGCAAGCTAGGTGTACGCGACCTTGTCACCTGCATAGAGCAAGCCGTTATTCGGTATTTAGCCGGCCATGACATAGCGGCGGTGGCGAAAGCCGATGCTCCAGGGGTGTACGTACAGAGTAAAAAAATAGCGTCGCTGGGTTTACGTGTGCGCAAAGGCTGTAGTTATCACGGTGTAGCGCTGAACGTTGATATGGATCTGGCGCCGTTTTTAAATATTAACCCTTGTGGGTATCAAGGGTTAGAAATGACGCAACTCAGCGAGTGGGTTGCCGAGCCGCTCCAATACCACGAAGTAGAAACGCATTTTTTACGCACATTAATTGAACTGTTACAACAGCACCCACAGTAAAGTCTGGCTCCAAAAGGGCAGGCAAAGAGATGAAAGAATGAGCGATACCACTGACATTAATCCGAACACTGCCGCCCAAAGTGGCGTTGATTTGGCTTACGCAGCCACAGAAGAAACGGCCAGTAATACACTCGAGCCGGTAAAACGTACTCGCCGCCTTCAGCAAGGCGAAAAATTACGGGATGCCGATAAGGTCGAGCGTATTCCCGTAAAAGTGATAGCCAGTGATAGCATGCTGCGCAAACCAGATTGGATACGCATTAAGGTCAGCACGTCTCCAGAAGTGGATCGCATTAAAAAATTACTCCGTAAAAACTCGCTATCAACGGTGTGTGAAGAGGCTAACTGCCCGAATTTGGGTGAATGTTTCAGTGGTGGTACGGCCACCTTTATGATTATGGGTGATATTTGTACGCGTCGTTGCCCCTTTTGCGATGTTGGCCACGGCAAACCGAATGCACTCGATACAGGTGAACCTAAAAAATTGGCCGAAGCCATTGCCGACATGCGGTTGAAATACGTGGTTATTACCTCGGTTGACCGTGATGATTTGCGTGACGGTGGCGCACAGCACTTTGCGGATTGTATTCGCGAGTCGCGTCTACTGTCGCCGAATTTACAGGTCGAAATCCTTACACCCGATTTTCGTGGTCGTATGGACATCGCGCTGGATATTCTCGAGCAAACCCCGCCAGATGTCTTTAACCATAACCTCGAAACCGTCCCTCGTTTGTATCGCCAGTCTCGCCCTGGGGCAAACTATAAATGGTCGCTCGAACTGCTGCAAAAATACAAAGCCCGACAACCGAATGTCTTAACTAAATCCGGTTTAATGGTGGGTTTGGGTGAAACCAAAGAAGAAATTATTGATGTGCTTAAAGATATGCGCGACCACGATATCGATATGCTCACCATCGGACAATACCTTCAGCCCTCGCGAGATCATTTACCGGTATCACGCTATGTTGAACCCGCGGAATTTGATGAGTACACGGCCGTAGCAAAAGAGTTAGGTTTTGTTCGAGCCGCTTGCGGGCCATTGGTGCGTTCGTCTTACCATGCCGATAAACAAGCGCAGGGTGAAGTGGTTAAATAATTGTGGCAGTTACTGTATTTGAAATCGCGAATCTACGCGATTACCCCGAACATGTTTCAGAAGTAGCAGCTTGGCATCACGGTGAATGGTTGCAGGGTTATCGCATGGCAGGCAAGCATGCGTTGTTAATCGAACTCGATAAAACAGCAGATTTGCGCGAGCGAGAGCATAATTTGCGTACGCATTTTAATGCGCCTGCGGTGCCGAGTACGTTTATTGCTCTGGCTGAAACTAACGCGCCTACCCAAAAACAAGTGATAGGCTCCGTTAGTATTGTGTATTACCAGTTTTCGAAACAACGACAAGCGTCTGAGTGGATAACCAACTTATATGTAGTTGAAGCATTTCGCAATAATGGTATTGGAGAGCAGCTATTAGAGGCCATTCACCAGTACGCAGCTCAAAATGCTATAGAGAATTTAAAGTTATACACGCGGGATAAAGAAGCCTATTACCTTAAGCGTGACTGGGCGTTTAGCCACGAAGGTTTAGTTCAGGGTAATCGTGTTTCTGTACTCCATAAACGAGTGGGTGAACGATTGCCCGCACGGGTTCCTGTCAGGCCTTAACCTGTCTGCACGCACAGGTTGTGTTGATTTATGCAACGCATTAATCGCAACCGTTCTCGGCTAGATTGGATAAGACCGCGCCGTCATTGTATTTATTTATTGAGATCACTATGAGTCAAAAAAAAGTAGGCTTTGTTAGCTTAGGTTGCCCAAAGGCATTGGTAGATTCCGAACGTATCCTTACCCAATTGAAAATAGACGGTTACAACGTCGTGCCTACCTATCAAGATGCAGATCTCGTGGTGGTGAATACTTGTGGGTTTATTGATTCGGCGAAACAGGAATCGCTCGACGCCATTGGCGAAGCAATTAATGAAAACGGCAAAGTCATAGTGACAGGCTGTATGGGTAAGGGTAACGATGCCCAAATGATTAAAGAGGCCTACCCCAATGTGCTCAGTGTTACTGGCCCAGCGGCTTACGAAGAGGTGATGGGCGCTGTACATGAATTTGTGCCGCAAGAAAAACCACACAACCCGCTCGTTGATCTCGTGCCTCCGCAGGGGGTGAAATTAACCCCGCGTCACTATGCATATTTAAAAATTTCTGAAGGCTGTAATCATCGTTGTAGCTTTTGCATTATTCCTGCGATGCGTGGTGATCTTGTGAGCCGCCCCGTGGGCGAAGTATTGGACGAAGCCGAGCGTTTGGTAGCGGCGGGCACGCAAGAGCTCTTGGTTATTTCGCAAGACACCAGCGCTTACGGGGTAGATGTAAAATACCGTACCGGGTTTTGGCAGGGGCGCCCAGTAAAAACGCAGATGTTAGGCCTGTGTGCCGCCCTAAGTGAATTGGGTGTATGGGCACGTCTACATTATGTTTACCCTTACCCTCATGTGGATAATGTTATTCCGTTGATGGCCGAAGGGAAAATATTGCCGTATTTGGACATCCCGTTTCAGCACGCCAGCCCGCGTATTTTGAAAGCAATGAAACGGCCAGCACACCAAGAAAAAACCCTTGATCGAATTCGGAAGTGGCGTGAAATGTGCCCCGAACTGGTCATACGCTCCACGTTTATTGTCGGGTTTCCTGGTGAAACAGAAGACGATTTTCAAATGTTGTTAGATTGGCTACAAGAAGCGCAGCTCGATAGAGTGGGCTGCTTTCAGTATTCTCCTGTTGAAGGTGCGCCGGCGAACGAACTCGATAACCCAGTACCCGACGATGTAAAGCAAGACCGCTGGGAGCGTTTTATGCAAACCCAGCAAACTATCTCGGCCGCTCGCCTTCAAGCCCGTATAGGCACTGAAGTAGAGGTGCTTATCGACAGTACGGAAGGTGATAATGCGGTTGGCCGCAGTTACGCCGAGGCGCCCGAAATCGATGGCGTTATTATTGTAGAAGACGCCGCCCACTTAGCGCCAGGGGAAAAAGTGATGGTTAAAATTGTGGCGGCCGATGAGTATGATCTGTGGGCAGAATTGTTGGGCTAATGTATTGCTCTAAATGAGGGTATCGTAGTCTATGCTTATCAATGCGACGGCAAATGCGATAGAGCATATTAAGCAGTAAATTATGGCGGACAACGACAACAAAGGGCTCGGCCTACAAGACTCACTTTTTAGCTGGATCAACAACCACAAAGATGCCCACTTATATTTGGGAATTCTACTGGAGAGAATTCCAGCGTTAGTGTCTCTCGTGGCAGATGACGGCCGGGTACTGTTTGCTAGCCGTCAGCATACCTTTCTTGCCGGTGTAGCCGATCACCTTGTGAATATTGAGCAAGAGGCCGATCTGTATCCCGCGCTCATTTGGGATCGTGTTTACGGCCTTAAACAACAGCCTGTAGACCTAGAAAACGAGCAAGTTTGGGAGCTTAGTGTAAAACACAAAGATGGCTCCCTCCATCAATATCAAATGCGGCGTTTTATCGTTGAAAGCCAAAGCGCTGATAGCCATGAAAGCCATTCTGCAATAGCGTTGACCTACACGATTGGTGTGGATATCACCGAGCACCGCACAGAAGACCCCTCTGTGCGCGATCAGAGTGCCCATATAAACTATGTCACCTTTCACGACCCTCTCACCGGTTTAGCCAATCGGTCGTTATTTTATGATCGAATGCACAAAAGTTTGTCTCGCGCGAAACGCAATGACAGTAGCTTAGCGATTATATTACTTGATTTAGATCGCTTTAAAAATATTAACGACAGCCTCGGTCACGATGCGGGTGATGCGTGCTTGAAACATGTTGCACGACACCTTGTTGAGGAACTACGCGATACTGATACCGTTGCACGGTTAGGCGGTGATGAGTTTGTGGTTGTATTAGAGAATGTGAATGGCATTGAGGTGATTGAAAAAATTGCGTCAAAATTACTGGATTGTTTAGCGCAGCCCATTACCATACAGAACCATGAAATTGCATCCACCGCGAGCATGGGTATTAGTATTTTCCCTAAAGATGGCGATTCCATTGATCAATTACTTAAACACGCCGACACGGCCATGTATCGCGCAAAGGCTGCGGGTAAAAATCGTTACCAATTTTACTTAAGCGCAATGTCAGATACCGCCGTCAATTATTTACTGTTAGAAAACGATTTACGGCGAGCGTTGGAACAAGATGAGTTGTGTTTGTATTATCAACCTCAAATCGATTTAAACACCGGTAGAATAATTGGCCTAGAAGCTTTGGTGCGCTGGCAGCATAAAGATCGAGGCTTGGTTTCACCCATTCATTTTATTCCGTTGGCAGAAGAAACAGGGTTAATAGAACCACTTGGCGCGTGGGTGCTAGAGCGCGCGTGTGTGCGTTTTCAAAGCTGGCTGCTCAATGATATTCATTTAGGAAAAATTGCAGTTAATCTATCCACGCGGCAATTACGGCAGGGCGATTTCGCCGATACCGTCGCGCAAATATTATCGCGTACTGGCTTGCCGCCAGAATATTTGGAATTAGAAATTACAGAAACGTCGGCAATGGAAAATGCCGCTGATACTATTGAAATGCTGACCACACTTAGCGGCATGGGGCTATCGTTAGCCATTGATGATTTCGGAACGGGGTATTCGTCTCTGGCCTATTTGCAGCGTTTTCCCATTCAGAAACTGAAAATCGACCGCAGTTTTATCGACGATATCGATCGAGACAAACAAGATTCCGCAATAGCCAAATCTATTATCGACCTTGCTCATAATATGTCGCTACAAGTCATTGCCGAAGGCGTTGAGCGGCCAGCACAATCGCGTTGGTTAATCGACCGTGGCTGTGACCAAGTACAGGGGTTTTACTACAGTAAACCCTTGAGTGAAGAGCAACTCATGACATTAGTTAACGACCGTACCCGTGTTATTCGAGACCTTACCGGCGTGCGTCTAATACTCTAAATACTCGAGAGCTAGCGTAGCACCAGAACGGCCTAGCAAATTCTTGGCAGGGGTTCATCTTCTAGCGGCAGTAATACACGTGCCCCCCCCATTTTCGTGTTCATCACTACCCGTGAATGGTGAGACGTAAAACGACCGATAATGGCGGTACCCTTGCCTTCTCGTAGGTTTTTCCAGCGTGAACATACTGAGTCTGCCGTACGCGCATCGACCACCGCAATAATGCGTCCCTCGCAGGCTAAATTAAAGGCATCGTACCCTAATATATTGCAGACGGATTGCACGGCGGGCTCGATGGGCAACGCTTGCTCGAATAGGTCGATACCTATGTGAGTGGTTCGATTCCAATCTTGGACAACCATATTTAAACCACCGCGAGTGGGATCACGTAACAACTTAATGTGCGCGGGTGTTGCGAGAGAGCATAAGGCATTGACGAGCGGCCAAACGTTGCCCGAATCACTGAGAATATTGGTACTTAAGCCAAAATCTTCTCGCGCCATCATAACGGCAATGCCATGATTCCCAATTGGGCCAGACACAATAATTGCGTCGCCCGCTTGTATGCGGGTGTCGTCCAGCATCAATTGCTTTACTCGTTTTCCGATACCAGTTGTAGCGAAATATACCCCGCCTCCGTTGCCATTGGGCACCACTTTTGTATCACCGGTAACGATATGAATATTGGCTGCAGTAGCGGCTAAGGCCATTGCATCGATAATTTTTTCCAGTTGACTGAATTCTGTGCCTTCTTCAATGAAGGCGTTCAAGCTTAAATAGAAGGGTTTAGCGCCCGATACGGCTAAGTCATTCACGGTGCCATGAACGGCGAGGCTGCCAATATTTCCACCGGGGAAAAAAAGCGGCTGTACGGTAAACCCATCGGTTGTCATGGCCCAACGTTCACCGTCCAAATTTAAAAAGGCGGCATCATTATTGGTGTTGAGATACTCGTTGGCAAGACGAGAGGCAAAAACGTCGTCTATTAATTCACGCATACGTAAGCCACCGTTTCCGTGAGCGAGCGTAACTGTTGGCATAATGTGCAACCTCAATAACCTGAGTGACGTGAAAAAACCGGATTACAACGGACGTGAACTCTGCTTGTGCATAAGCGCACTGGCTTCGATAATCTGGCCAATACTAATACCGCCGTCGTTCACCGGAATTTGTTGGGGGTGATGAAGTGTTAGGCCGTGTTGGGGCAATAGCGTGGTAAGTCGTTCTACCAATAAGCGATTTTGAAAAACGCCGCCGCTAATACCTACAGTTTTAATTCCCGTTTTATTGGCGGTGGCTACGGCTTGCCGAATGAGTGAATGCGCAAGCGTATTGTGTATTACGCGTGCGGCAAACGCCGTTTCGTGAGGCTTTCGAATTAACCATTTAATAAGCCCAAACCAAATAACTTGGCCGTCAATAATGGGTAGGTCGATATGTTTGTCCGTATTGGATTGCTCCGCTATAGCCGCAAGCTCCATGGGGGCCTGTCCCTCGTAAGACGCATGCGAACAAATACCCAGTAACGCCGCGCAGCCGTCCAATAAACGTCCCACAGCCGAAGTCAGTGGTGCGTTTACATTCTGGTCCCACATTTTATGGAGTAACGGGTCGTCCGAGGTAAATTTAATGCCGCAGTGCAATCGCAAACTATCGGCGATCCGCCAAGGTTCGCGCGCAGCGCGATCACCGCCAGGTAATTTAAACGGTTTAAAATAAAGTGTTCGTTGCCAATTTCCGGGGTGGCCGTGCAGGCAGTCGCCGCCCCATAAATGGCTATCGTTACCGAGGCCAACGCCGTCCCACGTAAACACCATAATGTTTTGATCACAGGTTAAATTGCGACCACTGGTTTGAGCATACAAACTACTGGCGTGCGCATGATGGTGATAAATGGCGAAGCGGGGTTGTGATTGCTGAGTGGACCAGCGTGTGGTGGCATAGCCGGGGTGAGCGTCGTGCGCAATATGGGTGGTGTTTCGGTTATAGAGCGCTGGCAGTTCTTGAATGAGTTGTTCGAAAACGGTATGGCTACGCAAACTGTCCATATCTGCGATGTGGGGTGAAACAATTATGCGTTGGTCGAAGGCAAGGCAGAGAGTGTTTTTACTTTGTGCGCCGGTAGCCACGAGTGTATTGTTTTTTTCGAGGGGGTAAGGTGAGCCAAGCTCTAAGGGCGCGATACCTCGGCCAACTCGAATAACGTGCGGTTTGTTGACGACAACGTGCATAACAGTATCGTCGGCAGGGCGACGAATAGGGCGGTTATGGTTAAGCACACCGTCGACCAAATGCTGTAATCGATTGTGAATATCGGTGGCTTCTGTTAATACCGGTTCGCCACTGATATTGGCTGACGTGACCACTAAGGGCCTGCGCAGTGTTGCCATTAATAAAAAATGTAAGGGGCTGTACGGAAAAATAATGCCAATCTCTTGAAGTTGAGGCGCTATATTTTCAGCTAAAGCTACGCCACTTTTTTTAGGGCACAGCACAATAGGGCGCACATCCGACGTTAACTGTTGTCGGTGAGTGTCTGTTGCATGGGTATATTCATCAAGCTGCTCGGGCAAGAGCATAATTGCCAAGGGTTTATGCGGGCGAGGTTTATGGTTTCGTAACCATTCAATCGGTTGAGTTTGTGTTGCATCACACATTAGATGAAACCCCCCAATGCCTTTAACTGCAATGACTAAACCTTTTTGGATGGCTTCGCAGGCACTATTGATAGCGTCGTGCTGAATGCCTTCACGGGTTGAGGTATAGGTGAGTGTTGGGCCACACTGTGGGCAGGCGAGGGGTTCGGCATGAAAACGTCGGTTACTGGGGGATTGATATTCTGCGGCACAGTTATCGCACAGCGGGAAATCGGCCATAGCGGTGTTACGACGATCATAAGGCAGCGAATCAATTATTGTGTACCGTGGCCCACATTGAGTGCAATTGATAAACGCATAGTCATAGCGTGAATTGGCGCTGTCGAGAAGTTCGCTTTGGCAGTCAGGGCAACAATAATGGTCGGGTGGAACTTGTACGTTGTGGTTGCCCGTTTTTGCTTGAGAATCGCTGGTAATAATTAAAAATGATTTTAGTTGGCGAACGGTTTTATCCCATCTTTCGCGTATTGAGGGCTTTGCTTGTGGGGGAGCATCGGAAATTAATCGTCGTTCAAAATCGGCCACAACGTGTGCGTCGCCCTCCACTCGAACCGAAACATTACCGCTGGTGTTTTGCACCCATCCGGCTAAGTTAAGTTGGGTCGCGAGGTTGTGCACGAAGGGGCGAAACCCCACACCTTGAACACGGCCATCGAGAATATAGTGTTTACAGATCATCCTTTTCTCCTAAAGGAATAGGTGGTTAAGCCGGTCTTGTCGAAGCGGCCGTTTGCGACGGCATACCATTCGCCCACCATATTCGACACGCGCCTTCGTCGGAAACCATGCAGGGGCCAATAGGTTCGCGCGGTGTGCATGTTTTTGCGTAAAGCGTGCATTGATTAGGTCGGCAGCGGGCCATGACAACATCGGCACATTGACAGCCTTTTAGCCGGGGGGCGTGTGCATAAACGTCACTGATATGTGTGTGAACATCTGAAAAATATACACGCGCATTAATGTCGTTGAAGTGTGAACGTAAGGTAAATCCTGAATCAGGTATTGCACCTATGCCGCGCCACTGCGACGTTTTAATCGCGAATGCCCGTAATAATATTGCGCGTGCGGTGCGATTGCCTTCAGGCTTCACAACCTGTGTATAGCAGTTGTCTACTTGCGGGTGGTTTAAGTGCGATTGTTGCAATACACAATAAAACGCGTGCAGTAAGCTTTCGTTTTCAAAACCGGCTATGGCGGTTGGCAGTTGATGCGCGCGCGAAATTTTTTGCCATTCATGAGTGCCCATCACCGTAGCGACATGTCCCGGTGCAATCATACCGTCGATCGATGTGCTTCGGTCATCCGTTAGTAAGGCATGAACGGCTGGCCACGTGCGCCTGCCGGAGATCAAAAACTGTAGGTTGCCGGGCAACGTTCCGTGCAGTGATTCCTGCACCAGAGCGGCAACAGGGGCCATGGTGGTTTCGAAGCCCGCTGCAAAAAATACAACTGTTTTAGTGGGGTTTTGTAGGGCAATATTTTTGGCGTCTATGGGGGATGCTATAGGGCGAACATCGAGACCAGACGCTTTTGCCAGCGCTAATGAGCGTATTTTTTTAGGAAAAAAGTTTTTCGTTTGTAATGTGTTTATCGGCACACGCAGCATATCGCCAAAGCTTGCGAGAATAGTCTTGGTTTGGTGGGCCATGGCAATGGCGAGCGCAATATCAATTTCCGGGCATACACAAACGGGGCAGCCGGGGCCAGGAATAAGATTAAGCCAGTGCGGCAGTGTTGACCGTAAACCGGCTTGCGTAATGCTACGTTCGTGCCCGCCGCAAACGTTGAGTAAATTAAATGGCGTATCGGGTACGGGTAGCGCCTCAATTTGTTGGCGCCAATAGTGCGACAAGTCTAGGTTCACTGAGTGGCGCCTTCAGAGCTTAACGGCTCGGGGTTGAAGGTCTTGATCGGGCGTGTAGGGCGATCGTTCAGTAAACAGAGTAACCACGCTATCCAATCGCTTATTCCCCTTCCTGTTTTTGCAGAAAGCGGCCAGACGGGACTGTTATTGGCGAGTTTTCTAAAATTTTCTATGGCATCGATCTCGGAAAAATCGTCGAAAAAATCGAGCAGTTCAATTTTGCTAATAACCAAACCATCTATCTTCTGAAAGAGCACAGGATATTTTAGCGGCTTATCATCCCCTTCTGTCGTGGATAGTAGGGCGATATTGGCATGCTGGCCAAGATCGAATGCCGCAGGACAAACAAGATTGCCAACGTTTTCAATAAATAGTAGGTCGAGTTCTGCAAGATTTAATTGGCTCATTGCCTCAGCAATATAGTGAGCATCTAAATGGCAGGCGCTGCCCGTGGTAATTTGAATGGCTTCAACGCCTTGTGCACGAATGCGCGTTGCGTCATTGTCTGTTTCAAGGTCACCTTCAATTACGGCAATACGAAAATTATTTTTTAAGTGCTGAAGCGTCGTTTCGAGCAGCGTCGTTTTACCCGACCCCGGTGACGACATGATATTGATGCATACCAGAGTGTTGTCACTGAACCGATCACGGTTGCGCTGAGCTTGCTCATCATTGCGCGACATAATGTTATGCAGTACGGCGTGACTATGCTGATTTTCAGACGGTTGGCGAGGGGAAAGTACTTCCCCGGCCTGGAGTGGTCGGTTAGGTGCTTTTAATGCACTTTTAGTTAAGGTGCTTTTTGCGAATGTACTTATTGTTAGTACACGTGTTTTGAGTGTGCAGCCACAGGTTTCACACATGTGGATTTTCCTTCTGCGCGTTGCGTGAGTCCTGGTGCGCTGAGAAGGTTGGCGGGTTATATTGTATGTTTAGGGTTATATTCACTAAGTGCATTTCCTCTCCCGAGAGCAGCTGTGTTTGATGGGAGGCTTGCTTGTCGCAACATAAATAATGGCGCTGAAAACGGTCCTGATTAATGGTGGCTTCACAGCCACAATCGTGGCAATAGATCAAGGCCGGAACCTCTTCAACGATTAACGTTGTTGTGGGTAAAAAATCAATTTCACCATTGCGTTGTTCGTCGCTAACTTGTTTGTTGCCCTGTTCTAGTGTGATCGGGCAATAACGATGGTGATCGTGAAGCGCAATAGGAAAGGCCCGTTGAAGTAGATTTTTATCGATACCCGCTAACAGGCCAATTTTAACCGTAAGCCCCGTAATGATAGCAATCGATTGTTGTGTGTCGTATTCGGGGTTGTTGCGGCATTGCAGCGCCGCCATTTTTTGCGCTTCGTGCAGTATATTTTTACACACGCTGAATTCATGCATGTTAACCACCGTTATTCGGTTTTCTAGAATCGTTGGCTAGGTCTCCAGCTACTTGCATGGCATTGTACGTGTCCCAGCAAGTGCGGGCATCGGGTTCATTTACTTTTTGAATCGCGTAACCAAGGTGAACCAATATAAAGTCACCTACGTTTATTTCATCTTTTTCTAATAGATGGAGATTTACGTCACGGAATACACCGGTTGCCTCACACTTAGCAACGCCGTTCGCTATGTTAATTATTTTCATGGGAATAGCTAAACACATAACTTAACCTTATGGCCTTAGTGTGAACAAGTTAGTTAACGTGAGTTAGGCGTAACGCATCATTAATAATGATATGGAAAAAAGTGAACACTAAAGAGTGTATGCCTCATAAAGATGAGGTTTATTGATGTAGCGCATATTTGGCCCGTATCTTTTCGGTTATTTTAATGTGGGATTTTTTTATTCGTGTGGGTAAATAGCGCGAACAAAAAAATCATACGTTCGCGTTAGCCGTCGCATGCCCGTTGGCTGGGTGTGATGTTGTGTGATTGCGATAGAGGTCGAGGTGTCTGCGGTATTGCAGGCCGGTGATACTCCACTATGATAGGGTCAATTAGAAATATGCTTCCCGATATTCTAGTAGGAAACGATAATAAAAAAGTATTAAACGGAAGCCATTCTTCTTTACGTCCTTAGCAATCCAATCGGATTAGCGCGGTGTTTGGTTTGACTGACACCATTATTTGCGACGTTTATCTATATAAATAAAAATTCTATCGTTACAACGCGTCGAAATAAAAAGTGTCGTCCTATTGACAACTGTTTTTCATAGGGATGCATGCTATGGCCGTCTATTTTCTAACACCAGAAAACCTACCCAGTTTATTCAGTGCGCTGACAGAATCTGGGTATGCGCTCATTGGCCCTAAGGTGTCTGATGGCGCGATTGTGTTTGATCATATGGACGATATTACGGATATTCCCCGAGGGGTGGAATCTGTACAGAAGCCTGGTTTCTATCAGCTGGACCACACTTTCTCTACGCGCTACTTCGATTGGGCGAATGGCCCTAGTGCATTAAAGCCTCTCTTGTTTAAATCGCGTCAACCCTTGTGGTTTGCTGAGCAGGTAGCAGAAACAACGGATGGGGGGTTAGTGTTTCGCGATGCAGCACCAGAACCGGTACCAAAAGCGGTTATAGGCATTCGCCCATGTGATATTGCGGCGATGAAATTGCAAGATCAGCATTTTTTAGAAGGCGAATACGTCGACCCCTATTATCTCGCACAACGACAATGTCTATTTACGGTTGTTGTCAATTGCGCAACGTGTAACGAGACGTGCTTCTGTGCGTCTACCGGTGATGGCCCCTCCGTCGAAGATGGCTACGATTTATTGCTTGATGAACTGGACACAGGATTTCTAATTCGCAGTGGTTCAGGTGCGGGCGAGAACATTTTATCGACACTACCGGTTATCAATGCCGGTAGTGACCTCATTGAATTAGCCGAAATTCAAACGTTGCACGCCAAAGCCCAGCAGAAACGTTTCCTCATTAATGAAAATATGCACGCCAATCTTTTCTCGCAGCTGGACAGCCGTCAGTGGCGCGAGATAGCGGATATTTGTTTGTCCTGTGGTAATTGCACGTCGGTGTGCCCTACCTGTTTTTGCCATAGAGAAACAGAAACCGCAGACCTCAATGGAAAAAGTACCACGCATTTTCGTGAATGGAGCAGTTGCTTTAATGCTGACCATAGTGTGATGCACGGCCACACATTGCGTGATAGCAGTGAATTGCGGTACAGGCAATGGATGTTACATAAATTAGGGAGCTGGAACGCGCAGTATGGCCGGTCGGGTTGTGTTGGTTGTGGACGGTGTATTAGTTGGTGCCCAGCCGGAATTGATTTTCCAGCGGTAGCGAACGCAATATGTGGGGAGTTCGAATTATGGGAACAATAGTGCAGGACCGGGCCGATGAGGCGTGCCACGCGGAGAAAAATATTTCGCGTAATGCTTATATACCGATGTCGGCCACAATCGTAGAACGAAAGGAAGAAACGCCCACTATTTTTACATGGAAGCTTCGTTTAGATAACGACGCAATGCGTGACGTTTATCAGTATCAATGCGGCCAATTTAATATGGTGTATTTATTTGGTATTGGTGAAGTGGCTATTTCGATTATGGGCAGCGAGGGTGATTGTATATTACATACCATCCAGGCTGTGGGACGTGTTACGAATGCTATGGCTAAGTTATTAGTAGGCCAGCGTGTGGGTATTCGTGGCCCATTTGGGCATGGCTGGCCCATGCTAGAAGCGAAAAGCCGAGATCTTGTTTTTATCACCGGTGGTTTGGGGTGCGCGCCTGCAGTATCGGCGATACGCGAGGCAATGGCACACCGTGAAGAGTATGGCCGTATCGTTATTATGCAAACAGTTTTGCATCGGCACGATATGTTGTGGGAGCCGCAATATGACGAGTGGCGAAAAGTGCGGGCGACACAAGTTTTGTTGGCGTCTGATCGAGATAAAACCGCATGGCCCAACTGGAAGCATGGCCGCGTGGCGGCACTGTTTAAAGATGCGCACTTCGATGTTAACCACTGTACGGTTATGTGTTGTGGGCCTCACCCTATGATGACGGGAACATCACGTGCGTTGTTGGATATGGGCGTTAATGAAAATACTATCTACTTAAGCCTTGAACGTAATATGCAGTGCGCGCTCGGGCACTGTGGTCACTGCCAGATGGACGAGGCCTTTGTGTGTAAGGATGGGCCTGTATTCACTTACAAGCGCATAAAAGATGTGCTTGAACGCAGGGGGTTTTAATCATGAATAGGCCAGTGAGTAAGCCGCGCGTTAGTGTTCATAAATTTGCATCTTGTTCGGGGTGTCAGTTGGCATTCATCAATATGGGTGAGGATTTAATTACGCTAACGGAATTGGTCGATATCGTGCATTTTGCAGAGGCCGGGCCACTTGGCCCCGACGAGACCGTGGATATTAGTTTTATTGAGGGGTCGATAACAACACCGCACGATGTAGAGCGTTTAAAAGGCATTAGAGAAAAAAGTGCGTACGTAATTACCGTGGGCGCCTGTGCGACGTCTGGTGGTATTCAGGCATTAAAAAATAATGCGGATAGCGATCTTTGGATGCGTTCAATTTATGCAAAGCCGGAATATATTCAGTCGTTATCAACATCGGGTGCGATTAAGCAGCATGTAAAAGTCGATTACGAATTATGGGGTTGTCCGGTAGACGTTAAACAAATGTTAGCGGCGGTTAGGCAGCTATTGTTTGGCGTTGCACCATTGGATATAAATGAAAAGGTGTGCCAAGAATGCAAACGCCGCAATACAGTTTGCATGATGGTGACCCAGGCAATGCCCTGTATGGGGCCCGTTACGCGCACCGGGTGCGGTGCGTTATGCCCTTCTTTCGGCGCGGCCTGTTATGCCTGTTATGGCCCAGCCGAAAACGCGAATGTGGAGCGATTAGGAGAGTGCTTTATGGGGTTGGGGTTATCACCAGAAAGAGTAAAGCAAAAGTTTTTATCGATGCACAATGCATCGCCCGAATTCTCGAAAGCTACAGTGCTGTGGGCTGATGCAAGCGGGGGGCACTCATGAGCGAATTAACGTCTACACCTAGCGCCACAAAGAATAGCCCCACAAGGGATATCACCATCGACGTACCTGTAATGGTTCGGGTAGAGGGTGAAGGCGCTCTAGAATTTAGCGCCAAAGGCGGCGAAATAGATAATTTACATCTCAAAATATATGAGCCGCCCCGATTATTCGAAAAATTTTTAGAGGGCCAGTATTTTACAGAAGTGCCTACCATGGCGGCCCGCATTTGTGGCATCTGTCCTATTGCCTATCAAATGACCTCTATTCTCGCAATAGAGCGTCTTTTCGGTATGCACCCTGGCCCTTGGGTGCATGATATGCGTCGTCTGGTGCAATGCGGAGAGTGGTTGCAGAGCCATGCGTTACATATCCATTTGTTGGCAACACCGGATTTCTTAGGGTACAACAATGCTATCGCTATGGCACAAGACCACCCTGAAACGGTTAAGCGCGGTATGCGGTTACAGGGGTTGGGTAACGCGTTGCTGACGCTGTTAGGCGGCCGTTCGGTGCACCCCATCGGCTTGCGGGTTGGTGGGTTTTACCGCGCTCCAGAAATGCACGAGGTGAGCGATTTAATTGACCGGTTAGAAGCGGCAGTAGAAGACGCGCGAGGCGTGGTTGCATGGACAGCAGGTTTGGATTTACCGGTCGACCATCAAGCGTTTAATTGTGTTGCCGTGCATAACGACAACGAATACGGTCTTAACGAAGGACATATTGTAACCACAAAGCGTCAGACGATAGCGTTCGATGATTATCCCTCTCGCTTTAAAGAGCATCAGGTGGAACACTCCACGGCCTTTTATTCTACGCTCGATAACGAAAGCTATTTTGTTGGGCCGTTGGCGCGAATGAATGTAAATTTTGACCAGTTACCGGAGGTTGTCAAAACACTGTGCACGGAGGTGGGGCTGTCTTTTCCCAGTACCAATATGTTTGATAACGTTCGCGCACGGGCGGTAGAATCGTATTACTGCATTGTTGAAGCGCTGCGTATTTTGAAGCGCTATCAGCGCCCCAAAAAAGCCTTTATAGCGGTGACACCAAAAGCGGGTATCGCACGCCATTGTACCGAAGCACCGCGCGGCCTTATTTTTCATGAGTTTGCGCTAGACGAAAAAGGCCAGGTTGTATCGGCCAGTATGATTCCGCCGACCAGCCAAAACCAAGGCAGTATTGAGTTGAATCTTAAAAATGCGGTGTTGCATTACGGGTTAGACCATTCGGATCACGACTTGCAGATGTTATGCGAAAAAATTATTCGTAATTACGATCCCTGTATTTCTTGTTCAACGCATTTTCTAAATTTAACCGTTCACCGAGAATAGTATGGCCTCTTTACTGGTTGCGGCGATAGGGTCTGCACATGGTGCGGATAGTTTAGGCTGGGAGGTGGCCGATTATTTATCGGCTCATCTCGAAAGTGGCCACGGCTTGCTTCCATACTGTCAGGCCGCTGCCGAGGGTGCGAACGGTTTACATATTATTAAATACCAACACCCTACTGCCGTAGTGGAAAAAATTTCTCACTTCAGTCATGTGCTGTTTGTTGATGCGTGTCGTGTGGTAGAGCAACATTACGGCGCACTTATTCATGTTCAAGCAGACGCTTTAACGCCGGGTAAAGGCGAACTCTCCAGCCATGAAAGCGGTGTGAATGATGCCGTTTGTTTGGCGCGTGCGTTGAACGTGCTACCGAAGCATTGTGCCGTAATGGGCTTGAATGTGTATTTGCATGAACACACTCCGGTGAGCTGGTCGTTACAACAGCAGTTAGTTCACGCGCTTTGGGGGGAAATTTTACGCGTACTTCAACCCCGCGCATTACCCTTTGTCGTATCATCTTACGCGCCTACCTAATAGTTTTTCTCCACGCGTGCTCCACGCTTCGTAAACGGTATTCCTATCATCGTTAATGGCTCGTTTTAATAACGTTCAACGATAAGCTGTAGTGCTTCATAACGGGATTTTTTAACGCGGCTCGTTTAGGCAACTATACTTGCGAGAACCTTAAAAAGGTAATCAGAGAAATACTGTGTTATTCGAGAGGAAACACCGCCGTGGCTTGGGTTTTAACGTGAGCTTATGCGGTTTAGTTTTATTGGCGGGATGCGACAAGGTGTTGCATGCAATACACCGTTGGCAATTACAGACCTCTGTGGTGGCTGAGAGTGCGGGTTTTCGAGAACTCACGTTGTTAACCGACGCCATTGCGCAGATGAGCCGTGGGCGTCTACTGATAACGCCTTATCCATCTGGCGAATGGGTCAGAGGCCCCGATATTTTTCGAGCGACCTCTTGAAATGGGAAATGGCAGGCCGAATGGGTGGAGTAGCTATTACCCCGCTTGGGCGGAGGTTGGTTCCACGCCATTTGATTGTATGAATTTAGATGCCTCAATGATGTTTTTTATCCTTGGGGAAGGCTCGTTAATGGCAAACATGTTGTCTGAGCCTTATGGCGTTATTTGGCATCACCGATTTTATCATTGCATGGTTTTTTTCAGATGGACACAGGCTGGTTTACGCCGTGGGTAGCATTCTACTGGTGTGGTACTTGCCCCCTATCGAGAACGGGACGAGAAAACGAGCGTATTGTGCAAAAAAGAAAAAATTTAAAGCGTTTTACGATGATTACTATCAGTGGTTCGGGCCATATCAATAATGCAATTTCAGTTATCAATGAAATTATTTTTTGTATTAACACTGATTACTGTTGCGGTAATGAGCGCGTTTATAGGCTTACGGTATTATTGGGTTTCCGATCAGCGGCAGCTGGAATTACACGATCGTGCGGTTGAAGTGGCACAGCGTGTAGCAGACTCGGTGAAACCTTCCATTTGGAATATTCATATTAGCTCGTTTAATCGGCATTATCCGTCTGAAGTGGCGTCGGTTATTATCGACGCTGAGCTCGCCTCTGATTTTGTGACCGCTATTAATGTGTATGGAAATTTTGGGCATCTCCATTTGGGGCGAGAAAAGAATGAGCGTGGGCAATTGGTTGATATAAAATCGCCCTACAATCGAGCTGTGAACAGCCCGCACGAAGTTCATATTCATCAAGCCATACGTGAAGGTACCATGACCATTGGCTCGGTTGAGGTGGTGTACAGCCGTTTGAGTTTGAAAAGTGCGTTGTACAGTGGTCTGCTACTTGAGTTGGCTCAGGTGGCGGTAGTGAGCACGCTATTTGTTGCGCTCTTGTATTGGTCGTTACGGCAATCGCTTATTCGGCCAGTGCGTTCATTGCAGGTTGCGCGGCAAACGCTCGACGCCATTACTGAAGGGGTAGTAATGACGGATGGGAGTTTTAAAGTTATAGAGGTGAATAGAGCATTTACGCAGCTCACCGGTTACAGCACACTCGATCTCTATGGTAAGCGGCCACAATTAAAATTGGCCGAACGTAGTGCGGGCACAACCTTATGGCAGCAATTGAGGGAATTAAAACAATGGTCGGGAGAGGTGGCTGTAAGGCGAAGAGGGGCATGTTCCTTTCCTGCGCGTTTAAATTTTAATGAAGTGTGGCACGATGGTAATAAAGTGTGTCATGTGGGCGTCATAACGGATATCAGCGCGCAAAAAGCCTCCGAAATTGAGTTAGAGCGCATGGCCTATTTTGATGCACTTACTGCCCTGCCGAACCGGACTAACTTTCTTAAAACACTGGAACATGAAATTCAACTCGCCCAGCGGCATTCCCGGTCGTTGGGGCTTCTGTATATAGATCTCGATAATTTTAAATGGATCAATGACCGCCATGGCCATACCGTCGGCGATCAATACCTAGAGAGTATTGCTAAGCGCTTTAAAAAACGTGTGCGTAATACAGATTTTATTTTTCGGTTAGGTGGCGATGAGTTCACCGCGATTGCAACAGATGTGTGCGATGAAGCAAGCTTGCAACACTTGGCGAAAGATTTAATTGAGATGACCAATGATATCTTGTTGCTGGAGGGCAACCGTATACACGGTGGTGCAAGCATCGGTATTGCGTTGTACCCGCGTGATGCCGGCAATGCGGAATCGCTTATTAAGCGTTCAGACGCCGCTATGTACCGTGCGAAAGAGCTTGGTCGTAATCAATTAGTTTTCTTTTCGGCGGATTTAGAATCTGAACGTAAAAATACTCGAGAATTAGAAGAGGCCTTGCGTCGAGGGTTAATTCGAGACGAATTGGTCGTGTATTTTCAACCCAAAATCCTCTATCAAATGGGTACAGATACTACGGGTAAAGTACACAGCGAAGCGATCTCCAGCAGCCGAGTACAGGGTGCAGAAGTTTTACTGCGTTGGTTTCGGCCGGGCCACAGCATTGTAAACCCCTTTGATTTTATTCCGGTGGCCGAGCAAAGTGATTTAATTGTAGATATTGGATACTGGGTAATACGTGCGGCGTGTGCGCAGTTAGCCCGATGGCAACACACCTCGTTAGAGACTATAAGTTTAGCCGTGAATTTATCGCCTAGACAGCTCAGCCATGACGATTTGGTGGTGCGTCTTTGCGATACGATAGCCGAGTTTGGCGTAGATCCGTCGTTGCTTGAGTTGGAAATAACGGAAAGTGCTGTGATCGAAAACGTTGAGCAGTCGGTAGAAGTGTTAAACCAACTGAAACAATTGGGTGTTACGATTGCGATGGACGATTTTGGCACGGGCTTTTCGTCACTGAGTTACCTAAAGCGCTTACCCATAGATGTGCTTAAAATTGATCGTTCCTTTATCAATGACTTACCGAATGACGACGATGATGCGGTCATTGTCAATGCGATATTCTCGATGGCGAGAGCCATGAATATTCGTGTGGTGGCCGAAGGTATTGAAAACTACGCGCAATTGCAGTTTCTATTGCGACAAGGTTGTGAGTGCAGTCAAGGGTTTTTCCACTCACGCCCGCTCCCTGCAGCCGATTTTGAGCGCTGGGTTGGCTTGTTCAAAATTCGTATTGAAAAGGCTTTGTCAGAGTCATCAGCGGGTCAAATAAGCGGCAGATATGGGATTTCACCGGCATTAACCGGCGGTTCCTGATATTATTGCGCCGGTTTTTGCTTGCCAGGCGAAATCGCTCAACTAACACGCTTTTCATATAGGTGAGAATAAGAGCTTAATTGGGGGCTCCTTTTTCTCCACCTCGACTTAGCTCAGCCTACAGGATTATAAGATGGTACAAAAAATCGGCGTTTTAACCAGTGGCGGCGACGCTCCCGGAATGAATGCAGCTGTTCGTGCTGTAGTACGTAACGCGTTGCACTACGGTTTGGAAGTGTACGGTATTCACAATGGCTATCATGGCCTGTATCACGACGAAATTAAGCTGCTGGACCGTCGTTCGGTTGCCGATATGGTGAATCGTGGCGGCACTTTTTTGGGGTCTGCTCGCTTTCCAGAATTTAAAGATGAAGCGGTACGACGCGAAGCGATTAAAAACCTTGAGAAACACGGTATTGAAGCGCTTGTAGTTATTGGTGGCGATGGTTCCTATATGGGCGCTAAAAAGCTCACCGAGATGGGTTTTCCGTGTATTGGTATTCCAGGCACCATCGACAACGATGTAGCGGGCACCGATTACACCATTGGTTATTACACGGCACTGAACACAGTGTTGGAAGCTATAGACCGTTTACGCGATACGTCTAGCTCCCACAAACGCATCTCCATTGTCGAAATAATGGGACGTTACTGCGGTGATCTTACAATCTTCTCCGCGTTGGCCTGTGGTGCCGAATTTGCGATTGTGCCCGAAAAGCCCTTTGATGAAGAAGCTTTCATACGCGATATTAAAGAGCATGTCTCTGAAGGTAAAAATCACGCAATTGTGTGCGTTACTGAACATATTACCGACGTCAACGCTCTGGCTAAGCGAGTAGAACTCTCTACTGGGCTAGAAACACGCGCGACAGTATTGGGGCACATTCAGAGGGGTGGCGCGCCTACAGCCTTTGATCGTGTATTGGCGAGCCGTATGGGGGCTTACTCGGTTGAATTATTACGTGAAGGGCATGGTGGCCGCTGTGTGGGTATTCAAGCCAATGAGCTCGTGCATCACGATATTATCGATGCGCTCGATAATATGGTTCGTCCGTTTAAAGAATGTTTGCTCGATTTGTGCCATCGTTTGGCGTAAACACCGGCGTATAACACACGGTTAAGGCCGAAAAGGGATGTGAGTTAATCACATCCCTTTTTTTATGACGCAATTAAGCGGCTATGGCCTATTTTGACACTAATTTTAAATGTACATCCACTTTGGAGATAAGCTCGGCACTTGCGGCGGGCTTCGATAAAAAGTCGTTACCCCCTACGCTATAAGCCGTAACGATATCTTTGTCGCGGGTGCTGGCGGAAAGAAACAGTATGGGTAATACCTTTAGCGGGTAGTCGAGGCGAATTTTTTGGCATACGTGGTAACCGTTTATGTGAGGCATAACAACGTCCAGTATCACCAAATCAAACGAATCTTTCTCTGTTTGATGGGCTAAAAGTGCCAGAGCCTCTTCACCTGAAGCGGCCTCAACGACCTGATAGTTGTGCGCCCCCAGCATGGCTGAAATCACCATACGGCTGGCGCTATCGTCGTCGACAATTAATATGCGGTATTGGGCAGCGTTTGCCGGCGTTGGTACCTGTGTGAATATATCTTGCTCTATGCGCTTGTGAGAGGCTACTGGGTAAATTGCCGAACGGGCGGCAATAGATTGCCCCAATCGGTGGCGTGTTTGCTGCCGTTGGCTGTTGTCGGCGGTAGTCGCGGGGTTGGATTTTAAGAGGTCATCGTCGGCAATGGGCAAGTCGAATATAAACTCCGAGCCCGAACCTAGTGCTGAGCGCACTTCAATTTTTCCGTTATGAAGTTCTACGAGTTTGCGGCAGACGGTTAGCCCTAGGCTTGTCCCTTCGATGTAATGTTCATTAACAATCTCTGTGCGTTGAAACGGGAAGAAGATGGCCTCTAGTTGGTCGGGATCAATCCCTATGCCGCTATCTTCCACCGAAATTCGAATATGTGATGACTGCACTTCACCGCTGATGGTTACAAAGCCTTCAGCGGTATATTTTATAGCGTTACTAATGAGGTTAATCAGTATTTGTTCTAAGCGCGCTTCGTCGGCCAATACCCGTGGCATACGCGGCGAAAGTGCATTAATTAAGCGCACGGGCTTGGGTTCTGCCATAGGGGCAACGAGAGAAATGACCAGCTCGGCCAGCGCATAAACATCAACGGGCTGAAAATGTAGTTGCAGTTTGTTATCGGCCAATTGTGAGTAGTCGATAATCTCATTTACCAAGCCGGAAAGCTGTTTACCGCTGCACGCTATAGCATTGAGCTTTTCGCGAGTGCCTTCGCTGTACTGGGTTCTAGGCTCGTTAAGAATAGCTTCGGATAACCCCACCATATTGCTCAAGGGTGTGCGCAATTTATGCGATGTGTTAGCGAGAAAATCATCTTTTAATTGGTCGACTTCTTCTAAACGCTTATGTAATACGCGCTCTTTACTAAACGATTGCCGGCTAACTAGCACAAAAATCACACCGTAAATGGCGGCCATAAAGACTAGTCCGTATAAACAGTATGCCCACCACGTTCGCCAAACAGGCGGTAAAACGGTTAGTTCTATGGTGGTTTCTTCTTGGCTCCAGATACCGTCATTATTCGCCGCTTTCACGTGTAGTTTATAGTGGCCGCTATCGAGGTTTGTGTAGGTTGCAGTGCGGCTTGTGTCTGCAGGCAGCCAATCCTGATCGAACCCTTCTAGCCAATAGGTATAGTGGTTGAGTTCTGGTGAGCGAAAATTGAGAGCCGAAAATTCAAACGTAATCATTGATTGTTTGTGCGCAATTTCTACCGTGTCGGTGTACTCAATCGCTTTTGCTAGTAGTGAATTCTCGTCGAGGCGAGAGACGGATTGGTTAAATAACTTAAAATCTGTAATCACGACCGGTGGTTGATAGGCATTGGGTTGTAGGTCGTCTGGCTCGAAAAGTACAAAGCCACGGCTATTGCCGAAAAAAATCTTTCCGTCGTGCGTTCTTAATGGGGTATTGCGGTTAAACAAGTTACCGGAGAGGCCGTGCGCTTTATTGTAATTGCGAATAGTGCCCGTTGCGGGGTTGAAGTAGCTTAAGCCTTGTTGGCTACTGAGCCACAATATACCGTTATTATCTTCAACAATGCCGGTAACAACATCGTCAGGCAGGCCATCCTCCATCGTGTAATGGGTGAACTGCTCTGTTTCAGGATCAAATAAATTTAAACCGCCACCGTGTGTGCCAACCCAAATACGGGCTTGGCTATCTTCGTAAAGTGCAATAACGTAGTCATTACTAATGGCCGAAGCGTTGTTGCTTAATGTGCTATGGCGGGTGAAACGGTGGGTTTGAGGGTCGAGCTGAAATAACCCTCGAATAGAACCAACCCAAATACGATTCTGCGAGTCTTCTAGCATCGCGCGGGTGTAAAGGGTAGCATCGCCATCCATTTGATCTTGGCGAGGCAGGTAGCGGGTAAAGCTATCGGTCTCGGGGTTATAACGGTTCACCCCGGACTCGGTACCCACCCACAAACGCTGCTGGTGGTCTAATAGTAGAGCCCATGGTTCTTTACCTAATAACGAATTCGGATTGTTTTCTTCAGGCAGATAATGCTTAAACGTGTTTGAATCAGGGTCGCGCCTGTTTAGGCCGCCAGACCAAATGCCGAGCCAGAGCGATTGTTTGTGATCTTCTAATACCGACAGAACCGTATTCCCACTTAACCCCTCTGGATTCTTGGCGTCGTAGAGGGTGCGTGTGATCCGGCGGCTATCGCGATCAAAATAATTCAGGCCGTAGCCGGCACCAATCCAGAGATTGCCTTCATCATCTTCAAACGACGATAATATGCCGCCATCGGCCACGGTGTTGTCATCGTCGGGGTCGTAATTGTGGTTACGAAACACGGCGGCTTGGTGGTCAATGAGGTCGATGCCCGAAGGAAAGTAGCCCACCCAAATATCGCCGGCCTTATCTTGGTAAAGTCGGTTAATAACGAAATTGCCGGGTGAAGACGGGTCACCCGCGCTGTGGGTGAAGCGAGTAGTGGCGCTATGGTTACGATTGGGCGGCACAACGGACACGGCACTGCCGTCTCCGATCCACATATTGCCGTCTTTATCTTCTACAAAATCCCAGACATTGCGACTTTTTTCACTGTTTCCTGTGTCGTGAGCAAACGGTTCAAAACTATCGGTTGATCGGTCGAGGACAAAAATACCACGACTATAAGTGGCGGCCCAAACTACGTCGTTGTGATCGACGTATAAACGTCTAATATCGTTAGGGATGCGGTTGCCGCTGAGTGGCGCAACCTCATTAAAATGTTGAAAGTGGTTGCTGGCGAGGTCAAAACGGCTCACGCCTCGGTTGTAATTGCCCACCCAAAGAGAGCCTTGCTGATCTTCGGTAATGGACGTAACAACGCTATCGAGGTCGTTATCGTTGGACGGCGAACTGATATGGTAGCGATGATAGGCTTGGCTATCACGATCGAATGAGTACAACCCGCCGCGAGTACCGAGCCAAAGATGGCCTCTCGAATCTTCAAAAATACAGCGGATATCGTCGGCATTTAACGCCGTTTTTGTGGGGTTTGGGTGATGAAAAACAGTAAAGTCATCGGTTTCTGGGTGATACCGATTGAGGCCTTCACGAGTGCCCACCCAGAGCGTGCCTTGGGTGTCGACGAGTAGGGAGTAAACATAGCTTTGCGATAACGAACGAGGTTTTTTCTCATCGTAGCGGTATAGTTTTAATTGGTAGCCGTCGTAGCGGGCAAGGCCGTTAGAGCCGCCAAACCACATAAAACCAGCGTCGTCTTGAACGATGGCATTGATATAACCAACAGCCTCCATTTTGCTTTGCAAAATGTGACGGAAGGTTACGCTGACAGGGTCATGGCTAGCAGTGGAAAACGGTGATGTTAAGCACACTACCCCCATTACAGCTAAATAAAAAAGTAGTACACGTGCTGTTTTTATCACGAGCCGCAGCCTTAATCGATATTATTGTTATAACCACTTACTTAGGTGTGTAATTCTAGCAGTTTTGTTGCTTATTGTAGGCCATATCTATTGGCACCATGTGGTTCTTAATATTACGGTGCCTTAGTGTATTCATTATGGCTGCGCGTGATGGCGTTTGATAAGTTTACGCTATTACTTCAGGATAAAAACACCCTCAAACCGTATGGACACCAAACTGATGTCGACATCTTCCGATTTACCGAAGAACTTTCGTTCACTTGACGATATTCAAGAGTATTTGCGTACTTTTGCACACGAGCGCGATTGGGAAAAATTTCACGCGCCCAAAAACTTAGCGATGGCGCTAGCGGTAGAAGCTTCTGAATTAATGGAAATCTTTCAATGGTTGCCGGAAGAGGGCTCGCGACATCTAACGATTGAGCAAATGTCGGAGGTTGAAGCAGAAATGGCCGATGTATTCCTGTATTTGTTGCGTATGGCCGATGTTCTAAAGATCGATTTAATGGCAGCAAGCGAACGTAAAACCGTATTAAATGAACAGCGTTACCCCGTCGAAAAAGCAAAAGGGCATGCAACAAAATATACGAACCTCGACTAATTACCTTTAACGGTGTGTTTTGAATGATGAAAAATAACAATCAAATAGTGGGTGGTGGCTGGAAGGCTGTATTGAGCGTGTTGCGGTATGCCCAGAAAATAGGTCCGTATAATTTATGGAAAACACTTCGTTCAAAGAATGCTTGCAAAGCTTGTGCATTTGGCACTGGCGGCCAAAAAGGCGGGTTTAAAAATGAAGCGGGTAGAGGTATAGAAGTCTGCAATAAAAATATTCAAGCGCATTTAAGCGATGTGCGAGCGGGTATACCGGCTACCGTTTTTCTTAGCACCTCCATCGCTGAATTCAACCGCATGAGTGGCCAGCAGTTAGAGGCGTTGGGTCGGCTTACTATCCCCCTGTATAAAAAAGCGGGCGACACTCATTTTACGCCACTCAGTTACGACAAGGCTCTTTCGCTGGCGGCCACTAAGTTAAAAGCCGCGAGCCCCGAGCGTAGTTTTTTCTATGCGTCGGGTAGAAGTTCTAATGAAGCCGCTTTTTTGTTGCAACTTATGGCACGGTTATACGGCACTAATAATGTTAATAATTGTTCGTATTACTGTCACCAAGCGTCAGGGGTTGGTTTAACGTCAACACTTGGTACTAGCACGGCAACCATTCGTTATGACGATTTAGATAAGGCCGATTGCATTTTTGTTTTTGGTGCTAACCCTGCATCTAATCACCCGCGTTTTGTGAAAGCTCTAATGCATTGTCGTCGTCGTGGGGGCAAAGTAATTGTGGTGAACCCTGCGAAAGAACCGGGCATGGTGAAATTCGCATCGCCCAGTGATTGGCGGTCGATGCTAAAAGGCGGGGAAGATATTGCTAGCCATTATGTTCAACCGCATTTAGGGGGTGATGTTGCCTTTATGCAGGGGGTGGCCAAATGGGTGTTGGATAATGCGGCGCACGATACTGACTTTATCGAACACAATACTGAGGGTTTTGACGATTTTTCAGCAAGCATTCACGCGCTAGAATGGGATGATATTGAGCGTAACGCGGGGTGTTTTCGGCACGAAATCGAAGCGATTGCCGCTGAATACGCTGCGGCTAAAAATGTCGTGTTTAGTTGGAGTATGGGGCTTACCCATCATCATCATGGCGTGGACAATATTGAGACGCTTGTCGCTTTGGCGTTGTTGCGCGCAATGGTGGGCCGTCCGGGAGCGGGATTATTACCGCTACGCGGGCACAGTAATATTCAGGGTACGGGCTCTATGGGCTTTACACCGGCGTTGAAAACTTCGGTGGAGGAAAAGCTTCAAGAACGATTAGGTGCGAGCCTTCCTCAGGCCACAGGCCTCGATACCATGGCCTGCATGCACGCTGCCAGCGTGGGAAATATGGATGTCGCTGTTATGCTTGGGGGAAATTTACTGGCGTCTAACCCCGATCATAATTTCGCGGTTGAAGCGATGAACCGTATTAATTTTAAGTGTTTTATCACCTCGACACTTAACTCCGGGCATGTTGGAGGCAGCGAGGGCGAGGTGTTAATTTTTCCTATAAAAGTGCGCGATGAAGAGCTTCAGCCAACAACACAGGAATCGATGTTCAATTTTGTGCGTTTGAGCAATGGTGGTATTAACCGGTTCCCGCAATTACGGTCAGAAGTCGATTTAATTGGTGCCTTAGGCGAAAAATTGATAGATATAAAACGATTGGATTTTTCCCTTTTTAGGGATCACCAGCGTATTCGAGACTTTATTGGCGATGTTGTGCCGGGGTATTCGGCGGTAAGCACTATTGGCCACTCACGGGAGGAGTTCCACATTGCAGGGCGTACGTTGCATCAGCCTGTTTTCCCAACGGCAACGGGTAAGGCGGCCTTCGTCTTTTCACCTACAGCTAAAAGATCACACTCGGGCATTTGGCGAAATCATGAGGGTGAGCATGAATTTACGTTAACGAGCGTTCGTAGTGAAGGGCAATTTAATTCTATTATTTATGATGAACGTGATACCTATCGTGGGCAAGAAAATCGTTGGGTGGTGTTGATGAATCCTCGCGATATGCAGTTATGCGGTTATCACGAAAATTCAAAGGTGACAATTAGTACCGATACCGGCGAGATGAAAGCGTTAAACGTTAAACCGTTTGATGTGCGGTGCGGCAATATTATGGTGTATTACCCCGAAGCAAATGTACTTATTCCGCGTGGCACCGACGAGCGAAGTAAAACGCCAGGGTTTAAATCGGTTGCGGTTCGTGTGGTGTAAATGCTTCGCCAGTGTGATTAATCGAGATCTATATTAATTGTGGTGGGAGGGATGTGGTACCACAAACGTTTATCGGTATAGGGCGTTTGTGGTGGCATAAGGGGGTTATTAATACTCATCATTTTTCGGCGGTATAAGTGCGACTGCTGAATGTAATCGCTAAACGTTTCGTTAAACAATGCATCCATAGAGCCGTCTTCTAGTGCGATCTCAAAGCCCTTTTTCAGCAGTGTCGCATGTGCAGTATTGTGTTTAGCGACGAACATATAATAGGCCGCCGGATACTGTAGCAATAGGGTGTTCTCTACAACCAAATTTTGCTCCCGAACGAAGGAGGCTTCACGCCAAATTTCAGTCACAGAGCGGGGGAAATAGTCTGCTCTTTTTAGGGATACTAGTTCAGCGAGGCTGTTCCATTCGTCGGTTACCCAAAGCTCAAAGCCATTACTTCTTAAGACACTGCTATCAGGCCAGTAGGTGCCCTGTACACCGCTTAATTTTTTGAGATCGTCTACGGTTTCAACATTATCAAATAACGGTTGGTTTCCGTCCCGAATGAACAGCAGCCGCCAACCAATTAACCCTTTGTATAGCGGTACCCTAATGGGGATGAGGTCGTGCTCAAGGGTATTATTTGTCATATACCAATGTACGGTATAGCGGCTGTTGTTGAGGTAAAGAGCGCTACGGCTTTCGCGCATTGGTGGCATTTTAATGGTTGATAGGGTGTAGGGTTCGCCGCTTTTTGTGAGTACAAGTTTTAGTATCTTAACGAAGTAGGCATCGCGTATACCGTAGTAAATGTCGTCGGAGGAGGGGTACGTAAAGTGTAAAGGCTCTACGCTTGTTTGAGCGTTGGCTTTAACGGGCAGTAAGGCGACTGTAATCAAACACCCTATTGACAGGGTGATTAGCAACCGTTTGATTTCCGCATGCTTGTTAGCGGAGTGTCGCGAACTGAAAATTGAAGCCAAAGGATATTCCGCTGATCATCACGTAGTGTGCTTTAGTATAGACGTATATGCCCACCTCTATACTTGAGATTACTATGACGACAAGCCCAGCTGCCTCCTCCTCTGATGAACCTTGCTCCACTGCGCCGCCAGCCATTGAAAGCCGCCTGGAAATATTGACCCTTGCGACCGGTGAACGGGAGACGCGTTATGCCCAAATGGGCATCTTTGAAGCCCCTAACTGGCACCCGTTCGACCACTATCTGATCTATAACCGAGAAGGCTTGTTGTATCGGTTTGATCTTGCTACCGGTACCGTGCACCCCATTGATAGTGGGTTTGCCACCCGCTGCAATAATGATCACGGTATATCGCCGGACGGTAAGCGGATTGTCATCAGTCATCATGCCCTGGACAGTGATGATGAATCGGTAATCTACCTTTTGCCTATCGACGGTGGCGCGCCCTTTAGAGTGACAGAAAAGTGTCCATCCTATTGGCATGGCTGGTCGCCCAATGGTGAGCGTTTAGCCTATGTTGCAGGCAGGGCTAGTAGCCCCGATTATGATATTTACGACATTAGCGTAGACGGAGGCGACGAACGTCGGTTGACGCAAACGCGCGGTCTTGATGATGGGCCCGACTACTCTCCCGATGGCGGTACTATCTACTTCAACTCTTATCAAAGTGGCATGATGCAGATTTGGCGTATGGATGCCGATGGCCGCAACCCGAAGCAACTTGTGCATTCGCCGCATTCCGATTGGTTTCCGCATCCGTCACCCGACGGAAAACAGTTAGTGTTTATTCGTTATCTAGACGACCAGCAAGAGGCGCACCCGTTTGGTCGTGATGTGAAGTTGGTTTTATTGGACCTCGAAACCGGCAACGAACGTGATATTACCGAGGTGTTTTTCGGTGGGCAGGGCTCACTCAATGTACCCAGCTGGTCGCCCGATAGCACACAATTGGCGTTTGTCAGCTACCGTCAGGTCTAAGCTGCCGCATTGTAGAGAGATAATGCAGTCGCAATTTGGCGCTAGCTGGGAAATAATGCGCCACCCTTGTGTTGTTAAAGTACCGCTGCTCCATGACCTTAAACGCTAGTGATGATACCGCCGAGACCATAACGCCCTATAAACCGAGGGATAACACCGGTATCTCTTTTAAAATGTGGCGAAAATTTTTCTTAAATCGCTCGCCACGTTATTGGGCATTGGGTGTCGTGCTGCTGTTTTGCCGTTTGTTGGCGTTACTTCCTCACAGCATACTTCTACGGCTGGGCGCCGGTTTCGGCCACCTTATAGGATGGCTTTCGCCCCGCGTACGCGGCATTGCGTGTGTGAACATTCAATTGTGTTACCCCGAGTTAACCCCGAGAGAACAAGAGGCGTTAGTGAAGGCGAGCTTTCGTGAACTCGGTATAACCTTCGCCGAAACGTTTAAATCGTGGTTTGGGAATGTGACCAAACTCTATTGGCCGAGTGCTACCCAAGAGGGCTTGGAGCATTGGCGGGCAGCGCTCGCGTCCGAGCGGGGCATCATCTTAATGGCATGCCACTTTGGCAGCCCGGATTTGAATGTTGCCTTAGTAGGAAGCTTAGTGCGCAAGGACCGAACTTTTGTCTTTACCTATCGAAAGCCGAGTGACTCTATCGTCGACGCATTTATTTGTGATGCCAGAGGCGAATTTGGGGACCACCTCTTCCCCGTCAATAATCTCGTGGGGATAACTCGCGCGTTAAAGAAAAAAGGGGTTGTGTGGTACGCCCCCGACATTGAAGTTAAAAATAAAAATAGCGTATTTGCTGAATTTAAAGGCGTACAAGCCTCCACTACTCTCGCCATTAGTCGTATTGCGCGGGCAACCAATGCGCTTGTTGTGCCCTATGCCCACTACCGTAATGACGATGATCGAACGTACCGGTTGAGGATATTTCCTGCGCTCGATAATTTTCCCAGCGATGAGCCTATCGCCGATACCAGGGCCTTAAATCGTGCGATTGAAGCTATTATTGAGCCGCACCCAGAGCGATATTGGTGGAGTATTAAACGTTTCAAAAATCGCCCGGAAGGCGAGAAAAAAGTGTACTAATCGGCAAGATGAGGAATCAGCAACTAAACTTTACTACGTTGACGAATTCTACTTCCGTGGTTTACCCGCATGCACACACCCTTCATTAGCATTGTTGCGTTGGCGCTGAGTGTCGTAGTGTTGGTTGCGCAGGGACACGCAGCATCGCCAGAACCTACTGTCAGCCCAGACCTTAGCCGTACCTCCCAACCTGTTAGCCCGCGTTCAACGGTGCACAAAGTCGTATTCCCCTATCTGTTATCGCATGATATTAACCACGAAGATTATTATTTTTCTCAATTGTTGCGCCTTGCGTTAGACAAAACGACCAGTGAATTTGGGCCTTGGCAATACGGTATGTATACCGAATGGCTACGCGATAAGCGCCTTCGCTTTGCGCTGAACAAAGGAACTGTCGATGTTATCTGGTCAACCTCCAGCAAGGCGCTAGAGAAAGAATTGCGAGCAGTCAAAATTCCCCTGTTAAAAGGCTTAAGCCAATACCGGCTATTATTGATTCATGAAGAGGATCAGGCGAGGTTTAGTGCGATTAATGGCTTAGAAGCGTTAGGGCAGCTACGTGGCGGAATGGGTGCGCAATGGCCTGATGCAAAAGTAATGCGTGCTAATGGCCTCCCGCTGGTGACTGCCACCGGTTACGGGAAATTATTTAAAATGTTGGCCGCTAGGCGTTTCGACTATTTTTCGAGAGGTATTTACCAAATACATTCAGAAGTGCATTTCTACCCCAACTTGCCGCTGGCAATTGAAGAAACGTTGTTGTTGGAATATCACGGTGCCCTTTATTTTTTTGTTGGAAGAGACAATGAGCTGCTGGCAAATCGAATAGAAGCGGGCTTACATTTGGCGCAGCAAGATGGCAGCTTCGATAGGCTGTTTTACAGTGTGCCTCGGTACCAATGGGCTATGAAGGAACTTAAGAAGAACAACCGCCGTGTATTAACGTTGAAAACGTTTCCGCCTTAATCTTGAAAAACACAGCAGTTACGGCCATTATTTTTCGCCGCATAAAGTGCGTCGTCGGCACGCTTTAATGCTTTTAGAAAGGGCTCATCTTTTCTGAATAGCGTCACACCTATACTGATAGTGATAGTGAGTGGGTCGTTTTCTTCAAAAGTATAAAATGCTACAGCATTCCGTAATTTTTCAGCTAACTCCATTAGGTTGCTCTTTTGAATGTCGCTGGAAATATGCAGAAATTCCTCGCCTCCCCAACGTCCCACCAAATCTGAATCGCGTGTATTAATGGAGATTAGCTTAGCCATCGATTTCAACACTCGGTCACCCGTGTCGTGCCCTCGCCGATCGTTAACGCGTTTAAAATGATCGATATCGAAAATCATTAAACCTATATTGGTGCGCCGTGGTGTGGTCGCAATGAGCTGGTCAACAAATTGTTGGATGCCTGTTCGATTCTGTGCGCCGGTGAGATGATCGGTTGTGGACTTCATCTCGTACAGATTTTTTTCTTCTTCTAGGTGTTTATAGTTACTTTTTAGTTCTCGAATTAAACGTTCTTTTTGGCGGGTTTTGTTTCTTAGTTGGTATAACCGTGTCGACCCCTCATAGATGAGAATCGCCATCCAAAGCATGATTATAATGAGGTAAAGGTCGACGGTTTTAATGAAGTCGCCTATTAACTCTATTTTATGAACGGTGAGCGTATGGGGGCCTAAATTTAAGTGGTCAATGCCCAGCGCTTCGATGGTATTGAGTTCAACAGCGGAGTGTTCGCGGGAGATTTGATATTGGCTAATCCACCAATCGATAACGGTGAACTCGTCAAAATTAATCAATACGGCTTCGTCCAAATCTTTTGTGTGAAGCACCATTGACATAAATTTAGAAGAATTTGTGTCCTCCATGCTGGTATACGCGGGATTGAAATTACGCAGGAATATACGTACACGTTGGGCGTCGCCTTCATAGGTGGCGTGTAGTTTAAAGCCGTTATAAGCGGAAAAATCTAGGCCTTCACCACGGGGAAGTTGAAACGATATGGAGTACCCGCAAGAAGGGTATACATCGCTTTCAATTCGGTTACAAAACCACTTACCGGCCGTTTTGTCGAGCCATCGAACCTCGCTTACGCCGCCAAAATCTCTATCGGAATACAGTGTTTGGTCTACATAAGCGTGGGGGTGAAGGGTTTTTGTCTTTTTGGGCAAATAAGGCTCACTGATTAGCGCCATAACAGTAATGATGGCAGCGAAAAAGCGAACACTGTTGTAGTAATTAGAACTCATAGAGAAGAATGTAACACTAGTATTGTTATCTCACCAGTATAGACCACGTCAACATGGCTGAGTTTTCGTCAACTATGGGCTGGCATGGGGAGGGCAGGCGCGTTAAAACGTAGGTTCGTCGGTGTTGCGAATAGCCGATAAGCCTACTGCGAACCTCAGGTGAACAAGAGCATCTGATCTATACTAAATTTATATTGTATTAATTGTTGGTTTTTATTTTGCTCCCCTATCCTAGGTACGCTGATGTATCGCGACATTCGCGCTGTCTTCTCACCCTGTATATGCTCATGCGTAACGCCTGCGTTAGCAGCTTTTGGTCGTGCGTATGAGTGAAGGTGTACGGCTCGCTAAGACCCAGTATAGAGTTAAAAAAACTGGCCTGTATACACGGTTGATGTTCGCGGCGATGCTAAGCCTCACGTGTGGCCTTGTGGTGGCAACAAGCTGGTCGAGCTATCGTCAGTTTGAGCAAGTTGAGCGTACCGATGTATTGCAGCAGTTAGCACTTATTCGCGCCAAAATCGAAGGTAATATTGCAGCAAACGTACAAACGGCGCTAGGGCTAGCGGCGGCCATCGCGGCCGATCCCGCGTTAACACAAGGGCAATTTACCCGTATTGCATCGCCGCTTTTTCGAGGGCATACACAGCTGCGCAATGTTGGGGCTGCACCTGATATGGTATTGCGATTTATCTATCCGTTAGAGGGAAATGAGTCTGCAATAGGGTTGAATTATCGTCATGCGGCAGACCAGTGGGCGGCCGCAAGTGAGGCTCGAATGACCGGAGAGCTAATTGTTGCTGGGCCTGTCGAGCTAAAGCAAGGTGGGCAAGGATTAATCGGCCGATTACCGGTATTTGTCTATGACGAAACAGGCGAAAGCGGAAAGTTTTGGGGGTTAGTCTCGGCGGTTATCGACCTCCAGCGCTTCTATGAAGATAGCGGTCTATTTAGCGATGATTTAACCATTAATATTGCGATAAGAGGGCGAGATGCCACGGGCCATAACGGCGAGCTATTTTACGGAGACGAGTCGATATTTAAGGCGAACCCCGTAATTGCAAACGTCTCTCTCCCTTCTGGCTCGTGGCACATGGCGGCAGTGCCCAAAAAAGGTTGGACATCTTATTGGTTGAGTGTGTGGCCGCTTTTTTTGATTGGCGTGATACTGATCGGCATTTTACTTGGGCTGGGGGTCTTTATTCTTCGGCTCACGCTTAGGCGCGGTGAGCAGGAGGTGCGTTTACAAGGGTTGTTTGATCTGTCGCCATTGGGTATTGCGCTAAATGATTTTACTACAGGTGAGTTTTTAGATGTAAACGGCGCTTTAATTACACCTACAGGGTACACCCGTGAAGAATTTTTTTCGTTGAATTATTGGGATTTAACGCCGGCTGCCTATGAACAGGAAGAATTAGAACAATTACGGTTGTTAAGTAATCATGGCCGCTATGGGCCCTATGAAAAAGAATATATTCGCAAAGATGGCAGCCAATATTCTGTATTACTCAATGGCGTGTTAATTGAAAATCGAGCTGGTCGACAGCTTATTTGGTCGATGGTCGAAGATATTTCTGAGCGAAAAAAATCTCAAAGAGATTTAGAAGAGTCTCGATCTGAATTGCAGAATTTCTTTGACCATTCCGTTAACTTTATGGTTATCCTCGATCGAGACGGCGTTTTTGAAAAAACCAACGCGAGTTTCACTTACGCATTAGGTCTGGTTAGTAGCCAGGTTGTAGGTAAATCGATGTTTGATTTTATTCACCCGGAAGATGTTGAAGCGTCCAGGCTCGAGTGCCAAAAAATACTCTCTGGGGAGGCGAGCGTAGGCTTTAACAATCGATTTAAATCAAAGGCGGGTTCGTACCGAAACTTAAAGTGGCACGCCGCTGCCGACATGAGCACAGGAAAAATATACGCGACCGGTATTGATGTTACCAGCCAAATCACGGACGAAGAAAAAATATTACGCCAACAGGAAATGTTGGAGTCAATGAGCCAACAAGCGAATATCGGCGCTTGGGAAGTTAATCTCGAAAGTAATAAACTCTATTGGTCAGATATGACCAAGTCAATACACGGTCTTTCGTTGTCTTATAACCCAACCTTAGTCTCGGCGCTTGAATATTATAAGCCGGGAAAAAGTCGCGCCATAATGGAAGATGCGATACAACTGTGTATGGAGCGCGGAGTAGACTTCAACGAAGAAGTTCAAATTGTTACGGCAAACGACCGTGAGCTTTGGGTGTTGGTAACCGGTAAGTCAGAGCTGGTGAATGGCCGATGCGTTCGTATATACGGTTCTTTCCAAAATATTAATGCGCGAAAAATTGCGGAGAAAAAAATAGAGAATACCCGCAAAGAACTAGAACAACAGATGGCCTTATTGGAAGTCATTGCCGATTCGCAAGCCAGCTTTATTGAGCAATCGGATATCAAGAAATCCTTCGATTCATTGCTGAATAACATTCTACAACTTACAAGCAGTGAATATGGATTTATCGGCGAAATTATTTATTTGGAAAGTGGAGACCCCTATCTGAAAACATGGGCAATAACCGAAATAAGCTGGAATGCTGAAAGTAAATCGCTCTACCGGAAAAGTGAAAATGAGGGCATGGAATTTTTTAATATGCAAAGCTTATTTGGTGCGGCGATTACAAGCTTAAATCCTATTATTTCGAATACACCAACGTCGGATTCTAGGCGCGCAGGTATACCCAAAGGGCACCCAGAATTAAATTCATTTTTAGGAATGCCTATTCGCCGAGGTAAGGAAGGTATTGCCATGGTCGGGATTGCCAATAGGGCCGGCGGGTATTACGAAGAAATGGTGGATTGGTTGCATCCCCTATTAAACAGCATTGGACAGTTTGTAGAAGGTGTACGAGGCATTCATGCTCGCAACCAAGCGGAGGAACAACTGGTTTCGGCCAAAAATGCTGCAGAAGAAGCGGCTCACGCGAAAAGCGAATTTCTGGCCATTATGAGCCATGAAATTCGTACGCCGCTGAATGGCATTATGGGCATGTTAAATTTACTTTCGCGCTCAGGAATGAGCTCAGAGCAAAAACGAAAACTCGATATTGCATCTCATGGCTCTGAAACCTTACTGACGATTATTAACGATATTTTGGACTTCTCCAAAGTTGACGCCGGAAAAATCGCGTTAGAATGTTTGAATTTTAATATCGCAACGCAGCTCGACGAATTTGCAGAATCGATGGCAATGCGAGCGCAAGAAAAAGGCTTGGAGCTTATTATTGATCAAACGGCCATTGAATACCCTATGGTCAATGGCGACCCTGGCCGAATCAGGCAGGTCATGACCAATCTGGTCGGCAACGCTATTAAGTTTACCAGCCATGGGGAAATCGTTGTGCGCGCCAGTTTGACTCCCACCGGCGATGATCTTGAATTGCGCGTTAGTATTTCGGATTCAGGCATTGGTATTCCGCCCGAGAAAATATCGGCGTTATTTGATCCTTTTACGCAAGTGGATGCCTCCACAACGCGCACCTACGGTGGCACTGGGTTGGGGTTGGCTATCTCGAAAAAACTCTGTGAATTAATGGGCGGTAATATTGCGGTAACCAGCGAATTGGGGCGAGGGAGTAATTTCGAATTTTACCTGCATTTAGAGCGAAGTAATGTAGAAGACAGGCAACCGAACTTGGATTTGCGCAACAAGCGCATTTTGGTGGTTGATGACAACGCAACTAATTGTGAAGTGATGCGTAACCTGCTCGATATCTGGGGCGCGGACGTCGATACCGCTGATAACGGCGATCATGCGTTAAGCGCCTGTATGACACACGTTGAAGCGCCTTATGACGTGATTGTTATTGATCAAATAATGCCGGCTATGCAAGGCGCGGAATTGGCCGAACAGATAAAAAAAATTGAGCCGCTAGCGGCGATACCTTTGGTGGTAATGAGCCGCATGAGCGAAGTATCGTTAGGCGCATTAGCGCAAGCTGGGTTTAGTGGCCATATATCGAAACCGGTTACCGGGAGTCAATTACGCGATTGTCTTTCGATCGTGCTTGAGGGTGGATCTACATTATCTACTGTTTATAGCGCGGATCGGTCGCGGGTAGGTGTGAGTCATTTGACCAATGAAACCGTTCTTTCTGAAGCACTACACCGAGTATTGTTGGTGGAAGATAACCCCGTTAATCAAGATGTTGCAAAAATGATGTTAGACGATGCGGGTGTTGTCATTGATGTGGCCGGAAATGGTATAGAAGCTTTGGATGCGTTATTGGCGGCCACGGAGGAGGACCAATATTCTATCGTGTTAATGGACTGTCAAATGCCGGAAATGGATGGATACGAAGCAACGCGTCAGATAAGACAAGGCAGCGCCGGAGACGGCTATCGTGATATTCCCATTGTCGCCATGACCGCAAACGCAATGAAAGGCGACCGAGAGAAATGTTTTGCGGCAGGTATGAATGATTATATCAGTAAGCCGATTGACCCGGAGCTACTCGAGAAAAAAGTGCAGCAATGGCTGGAGGATGCAGCGGCAATCTCGACGTTATCCGCTCGGCAAGCCGATGCAGCGGCAGAAAAAATCGCAGCCCCCACATTTTCCCGCCCGCAGACGAACGACGTTGACGGCAATGAAGATGACGTTGAGTGGGATATCTATGCGCTTCTTTCGAGCCTCAAAGGCCGAGATGATCGAGTAAAACTACTGCTAAAATCGTTTAATGGTCGAATGGATACCGTTATTGCTCAATTCGATCTATCGGTTGATAACAAAGATACCGATGCTATCGGTTTTATCGCGCACTCCATTAAGGGCAGTGCCGGCCAGTTAATGGCTAGACCGTTACAGCAGGTTGCTAAAGAATTAGAAGAGGCGGCGCGGTTAGAGCAGCACGAAAATGTATTAGCGTTATGCCCAACGTTTCGGGGAATGACGGTAAGCTTGTATGAAAAATCGCTGGCGTACGTGAAAGATTAGAGCGTTTTTAAGCAGAGTCCTCGCGCCTTACGAACGTAATCTATGGAAGGCCAAACGCGAAATACTAAAAGTTAAGCTCGTCTGGGTAGGGAGAAAGATAATACGATTTAGCGATATAATCATCGGGGTGTTTACGAAAGTGATGGCGCAGCAGTGTACGAGGAATTGTTAACGGTGCATCCTTCAAACGACAATCTTCTATAGCTTGCAACATTTCTTTTTTGTCAATGCAGTCCAAATGAGGGCGTAAATAGCCTTGAATATGTTGCAATACATTGATGTGGTTTTTTCGGGTAGAAGGTTTCTTTAATACAGACATTACCGCTAGAATATAATCGTCGGAAAATGCTTCGACGTTGTCTTGAGGAATGTTCGAGAGTAACTTGCCCAGCTCGCGATAACGTTTTTGATTGTGGCTAAGAATAATAAATTTATGACGGCTATGAAAATCTAACAATCCCTGAGCGCTAATGCCGGAGGCTACTATTTTTTTCCACCGAGCATATACATATACGCGTTCAATAAAGTTTTCACGTAATTGCGTGTCGTTTAGACGACCTTCTTCTTCGCAGGGCAGTAAGGGATTGTTGGCCATAATTTGCTGTGCATATAAACCAACCCCTTTACGCGTAGGCTGTTCATTCTGGTAGGCCTTAACGCGCTCCATGCCGCAGCTAGGAGAATCTTTTTTAAAAATATAACCGCATAAATTTCGCACCCAATGCTGCTGTTCGTCACCACACTCCAAGAGAGGTTGAGTGAAATCTTTGGTTGGGTCTCGAGTGCCTACAACGCGTTGTACGGGGTTGTTCCTATCGCCTTCCAGTACAATTCTAATAGGCTCCCGAGGAATGCTTAGGCCAATCGCTACTTCTGGGCAAAAAGGGGAAAAACGAAAGAACTTTCCCAGTGTATGATGAATGTAATTATGGTGCTTATGGCCGCCGTCAAAACGCACCTTCTCGCCCAATAGGCAGGCACTAATACCAATCGTAATTTCGGGTTCACTATGCGTGTTAGTGTTTGTCACAAAATGGCCTTCAATGGCAATTATATTTGAGCGTGGTTTTTACGAACCAAGGGGTTAAGTAATCGAGTAAACCAGCCGGTGAATTCTATGGGTGCATCTAAAACCATCAAGCAAATACATTCAGCATCTTTTGTGACAACGGGCTTATGTTTATGCCGGCTATCGCGTGAGATGAAATCGCCTTTACGGTAAATGCCCCCTTCATCTGAAAAACTCCCCTCTAAAACAACTGTAAGTTCGTCACCGGTATGGCGATGATGTGGCATCTTGCCGCCGGCCTTTACTCTACTGAGCGCAATTTGAGCACCGTCTTTATCTTTTAACAGTGTAGCAATTTTTATAGAGGGGGAAACCGTCGTCCACTCTAGGATGCTATAGCCACCGCGTATAAATTGATGCAACGACCTTGGCACGTTATAGCGATCGGGCTCAACATCAAGGTTCGGGCGAATGTCCACAATAGCGGGTGATGGCGACTCTTCGTCGAGTAACGCCATAACCTTATCTTTCAATGGTTCTAGTCGAGCAGGGTGTGTCGTTTCCGGTGCCAACTGCTGGAAGAAGCTTGCGCCTAACTGGCTGAGTTTTTGTGTTTGTTGACGGCACGCATCGCAATGTTCGAGGTGAGCCGCTAGGCATAGCGCGTGGCTAAGGCGCACGCTACCGGACGCGTAATCGGCGAGAATTTCTGGAGAAGGGTGATGTAATTGCATGCGTCTTTTACCTCGAAATACTGATAGACAATTTGCGCAACGCTAAACGAACGCGAGATTTAACCGTGCCCAACGGTAGGCTCAATTCCTGTGCCACTTCTTGATGGGTTTTCCCTTCCATGTAGACCTTATGAAGTGCGAGCTGTTGCTCGTCTGGGAGCTGGGCCAGCTCTTTAGAGATTAAACTCTCATTTCTTTTTTGCTGCGTAGCCTGAAACGGGTCTGGGCCTTCGTCCACAATTGTGTCCCAGAGATTGGTTGGGTCTATGTCCGATTGATGGCGGCTATTTTTACGTAAATAATCGATTCGAGCATTACGGGCTAAGGTGAATATCCACGTATTGACCGACGCCACCGCAGGGTTGTAAATATGAGCCTTATGCCAGACTTTAATCATTACTTCCTGCGCAACCTCGTCAGCCAGCAGCGAAGCACCAGGCTGGGCAGACAAGGTAAAGGCTCGTAACATTGGCACAAAGTGATCAAACAGCCTCTCAAAGGCCCGGCGGTCGCGGTTTTCGCCCACGGCTTGCATATCATCACTAAGCTTCAGCTGCTCGGCTTTTTTTGCTTCTGCTGATTTCATTCAGGTCTATCCTGCAAACGTCTCGTTGGTTATAGCGGTTATACGGAGCATAGGTGTGTTTTGGATCTATTGGCGGTAAATTCGTATTACGTGACTACCGTAAGGTGATCTACAACGGCCATAGCACCGTAAAACAGAGAAAGGGCTTGCAGGCAAACGATGCCGCATTTTTGATCAAGCATACGAGAGCAATACTCATGTCGGAACGTCCCCCAATCAATGAATTTCCTGTCGTAGAAAGTTTTAAAGGTTTCTACCGTGATATCAGCAAACTGAGGCTAGACGATATGGCCAGCTTATATGATGGCAATATTGTTTTTCGCGATCCTATTCACGAAGTCCGTGGCCTCGACGACCTGCATGCTTATATGGGCGGAGTGTGTGCCAATGTCGAGCAGGGCCGGTTTGAATACCTGGACCAGCTAGTGGGAAATGGCTGCGCCTATATTAAGTGGAATATGTACTTTACGCACCCTAAGTTAGGGCGCAACACCATCGCCGTGCGAGGCATAAGCCATATCGAATTTGGTGAGCGCATTTACTATCACGAAGATGTTTACGATATGGGCGAAATGCTTTACGAACATCTACCGTTAATTGGGCAGGCAACGCGTTGGCTCAAAGGCCGTATAAGTGGTTCGGTGCGCTAAGGTGAAAGCCATAGTGGAAACGAGTTGGGTTACCGGCGCTAGCTCTGGTTTGGGGCGGGCCATGGCGCTTCGCTTGGCCAAACAAGGCCATAGTGTCATTGCAAGTGGTCGCAATCACGCTGCGCTCGTGGATTTAGTCGCAGAATTTAAACGCACAGACGAAGCAAACAAAAACGGAACCATTCAGATAGTGGCTTTTGATCTTGTCGCCTTAGGGGGCAATGAGGCTGAGCGCGATGGGGCTATACAGAAAATACGTGGCTACACCGACGTGCTGGATCGTGTGTATATTAACGCCGGTACGTGTGAATATTTTGATATCGAATCACCCGACTGGTCTATGGCTGCGCGTGTAGAGGCCATTAACTATTTGGGCGCAATCACCACGGTAGAATTGGCGCTCCCATTTCTCCAGCGCTCTAGCAATGGCCACATTATAGGTATTGGCTCACAGGCCGCGCTCGCCCCGTTTGCGCGAGCACAATTCTACGGTGCCTCTAAGGCCGCGCTGCACTACTTTTTAGACAGTCTGCGCATTGATGTGAAACGCTTCAATATTGATGTAAGTCTTATATTGCCCGGCTTTATCGAAACGCCGCTTACCGCAAAGAACCCCTTTCCAATGCCCTTTATTTGTACCGCTGATGACGCCGCCAAACGTATTCTAGTCGCAACCCAAAAACGCCAACCACGTTATGTTTTCCCCAAGCGCCTAGCTCTATTGTTATGGTTCGCAAGACAAATGCCCAGACTATGGCTGGCAATACAGCAGCCTAAAAAAGCCCATTCATCTCACGAACCGGAGGTATAGCGTGAATGTAGCCATTATCGGCAGCGGTATATCGGGTTTAACCTGTGCCTATTTACTGCGGCAAAAATATGAAGTAACCCTATTTGAAAAAGCGGACCGTATTGGTGGCCACACGGCTACTATTGATATAGACCACAAGGGGCAGTCGTTCGCGATTGATACGGGTTTTATCGTGTACAACGATTGGACGTACCCTAACTTTATTCGTTTGCTGGATACTTTGGGGGTTGAATCCCAGCCCACCGCTATGAGCTTTAGCGTCAGCTGCAAGAATACGGGATTGGAATATGGTGGCAGTGGCTTTAATGCGCTGTTTGCCCAGCGTCGCAATGCGTTGAATGTGCCGTACCTCAAAATGCTAAAGGAAATCGTACGTTTTAATCGTGAAGCGATTATTGATTTAGAGAATCATCGTTTAGATTCGTCGACAACGTTGGGCGAATACCTGCAAAGCAAAGGTTATTCACCATTATTTGCAAGCCACTACCTTATTCCAATGGGCAGTGCTATCTGGTCGTCAACATTAGAGGAAGTCTTAAATTTTCCTTTACTCTTCTTTGTAAGGTTTTTTAAAAACCATGGCTTGCTGAGTATCAAAAATAGGCCGCAGTGGCGTGTATTAAAAGGTGGCTCGAAAAGTTACTTAAAGCCCATCACTGAGCATTTAAAAGACCGCATTGTATTAAATGCGAATATACGATGCGTTAAACGTTTAAATGATAGCGTGCAAATTATGTTCAACGACGGTCGAATACAGTATTTCGATCAAGTCGTATTCGCTTGCCACAGCGACCAAGCGTTAGCGTTACTGGATGAGCCTTCGGCTTTAGAGCAAAAAATTCTTGGCGCGATTCCCTATCGTGAAAACAGCGTTATATTGCATACCGACGAGCGAATGTTGCCGAAGTCGAAACGTGCATGGAGTGCTTGGAATTATCATCTCGGTAATCGCAGCGACGAGCCTGCTACGCTAAGTTATAACATGAATATCTTACAGGGCCTTAAAACTGACGATACCTTTGTTGTATCGCTCAATGCACAAGAAAAAATTAATGAGGCCAAAATTGTGGGTGAATACCGTTACGCACATCCGGTGTTTAGCTTAGAAAGCTCTATTGCACAGCAGCGTTGGCAAGAAATTAATGGTATAGAAAATACTTGGTTTTGTGGCGCCTACTGGCGGAATGGTTTTCATGAAGATGGTTGTTATAGCGGTATTCGTGTTGCCGGCGGTTTAGGGGTTCATTGGTGATGTCACAACCTAGTGTCACAGAGACGATGAAAAATAACCCCCCTAACGCGTCCTCTCCCTCGAGTCTGTTAGTGGATAACGCGATTTTTAAGGGGTGGGTATCGCACAAACGTTTTGCGCCAAAGCTGCATCAGTTTCGTTATGCCGTTTTTATGGTGTATCTCAATTTAGATCGTTTGGACAGTTTTTTCGCAAAAAGTCGTTGGTGGTCCAATACTCATTGGTCATTGGCGAGATATAAACGAGAAGACTATTATGGTGACCCTTCGGTACCGTTAAAAGACAGTGTGCTCCGCAAGGTCAACGCAACACTCGGGTTAAATTTGAGTGGTGACGTAACACTATTAACCAATGTACGATACTTCGGATTTATTATTAACCCCATTACACTCTATTATTGCTTTGATACCGAAAAAAGGCTTCAAGCAATGTTGTTGGAGGTGACCAATACGCCTTGGAATAACCGCCATTCCTATGTTCTAAAATGCGATCCAATGACGACGCTACAACGTATTAATTTTGATAAAGATTTTCATGTATCGCCTTTTCATCCTATGCAAATGCAGTACGCGTTAAAAGCCAACAAGCCGGGAGAACGTATTGCTGTAACGCTCACCAGCGGTTACAAGGGCAGTAATGGAGACCCTTCTGGAGAAAATGTTTTTTATGCAAACTTGACACTCAAGTATGTAGAAGCCACTAAAAATAATTTAAATACAGTATTGATAACGTACCCCTTTATGACGTTAAAAGTATGTCTGTCTATCTATTGGCAAGCGTTAAAACTCCTCTTAAAAAGACTGCCAATATATCGATATAAAACGCAGAAAAAAATATAGTATTCTCTACTTAAGGCCGTTTTTCTTAAGTTGGAAAATGTTAACAACAAGGTGATAGTGAGGGATGTGTGGAATACATTAGCCAAGTGAAAACGTTGAACAAACCAAAGTTAGGTATAACCGATAATTTTTCACGTAATATCGTATTAAAAGCGTGCGCGAAAATACAGGTAGGCCACCTAACGATTGAAGACGAAAGTGGTATTCATAGTTTTGGTGAGTCGCAGGCAACCGCAGCTGTGGTTGCGCATATTACAGTACATGACCTATCAACCTATTTCGATTTCTTTTTTCATGGCACCGTAGGCTCTGGCGAAGCCTATATGCGCAATGCGTGGTCTACACCCGATCTTCTCTCCGTTATTCGTTTAATGGTGCTTAATATCCAGTGGCTCAGTAAGTTCAATGCCGAACGGCCTTGGTATAGCCGTTTACTTCTCAATATCGGGCACAAACTGAATAACAATACACTGTCGGGTTCTCGTAAGAACATTGCGGCACATTATGATTTAGGCAATGATTTTTTTAGCCTTTTTCTAGACCCAACCATGATGTATTCTTCCGCAATATACAACGAGAAAACGACGAGTTTAGAGCAGGCTTCTGTCAATAAACTCGAGACTATTTGCCGAAAACTTAAGCTAACCGAGCATGACCACCTATTGGAAATTGGTACGGGCTGGGGTGGTATGGCTATGTATGCCGCTGAACATTATGGGTGTAAGGTTACAACAACAACGATATCGAAAGAGCAGTATGACTTCGCAAAAGAAAAAGTTAAACATAAGGGGTTAGACAACAAAATAACCTTATTGCTAGAAGACTATCGCGATCTAGAAGGCCAATACTCAAAAATTGTGTCGATAGAAATGATAGAAGCGGTAGGGTTTGAATTTTACAGAAATTATTTCGCCAAGTGCAGTAGTTTGCTGGCCAATAATGGAATGATGTTAATACAAGCTATCACTATTCCCGATCAACGCTACGACTACGCGCGTAAATCTACCGACTTTATCAAGCAATATATTTTCCCTGGTGGTTGTTTGCCGTCTAATGAAGTCATTGCACAGTGTGTTTCCCAGCATACGGATATGCAAATTATCGGTTTGCAGGATATTACCCAAGACTATGCCAAAACACTAGCCGATTGGCATGATCGTTTCCAAACGCGAATCGACGATGTGAAAGCGCTGGGTTTTAGCGATAGCTTTTGCCGCATGTGGGAATTTTATTTGTGCTATTGCGAAGGCGGGTTTCGTGAGCGCGTAATTAGTACAAGCCAATTGTTATTCGCCAAACCCAGCTACAGGCATTAGAGCGCATTCTGATGTCAAACTTTCAGGCTATGTTGCTCAATGCGGTGCTCTTTCAGGTGGCATGGTTTTTATTGGCAATGGGTAATAATATCATTGCTATTGCGGTGACGGTTTGCTTCTTTATTGTTCACGGGTTTGTGTATATTCGCCATAAATTTGAATGGCAGTTTATAGCGGCTATCGCTTTAACCGGCTGGCTTATCGACAGTGTTGCTACCTCTATCGGTATTATTCATTTTAGTGGCGCTTGGGCGTTCGCAAATTTTGGGCCTGTTACGGTTGCTTTAGCGCCCATATGGCTATTGTGTATTTGGTTGTGTTTTGCGAGCACGCTTTTGTATAGTTTGGCTTGGTTATATTCGCGTCCCTTGCTTGCCATAGTCGTGGGTTTTGTTGTTGTTCCCTTTAGTTACTATTTTGGCGCACTGCTTTCGGGGTCTGTCTTCTCGCTACCGGTTATTGGGTTGTTGGTTATTGAAGGGCTAATGTGGTCAATAATGCTACCGCAATTTTTGCGTATTGCCAAAACCGTAGCCGCTGTGGTGGCCGAGGATAAGCTTCGTGCGTAGCTTAGCAGGGGCGTTTTGTTTAGTGTTTACTTCTCATATGGCAGTGGCCCATACGCCTCAGATACAGCATTTTGACTCAACGCAGTCGTACCGTATAACCGGTGTTGCCACAGAGGTTGCCAGTGGCAAACCGTTGTATACAGAGGAACACATTGTCTACGAGGATGGTTGGCACTCTGTCGTTTATAGAGATGGCGACGGTGATAGCTTCAGTGTGAAAGAACTCGACTATTCTATAACGCCAATAGCGCCAGATGTGTATCAAAAAAATGACCGTATAGCTGAGACGTTTAGCATTCGAAAGCTACGCGTTAATACCCGTGATAGTGATAGTGAGGGTGTGAGCGAAGCTGTCGATAGCCAAGTAATTGTGGCGTATCAAAAAGGACACGATACAGAAGAACGTAAAGTACCGTTATTGTTTAGCGACTCAACGGTTATCGACGCGGGATTTGATTACTATATAAAGCAGCACTGGCAAAGCCTTATCGATAATAAAACAAAAATATTTCACTACGTGGTGCCCACTCGACAGGCCACGGTGGCGCTCAGTGTTTATACCGTGCCATGTGAAAACCTAACGCACACGTGTTTTCGGCTACGCCTTAAAAATCGCTTTTTGGCATTACTACTGAAACCGATTGATGTTGCTTACGAAACTAATACGCAACGTTTAATGCGCTTTAAAGGCGTGTCAAACATTGCGCTTGCGAGCGGTCATTATCCGTACGTAATTATAGATTACCAATATTGACGACTAAGTTCTGACCGGTTCTGGGTGTCAATGATGTCGGTTTATTGTCAAAAATCCACACCTCTACTCGGTCGTTTTTGTCGCGGCTACTCCCTCTCGAATTCGCAACTAAAACATTAGAGCCGTAACCGAGTACGGGTTCACTGGCTATGCCGTTTCGAAAAAGGGCAATTTTCACCGCCGACGCACGTAAGCGTGAGAGAATGTCTGCTCGACTATTGGTATTTTCGGTATCGCTAAACCCCACCAGCTGTACTTTAATATTCGAGGGATCGTTGTTTTTAATATACTGTGTAATGCGCGTGATATCTTGGCGAGCTTTATTATCCAGTGCAGCGTCATTTTCTTTAAACCGAAAGTTTATGGATAAGCGTTCTGCATACTGAGTTAATTGTCGGTATTCATCGGGCCCGTTAAGTTTTTCTACCTTAAGTGGTGTAGGGTTTTGCGAAACAAACCCTATAGATTCCACTATCTCCTGACCTGAACGGCTATGAGCAAACGCGATAAAATCGTCAACTAACGGGTTTTTAATCTGTTCAGGTGAATATAAGTAGAGGCGTCGTGAAAGAGGGTAGTCTTCTGTTGCTACATAGATAACGTCAGGTTTTAGCGCACGGGTATTGTTATCGTTAATGGCAAGAGCCTTCGCAGTATTAACCGATGCTAAACCAACAAAACCAATGCCAGAAGGATCATTCGCAACATTTTTGGAAAGCATATCGTTGGACTCAAACCGTTTTGCGTTAGCAGAGAGTGAATAGCGTTTGGAGAAGACCAAATTTTTAAACGTATCCCATGTTCCCGATTGTTCATCTCGTGCGTAGAGCCGAATGGCGCGATCTGGCCCTCCCACTTCACGCCAATTTTTTATCTCGCCGGAAAATATCTGAGCAACGGTTTCAACCGGTAATTGGTCGACAGGGTTGGTCGGGTTGACGATAACGGCAAGACCATCGATGGCTACTATATTCTCTGCCGAAAAACTGCGCATATCGCCGTAATCTTTTAACGCTATCACTTCCTTTTCTTTAATGCTGCGTGAGGCCATTGCTATGTCTGCTGAACCATTCAGCAGGCCTATAAACCCAGTACTTGAGCCGTGGGCGTGAATAGCGATAGTGACATTTTTACCTTGTATATTCCCTGTCACAAACATTTCGTTCTGAACAGATGTAGGTTGGGTCATGACATTGGTTGCGCCTTTTTGTTGCAGCCATGCATGTGCCCATGCGGGAGCCAGGTGCGCACCAATAGTGTTGGATCCTTGTACGGTGAAGAGTAACCCTTCGGTTCCTGTTGGAAAATAATTGTCGGCATGTGAAAAGTGACGTGGCATCAAGGTCCAAACGCATAGCGCTGCGAAAAGTAATACAGATTTTTTCATTGGGATACTTCTATTGTAGTCGTCGGATCAATAATTAGTCGATCGCTGCATAGGCTTGAAATGGAGATAAATCATGTGAAATAAATAGCGGTCGTGGCGCACAACATAAAGAAGCTTTGTGACATTTTTGTGACAAATAGAATAATTCCCCCGTCGCGCCAAAATAGTGCTTAAACGAGCATAGCCATTAGGCTGTGATCAATTTCTTGATGGTATAGCCGCGAGAGTTTTGTGGTTACTCAATACTCTCTGCTGCCGATTATGCTGTTCTACAAAAGTGCCGTACCTTCAGCCTAGGTGTAACACGTTACCATTGTAGCCTGTGCCTACCTCTTATCTTTATTGTGAACCTTCCAAAATACAATGCCTTGTCATGCAAGCATCATATTAGTGTCATATTTCGGTAACAAAAAAACGAAAGTATATGCGCGCCAGCTTAGATTGTAGACGCGTCATTATGGGGGCGAGCGCTACAACGATGACAATACTCTCAGCGAGGCAAGTATCACCTGAATCGTGAATATTTTTGAGTGTTTGCTCTTGCAGAGCGATCAAGCGCACACGCTCGTAGAATTTATTTACGCAGCGTAAGAATTGGGCGTTCGTTGTGGAAACATGTCGAGCGCGATGTTGTGTTAATTCACATTTTGTAACGTCTTTTAGAGAGAGTTCACTTTATGAAAATGAAAAGCTTAGTTGGCTTAATCGCAGTATCTGCATCGTTGGTTGCCTGCGGCGGTGGCGATATTGTTATCGAAGCGCAGAACAATAGTGTGGTTAATGATAATTCCATTGCTAATAGCAATAACACGACGACACCAGTAAATTCTGGCCCCGATTTCTCGTGTGCTTTCTATAATGACGAAAATGGTGTTCGCCAAGAAGGTCAAGTGGATGGTGTTAACTGTATCTACAGTGAATCGTTTGTTGATTTTGATAACCCGATTCTCACCAGTATTACGCTGGCGAATATCGGTGAAGGCGCACATATTTTTGCGGGTAGCGTATTCGTAGGTCAAAACTACGACACTATTGCAGATGCAACCGCTGCAGGCATCGAGAAAGGCGGAGACGGACCAACGCTAAATGTACGCGCAGGAGTGACGGTTGCGCTCCAGAACTCGGAAGACTTTATTGCAATTTCTCGAGGCTCTCGTATTGAGGCTGTTGGAACCGCGGATATGCCCGTCACATTTACCTCAGAAGTTGACGTTAACGGCTCTGTTGGCGCTGAAGACGTACAGACGTGGGGCGGTATGATCATTAACGGTTTTGGTTTTACTAATTCGTGTCAGTACGAAGCAGGTTGGGACTACAGTGATACGGGCTTAGCTTTAGTGACGGGCGAAGATTGTTCCAAACTGGTTGAAGGTACTGAAGGTTCGCGTTCACAGCATTTCGGTGGAACGGTACCGTCGGATAATTCGGGCACGTTACGTTATGTTGTGGTTAAGCATGCGGGTTTTGAAATTACGGCAGGCAACGAACTAAACGGCATCACCTTTGGTGCTGTGGGTAGCGGTACGACGTTAAGTAACCTAGAAATTTATGCCAACAAAGATGATGGTGTGGAATTCTTCGGCGGTGGTGCAAACCTTACAAACTATGTCGCAATGTATGTTCAGGACGATTCTATCGACTTGGATCATGGTTACTATGGCACCATTCAAAACGCCCTCATTATTCAAGGCGGCGCAGTGGGTGAGATGACCAAAACCGGGGCGCATTGTGTAGAGTCGGATGGTTCTGCCAGTAGCTTAAAAGGTACAAATATTACCAACGGTTATGTAGGTAAAGCGGTTATTAATAACTTAACGTGTATCTCCAGTGCGAAAGGCCCCAGTGTAGCGGGTAACTCGGACCCAGGTGCGGGTATTAATGCCGAAGAAGCACATCACCTTACACTGAATCGTTCCATTGTAACCACTGCGTACAGCGTAGATGCAACCACTGATGGTGCTGGCGACGCAATCGATGCGGGTAATCTTGATTTTACGAACTACTGTTTTCAGCTCGAAGATTCGGAAGACCTTTCAAATGCCGGTAACGGGTTAGTGAATATCAACACCACTATTTTTGCCTGCGCCGATATTGCGGCTCAAAAATCGCGTTCAGGTGATTTTGTTCTTACGGCGGGCACCGAATACGGTGCAATCACCGGTCAAGCTTTTCTAGAAGCTCAGGATAACGTTGTAGCATTAAACGTAGCAGACGATGGCACTACACCACCGAATGCGGGTAACTTAAATATACTAAATGGCTTTTATTCTTTACCACTGGCTGAGATGGTTGTCGATGGCAATGTGGTTGCCTTCGACACAGCCGTTACTCATGTGGGAGCCGTCGTGGCGTCAGACGATTGGACGGCAGGTTGGACTTATGGCTTACACGACGGTAATCGCGGTCAAGCGCTTTGGTTCGAATAATTTTCTCTAGATAAAAAGTGTTCTGAAAGAAAGCCGTTTATGAGAGGGCGCCATACGGCGCCTTTTTTATTGAAAACAGGCATCTTTAAATCTTGGTAATCGAAGGTTGATTAAGATGAAAAAAAATTCAAAAAAATCCAATGTATGGCTTGGCTCACTTTTCTCCGTGAGTGCGCTTAGTTTGGCTGTCTCGTCAATAGTTTATGCTCAGGGTGATGTAGAAACGATTGCCGTTCCAACGCAAGCTATTGAAGAAATGATGGTGCTAGGGCGGTTACGGAGCTCAGCACAGGATCGTGTTGCTGAACGCATGGAAATGGACATTGCTGTTGATATTTTGGGCTCAGAACAAATGACGCGTATCGGCGACTCAACCGCTGCTGTTGCATTAAAGCGAGTGCCAGGTGTCACGCTTGTCGATGGCAAGTATGTGTATGTACGAGGTTTAGGTGAACGCTATTCAAGCTCTCTTTTAAATGGTGCAACCGTACCATCGCCAGACTTAACTCGAAACGTTTTACCGTTAGATATTTTTCCCGCGTCCATTATAGAATCTATTGCCGTACAGAAAGCTTACTCGGCTAAAAACCCGGCCACATTTGGTGGTGGCAATATCGATATCCGTACCAACGGTATACCGCAGGATGTGGTAATTGCGTTTGAACTGAGCGGCGGAATACACAGCTTATCGGAAGAAGGTTTAAGTTATAGCGGCGGCAGCGATGACAATTGGGGAGAGGACGACGGCACACGAGCGTTATCGTCGGGTGTGGCGAGCGCATTGAATACTTTTTTTCCGTCTATTGATGCGAGTGAACCTAGTGTAAGCCCCGATTCCATTCAGGCAACGTTCGCGCGTGCCGGCAGCCCCGTTTCCGATGCGCAAGCAGCCGATATAAATACGCGGCTGGCGAGCAGTCTCTATCGAAACCTTTCAATTTCGACCGATAGCCATGACCTGTCTGACAAAGGCTTTAGCCTTAATCTTGGAAATCGTTACGATATTGGCGGGGACTTTCAGTTTGGAGTATTGGCGACGGCTGATTACGACAGCGGCTACCGTACTAACGAACGGGTTAATCGAATCTACAATGATCCGGCTGAAGAGTTTAAAGAAAGTACGCGCACCACACATAATGTGAGCGCCACCGGTACTTTAAATTTTGGTGTTAGCTGGAGTGATGAGCACCTTATCGAGTCGAAAAATATGGTGTTACGTAACACCGACGATGAAGTCTCAATTGCACAAAAATACAATACCACGGCCTCTTATTCTACGGGGCAAGGTTTTCAAGAATATGATTTTAGATACGAGCAGCGAGAGCTGAATATTAATCAGATAACCGGTAGCCACCGGTATGGGTACGATACCAGTGAGGCGTTGGGCCTTGAATTATCATTTATCGACGACTTAGAGTTTGATTGGTTTTTCTCCGATGCAACGGCCACGACGGACATTCCCTCCGAGACTAATATTGAAGCCAGTATTTCACGTAATCTCGAGACGAACGCAATATCGGCTGCGAGACTCGTCCGAAAGCAACGTATGGTTGACGTGCGCTATACCGATTTGGATGATACCGTTGAGAGCCGTGGTTTTGAACTACGCTTGCCGATTAATACCAACACCTGGGCGATTAACCTAACCGGTGGTGGCAAGTACGATCGTAAAACCCGTACTTACGAACAGTTAGATCTTTCGATTGGGCCGGATTCTTCGGCCGCTGATGCTTCTTTGCTAGGCGGTTCGAGTGATCTCTCGACAATATTATCGGATGACAATATTGCACATCCAGAATACGGCTACCAACTTATTTATCAGGATGGTTTGTCGAGAAGTTATGTGGCCGCGACCACAACCGATGCTTTTTTTGGTACAGCCGATTTTTTTTGGAATGACACGGTTCGCATGGTGCTGGGTGCGCGTTATGAGGATTACAAACAGTTCAGTGGTGCATACTACCCTTATAGGGTAAAGGGTAACCGTATAGACGTGGGTGACGTGACACACTTAGAGACCGGCGAAGTGCCCTCGAGCCTTTTTCGTTTAGATGACGTCTATCCGTCACTGGCATTAACCTATTCGCGGCAAGATTTTTGGGCAGATGATTTCAATTTGCGTTTTTCAGCGAGTGAAACGGTTGTGCTGCCAGATTTAAGAGAGATTGCACCGGCGAGTTATCAGGACCCGCTCACCGGCAATATTGTGAGTGGTAACCCCGATGCGATTCAGTCGGGCATCACCCATTTAGATTTTCGAGCCGAATGGTTTTTTAGTTCCGGCGATAACCTTACGTTGTCGTTATTCCACAAAGATATTCAAAATCCGCTTGAATATTTTCTCGATACAGGAACAGAAGATTCTTTAAACGCGACAATTGAGAATGCGGAAAGTGGTGTTATCTCCGGTATAGAAGCGGAGTGGTTAAGCCACTTAGGGACGCTTAACGATAATCTGGATGCGTTCTTTATTGCCGGTAACGTGACGCTAGCCGATTCTGAGTTAATTGTTGGTGATGATATAGAAGTATCGGTTACCAATCGTGTTCGCCCATTGCGTGGCGCATCGGAATACGTTGCCAACATTCAATTGGGGTATGACTCTGATGACGGCGCACATGCTGCTACTGTGGTTTACAATGTTGCGGGTGAGAGAATTTACTCTGCTGGTGTTGGCGATGACCCCGATGCTTACGAACAGCCTTTTAGCGCGGTTGATTTTTCTTACTCCTATTTTCCAACGGATAATTGGACAATTAAATTAAAAGCGAGAAATTTATTGGGCGAATCTGTAGTCATTCAGCAAGGCGACGTTGATATTTTTGAACAAGCCGTAGGGCGTTCTTACAGCGTGAGTGTGAAGTACAAATATTAAAGGAATATTGTAACGCACTTATCGCGCACGGATAGGTGTTTAAAAACCCCGGTCAAAAATCGGGGTTTTTTTCGTTACAAAAGGAAAGGTATTGGGTACGATTAAATCTTGAAAAGGGAACCCAAGCGGTTCCCGCTCGCTAAATATGTATGACAGGGTAGAAGGCTGTGCGGTGAGGCTACCTAAGCCGCCGCGCTGTTTTTGGTAGTGTTTTGGGGCGTTTCTTGCCACTCTACTTTGTCTGCAAAATGCAGTAGCCGGAGCTGCCCTGAATAGTCTTCGGTGAGGGCGGTACAGCTTTCTATCCAATCGCCTGTATTGGCATAGGTGAAATTATTACGGGTATCTAAATCAGATGAGTGGATGTGACCGCAAATCACGCCGTCATACCCCTGCGCGCGCGCCTCGTGAATACACTGGTTTTTATAGCGTTCAATGGCTTTTCGGGCTCCTTGCACGTTGCTTTTAATCTGGCCTGCAAGTGAAAAGTACGGCATGCCAAAGAGCCGGCGAAATCGGTTACCCCACCGATTTAGAAAGAGCAAAAAATTATAGGCAATATCACCTGTGAATTGAGTGATCCAATCGTACTGCATATAGGTGTCCATCGCATCACCATGCAATATCCAAAATGTTTTTCCAGTGGCGGTTTGATAAGTGTGTTCGTGCATAATTTCGATGGGCCCAAATTTTTGTCCATCGAAACGCCGTAAGGGATCGTCGTGGTTGCCGGGAATATAGATAACGCGTGTGCCGTTGTCGGCGAGTTCGTACAGTTTTAATAGAATATGGTAATGCTCTTGGGGCCAAAATATCTTTTTTTTCAGAGACCATAAATCCACAATATCGCCCACTAGATACAAGGTGTCGCAGTTGAGCGATGAGAGAAATGAGTAGAGATAATCGGCTTTACAGTCTTTAAAACCTAAATGGATATCTGATATCCAGACTGTGCGTGCACGTATAGGGTTTGCAACGGACATAGGAAACTCCACGATCAGTGTGGTTATTATTGCAACCTAGTGTCAATAACAGGGATGACGATTGTGTAACAGTGGTATGAAGCTTTGGTGACGGGGCGAGTATAGTCGTGAGAATGTCATGCTGGGGCGACACAGGGATGAGAGGCAATCTAAAGGGGAAATTCTTTAGGTGTAAGGCGAAGCGATAACCTGTTCTACTCAGATCGTTTATGCAGACGACCTGAGTAGGTCCATTGCGTTATAAAAAACGCGGTTATTGTAGTTGCACCACCACTACGGATTTTGCTGGCAGTGTTAAGACCAGTTTTTTACCTTTAGCCGTTGCGGAATACGCTTGTGGTGCGATGGCGTTGGGCTTTTCAAAGGTGTTGTGTGCATCGGTTGCGGAGGACGTAAGTACGTGGCCTTCGGCAGACGAGAAGGTTTGGCCAGCGGCAACTGTGACGTCGCTTGCGTGATGAGGGTTGGTGTTCACTAAGGCTAACCACGTATTGCCGTTTTTATCTTGTGCGGCAGAGACGCTCACATTGGGGATGCTCTTGTCGCCAAACGCGTAACCTTTATCACCTTTAATGCTGACCGGAAACGAGGTTGCATCTTGGAAGGGAATATACATTTTAAAGACATGGTAAGTGGGCGTTAGCAACATTTTTTCTTTATCGGTGAGGATCATGGCCTGCAGCACATTCACCATTTGCGCAATATTCGACATTTGTACACGTTCGGCATAGGCATGAAAAATATTTAAATTCAGGCCTGCCAGTACGGCATCACGCAATGTATTTTGTTGATATAAAAAACCGGGGTTATCGCCGGGTTCAACATCGTACCAAGTGCCCCATTCGTCGACATAAAACCCCACTTTTTTCTCAGGGTCGTGTTTATCCATGATAGCGATATTGGTTTTGATGAAGTCTTCAATACGCAGTGTGTTATCTAAGGTGGAAAACCACTCATCTTCGCCGAAGGCTAGTGCGCGCCCGTGTACATCCCAGTCGCCGGTAGGCAAGGTGTAGTAATGATGGCTAATGGCATTCATGCGCATGCTCCACGTTTCGGGCACTTGCTCCATTAAGGTTTGGGTCCATTCGGTTTGTGCAGTGTGGCCACCGCTGGCAATCATAATTGGGCGGTTATTTTCGGGGGTTTTGGCAAAGGTTGCATAGTGCTTGTAGAGATGGGCGTAATATTCTGGTGTCATGGTACCGCCGCAGCCCCATGCTTCGTTACCTATCGCCAAATAGTGCACCCGCCACGGTTCATCTCGGCCATTGGCTCGGCGTAAATTCGCCAGTGTGGATTGGCCTTCGGCCGTCATGTATTCCAACCATGCGGCCATTTCTTGTGGGGTGCCGGTGCCTAAATTAGCGTTGATATACACTTCTGCATCGAGCTTTTCAGCTAGTGCAAAAAACTCATGTGTACCAAAGGCGTTGTCGTCTTCTACACCACCCCAAGTGGTATTAATGGTTACGGGGCGCTTATTGTGCGGGCCAATACCATCTTTCCAGTGGTATTCGTCGGCAAAGCATCCGCCGGGCCAGCGTAGTAAGGGAACCTGTAGGTCTTTAAGTGCTGCGAGTACATCGCTGCGGTAACCGTCTTCGTTCGGAATTTTAGAGTCTTCTCCCACCCAAACACCCTCGTAGATACCTCGGCCAAGGTGCTCCATGAATTGACCGTAGATATTGCGATGGATGGTCGCACCAGCATTTCCAGTATCAATTGTGACGGTGATGTTGGCTGTGGCGGCCAAACTGCAGAGGAGCCCGCTAGAGATGAGACAGGCTGAAATGGCCATGCGTAGGAGTCGATTCATTAATTGCACCCTTATTCGTGAATGTATGGCACGGATTATAACTTGTATGACAAATAAATCGAGTGTTCTGTGCGCTGGGGTTTAAGCGTACTTTTCTCGGAATTTAAGCAAAAGTCACCGTGGTGCCTATACTTTTGACAGCATAGCCGCCCTTTATTGGCGGCGCCCCACAGCAACGTGTAAAAGTTAATTAGCAAAGAGGTTTGTAATGCGTTATCAGTTGGCATATCTGTTAAATGGGATTGTAAGGTCATTGGGAATTAGAACGATCAAAGGCCAGTTCTCGCTATCGTTTTTACTGATAATTGTATTGGCCGTAATTTCTACGGGCTCTATGTATCTGACCTTGGACATCACCGCCGATACGGTGGATGTAGCGGGACGTCAGCGCATGTTAACGCAGCGTTTGGCGAAGGAAGCTTTTCTGGTGGCGAATGAAGCCGAGCCCCAAAGCGTCGTTCAAGAAACGATTACAGAGTTTGAGCGGTCGCACCGTGATTTAATGATGGGCAATAAGCGCGCGGGTATTGCGATACCCACAAGCGAAGTCCTCGCCCAACTGAAAGAAGTCGAGAGAGTGTGGCGGCAATATAAATTAACGGTTGCAGCGTATATTCGGTCGAAAAATACAGAAGAATTAGCCAAGATAAACAGCGAGAGCCTCAACGCATTAAGCGAAATGAGTACTGCTGTGACAATGATCGCTGAGTCCTCGAATCGTTCGCTTAAAACCAACGAGCTCATTACGTTGTTTGCGGGTTTGGCGATTATCGTCATCGCTCTTGCGGCTAAGGTTCTAGGCATGTATTGGTTAATGGCGCAAATTCACTTGTTACGTGAACGTCTATTGGGGGTTGCGAATGGCGATTTCTCACAATCGATTGATGAAGTCTCTAGTGATAATGAAGTAGGCCAAATGTTTTCGGCCTATAACAATATGATAAAACGCGTGGGGGATGTGGTAACACGCGTAAAAGCCTTGACGGCCAACATTTCTGGTCAGGTAGGTTCTTTAGGGCAAGCAGCGCAGAACTCCGAAGCCTCTATGGGCAAGCAAAATCGTGAATTGGAGCAGGTGTCGACCGCGATGAATGAAATGTCGGCGACCGTTAATGAAGTGGCAAGTCATGCAGCAGAAGCCGCCACCAGTGCCGGTAAAGCGAATGTGGATGCCGGTAGCGGTTACCGTGTGGTCGAAATGTCGTTCGAGAATATCGCCAATATGTCGCAAAACCTTGATGGTGCTGTAGGTGTTATGCAGCAGTTGGATTTAGATGCGCAAGAAATTGGCAAGGTGTTAACGGTTATTACCGGTATCGCAGAGCAAACGAATTTACTGGCACTAAACGCGGCCATTGAAGCGGCGCGTGCGGGTGAGCAAGGCCGAGGGTTTGCGGTGGTGGCTGACGAGGTGCGTACGCTGGCGCAAAAAACTCAAACGTCTACCGAAGAGATTCAACGCATTATCGAGCGTTTACAAAATCAAACCACAAAGGCGGTTTCTGTGGTGGGTAAAAGCACCAGCGCGGCGCAAGAGGGTGCAGAAAAAATGGGGGACGCCAATAAAGAGCTGCAAAAAATTGTGGATGCCGTGAGTAATATTCAAGAGATGACAACGCTGATTGCAACGGCTGCCCACGAGCAGTCTAATGTCGCAACGGAAATAGACCGTAATATTACGTCGATATCCGACTCTGCAATGGAAACATCTCAGGTGGCGTCCAATGTGCGTAGCTTTTCCGATGCAATCAATGCCGATGTTGCCTCGCTGAACGAATCGGTCGCGGCACTGCGCGTAACGGGTTGAGCCTTACGTTAGAAAGATCTCAGTAACGGGTAATACCTAGCAATCAACGCCTAGCGCTCGCCATCATTTTTTGTCACACTCAGACGTTCTGCCTGAGATTGTGCGAGCGTTTCCCCTTTGCTTATTGATAGCCACTGTCATTTTGATTTCGATGTGTTTACGTCACAGCGCACGGCAATCTTGCGCCGGTGTGATGAACGCGGTGTTCAGCATATTGTGATGCCGGGCACTTCGCCCGCCCAATGGAACACGCTGCAGCAGTTGTGTGAGCACAACCCTGTGCTGCATTACGGTGTGGGCATACACCCGTGGTGGATAGACTCGGTAATAGGTGATGGTGTGCCGGCCAGCGAGCCTCCCCATTCGTCTTATTTTCGCCGTTGTGAACGTTTTCGAGAGGCGCTGCACGCGCATGTGGCGCAGCCTTCGTGTATAGCCATTGGTGAGTGTGGTTTAGATGCAACACGCAATATTCCCCTAAAAGATCAAGTCGCGGTACTGGAATGGCACTGTGCGATTGCGGTCGAGAGGCAAATGCCTTTAATTGTGCACTGCGTGAAAGCACATAACGAACTGGTGCAATGTATCAACAAATTTTCGGGATTAACCGGGGTTGTTCATGCTTTTAGCGGAAGCCTCGAGCTCGCGCAGCAATATTGGCAGCGGGGCTTTTATCTTGGGGTGGGGGGCACTATTACCTATGCGCGCGCAGCGAAAACGCGCAGAGCCATTACAGCGATGCCACTAGAAAGCTTGTTATTGGAAACCGACGCGCCAGATATGCCATTGCAAGGGAAGCAAGGGCAGGTGAATAGCCCAGAGTACTTGCCCGAAATTGCGCAGGAATTGGCAGTATTGAGGCAGGTAAGTACAGCCGACATCGCGGTAGCAACACGCAACAATACGTTGCGTTTGTTCTCGCGGTTAGCCTGCTAGTGCGGTCGGTAAGTGTAGAGCCTTTGTTTTGTCGTATTCGAGGTGCGCGGCCTAAAATATGAGTAGCGAGTTGCTGCAATAGGTCTTGTGGCAGGTTTATTCGACGCTTATGTTGAGCGTTTCATCCCCTAACGTAATGGTATCGCCAGCAACAATTTTCTTACTTTTCTGCGTTTCTACCACCCCATTTACCGATACTTGGCCATCAACAATGACAGCTTTTGCTTCACCGCCACTGGCGACCAATCCTGAAAATTTGAGAATTTTATAGAGTTCTATCGGTTGTTTGGTGAGTTTGATGTCGTGCATAGAGAGGCCTTTTAAATATGTGGCTTACGTCGCTAGAGTGCGAAAGAGATCGCGTGCGAGCTTATAGCGTATTCAAGTAACGTTCAATTGCCTTTGACGCCGCCGCAAAGCCAAAACTGCCCGTTACCATTACGGACGAACCGAATCCACCGGCACAATCGAGTTTTACGCCGTCTTGTAAAAACTGTTTATTACCACAAACAGAGCCGTCGGGTTTGGGGTATACCATTTGCTCATCGGAATAGACCGCATCAATGCGAAAGCGCCGGTTTTTACTGCGTGCGAAATTATGTGAGTGGTAGAGGAGGTTACGCATTTTTGCCAGAAGTGGGTCACTTTGGGTGCAGCCGAGATCGTCAACTCGAATACGATTGGGGTCTGTTTTTCCTCCTGAAGAGCCGCACGTGACTAAACGTTTTTTATGTCGGCTACAAAAGGCCGCCAGTGCGGCTTTAACATGCACCGAATCCATAGCGTCCAGCACTATATGATGCTGTTCGCCAATATAATCGCCAATATTTGTTTTGGTGAGAAAATCGTGCACGCAATGCACGTTAATATCGGGGTTAATCGCGAGTAAGCGGTCGGCCATTACGTGGTTTTTAGACTGCCCAATGTGTGTTGTGAGCGCGTGTAACTGGCGGTTAGTGTTGGTGATACAAATATCGTCGAGTTCAATTAATGTTAATTCACCCACGCCAGAACGCGCTAACGCCTCTGCGGCCCAGGTGCCTACGCCCCCTAAACCGATAACCACAAAGTGAGCGGTTGAAAGTGCGGCCATGGCGGCGTTACCGTAAAGGCGGCCCACGCCGGCAAAGCGGGCAATATAGTCTGGGGAAAGTGGTGTGCTCATCATGCGGCCTAAACGGTGGTGGTAGCGTGGGGGGCTGCATTTTACCCTAGGTGTTGCCGATATAGTGCAGGGATTCTCGGCTTAATGCTACGTTAACTAGGTTTCACGACAGTAATCATGCTTGGCCGCGCGGGGAGTGTTTAGGCCTGCCCCGAGTTTCCGTATACTGCGACCCTCAACACGCCGTTTAGGATTATTTATGGAAGCCGGATTACACACCTTTTTTTCGTTGATCGCCTCTGCGTTTATTTTGTGCATGGGAATCGCCTTTTTGTGGGTGGTGGTTGTGTTTTTTATCGACCTTAATCAACAGCAGTCGACGATTCGACGGAATTACCCCGTTATTGGCCGGTTTCGTTATTTATTCGAGCATTTGGGTGAGTTCTTCCGACAATATTTTTTCGCGATGGATAGGGAAGAAATGCCGTTTAATCGGGCTTTACGTAGTTGGGTATATCGGGCGGCAAAGGGAGTACCTACAGAACTGGCCTTTGGTTCTAGTCGCGTCGATTCAAAACCGGGCGAACATCATTTTTTAAATTCAGTATTTGCGGTGTTAGATGAAGATACGGTAGCACCGAGCCCTATTGAGTTTGGCCCACATTGTGATGTGCCCTATTTAGCGAAAAGTTTTTTTAATATTTCCGGTATGAGTTACGGCGCTTTGTCTAAACCGGCGGTACGCGCCTTAGCCGAGGGGGCAAAACTGGCTGGGTGTTGGATTAACAGTGGTGAAGGAGGGGTATCGGCGTACCACCTTCGCAGTGGTGCCGATATTATTGCGCAAATTGGTACCGCTAAATACGGTGTGCGAGATGCGCAAGGCAACTTGAGCGATGAAAAACTGAAGGCCTTAGCGGCACACTCGAACGTTAAAATGTTTGAAATAAAACTAAGCCAAGGCGCAAAACCGGGCAAAGGCGGTATATTACCTGCCGAAAAAGTGAACGCGGAAATAGCAGACATTCGCGGTATTATTAAAGGGCTGGCCTCTATCAGCCCCAACCGTCACCCGGATATTAATAACACAGAAGAGCTACTCGGGATGATTAATCATATACGATTGGTCACCGGAAAGCCTGTGGGTATAAAAATCGTGATGGGAGATCCTGCATGGTTTATTGAGTTGTGTGATGCCATTAATGCCAGAGGCAACGTACAGGCCCCAGATTTTATTACCCTCGACAGCGCCGATGGCGGTAGCGGTGCGGCGCCGCAACCCTTGCTGGATTTTGTCGGTTTACCTTTGCGTGAAAGCTTGCCGTTACTCATTGATATTCTCGTTGAGCATAATCTGAAAGAGCGCATACGAGTAGTTGCGTCCGGAAAATTAATTTCTCCCAGCTATGTAGCAGAGGCGTTGGCAGTGGGTGCCGATGCCGTTGTCTCGGCGCGTGGGTTTATGTTCGCGTTAGGCTGTATTCAAGCAATGCAGTGCAATAAAAACACCTGCCCTACAGGTATTACTACGCATAATACGCGCTTACAACGCGGGCTGCATGTGGCAGATAAATCGGTAAGAGTGGCGCGCTACCAGCAGAAAATGATCCACGACGTTGAAATGATTGCACACTCGTGTGGCCTACAACAGCCATCGGAATTTAGCCGTAAACATGTTCGAATTGTGCAAGCCGATGGCCGCTCTGTGAGCTTGGCTGAACTGTATCCGAATAAGGTTTGATGAGCTTGTGTTCCGCGAAAGGGAGGTTTTTTGTGAATTGGGATAATATTGCATCTATTGCAACCGCAGTGGGTGTTGGGGTTGCCGCATGGCAAATTTGGGAATCACGTAAATTAGCAAGTGCCGCATTTGAGGATTCCTTTGATCAGCAATATCGCGAGTTGTCACATTTAATTCCAGTGGATGCTTTTTTAGGGCAACCATTGGATAAAGTGAAACAAACGGCTGCGAGAGAAGCGGTGTATAACTATTTGGATTTGTGTAACGAGCAAATCTACCAGCGTTCAAAAAAACGAGTGAGCGAAGATCGATGGCACGAATGGGCTCTCGGTATTCAATTTAATTTGAATAGGCCTTTTTTTAAAACGGTGTGGTTAGAAGTAAAAACGGGTGCGCCCGGTTCTTTTTCATTTTTAGAAGCGCTTGAAAAAACACACTTTACGCTGGATCCAATCAAACTCAAACACGCTTAAAATACTCAAGATGAAACAGTACGTTATTGCGCGTTAACGTACCTCTATCGAGACTTTGTCGATATTACCGGCACTGTCCACCACCACTATTTGAAATGCCCCTCGTTCGCTAAACGTTAAATTTAATGACGCCATCGCTGGGGCTCGATGGTGAAAACGCCCATTCACATACCAAAAATGTAAACCTTCTCCGCCTGTTGCTTGCAACGCAATACTGGGCAGTTCCGATGAATTTGCCGGTGATGAATAGAGACTGCCATTTTGAAGGCTGTTTATTTTAATCTCGCGGCTATTAGCCGACAGGGGAGCGCAGCTCGGGGAGAGCGACGGCAGTAATGCGCTGCGACGAAAGCGCGGCGCCAACCATGCTTCCAAGTCTAATGGCCACAGTGCTGCCGAATGTGCGGCACTGTGGCCGTGTTCACAGTGCTTGTGGGTACGCATGCCCGATTCTCGGTCAACCCAGTAAGGCATAGGGTTTGTTATTAGTGGTTGGAATCTATCGGGCCAGCTCGGCGGAACGGTGTCGTTAATGATCCAAGCGAGATGTTCTTTGTGGCAGTGGGCGTCGGGTTGTTCGTGTTTAAGAGTGCCCAAAGGCCAACAAATTTCCCGTTGCGTAATACCGTCGGGTTGCGCAATGGCTTGTCGAGCATGGTCTAAGTGATCGGTAATGGCGTGCAGTAAAGGGCCCGCATGGGAGCGTCCACTGGCGCCAGGGTTGGCAGTACCGTCGGGCCGGCCTATCCAAACGCCAATGGTATAGCGACGGCTTACACCAATAGCCCATGAATCGCGGTAGCCGTAACTGGTGCCTGTTTTCCATGCGAATTTTTCGTGGTTTGCCAAGGCGGAAATACTGTGCACACTACCGGGCCGAGGAATTTCGCTTAACATATTTTGGGTTACCCACGCGGCTTGAGGGCTAAAAAAATAACGACTTTCATTTGGGGCGCGTGTTGCATTCGCGACGGCCTGCGTTGGCTTGCGTGGTGTGTTTTGAGTGGTTTGAAAATAACGCAGTGGTCGGCTTTGCCCTTGATTGGCGAAGGCGCTATAGCCTCGTACTAAGTCTTCTAGCGTGAGCCCAACTCCGCCCAGTATTACGGCTAAATTGTCTTGCCCGTTTGGCCGGTGTAACTGTAAGCCTGCATTCTGTAAGCGAGCGTTAAAATCGGCGGGGCCAAATTGTTGCATTAAATTGACCGCCGGAATGTTCAGCGAACGCTGTAGCGCCTCGGTAACACTTACCGGGCCAGAAAAACCGCCGCTAAAATTGCCCGGCCGGTAATCACCCCAATGGCGGGGTGTATCGCTTAACAATGAATGGGAATGAATTAAACCTTTGTCTAATGCCATGGCCACTAAAAAGGGTTTTAATAAACTGCCGGGTGAGCGAATGGCCTGCACCATATCCACATGGCCGAACCGAGCGGGATCACCAAATTGCGCGGTACCCACATAGGCCAGTACGTTATTGCTTTGGTTGTCGACAACAAGAACGGCTGCGGAGGTTTTGTCTGGCTGGCCTTCTACGTAATAGCGTACGTAATCTTCTAGTGCGCGCTGTAACTCACCATCAAGCGTTGTTTTAACCGTGCCTTTTAGCTGGCGCGCTTGTTTGACTAATCGCCGTGAGAGAAGTGGGGCGTGACGCTGGGGTTTGCGGTGTACCGCATAAACGTGTTCAATTTTGGCTTCGTCTATTTCCGCTTGTGTCCATTCATTAAAGTGTTCCATACGAACAAGCACTTTGTTACGTGCCTGTTCGGCGGCCTTTGGGTGTAAGTCCGGCCTTAGTCGAGTGGGGGATTGGGGGAGCACGGCGAGTAGGGCGGCTTCAGCGCGGGTAAGGTCGCTCGCAGGTTTATTTAAATAGGTATAGCTGGCCGCTTGCACGCCTTCGATGGTGCCGCCAAAGGGCGCGATGTTGCAGTAGAGCGTTAGAATTTCGGTTTTGGTTAAATGCCACTCCAATTGCAAGGTACGTAACATTTGGTAAAACTTGCCTGAAAAACTGCGTGAATGAGGGTGAAGTAAGCGTGCGACCTGCATCGAAAGGGTTGAGCCTCCCGAGACAATGCGTTGGTGTTTAATATTGCCAATGGCGGCGCGGGTAATGGCGATGGGGTCTATGCCAGGGTGATACCAAAAGCGGCGATCTTCGTAGTTGAGCAGCGCGTCTAAATACAGTGGGGAGACGTCATCTAACGTTATGGCGTAACGCCATACGCCTTTCGAATCTGGGAATGCACGCAGCGGGCGTCCGTTGCTGTCGACAACAACGCGGGCGAATAAATCGTCGTCGGTAGGAAGGTTGAGCGGGTAAAAATAATCGAGCCCAGCGCATAGAAAACCGATAATACCCAGCGCAAAGGCCAGTCGAATGGTGCGTGGGTAGCGCGTAGAAAGGGTGAGTTTTTTCATAAACACTAAGGGAAAATAACCGTAGAGTTACACGTATTAATTACAGTGAAGTTAGAACGATTGTTGACGAGCTTGCCTGCGCCGCAGGAAGAGGCGCAGGTTTTATTGGCCGAAACAATCGTTCTATTTAGGGCCATTAGGGTGCGGTGGCTACTGGGGCTGCCAAAATGGTAATGGTATCCAAGGTATCGCTAATGCCGCGAATTTCTGGGCGATACATATCTTCTACCATTGCCGGCGGCACGCGATATTGGCCCGGAGTAACCGCGCGCATCATAAAGAAGACATGGCTCGCTCGGTGGCTGGGTTGGTTAACAGCTGCAACGAATCGGTCATCGCGGTATTCGCTGTAGTTAAGCTGCGTATTTTTTTCTAGTTCAGTGAGCAGCTCTCCGTCAATGGTAAACGCCTGTAAGTTCATTGCGTGATTTAAATTTTGGTTTTCTAATTCAAAACCCGCCGGTAGTAAGTTAATGATGAGCGCATCGGGTATTCGTTTTTCGGCGGTCACGGCAATATGGCCCAGCAGTAAATCACCCGCATTAACGTCTTTAGGCACAATGGGTTCGCCGCGGCTATTGAACCATGTGCGTTCTATTTCAAAGCCACTGCTTTCGGGCGCTGGTGCCTGCGCTCCGTAACCGTTGATGGTGGTACTAACGTACAAGGGGTCGCCATGTTTAGAGGTAAGGCTTGCTGCTTGTTGAAGGGCATTGGCACTTAATTTTTGAGACCACGAAAGAGTGCGTTGCAGCGTTTCTGCGGGCGCGTTGCCTAATTGCCATGTGGCGTTCCACGGTGTGTTGGCATTGTTCTCTAGCGTTAGACCGGCCATAAACAAACTAATACGTTCTTGAGTGCTGAGCCATTGTCGCTCGCGAACAGCGTGTTGCAATTCGATGGCCAATTCAAACGCAGCGGTTGTGTGTTGGTTATGCTTGAGCAGTAAATGAATACTCATACCACTATCGCGAATAGAGCTGCCGTAATCGCCCCAGTAACCATAGTCGTTGTCGAAATGTGTGGTTGCTTTTTCTAGTGCGAGTGTTCCGTTTTGTTTGTCGCCCATATTGAGCAAGGCTAAGCCAAGGTGTATTTGTGACAAACCAGAATTAGCGTGGTTAAATTCTTTGTTATAGAGGTTACGCAGTGTGCCTAAAGGGGCGCTGTTAAGTTCACTTAATACATAGGCGGCATAGGCTTTTGTTGCGAAGGCATAATGTTTAGGGGCGTTGGACCAACGCTGTCGCACAAAAGTGCGTGAACTGTGTAAATAGTGATTTAGACGATCGACCGCTTTTTGCAGTGGTGCCTGAGGTACATCCATACCTATTTTTTGTGCGGTGAGTAAAAAGTCCGTGGCGTATACGGTGAGCCAGTGTTCTTCTGGTGAGTCTTTACCCCATAGCCCAAACGAACCATTACGACGTTGAAAACTAATAATGCGATCGATGCCCGCTTGCATCATCTCGAATCGTTTAGTGTCGTTGATGGGGGTGAGATTAAAGCGCGCTTGGTTTTCGGCCGTTGCATAAACCAAAGGCCACGCACGGCTAGAGGTTTGCTCTAAACAACCGTAGGGGTAGGCCAGTAAATTGTTAAGCTGGTTGTTAATATTTAAGTTAATGGACGGCGATACGGTGGTTTCTGCGCGCAAGGTATCGGGCAGTGCATTGCCTAGCAGTGCAGGCGAGAGCGTGAAGATGTCGTCTGTCTGTAAAACGGTATAGAAACTTTTTGTGATGGCGGGGTAGGCAGGGCGTAAGCCTAACTGCCAGCGCCGTGTAAAGTCGTCGAAGCCTTCACCACTAATATCGGTTTGAATGGTGGCTTGCCCATCGTGCCCTAGGGCTTGAATGTTGTAGCGGAGCGTGGTTTTTTCTTTCGACGCTAAGGTGAAGGTTTGTGGTTTAGCGGTGGTTGGCGATGTGATGGCTAACGGTAAGGTTATGTGAGTGTTCACGGTAAGTGTTTGTGTTTCGTCCGTTAGGTTTTGGACATCGAGTGCTATTACGCTGTGGTCGCCTTTGGCTAAAAAACGTGGCATGGCTATTTCAGCAATGACCGGTGCTGCAACGGTCATCTCTTTTTCGTGACTACCGTAACCGATATCACTATAGGCAAGGGCCATTAAACGGAGACGGCCATTAAAGTCTGGAATATCGAATTTGACCTGTGCCTTCCCGCTAGCGTCGAAGGCTACGGGGCCGTTATAGAGCGAGATAATTCGCACATCACTTTTCGGTTTGTTACCACCGCGCACAAGATCAGCATCGCCACCAAAACGGTATTCGGCGGGGTCGGCTTGGTTGAACTCGATTACGTCCGCGTACATATCTTTTGCGTCGATACCGTAGCGACGCTTACTGAAGAAGTAACCGAAGGGGTCGGGTGTTTCAAAGTCGCTAATATTCAGAACACCAACATCGACGGCGGCCAAGGTAACGCGAGCGTTATGGCTGGCGGTATTTACCGAACCTTGTGTGGTGTTAGAGGGGAGCGATACATGCACCGTTACGGTCGTTTCTGGGAGTACTTTTTCTGGCGCTTCTATTTGAATGTCTAGCTTGCGCTCGCTTCTGTCGAGCGGTAAGTGAATGAGGCCGAGTGCGCGCTTAGGCGTGGTGGAAAGCGTGTTTCCAGCGGGCTGAATTAACAAGGCCGAGATATAAAGATTGTGCGTGTCCCAGCTGGGGTCAATGGGGATTTCTACCACGCTGCCGGCGGCTTTAACCGCTATTTTTTTACTCCATAAAGGTTTATCAGACTCCACTAAAATGAGTGCTTCACCGTCGGCGGGCGGTAAGATTTTTAGCGTGGCTACGTCGCCTGGGCTATAGGCATTTTTGTCCAGAGCGAGATTGATTTTATCGGGCCGTGCCGCGACGGAGTCGTCGGCATTTTCCCAATCGTAATACCAGTTGTGACCCGCGAAAAAACGTAGGCTAGATAGGCTATTGGTCTCAACATTGCGTACTTCTAATCGGTACTCGCCCCAATCAACGGGAAAGCTAACGGTGCCGGCGGTGGTGTCGTCGAGGCTAATCGATTCCGTGGCGACAACAAATTCTTTTTCGGTGTAATTCCAGTGCCAACCTTGGTGTTCGTTGTATTCCCAAAAGTATTCGGTGTCTTCTCGAATTAGGGTTATATCTACGTTTTCGGCAATCGCGAGTTCGCCTTGGCTATTGGCGTTGACTATGTCGAATTTTACCGAAGTACCGGGTTCGGGATTGGTGTCACCAAAGTGAGGTCGAATACCCATTAAATGGCTTTTTGGCCAAATTAAAAGAGGGTGAGCACGGGTAACCGGGCGACCGCCAGATTCAAATAAACTGCCCACAATATTCACCTTTAATGGCGAGCGGGTGTCATTCCAATAGGAGCGAATATTTAAAGAGGCTTTACCGTCGGTATTAAGGGTGATGTCTTGCAATTCTTCGTACGCCGAGTAGTTAGTGTCGGCAATATCGCCAAACTCGTAACCTTTTAACGATTCCACGGCATCGCGCCATTTTGAAACCTGCAATAAGCTGCTGAATTTATTTCCAGCTGCCGGCGCTCCGTAGAGGTACTCCCCGAGTATAGGGAGGGTGACATTGGTGTCTTTGTTCAAGACTTCTGTGCGTTTAAGGTGTTCACCCATGGTTAATTTAAGGCGTTCAGGTAAAAATTCTTCGACGTTAAAGTTATACGTAATGGGTTTTTCCATCAGGCCAGTGACGACCAATTCCCATTTTCCGGTGGGCGCGCTGCTGGGAATGGTCCAACTTAATTGGTAATAGCCTTGTTCATCTGGGCTCCATTTAAAGGCTTTAGCGGTACTGCCCGAAGGGTTTCGAATGTTGGCGGTGAGTACGCTGGTTTGCCCTAGCTTACCGTCGTGATCACGCAAAAGTGCGCTAAAAGTGGCGGTTTCTCCTGGTCGGTATAGATCACGAGGGCCGTAAATAAAGAGTTCGTGCGGGAGAGAGGGGCGGCTCCCAAGATCAAATTCTGAAAGGTCGAGCGCAGGCTGTCGCAAATTAAGAAGGGTGTATTGGTTTTTGGCGGTTCCCACTAGCACACTGGCCTCGGCAAAGTGGCCGTTAAAGCTGGCAAGGCCGTTTTGTGTTGTGGTGTTAGAGGCAAGTACACGGTTCTTCTTGTCGAGTAGCTCTAATGTGACGCCTTCCAGCGGCTTACCCGTTGTCAGTGAGGCGGCGTGTACATCTAATTGATTTTTATAGTGCCGAAGGTGCAGGCCTATATCCGTAATTGCAAACCACGTAATAATTTTGTCTTCGTAATCGCCTGCCGGCCGCATGATTGCGAGGTATAAACCCGCGTGCCGGAGGGCTTCGAATTGTTGGATATTGAGATCGCGTTTAACGCGTGTATTTTTAGGTGGGTTTAAATCGAAACGCGCGCTGTGAGCCAATTCGCCCATTTTTGCTAATCGATTGGCATACCAGCTATCGCGACCGTTACGCTGGGTAAAATTAACAAACTCTGCAATGCGGTCATCACGGATACGGAAAAAATCAATGTCGATGGATGGAATATTCACACTCACCACGGGTAGCCCTGAGGCGTAACCTAAGGGTAAAACCATCCCATCGGAATCGAAGTTCACTGAAGGTTGTAATGAACGCAGAGTGACGAGGGCATCGCTGCCTGTTAACAGCTGACTTTTGTTCATGGCCACCAAGCCTGGGTTCACGGTGATGTGATAGGTGGTGTTGGGCTCAACATTCATAAACCAGGCTTTTCGCGTGTCTTTTCCTATTATCCAACTGCCGTCGACACGCCCTTGTGGTTGTTTATCGATCACGAAAAACGAATTAATATCGGCGCGGCTATCGAGGGGGGTGTTAAAGGTAACGGCTATGCCATTGCGACCTTCGCGCGAGCGTTCAGAAATATCTAATACTTTAATTAAGGACTTATTGGCCCTAATTGGCGCTACGGCCTCTGCCGGCGCCACGGTACTCGTATTGGCATTTGGGCTCAGTTGAGGATCATCAGTGGTAACGGCTGGTTTTTCACTACAAGCCGTGAGCAGGAGTGTACTGGCGATCAATAACGTTGTTAGGCGCATCAATAAAGAGGGCATTGGAGAATCCTGTGACCAATAAGTTAAAGAGGTATTGGCTCTATTAGACGGTATTAGAGCCAGTTTTTACAGTGTGGTTTAAGCGTAACGAGTAAATATGGCCAAGCACAGACGCTGTGGTGATGAATTATGGTGGTAATTAGGACGGCCATTAGGGGTTGTGTAGGGAGCTGATGGGTGACTTTCGGCTAGTTTTCGATAGAGAGTAAGGGGTAGGTAAATATCGAGTAGTCGTAAGATATCTTAAGGTTGGGTAAATTTTTCGAATGTTAACGGTGGCGCTATGAGAGCGGCAGGCAATAGTCGGGTTTGCTAAATGAAGTTCGCGCCAAATTTGCGTGCTAACGCTGCTTCGCGTGTTGTGTTGTGGGGGTTAGAAACTCTTGATGAATGAGTAAGGAGAGGTTCTAGGGTGACGGTAGTGCAGGAAATACACGAGTCTTTGCCGTTAAATACTCTCATGGACTAAACTCTGTAGAGGTTTGCGTTGCCGTGAGGATATAAACTTAATTAACATGGGTGGATAGGCAGGTGCAACTGACGAGGCTAGGGTGTGGATCGTATAATTAAAACATCGGTGATTCTGCTTGTGGCAGGGATGATGAGCGTTCAGCCAGCAAAAGCACAACTGGATGATCTTGGCATATTCAACCTTTCTTTGGCTGAACTTATGCAGATTAAAGTGCGTGGCGCCACGCTTACCTCTGAATCCCTAAAAAAAGTGCCTACAGCGGTAACCGTGTTTAGTCAGGCCCAAATAAAATTGCTGGGCCTCGATACGCTGGACGAACTCATGAACTTGGTGCCCGGCTTTCAAGCCTATCGTTCTAACGGTACCCCCTTAGATTACCCCTACTCTTCACGTGGTCGTAGAGTCAGTGTGCCGAGTGCTGAAATTCTGATTATGCTCGATGGACACCGTATTGACGATGCACGATCCAATGGCGCTGCGGTTGTTGTGCCTTCCTTTTCTCTTAAGCAAATCGAGACGGTTGAGTTTATTCGTGGCCCTGGTGCGGCTATTTATGGCTCCAATGCCATGATGGGTGTTATTAATATTGTGAGCCGCTCGGGCGTTAATCGAGTGGGTGCAAGCGTAGGTAGCTTCAATCGAAAAAATGCCTATGCATTCGCGTCGAAGCGTTTATTGGGCGGGCATTTAGATTTTTACGGAAATGTTGAAGCCGATTCCGGTGAAGATTATACCGTGCCGGATATCTTTAATTCTGGGTATGCCAATACCGATGACCCTCGGCAGCGGGCGGAATTTAATCTTAAGTACCAGTGGTACGACACTCTCATTCAGGCGCAATACAGCGAAAATCAGGCTGACAATTTTGTGAGCATTACGAGCCCTGCTAACGGCATTAATTACCGTAAGTCCTCATTGGCCTCGCTGTCGTTAAAACAAGCGTTCTCATGGCACAGCCTTGAATCATATGTGTGGCTAGGGCACAGTTATTCAACTACCGATGTACGTATGCAACGCAGCCCGCCTTCTGCTTTCGAGCTTATAAGTGAGCCGAGTAGCGCTGAGCCGTTGATACAGCGGGGCTTCTTTGAGGGCTTTAGTGAGTCGCGAGCGCAGTGGCACGTAGATTGGACGCTAGCGGCGGACGCAAATTTACAATTCGGGTTTGAGTTTAGACATTTGGATGTGCCGGAGCTAACGGGTAAAGCGAATTTCGATTTAGGCGCGCTTGGGCGTAATGAGTTACCCATCCGTTATTCAGACGACGTTTCTATTGTATCGGTTGCGCAACTAGCTACGTCACGGAATATTTGGGGTGCCTATAGCCAGTATCAACGTGACCTTTGGGAAAAATCACACCTTACGTTTGGGTTGCGCTACGATCGGTTTGACGAGATCGGTGAGCAAGTGAGCCCAAGAATAGGGCTAGTACAAGAGTTTGGTGATTCCTATAGCCTCAAATTATTATACGGTGAAGCCTTTCGAGCACCGGCCGAAAATGAATTGAACTTAGTGAATGCTCCGGCCGTGGGCAACCTAAGTGTCACTCCCGAAACGGTAAATACCTGGGAATTAATCGGCTATGGTCAGTGGCAACATACGGAGCTGACATGGGGATATTTTGAAAACCGCTTTCAAGATAGTATTGAATTGGTGGCGGGTAGTGGTGGCCAGTTAGAATATCGCAATATAGACGGTGATGAGTTTTCGAAAGGGATAGAGTTTGAAATATCTCATGAACTCAATCGAGAGTGGTTATTAAAAGGTACGTATACCCGGTTACTAAATAAACCTGAAAATTCATTGCGTGAAGCTGGGGTGCTGGCCAGTGGCGTTATTAATTACCAACGGCAATCGTGGAATGCAAATGTAAGCGCGGTGTACCGAGGAAACAGAGCGTTCTATGGTATGGGTGGCGATCAAGTATCACTCGACACTTATTGGGTGCTTAATGGAAAAGTACAGTATGGCTTGTCGGAACAATGGAATATTTTTCTTCAAGTAAAAAACATTGCAGGGAATGATTATTTTACCCCACCCGTTGGGGCACCTTTCAGCGAAGGCCTACCAAACCGAGGGCGAGAGTTACTGCTTGGCGGAGAGTGGCAATTTTAATGGGTAGTCAATGATCAAAGCGCTTGAATTATTGAGTGCAAGCCCGCGCAGTAACGATTTAAACAATCTTTGAAAATCTAACAACAGTAAAAACGCAGGCGCTTTTTGTGGTAACAGGGAAAAGCGCCTGCGCGTTTGTGGTTACTTGGTTTTATGCGTCCACAGCGTCACACACTGCGGTGTTGTGTGCCTTTGTGGACGTCGCCAATTCTGGCACCTTTACGTTTTCAGAGGGTATTGGCAATGGGCTAGGTTTGTCCTCTTGTTCGTGCTCGCACTCCTCAAGAAAGGTGAGCAACTCTTCTCGGTACCGGTAGTAATCGGGGTGCTGGAGAAGTTGCTTGCGGGTGCGTGGCCGTGGTAGATCTACCGCCATTATTTTTCCCACGGTGGCGTTCGGGCCATTGGTCATCATAACCACACGATCTGCCAGCAGTATGGCTTCATCTACATCATGTGTAACGCATATGGCGGTAACTTGCGTTCGTTTCCATACTTCCATTAATACTTCCTGCAGTTCCCATCGCGTTAGTGAATCGAGCATGCCAAAGGGCTCGTCAAGTAAGAGTAGCTTTGGTGAGAGTGCGAAGGCGCGTGCAATACCCACACGTTGTTTCATACCGTTCGATAATTCGGCTGCTTTTTTATCCATTGCGTCAGCTAAACCAACACGTGATAGATAATATTCGACAATCTCCTTTCGCTCTTTTTTGGAGCCATGCGGATAGACACGCTCAACACCCAAACTTACGTTCTGGCGAGCACTTAGCCACGGGAATAAGCTCGGCGCCTGAAAGACTACGCCTCTGTCGGGACCGGCCGTTGTAATTTCTGTATCATCCAAAATTATACCGCCACCGCTAATATCGTTTAGCCCCGCAACCATACTTAGAACGGTTGATTTTCCGCAACCAGAATGGCCAATGAGCGAAATGAATTCACCTTTTCGTAAGTTCAAATCGAAATCTTCGACAACCGTTAGAGGCCCTTTTGGGGTCGGATAAATTTTGCTCGCCTTGGAAAATTCAACGTATTTATCTAGATGAATTGTGCGGTGAATAGCCGCTTTTTCGGCTGCCTTATTGGGAAGCGTTGGCATTTCGCTTGTCGGTGCTTGTGCTGCCTGAAGCGCTTCCTTGGTGGGAGGCCTCGCAGTATTCGGTTGGATGGTGGGAAGTACAAATGAGTCGTCGGCATTGGCGGATTCCATGCCCACCTTCATTAAGTACTCGGTAATATCTTTTCTTAATAGTTTGAACGTATCGTTGTTATTCATTTTAGTACGATCGCGAGGGCGTGGAATATTAACAATAAATTCTGGGCCAAGAGAAGCATTGGGGCCGGGGTTGAGCGGAATGACGCGATCAGCGAGTAATATGGCTTCATCGACATCGTTGGTAATCAGTACGATGGTTTTTTTTTCTATCTGAGAAATCTCTTCCATTTCGTCCTGTAGTTTTGAACGAGTGAGAGCGTCGAGTGCGGATAGAGGCTCATCTAGCAATAGTACCTCGGGCTGCATGGCCAACGCGCGCGCAACGGCAACGCGTTGTCGCATGCCACCGGAGAGTTCGGCCGGCCGCCTATCGGCCGCGTGAGATAACCCCACCATATTGATGTAGTGGTGAATATGTTTATCGCGTTTTTTTTTCGTCCATGAGCCAAATACCGTATCGACTGCGAGTTGAATGTTGCCGTATACCGTGAGCCACGGCATTAACGAATAGTTTTGAAAAACAATGCCGCGTTTAGAGCTCGGCCCTGTAATAGATTTCCCTTTGAAGAGTACCTCTCCGCAATCGGGTGCAAGTAAACCCGCCATAGCGGATATTAAGGTTGTCTTGCCACTACCAGAAAAACCAACGATTGCAACGAACTCGCCTTCTTCTATCGATAAGTTTATATCTTTTAGTACCGGCGTAAGGTTATTGCCGCTACCGTAGTGCTTGCCTACCTTTTTAAATTCTAATAAAGCCATTCTTAAACTCCTTGTTATCGCTTTTCGCTGTAGGTGAAAAGGTTTTGCAGCGTAAACATAATGCGATCGAGCAAGAAACCAATAATACCGATGGTGAGCACGGCGACCATTATCCTTCCGAGAGAATTAGAGCTGCCGTTTTGAAATTCGTCCCATACGAATTTTCCAAGTCCAGGGTTTTGTGCGAGCATTTCAGCGGCGATTAATACCATCCAACCAACGCCTAGAGATAGTCGTAGCCCGGTAAAAATAAGAGGGAGAGACGAAGGCAATACCAGTTTGGTTATCTTGGTAAACCAACCCAATTGCAGTACTTTACCTACATTCATCAAATCTCTATCGATGGATGACACGCCAAGTGCTGTATTGATTAAGGTGGGCCATAGAGAACATAGGGTTACGGTAATGGCAGAATTCAGAAACGATTTGCTAAACCAGGAATTATCCGATGTGACGTAGGTGGCACTTACAATCATTGTGACTATGGGTAACCATGCAAGTGGTGATACGGGTTTGAATAACTGAATAATGGGGTTCATGGCGGCATTGAAGGTAGAGCTAAGGCCGCTAAAAATTCCGAGAGGTACGGCAACAAGCGTAGCGATCAAAAACCCCATAAATACAGTTTGAATGCTTGTCCATATTTGATCAATATACGTGGGCGCGCCGGTATATGTACGCCATTTCACTTTTTCGGGTTTTCCGGCGGCTTCGAGTTTTTCGTTGCGTAATTCTTGCCGTTGATAAAACTTAGCTTCTTTTTCGCGCTGAAATTGGTGATCGGCCCACAAGCCTTTTGCTTGTTCATAGACTTGTGTAGGGCCGGGAATAGTACCAAGACTGGTTACGACTTTGCTAGATAATTGACCCCATAACCCAAGAAATACAACAAATGCGATTATAGGAATGCCCATTACCATCCAAAGTTCTTTTGCTTGTGTTTTTGGGTCTTCTCCAGAGACTAATCGTACCAGCGGAACGAACCATGTTAGGCCTGAAATCTGTAGTATGTGTATGAATTTGTTCATCATGTCGTTAACCCATTTAACGGAATAATAGATGTCGCGTAATTTAAATTTATTTGAAACAGGGCGTTGGTAAAAAATAAAACTGACGGTAGCCTGTGTGATCGTATAGAGAAGTAAAGGCGGTAGAGCACTACCGCCCACGACTTAACATCTATTTCTTAGTGATTCCTGACGGCGTAACTGTCTCACCGGCTTTCAAACCAATCGGAAATTGTGCGAGGTAATCATTTGGTTTCTTACCGTTGAAGGTGATGTTATCGATAAACTCTTTTTGGGGTGGTTTATAACCATCGGAGCCGAAAGGAAAGTCTTCTTTCTTAACTTTTTTCTCCGCAATTAGCAATTGTGCTGCCTGCATATAGATGTCTGGCTTGTACACTTTCTTAGCCATGTCGTGATACCAACTGTCGGGTTTGTCTTCTCCAATTTGTCCCCAGCGACGCATTTGCGAGAGATACCAAATGGCATCGGAATAAAATGGGTAGGTCGCGTAGTAACGGTAGAAAACATTGAAGTCGGGTACTTCACGCACATCGCCTTTTTCGTACTCAAATGTGCCTGTCATTGAGTTTGCGATAACGTCTGGATCGGCCCCAACATAGTTCGGTTGTGAAAGGATTTTAACGGCTTCTTCTCGGTTTACATTATCATTTTCATCCAGCCATTGAGCGGCACGTATGAGTGCTTTAACCACGGCAATATGAGTGTTGGGGTATTTTTGTGACCAGCTATTGGACACACCAAATACTTTTTCCGGATTATTTTTCCATATCTCGTAATCGGTAATTACTGGTACGCCGATACCTTTGAATACGGCTTGTTGATTCCATGGTTCACCCACGCAGTAACCGTAAATAGTGCCAGCTTCGAGTGTCGCGGGCATTTGTGGTGGTGGTGTAACTGAAAGAAGTGTATCGGCAGAAATTTGACCAACAGTACCTGAAGCGCCTGGCCCATAGTAACCAGGATCTATACCGCCTGCGGCTAGCCAATAACGCAATTCATAATTATGCGTTGATACAGGGAAAACCATACCCATGTTAAAAGGTTTACCTTCCGATCGATATTTGTCAACGACCGGCTTCAGAGCGCTGGCACTGATTGGGTGAACGGGCTTGCCATCCTTTAGGGGAATATTGGGTTTCATTTGTTTCCAAATGTCATTTGAAACCGTGATGCCGTTGCCGTTAAGGTCCATGCTAAACGCGGTAACGATATGCGCCTTTGTGCCGTAGCCAATGGTTGCACCTAGCGGTTGACCTGCAAGCATATGCGCACCGTCGAGTGCGCCATCAATAACGCCATCAAGGAGCACTTTCCAGTTGGCTTGTGCTTCAAGTGTCACAAATAAACCTTCATCTTCGAAAAAACCTTGCTCATAGGCCACGGCCAGTGGTGCCATGTCCGTGAGCTTGATAAACCCAAAGGTAAGTTCATCTTTTTCTAGTTCCAACTCTTCTGCATAAAGATTCGGCGATAATACTGTAAGCGCAGAGAGTGAGATTGCAGCAACTGTACTCCTTGCCCAAAAATGTAATTGAGTGATGGTGTCGTTCATATTGTATAACCCCCAAAAATCGTGTTGTAAAAAAACAGTGTTCACATTCGCTCGCCGCAAAACGTGGGTTCCCGGATTTTTTTGTGCGATAAAATTGTGCGTAGTAACAAGTCGTTAAAAACTAATGCCGTGCCCTGCAAGTACGTGTAATGGCTATCGCAATTTTCCTGCCAACTGAAAATAATTTGGAAAACCCCCTATGTTTCAACGGCCTACATGGAAATACCTTTTATCGACGAATATACGTTCGCAGGCTATTGTGCACAGCATTGGGGAGTTTTTGTTTGCGGAGGGCGTCATTGCTGAGCATGCGCGAGAGCGGAGTTGGGGGGCACCGGCTAGAAAATGGTGCAGAAGGAATTCGTGAGTGGTATTTTTGGGCTGCAAGGTGGAGCGCTACGAATGCTGTTATTGTAGGAAAGAGAAAAGAATAGGGGTTAGTGTGGGTTATTGTGCTCTTGAACCGTTGGAATACTAATGGGCGCGTGAGGTTGATACCATAGTTTTTCTTCGGTGGGGAACGTCATTTGAGTATTGGGAATATGAAATACATGTCGGTTGTTGAGGTTCGCTTTTCGTATTGATTCGCCTAAATAGTGGTAAAAAATTTGATCAAAAGATCCATCAGCAATTGCTATGGTTAAACCTTTCTCTACGGCGTTGGCCAACGCCCTATCTTCTTGTCGTACAAAAAAATAATAAGCTGTCGGATAATGAAGAGCGAGGCTTTGTTCAATTTCGATATTAATGTCGATATCAATATCCAGATTTGAAAAAAAATTCTCTTCTCGCCATATCTCTATAATTGAACGAGGGAAGTAATCGAACCGGCGGATAGTGAGCATTTTGAAAAGGCTTAACCATTGGGTTGACGTTTCTGTACGAAATTGATTGTTTTCTAATATTTTTGTGTCTGGCCAATCATGGCCTTGCCCAGCTAACATTACGCGAAGTTGATCCACATTTTCAATACGATTAAATCGTGGTTGATCGCCTTTAGGTATAAAAAATATTCGCCAACCGCTTAAGCCCTTAAATAAAGGGATTCGAATAGGAATGAGATCCGACTCTCGTTTAGGTGACGCGTGAAGCCAATGTATATTATAACGATTATGCTTGAGATTATATTCACTCCGGCTTTCTGTTATAGGCGTAATTGAGTAGGGGATCATTTTGTAGTCGGCACCTGACTTGTCCAGAGCAAGCCGCATAAGCGCTAAATAATAGGTATCGAATTGTTGTTGAACCTTTTCAGCCACTAATGGGTAGGTCGCAATAATGGTGTCTGCAATGACAGCTTGAGAGGGGAAGAGGAGGCTCGAAAGGAAAAAGAAAATGCGTAAACCGCGACGTAATGCGGGAGAAAAAAAAGGCCAATAACACGAACGCAGGAAGTGGATCATTACGGTATCAATAATATCCGGGGTGGGTATCAGCCGGTTATGATGGTTGGTGTAGGATTAAGTTTAGCAGAGCCTCAGATAGAGGCGGTAATGAAAATAATGTGAACTGTGATATAGCGCGGTGTTGACATTATTTTTTGGAGCGGACGTTCTCTTTTATGATCGGTATACCTCGCTATAGGCTGGTATGCGTCTAGCGAAAGGCTTAGATGTTATGAAGGGGAACGCTACTTAGCCGAATAAGGTATTAGGCGTAAGGCTGGCCGACTTTCTTCAAGGTTACACGTTTATCGTGTGTCGCTAAAACCCACTTCAAGGGCCGTGTGCGTATTGATGCGGTTCCCCATTTGCCCGTAAAAGAGGCGCAATAATTGGTTGGATAGCGTTTTTAGGTAAAATTACTCGCAACTGCATAAGAGTACTCATGGATAACCGTACTAATGGAATGGTTGGTTTGAACTATACTTGTTAACTGATTCTTCGTATCGTCATTTTTGTAGTGGCATAAAGGCGTTCTTGTGTGGTTCAACATGAACAATAATCCAAGGAATGGACGTTTATGAAAACCCAATTTGTGGGGGCTGCAATGGCCCTTTTTATGGCTGGCTGCAGCGCTGGCCATGGCTATGAAGGATACTATAAATTGGCGAAGGTAGAGCCGAATAACGGCGCCCGTATTCTGTCTCCACCTACGGTATTTACGTCGTCCGTCAACAGCGATAAAATGCTAATGATTGGAAAAAATTATGTTGATGTCGACAATATACGCTACGCATTTAAAAAAATATATTCAAAAAAAATAGGCTATTCACATTATCTTGTGCTTGTGGACGATAATGGCGAGAGCTATTTTTCGCTCTCTGCGGATGGCAATGCGCTAATACAGCGCACGTCAGGCTATACGTTAAGAATGGTTCGAACGGACGGTTAGCATTCTATTCTCTAGAGGGGTGTTGTTTGGAATGGCGCGGTATTAGCCGGTATTATTGATAAGGATTTTATAGTGTCGGTGCTTAACGAGAGTAATTTTTTAGTCCTTCCCTAATACCATCAACAATGCTTTTTTTTACTTTTTACGAAACTACAGGTTGTTGGATGTGCCCGCTGTATTAGTCCCACGAAATGTTTCCTTTTGCTATGGGCAAAACATTTATCGCCTTTTCGCAACATCCCCCCCTTTTTTTCCATACTGAGCGATGTAAAGCTAAGTGTTTTATCCCGGGTTTCGATACGTTGCTCACTTAGGGGTTTTTGGCGTTCGTGGGTTGACACTTGTTGCGCGTGTTGTAGATGTGTTTATTGACTCAATTTTTTAGTTCGCACCTCCACCTCAAATGTCTTTCCAAGTATGGGTGTGTCGAGCCAGTGTTGCTGGGGCCGGCATGTAGGGCGCTGGAGGGTAATGGCTTTAGTTTTCTCGGTATGGGTGAAAATTCTGTGGAGATGTCCGTCTAATGGACGTGAACTGAATGGCGAGAAAAGGTGTATTAGGCGTGTCTCATAATAGCGGAACAGCAGGTGTAGAAAAGGTTGGAAAGCAAGGCGCTAGATTAGTGGGCGGTGTTTATCGTATTGGCTTTATTCTTGTGGTTCTGGCCTGCGAAAGTGGTTTCAGTATGCTCTATTTTTGGGGTTACTGGGCTTTAGAGCAATACCTGTGTCCCGATGGCTACTTTTTTTCGAGTGGCTGTTTTACGTGGTGGTCGGAATCACTCTTTGCGGTGGCAATAACACTGCTCGCTGGTGGCCTATTAACCACCAATATTATGATTATCGGCCGTCTCTATGGACCACGCGCAGTAAAATGGTTGGGCCTTGTTATCGTTGTCGTCACTGTACTGCTTGTGTTGAGGCTAGAGAGCCCCGCAGGCCGGCTGGCCTGCCTTGTTGGGGGTATTGGTATGATGCTCTGTTATGGATTGGTCTTCCTCAAAGAACGAAGCCGTTCAAGGGTATAGCTGTGAATAGAGAGAACTTATTGATGAAAAATGGTTTTGATTCTGTTGAATTTGGCGGTTTTTGGCCGATGAGAAAAGGCGTGGAATTGATGAAGATAGTGTTTCTAATAGTATTGAGCACTACCGTATTGTCCGGCTGTTCTTTGCCTGTGTGCTGTGCAGAACGACCGTTACCGACGCCGCTAGAGATCGTGAGCGTGCCTACAGATGCGCCTAGCGAGCAAATAGAAGCGCTTGTGCGTACATTTTACGATACCCTTGCGTCAGGCCAATATATGGCGGCTGCCCGTAATTTCGCGGGTGATGCTTCATCACTCTCATTGGAAAGCGGAGAAATTGCTCCGACAGTGGCGGCACAATTTAAGATGGCCTGTGGTTCAGTATTTGGTTGTTATACCGTTCGATCGCTGTCGGTTAGTGCGCAGCGAAGGGCAGGATTATACGAAGTGTCTCTGAGTTTTAGTGATACGCTAGGTGAGCCGATTGAAGTGACGGAATGCTGTGGCGAAGAAGTATTCGAACCCATAACTACATTTTTCTGTGAGGCATGGAAACAAAACGAGCAGTGGGTTCATAATTGTCTTCCTTTGTACATTCCCTAGAGTGTCGTTGGGTTAGGTTGGAAGTGGCATTTGTTTTAAGCGAATATCGGCTGACTAGTGTCGAATTAAGTGGTAATAAGAGTGAAAATGAAACGTATGAAAAAGTACATGTGGTTGTTGATAGGTGTTTTAAGTGTGAGCGGATGTATTCCAACGATAACGAAAATATACGACGCACCCAATGTTTCTGGGGAAGTGGTGGGATGGCCGAATTTAGAGCCAATTGCGAATGCTGAAATACAGTATATTCATCGAAACGAAGACAACGCATGGGCAGCCAAGGCTATTCGTGCACGACATAGTGACAACAATGCTGAAAACCTCGATAGACAATTGCCTGGTGTATTTTCGGAGGCTGATGGCTGGAGCGACGCGCAAGGTCTTTATGCTATAGAAGCCGATTATTCGTTAAAGCCAACATTACTGATGGTGGGATATGCTTTAGATGAATACCCTGTAAGAGTGGCCGCGAATGGTTATGCGACAGGTATCGTCTTTGCTACAGGCTCACTGAAAATTCAAGATGTCGAGTTCGCCTATGCTCCCGCTCTAGTGCTTGATGAGCACCCGCTGGTGGTGGCGCCACCGGTTATTGAGGATGGGCTATCTTATCACGAGCTCAATACTTATTTTTATACCCATAATGTATTTGGGGAATGTAATGCGCATGTTGGCGGCTACGCGTTATCAGCCTTAAACGTATTTCGCAAACTACAGGCACGTGTTGAATCTACCGATAGTACAATAAGCCATAGAGACATTCAGTATGCTAACCCCGCAAGGTTGAATGCAGTCACGTTATGGAAGTATTTTGAGCAAAGTTGTCGGGATGGAACATCGACGTCAGAGGGTTACACTACACGTTTTGCTCAACATGACATTGTTAAGCAAATATTGACCGAGCTGCAACATGAATAATCGCGAGTTTTTTGAGGGAATAGAATATGAACTTGGATAAGTCTAAAAAACGAATAGCTAAGAAAATTAAAATGGGGTTTCAAGGCTATCCCATGTTAACGATCATCTACAGCGGGGATACTCCCGCGGTTGCAGCACAAGTCTCCCTTACTTATATCGTGGAAGAGGGCGCAGAGGCAATGGTAGAGTGTTTTACCAGTAAAATGGACGTGCGCGAAGATGAAGTGGTTCAGTCGGCCATTGTGAAAATGATCGAGCGCTCAGGTGTGAAAACCGTTGAGCAGGCGGAAGGCGTTAATGCGCTCAACAAATGAAGAACGTGGGTTTTGGGGGCGTTAATGGGGGGCACACTTAACGCCGAAAAAATAATAGTCATACTCTCTCTTACTTGTACTAATTCTTTTGTTTAATGCGTCATGTTGTATGGGGCGATGGTATCGGTCTTGACATTGGGTCAATCGGTGTTAGGAATTATACGCGCTAGAGCTTAAAATAGTTGCTACGGTTAACCGTCCATAGTGGTACATCTATATTTGAGCGTTACGCTTGTAACTCACTAGATTGCCTCGTTAAGGAAAAGCGCAATGATCAATGATGCAGAAAATTATTTTCAATCCAAGCTCCTGATGAGCCCACCGTCCAGTCGCGCGGCGTTTAGTGATCGTCGAGCGTGGTTGCTGGCTGAGTTATCGCGGCTTTCCTACTTTCCCTTTGAAGGAGGGAATCATTTGGAAAACTTTACCGCGCAAGTCGAGCATGTGGTTGACAATACCGTGCTGCGAGCCAAAGTCATTGCTATAGCCGCGATAACGTTGGGCGATGCTCCTATGTTGCGTTCTGCTGCGGAACAATCTTTTTCGGCGATATTAACGGACCACGGTTTTACTTTAGTAGGCACCTTTTCTGAGAATGAAACGCAAGGTTTTGTTGCCAAAAAAGATAACGCAGCCTATTTAATCTATCGCGGTTCCGAAAGCCTAGGAGACATCAAAAGCTGCCTTCGAGGTGTTTTGACAAAAGCTGAACTCAATGGGATAACGGCGGAAGTGCATTCAGGCTTTTGGCAGCAATTCATGGACGTCCACAGTAAGGTGGAAGCCCTGTTAGAAGAGGTGAAAGATTGCCAACTCTATATTGGAGGCCATAGTCTAGGTGGGGCACTTGCCAATATCGCGACGAAATTTTATGCGAATGACTCCAGTGGTAGTACCTATACCTTTGGTGCTCCTGCGATAAGCCCGCCCGGTTTCCAAGACACTATTCGTACGCCTATTTATCGCATTATTAATGCGCGAGATCCTGTTCCACTCCTACCTAATCCCGCCTTGATTCACGCTGCAGGCTTGCTCTGGAGTGGTTTTACTTTGGCGGTGCGCTTTATTGGGACAGAACACCAAAAGAAAGTAGCGGGAATGTTAAAAGACTTGGCGAGAATATCTCAGATAGGGTATTCCAGTCGCATTATCTATTTAGCGGGTGAGCCTAAGTTACGGTATAGTTTTGGTATCTTTCAACGTATATCGCTTTGGATAGGAAAGCCTTGGTCTCACGGCCGTTTGGAAAAGCAATTTTCCTGTGACCACAAAATAGCGCGTTATTGTTACGCGTTACGGCGTTGGGGTGAAGCCCGAGTAAACGGTAACTAAGGTTTCAATGGGGAGGCGGTTGTACTTTAGGCCTGCTCATGTGTCGTGTACCAATAAGTGTTCTTTTTGCAGTTTTAATTCAGCCGAACAAAAAAGCCTTGAAAATCGCCGCCTATAAAAACCTGTGCTTATGTAGGGCTAATTAGGCGCTTTTGAGTTGAGGTAGCGCCAATTCCTGTTGTTATGGAAACATAGTCGAAAAATTCTTGAAATTCACCTTTTTCACCGGTATAAAAAATGCGTGGTAGGCGTACGTTCGTACTCGCCCTGTTTTTGCCTGTAGTAAAAAACCTTAAATCATTTTATATCAGGAATATTAACCATGCCTAAAATACTTTATTTTAATTTCGATGGAACGAATAACGCGCCAGAAGATGCCGTTCAGGACAAGAATCATCGAGGTGACCCTGAAGATAACGGAATAACAAATGTATTGAAATTTCACTTGTTATTGGGCGGTACACTGAAAGAAAAGACAGGCAGTACTTCGCTAGAGGGAGGCTCTAGAACATTTTATTATCACGGAATAGGTACTTACGGTAATTTCTTCGAGCGAAAGTTTAACGCGGGCCTTGCTGCGAACGCAACGGATGTTAAAAAGATTATTAGGCTAGCGCTAGCCGATTTTAACGAGCACTATTCTGAGTCTTGTGATTATGTGGTGCTCACGGGGTTTAGTCGAGGCGCGGCCCTGGCAAGACGCTTTGCTGCGTTAATTAATGATTTGGTCGGCGATCGAAAAATTATTATTGAAGGCGTATTCGATACGGTTGCATCAATTGGTATCCCTAATTTGAGCAAAAAAGATCGGCCGAAATCTGAAGTTGTTTTTGAATTCAATCATACCTTGCCCTCAAACGTACTAACGGCTTTACATCTTGTTTCGCTGGATGATAAGCGGAAGGCGTTCCAGCCTACCTTAATGAACAAGGATGATCGTGTGACTGAAATATGGTTTGCAGGCGCACACTCCGATGTAGGCGGTGGATACAATTTTGACGGTTTGTCCGATGGCACACTTCGTTTTTTCTTAAATTGGTTTGAAGATCTTCCTAATTGCAATATTGCTTTTAAATCGCCGGCTAATATTCAGTACGAACATGTTTTTAAAAAAGGCGCAAAGCAGAAAATTGGGATGGACGACGTTCAAATAGATCCTAATGTGTTTGGTGTTAATCACCAGCAAAGCCGAGCAAAATTGATATCTAAAGTCACGCTCACAGATCGAGTGTGTTGTGTTATAGAAGATAACATCATTAAAAAAAATGCAACGCCGACACTGCATGAGTCGGTTGCAGAGCGAATTGGCGGTGATCGTAACTATCGGCCAGAATCGTTGCGTAATACGGCGCACAATATTGTCTATAACGATGGTGAAACGAAGGCGTTCGTTGGTTTTTCTGAGCACAAGCTGGCGTATAAAAAGAATCTCAGATTACCGACGAGTGAAGGTGTTGAAACCAAAATATTTGCGCATTTACACTATAACCACACAGGGGTCGTGCTTAAAAAAGGTGAGAAGTATCGGCTGAAAGTGGTTAGGTTACAGGAAAAACGTTGGCGTGACGCGGGGCTAAAACCTGTTGATGGGGAAGGCTGGAGTCGGGAAGATGCTGATTTTAACTTTTTTAAAAATGCGGCCTTTTCGGCGGCTGAATCCTTTAAGCGCGTCACCGGGCCGAATGTGCAGTGGTTCACACTTTGTGGGTGTATTGGCGAGAATGAAAAGGAAGCGTTTAAAATTGGCAACGAATTAGAATGTTTTGAGCCGCTAATAACGGGGGAACTCTGTGCTTTTGCGAATGACCTTCCCGGCTATTACGGTAATAATAGTGGGTATTTATATTTAAGTATTGAAAAGTTGTAGTTTTAACTTTGTTTTTGTAAAAAATACCGGCAAAAATAAATTATTTCGTTAAATATTTTATTTTTTTTATTCGCCCCGTTAGAATGCGGGGATTTTTTGTAGTCGCATAAAATGTATGTAACGATTTTCGCGTAGCGAGTCTAGCAGTGTTCAGTGGTAAAACTTATATTGTAAACGTGGTAATTAAAATCTAGAGGCGTCGCGGTCAGTATCATGGAATTTTATGTGTCAATTTTACTGTTTAGCCTTTCAACGTCGGCTACACCAGGCCCGAATACGGTCATGCTGCTCAGTTCGGCTGCGAGTTACGGCGTCAAGCGCTCTATACCTGCTTATCTCGGGGTATGTATTGGCTTTTCGCTTATGCTTTCGGCGGTAGCGTTAGGTTTTGGTTCCGTGTTTGTGGAGTACCCCTGGTTGCATCAAGTGATTAAAGCCGCTGGAGTGAGCTACCTGTTGTTTTTGGCCTGGAAGATTGCGAACCTTGGTGAAATGAAAGAAGCCTCTGGTCGCGATAAGCCAATAACGTTTTTTCAGGCAGCAGCCTTTCAGTGGGTTAATCCAAAAGCATTGATCATAGCGGTAGGCTCGATTGCCGCCTATACCACGCCGGGGGAGCAGGCGGGTATTCAGGCGTTGGCAATTGTAGTTGTAATGTCGCTAATGGGATTGATAACAATGGGGTTATGGATGTTATTTGGTGCGGGTATGCATCGTTTTATCCGTTCGCCCAAGGCCGCTAGGCGTTTTAATTTCTTAATGGCCACCTTGTTGGTGCTCTCGATATTTCCAATATTAAGTGCCGAGTTAATTATTTAGGTTGTTTTGCTTTAGTGGTTACTTAACAGCGGCTCTACGGCGGAAAGGTTTTTTCGTCATCATATAGGCACAGATAACGCCGCTTAGCGCACCGAAAAGGTGGGACTCAAACGAAACATTTGGGTCGCTAGGCAGTACGCCAAAGATCATTCCTCCATAAAATACGATAACAAACAATGCGATGAGTATGTTACCGAAGCGTCGCTGAAACCACGCCATGGCGATGGATAAGCTCCATAAGCCAAAAATCCAACCGCTTGCACCTATGTGCACGGCCTGTCGGCCAAACAGCCAGACCAATATCCCCGTTAGTAGAATGATAAGCAGGCTGCTCTTTAGGTAGAACGGTATTCCCCGTAATAAACAAAGCCCACTGAAAATGACAAGACCTACAAGATTACTGAGTAGGTGTGCCCAGCTGCCATGAATAAAGGGTGCAGTGATTATGTAGGGTAACGACCGCATTTCGCCCGGTAGCACGCCAAATTCACCCAGACGCCCTTGAAGTATTGAATTCACAATATGGATGGCGAGCATCATCAGCACTAGCCACGTGAGAATCTGAAGTTTTTTGTCGAGTTTAATAATGATGTACTCGTATTGGATGTCCACGTTGCGCCGTCGCGATGGCGTACGATAGTCAATAAGTTTGTTGGGCATCATAACCCTTATTACCGCGCCTTGGCTTTATTGAGTGATGTAGGCAGTAGCGAAGGCCGTGTGGCTATGCCCTTTAAGATTAACAGAGAGAGGGTAGAGGTAAGAGTGGGACGAAGAGGAGGTGGCAAGAGGGATTTTGTGGGGTAAACGTTTTACTCTAAAGGGCCGTATAGGACGTTAAACGCGCTATTTTTATACGGTGGCAGGAAGGGTTTAGATGTTTCACGTGGTGTTATGGGCGTGTTGCTATTAAGGGTATTTCTACGAAGATCTCGGTTGTTCTGTAAGCGGTTAGGGGCGCGAAGAGAATGGCTTTATCGAGCCGGGCGCGTGGGTGTAATGGGACTCGGTCGCCTATCCTCCGCTGGAGCAATGAGTATAAAGTATTGGCTGCAGGCACCCCTATATAGGCGTTTTCATACCGTAAATAGACCTGCGTGGCGCTAGTGCAATGTTTTTACGTGATGATAAAACGCCGGGAAACTACAGCGTTATTGCGGTGATGAGCCGTCGTTCTATATTGATAAGTGCGTTTTCGTTATCGGTGGGAGGCCAGGCTCTATGGCAGGGGCAGCCCACGAAAGAGCGGCGCGCGCCATTTTGGCGGCTAGAGTTGAACAAAAATAAACCTGTTATATGCGGATAGGCTGCTGGCGAGGGTCTTTACAAGGTTACGGTAAACGTTTACCCTAATGTCTGCTACTCGTAAGTATATGGGGGCGGCTCGGCAGGTAGTAGAGATTTACAACGTTAAGTGGAGGCATATTCCGGTTGGAATATATCGAATGGGATCACTTCTCGTACGCAGGTGAGGGGCGTGTGCTTGGCTCGTTTTATATATGAATCGAAAGTGTCTTTATATTAATGATAACAATGGGAAAACCTCATGAAAAAATTGTTTGATAACAGCAGCGCTAGTTATTTGACCATGATCTGTGCACTCGGTTTGCTTTCTGGCAACGCCGCTGCACAAACAGCTATCGACGAAGAAGAAGTGATTGTGCGTGGGTTTGCGGGCTCGCTAGAAAAAGCGTTGGACCGTAAACGCGAATCAGATTCTTTGGTTGAGGTTGTTGCCTCTGATGATTTGGGTGTATTGCCTGATGTGAGTATCACCGATTCTTTAACGCGCTTACCTGGCGTTGCGTCTTCCCGCGACCGTGGTAATGCCAGCAGTATTTCTATTCGTGGCATGGGCGCACGCTTAAATATCGCCACCATGAATAATCGTGAAATTGTTTCAGCAGAGCCTAGCCGCGACGTGCGTTACGAGCAGTTTCCTGCCGAGCTTATCGATTCTGTAGAAGTGTACAAAAGCCCTTCGGCGAACAAAGTAGAAGGCGGTATCTCCGGCTTGGTTAATATGAATATTGTTAGCCCGCTGCAAAAAAATAAGCGCATGGTATCGCTTAATGGTTACTGGATGAATAATGCCTTGGGTGATGAATTACCCGAGACCGACGGCAACGGCTACAAGGCCAGCTTTAGCTATGTCGATCAGTATGCCGACAACTTTGGTGTGGCGTTTGGTTTAGCCTACCAAGATCAGCCCTCATTACAGCGTGAAGTTACGTCATGGGCCTACAATTCTCACCCTAGCACCACGGGCGATCTGGGCTCGCCAGCTGAAGGTTTGATGTATGACAGCGGCACATGGGATGACAATGGTGTAGAGACGCCGTGGTACTCCGGTGTAGGCGACGGTACACCCGAAGACGTTACGTGGGGCGCGAAAGCCGCCAGCAAGCAAGGCAGCACGGAGCGATTGGGTGCCGTTGCCGTATTGGAGTGGGAGCCAACGGAAGCGCTTAGCTTAAAATATGACTTGTTCTACTCTCAGTTTGATATTACTGAGCGTGAAGACCAAATGTACTATGCCGATTTTGGTAATTGGCAAAATGGCAATTTAGAAGATTACATAAATTCCGATACTGATGCGGTAATTACCGAAGATTCCAATGGTGTGCAGTCTGTTGTGTCGGCGGGTTTTTACGACCCAACAGACGGAACGCATAACACGTTACACAATGCCAATTGGTTTCAGACCAACGAAATGATGAGCACAGGCTTAAATGCAGTGTATGCGGGTAGTGTGTGGCAGGTATCGGCGGATGTTGGTTACTCCGAAGCGAGTATTGACTCCGTGTGGATCGATATCGCGTCGAATCGCAACGAATCTTGGGGTGATGCAGACGGCGACGGCATTTGGACCATTACGGAATCGGCGGATATCGGCTGGGATATCCGCAGCGGTCAAATGGCAATTTGGCAAAATAATGTATCTGACGCGAACAGTGTTAGCAACCCTGCAAATTACACCCTAGATGCAACCAGCTACTCCGACGTTTGGTCGCAAGATGACAGTGGTACTTGGTACAACGCTACAGCGGCAGGTGAAATTCCGGCTGAGTTTGGTGGTTCTACCATGACCGGCGATTCAGATCGAATCCTAACGGATGCGATGACCAGCATGAATCTTGATTTTGAGCGTGAACTTGATTGGGGCACCATTGCGGGCGTCAGCTTTGGTGGGCGTTATACCTCACGCGAAAAAGAAAACGATGTTGTTACCTGGGTTAAAAATGCGAGTACAGAAGTATCGCTAGCGGACGTGGGAGCCTACAGTTATTCGTTGGGAGACAATATTGTTGCGCCAGCACTGATCGGCCTAGAGGATTGGGATGGCGTGGCACAGGATGTATTTGGCGGTTTCGCGAACCGTAGTTCAGTTGTACCGAGTGACGATGATAAGGCCGCTTCTTGGCTGCTAACCGAAGACAACGCTGCGTTATACGGCATGTTCAGTTTGTCGGGAGAAATGGGCAGCGTGCCGTTTAGCGGTAATGTAGGTGCGCGTTATGTCAGTACCTCAACGACCTCTAGCGCTTACGAACAGCAGCTTGATGGATCGCTAGCGGCGGTGTCGATCGACCATGAATACAGCGAGCTTCTGCCGTCATTGAATATGGTGTTCGAAGTCTCTGATAGCGCGCAAGTGCGATTAGGCTTGGCGAGAACGTTGTCTCGTCCACCACTAGTGGAAATGCGAGCGGGTACCACCATTCAGCGTCAAGATTTACCTTACACCATGACCCGCGGTAACCCCACATTAGATCCATTCTTGGCGAACCAATTTGACTTGGGGTATGAACTTTACTGGGGTGACAATGCCGCCGCGACGATTGGTTACTTCTATAAAGATATGTCTACACACGTGGGTAACGGCACCGATATTGTGCTGGATGAATCGGTACAAGGTGCTGGCGGTACATTAGAGCGCACAACGCCGCTTAACGGTGACGGTGGAACATTGCAGGGTATCGAACTGATGTACCAGCAGCCGTTCGATATGCTGCCAGAGCCCTTCAACGGCTTAGGTATGTTTGCGAACTACTCGTATGTGGATACCGACATTACAGAATTTACGCCAGACTCTAATCCGTACACATTAGGTGGGTTGTCTAAAGATGTGGCTAGCGTAACCTTTTGGTACGACTACAACAATTTTGATGCTCGTGTCTCGTGGAACTACCGAAGCGAGTTCACCAGTATTAATAGCTGGAACCCGAGTGATATTAGCTTGAATGATGCGGAAGCAACAATTGATGCCAGCATAGGCTATGCCGTTAACGATAACTTGAGGTTTACGCTGCAGGCGCAAAACATGACGGACGAAGCCGCCAATAACTATCGGGACAACGATACAGCACGCCCGGGTAGCTATATCGAATGGGGTCGTCGTATCTTGTTGGGCGTTAGTTACAGCCTATAAAGCGCAAGCGTTAAGCCAGTGTTAATAGGTTTGTTGCGTTGATGTTGAAAACCCAGCCGTTAGGCTGGGTTTTTTTATGGCTGACAATGATGGTTCAAGCAGATCGAAACGCTACAATAATTTAGTCACCAAAGGGCAGGTTCTGTGCCGCCTGCGCACGCGCAACATACTCTTGGTATGCGGGTAGAGCAACAGCCGCGAGAATGCCAGTCACGATGAAAGGCAATAGCAAACCAGCCCATAGTGCTGGATGGTTTTTGGTAGGTTGTGGGCCGAACCGATTGGTGCCATGGGTGCCGGAAGCAAACAGCATATAGAGCCCTAACAGTATATTAAGTAAGGGCACTAAAAAGAGCAGTAACAGCCACCCCGATTTATCCAAATCGTGTAAGCGCCTACGGGCAAGAATAGTGTACAGGGCAATCATTGGGAAATAAAACGCAGCAATAAGTAAATATAACCCTGCTGAATTTGAGCTGGTGCCCGAAGCGAAAACGGGGATAAGTAGTGCCGATGCAATACCCAATACAAAATAGATAATGATGTTGTAGAGCATGGCATACGTTAGGTAGCGCAGGCGACCAATACGACCGTTTAGAGCGAAAATGGTCGGCTGATAGTCTTCTTCTGCAATGCCTGCTTCGGATTGGGGGGCTGAATACGGGTTGCTTTCTGTCATAGAGGCTCCATTGTGGTGTCGTATTTTTGTGGAATATGGCGCAAGGGTCAAACGCTAAGCTAGCGTTATCGGCAATCCCAAGATTGTTGCGAAATTCACTGATAAAAGCAAATAGAGCGCATCAATGGTTTGTTTCGTTAATTATTCTCCACACCTACACCTTTTGTTCGCCACCCATGCTGAATAACATTCGATTAAAAATGCGCGTGGTGCGCCCTTGTTTTAGTCGCGTGGCATGGGTGCGTTCAGGTGCTTCGCCCTCAAGAATTAAGATAAGTAAAACGCCTAGAATGGGCAGGTGTCCAACTAAATCGGTAACACCCGAGACAATGGACGTAATGATAAAAATGGTAGCCAGTGTCATGCGTACTAATCTAGGGGCAAAGTTAAGGCACAACAAAAGTCCAAAGAGAGTTTCAAACAAGCCAACGAAGTACACGAAATCGGTATGTGTAAAATTATTAAACCCCACGGCTTGTATAAAATTATAGTAGCTGTGCTGTTCAACAAATAGTAGAGCGTAGCCTGTGCCAATAAATTTATTGTGGATGGCTAATTCAATCAACTGAAGCCCTAAGCCAATTCTTAAACAACATAAAGCCGCCTTTTCTCTGTTGATGCGGCGAAATAAACGTTCAAAAATATGCTTGTCAACAACACTTACTGAGGGGCCAATAAAAACAAAAGCAAGGCCTACGCCCATAAACTCAAAGAAATAGTCAAGCGCAATAAACGCCTTGAATAAAAACATATTCAGAAAGGCGACTACGCATAATGCGACACCTACAATCGTTACGGAAATTGGCAATAACACTATCACTGCGGCTTGAAGCAGTATGCCCAACATGATGAGGTGTGGTGGGAGTGTTAAGTTTGGTGCTAAGTACTCGCCTATCATTAAGTTGCAAATGAGTAGCGCGATTAAAGCCGAAAACAAACTATACCAGTGAAAATGATAATTAAAGTTCCAACTCGACAGCAGGCTGGGTAGTCGGTTTTGTATAAACTTGTGAGTAATGGTAACGGCTAAAATGTACAGTGCGATTAACCCCAAACTAAAATAAAAGCTACCATTAAGTTTAAAATCAACGGGTATAACACCTTCGGCCTCTACAAACCATCGAACATGAGCCTGTGATAGTTCCGATATCAATAATAAACATAGTGCAGTAACGCATTGTAGAGCGGGCAGTGCTTTCATGGGATATCCTAGCGGCGAAATAAAATTAGTGTTCATGGGGGTTTTGTAGTAATGGCGAGTCTTGGTTGAGGGGTGACGATAGCGTTAATAAAAAGGCTTTAAGCTGATGTTTTTCGTGCGGCAATAATCGTAAAGGGCGTATATCCATATGCTGGTTATCACGGCTTATGGCAGAATTATAATAGTCGATAACGTCGTCTAGTGTGCCTAGCCCGCCGTTATGCATATAAGGTGCAGTGTTCTCGATGTTTCGAAGTGTGGGTACTTTAAAGGCTGCGTTTAATTCATTCCCTTCTGTTTTTGCGTATCGAAGTTCCGAGCAATCTTTGTTGGTAGTGGCGTGGCGAGAAAAACAATTGAAACTATCAGTTAGTGCGGCAGTAATACCGTTTGCTCTTCCCGTTTTTTGCGTGTTTTCGCTCACGCGACTATTGATTCCCGTTGCCTGAAAATCATGATTGGTAAAAAGTTCACCGTTGTGGCAGTTAATGCACGCGGTTTTTTCCGCGTTTAGGAATAACCGTAAACCATACTGCTCTGTGAGCGAGAGGGTTGTCGTGTCGTGGTTTTTTTTATCTAGTGATTCTGCAAACTGATCAAAGCGGGAAGGTAGTGGTTGCAGTTGTGTTTCGTAAGCGGCAATCGATTTTCCCATATTGGCGAAAACTGTATCGACAGTATCGCGATCTTCCTTTGCCATTTGTTCCCAATTACTGGCCCATCGTGTATTTTGGGTGTTAGGTGTAGCGTTTAATGGAAATTTTTTGTTATCGTCAAAATTTAGGTGTTCACCGAATAGTTTTTTATACTCAGTGGCGTAATGTTTTTGTAAGGTTCGAACAGCAAACATTCTGTTACCGCCTTGTTCATGAGTATTCTCTAGCGGTGCTAGTGCTTGCGACCAAAGGCTATCTTTTCGTCCGTCCCAAAAAAACCACGGATTATGGCTGGCGCCAACAACTGTAGGGGTGTGATGCGTGCTTTCACCTATGCCGTTCACACTGAACTGTTCGCCGTCTGTAAAATATTTTTCGGGCTGATGGCAGGATGCGCACGAAACTTGTCCGTTAATGCTGAGCCGTTTATCGAAAAAAAGTTTTTGGCCCAAAAGACTTAAGGGCGTGGGTATAGACGTTGACGGATCGGATAACGATAGGCTTTGTATTACGCTGCGTTCTTCGTCACTCCAGCGTAAATAGTGACTGCTGATGGTGTTGTCCGTAAAAAAGCAAGCGCACAGTAAGGGTAAGCACGTTGTGTAGATGGCTATTGTAAATAGTCTGTTCATTGCTATTGGTTACATCCTTTTTGCGGTCGACGTTGGCGCTCGTAATGTTCACCTTAAAGGGGGACGCGTATTTCTCAAGCCAGTGATGGTCTGTAATGGTGTAGGGCTTACTCAATAATGGGTAGATGTCGCTCTTAATTTGTTACGGTAAAGGTATGGGTTACGGTGTTTTCCACGTCTTTATTGAGTGTGAAAATTAGCATCCACTCTCCTGCCATTTGAAATTTTAATCCCTTTATTTCAAATTCTCCCTCTATCGTGTTTTTGATTTCGGGGTTTGTGGGTAGCCCGTGCATGTGTTTCGGCATTTTTCCGTCTAATGATATGGATAAAATGTTAGGTGAGTTTTTGTTGTTATTTTTAATTGTAATAAACCACGTATGAAATTCGTTGAGCGGAATATTTTCAGGTTGTGTGTATAGCTTGATAGAGTGCTGGTCGGTTGTGTAGTGCCCTTGAAGGTAGGGGGCGCAAAGTGTTTCAGCGCTAATAATGCACACGCTAATCACCAAAAGTATTAAAAAATATTTTTTCATCATGACGCTTTTTTTATTCGATATGCAGAGCAATAAAACATTTTGCCCTCTAAAAGAGTGCCGAAAGCTTAAATTAGAAAATGTAGTGGAAGTAGGCGTGGACCGTTAATTTAAGTTCGTTGTTGATTTGAATCAATAGAGTGGGCGCGTTGGTTTGTTTGTGGCGAAGTAATGCATTTTTTATTGCGGGTAGGGCGTAGTTAATGGATGAGTCTTTCGGCGTTGAGAATGTTATTGGTTGCTATCTGAAGTGTAGCGGTTTCTGGATGGCATTACATGGAACAGCGTTATTCACTTTTTTGATTGGCGTGGTAAAGTTTTATTTAACAGTTAACGTTTTTTGTCGTGATAATTATTCGTTGGTGTCGGCGTTACATTTTTCTGGCGTCTAAAGTGTAAAAATGAAATAGACATAAAAAAATAGTGGCGCGATTAGTGTAGGGTTGAGAAAAATTTAAATGAAACGATAAGCGAAAAGATAGATGAAAAGGTAAGCGGAAAGGTAAACGAAAATATAAAAACGTATATTAAAACCTCGTTATTGGGAGGTTGTCGGGCCCCGAGGTTCAGAGTGTTGAGGTAAAGGCTCTGGTGGTTAGCAGAGGTTAATACCTCTTAGTGGGTAGAGGCGCATCGCTTGTGATGATGCTCTTCGCGCGTGAAACGTTATGTTGGCAGGCGGTCGATTGTCTGGCCTGAATAAATCCAGGCAAAAAAAAGCCCTGCTAAGGTTTGTTAGCAGAGCTTTTTAAAAGGCAGGGGCGAAGCTTACTTTTTAGCGGCTTGGCGCTCTTTTTCTTCTGCGATAACCGTTTCAGCTACGTTAGCTGGGCAGTGCATGTAGTGTGAGAACTCCATAGAGAACTGACCACGGCCGGATGTCATAGTACGCAAGGTTCCAATGTAACCAAACATTTCAGCCAACGGAACGTCAGCTTTAATACGTACACCGGTTACGCCCGCTTCTTGATCTTTGATCATACCGCGACGGCGGTTCAGGTCACCAATTACATCACCTACGTGATCTTCTGGTGTGAACACGTCAACCTTCATGATGGGTTCTAGTAATTGAGCACCGGCTTTAGGAATAGACTGACGGAAAGCGCCACGAGCAGCAATTTCAAAGGCAACAGCCGAGGAGTCAACCGCGTGATAACCACCGTCGAACAGTTCAATTTCAACGTCCAGTACAGGGAAGCCTGCCAAAGTACCTGTGTGCATCATGCTGGCAAAACCCTTCTCAATCGCTGGGAAGAATTCTTTCGGTACGTTACCGCCCACAACAGAGGAGGTAAACTTGAAGCCAGTACCAGGCTCTGCAGGACGAATATGGTAGTCGATCTTACCGAACTGACCCGAACCACCGGATTGCTTCTTGTGGGTGTAGGAATCTTCGATAGCCTTGGTAATGGTCTCGCGGTAAGCCACTTGTGGTTTACCCACTTCAAGCTCTACAGCGTAGGTGCGCTTAAGGATGTCCACTTTAATATCCAAGTGTAATTCACCCATGCCGCGTAAAATAGTTTCGCCAGAGTCTTCATCGGTTTCAACACGGAAAGAAGGATCTTCTGCAACCATTTTACCAATGGCAATACCCATTTTTTCTGAGCCGCCTTTATCTTTAGGCTTAACAGCAATGGAGATAACGGGCTCGGGGAATACCATCGGCTCAAGCGTACAAGCGTGCTTGGGATCACATAGTGTGTGACCGGTTTGTACGTTCTTCATGCCTACGATGGCAATAATGTCGCCGGCTTGTGCGCGGTCGATTTCGTTGCGATCATCTGCGTGCATCTCTACCATGCGGCCGATACGCTCGGTTTTGCCGGTAAAGGAGTTAAGGATGGTGGTACCTTTTTCGAGTACGCCCGAATAGATGCGCACGAATGTGAGAGCACCGAAGCGGTCATCCATTATTTTAAATGCCAATGCGCGTAAAGGCTCTTCTTCAGATACGGTGGCAACTTCACCGGTAGGGTTACCTTCTTCGTCGGTCAATGGCTGGGGATCAACTTCGGTAGGGCAGGGTAGGTAATCAACAACGGCGTCTAGTACAAGCTGAACACCTTTGTTTTTAAAGGCGGAACCACAGTAAGTGGGGAAGAAATCCAGTGCGATGGTGCCCTTACGAATACATTTCTTGATGTCTTCTATAGAAGGAACTTCACCTTCCATGTAGGCCATCATCAGGTCGTCGTCTTGCTCAACAGCTGTTTCGAGTAGTTGCTCGTGGTACATATCCACGTCGTCAACCATGTCAGCAGGTACATCTAGCACTTCGTAGTTTTCAGGAAGACCGGTGTCATCCCATACGTAAGCTTTCTTGGTGAGAACGTCCACAACACCTACAAAATCATCTTCGATACCGATAGGAAGGGTCATAATCAGTGGCGTTGCACCGAGTACTTTTTTAACTTGATCGGTTACGCGGTAGAAATCTGCACCCATACGGTCGAGTTTGTTCACGAAAATGATACGAGCAACTTCAGATTCGTTCGCGTAGCGCCAGTTAGTTTCAGACTGAGGCTCAACACCACCAGAACCACAGAAAACACCTACGCCGCCATCGAGTACTTTAAGCGAACGGTAAACTTCAACAGTGAAGTCAACGTGTCCTGGTGTATCGATGATGTTCATGCGGTGGTCTTTCCAGAAGCAGGTTGTCGCTGCAGACTGAATCGTAATGCCGCGCTCTTGTTCCTGTTCCATGAAGTCGGTAGTGGCGGCACCATCGTGTACTTCACCGGTGCGGTGAATTTTACCTGTGAGCTTAAGAATACGCTCGGTGGTGGTGGTTTTACCGGCATCAACGTGGGCGAAGATGCCTATGTTTCTGTATTTGGCTAACTCGGTCATAACGCTACTCTATATATGTGTGCTGAATATCTGCTTAGGCTAAAAATGTGCGCAAAGATACACGATTTCGCTGAAGATTTTTACTAAAAAATAGATTGATTTACGGTTACTTAAGGGTTTATAGCGCGTATAGCGTATTTAGGGGTGTGTTTTCGATCTTTTTGGCGCGCAAAGGTGATTCATTGAGTCAATAAAGGCGCCGAGTTATGCGCTTTTTTCATGAAAAACTGTGCAAGAACAAAAATGGTTGATATAATTTTGTGACGAACTTCACATTAATGTCGGTTATATTTACATTTTGCCGCATAATTGTGTGTTTTTAAACAAAAAACGAGTGTCCCATCCTTATTTGATCCTAAATAAGGAGCGTGATGCTACGGCGTGGCGATTTTCGTGTGCGTTTAAACGACATATTGAGATAGATGGAGGGGTATATGGTGAGTGAAGTGATTCGCCGAGAGGGAGAAGAAGATAAAGTGTGGTATCGCACTGAGCGTTGCTTTCGGATAGGTACCGATTGGTATATTGCGACGCGAGAAGAGGGTGACATTGGGCCGTTTGGTTCGCGAACGGTTGCCGAAAGATCGGTTCCGCGTTACGTGAATATTATGAAAGATGAAGGCGAGGCGGGTACGTTTGCCAAAAAGCTCGCTATTCAAGGTGTTTGGGCTGCCACTCATTTCACCTAGGTCATCACTATACGGCTAAGTGATGTAAATCACCGCTGGCTTGGCAATGTGAATTTAACTAACAGCCCTGTTCTTAGAACGGGGCTGTTGTCGTTAGTCTTCCGGTTCTTGCTCTTTAAATGGCGCAAGCTCTAGCCCGAGTAACCGCTTGCCGGCGAATACGGCATTGCCCGGGTATCGCACATCGCCTACAGACGAAAACTCAAAGTTGTAGCGCCGCTCAATCGCGAAAAGTGAATGAGAGGAGCGGCAAAGTCTCATACTGCGTAAGACAATGCTTTGATCTAAAAGGGTGACGCCTGCTTTTTCGGTGCGGCGTTTAACCACGGTATAGGCGCGCTGACTAATGCCGAGGTGTTGCCAGATACCGATACCGGCAACGAATAGGAAACTGAGTAGTGTAAGGTCTGAAAGTGTCATGTCGCTATTCTAAACTGAAAAAGCCTTGAGTACTTCTTTACTGTGGTGTTTTAGAGCCAACCTTTTTGCTTGGCTAAGCGCGCGGCATCTATTCGGTTAGTGGCGTTGAGCTTGGATATAGCTTCAGATAGATAGTTGCGTACGGTTCCTTCGGAAAGAAACAGTGCGACGGCTATATCGGCCGTCGATTTCCCTTCGCCGGCGAGTTGCAGCGCCTTTCGTTCTTTCTCCGTTAGAGGGTCTTGTATGTCCAAGGCCGCGATGGCCAGTTCTGGGTCAATTACTTTTCGTCCCTGCATAATGCGTCTTAGTGCTTGGGCGAGATCTTCTGACGGGGCATCTTTCAATAGAAAGGCATCCACTCCGGCGCTGAGCGCACGCTTAATATAACCGGCGCGGCCAAACGTGGTGACGATGGCGGTTTTAATGTGCGGGTAGCGTTCGCGTACCTGTTCTATGAGTTCTATGCCGGTGATTTTAGGCATTTCAATATCAGTAAGCACTATGTCGAAGTCCAGCGTTTTTATGCGCTCTAGCGCTTGCTGGCCGTTCTCCGCTTGCCCCACAATTTCTATATCGCCTTCAAGCTGCAGTAGCGCGCATAGCGCGCCGCGCACTAACGCCTGGTCTTCCACGATGAATACTTTAAGCATTATTGTAGCTCTCAAGTGTAAGCGTTAGATGGAACCCGTTGTGGTTGGTAATCGTCATATTACCGTTAAAGGCTTCAAGCCGTTCATTAATACCGGTTAGGCCGTTGCCCATACAATAATCTTGGTTGCTGCCATTGTCTGAGATTGTCACGCCTAGCGCGGAGCTTGTTTTGCTGAGTGTAATCGAAGCACTGTTGCCGTTGCTGTGCCGTAGAATATTGGTGACCGCTTCTGTAATCATTAATATAAGAGCAGCTTCTTGTCGGGCCTGTAAGTGTTTGAGGGGGTTGTGTAGCGTTACGCTAAAGCTAGCACTTTCCAAACGTGACTGCAGGCGTGCCAGCTGTTCGTTTAATCCGCTGTATTTGTAACCGCTTATAGCGCGCCTTACATCGCTCAACGCTTCGCTTGCGAGTGTGGCGACTTGGCTCACTTCATCTAATGCCATTGTCATATTACCGTTGTCACCCAATTTCTTAGCTAATTGTGCTTTGAGCGCAATGCTTGAGAGTGTGTGGCCTAGCGTGTCGTGAAGGTCTCGCGCTATTCGTTCGCGTTCAGCAACGGTGGCCAGTTGTTTTTTTTCCTCTGAGCTTGTGTATTCACGCCTGCGGTGAAGGTCCTCTTGTCGGAGGTATGCGCCGAGAAAACTCATGGCAATGGAGGTGATTAAGCCCGGAAATAAATAATAGGAGTACCAGAGGTTAAATAATTTGGCGGCACTTAACAGGCTAATAATAATGACGCTGCTAATCAAAAAACCGCGTGGTTTAGGTGAGTAGAAGCAGCCAAAAAAAGCGGCGTAACCTAGAAATACGCTTGAGGAAGGGTTGAGGTAAGAACCGAAAAAACCAAGCGCTATCATGCTGAGTGTGAGTGCTAGCATATTCTTGGGGCTAGAGTGAATTAGCGCGCTGTAGTTCCACGCGAACAGGCCGTAGAGGGCAAGCGAGGGAACAACAAAATGTAGTGTGAGCTCGGCGTAGGCAAACGAGAAAAAGAAAAAGCCGCTAAACATAAAGGAGATCCAGCTCCAGGGGTTATTCATTTTTGGCTGAGCGGCTGATAGGTGAGGCGACGGCATGTTGGTGTCCTAGTGTTTAGGGTGTCTGTCAATCGATAAGCAAAAGAAGCCAGTGGATAACCGCTGGCTTAAGGCGAATTTACGGCGCTGGGTGGCTGTTAAGTAGCATGCTTGCCCAGCCGCCATCGGGGTTTATGTCTAGCGCTTTGCCCCAATGTTTACGTGCGCTGCCTGTATCGCCAAGTTCTAAATAGCAAAGCCCTAGCCATATGTGCGCATCACTGTAGCCCCAGTGGTTACCCGATTGGCGGTCACTTGGGAAGGCCGCTACCGCACGTATTAATGCATCTCTTGCCGCCGTTTTGCTTCCGCCAAACATTGCAGGCTTATTGAAATCCATAATACCTTTAAACATCTGAACCCGTGGGTTTTCCTTGTCCAGCATTTCGGCGAGAGTGATGTGGTCGTGTGCACGTGGGCCATAAACCATGGCTTTGGATGGGTTTAGGCTAATGCTGTACCCGTAGAGATTTCCTAGCAGTGCTTGTGCTTCTGCATCTTCTGGGTGGCTTTCGCAATGGGACGCTATGTCATCAATAAGCCCATTCAGGGTGCTAGTAGCAAGTGTGGGTTGCTTTTCGAATTGGTATTTCAAGACCAGTCTATAACGCGCCACAAATTGATCGTATCCGGATATGTCGTTAGCAAGTTGCTCCAGTTGGGCAGCGTCTTGTGTGTGAAAGGCGTGTTCGATCGCGTCGATATTGCTTTGGTCGGCGTGGCTGGTGCATGCCAAAAATACGCTAGCGGTTGTAATAAGGGTTGTGGCGAGTTGCTTAAAAATTGTCATGGTATTTACTCCGTGGAAAGCAGGCCGTTCTCGGTATTGAGGCGGTCGCTGCAAGGTGGAGCCAGTGTCTGGTATTCGGATGTTGAGGGTAATAGAGCTTTGTCACTAGGTTGGGTGACAAGTGTCATGCCTTGGCGTTGGCGCGTAAATAATTTCCATAAGGGGGGTTTACTAAACAAAGGAAAACGTTTACCTTATGCTTCATGGTGCATTAAGACCTAAATAAAGGTTTTAATTAGGTAAACGTGTAAGCTTTATTTTGGTTGTTATTCGATCTGTTTTGTGTGTGTCTTGTCCCGATTAGCGAGCAGCTTTAGGTGAGTGGATTGGAGTCTTTCGAGAGTATTTACTCAATTTTAGTGCAGGTTCGAGGGCGGATGAGGGCTATGAGATGAGAGCGGTTAAACGTTTGCAATGCATTGGCCACACAGATTGTGTTGGGTGCAGTCCGCCATGGTTGAAGGCAGATGTTGCGCTTACATCTGCGGGCAATCACTTAAAGAATTCGACCCATTGTTTACGGGCCAAAGCCGGTGAAGGATGTGGTCAAAAAACTAGCATAGACCTCTCCTGGAAATGTTAGGTTAGGATTTGCCGGCCGCATTGCAGCCGGCTTTTTTTTCTTTAGAAAAATAGATTGTAGTATTTTTGCGCAGCTTGTGGTCGCAAAAGCTACAGCCATAGAGGTAAAGCACTGCATAAGTAGTGAGTTTAATAAATATAATAAATTGAGGTTTTGTGATGAAAAAATCTTTCATGACGTTTTTAATCGTGTCACTGTGCTGTGCATCGGCACACTCGTTCTATAAGGGAGCGGATCTCTCTTACGTCAATGAAATGGAAGATTGCGGCGCGACCTATTACGAGAATAATACGGCCAAAGACCCATACCAACTATTTGCAGATCACGGTACTAATTTAGTTCGTATCCGCCTGTGGCACGATCCCACTGCGCGAACGGAAGGGCCCAGCAGTTACTCTTCCTATAACGATGTTGTTGAAAGTATTCAGCGAGCGAAAAATGCCGGCATGCGGGTATTGCTAGATTTTCATTACTCGGATAACTGGACCGACCCCGGTGAGCAGCATATCCCTCATGCGTGGGCGTATTTGGTTAACGATACCAGTGCCTTAGCTGCTGAGCTTTACGAGTACACTTATGAAACGCTGAGCGATTTAAATGCATTGGGTTTAATGCCTGAACTGGTGCAAGTGGGTAATGAGACCAATGGCAATATTATGGTTGCCAGTGAAGATGACCTCTACCCTGTTGATTGGTCTCGCCAGTCTACTCTCTTTAATGCGGGTATTAGCGCTGTTCGAGACGCGGGCAAAAACGCTGCGATCCAACCCAAGATAGTATTACACGTTGCCGACCCTAACGAAGGTGAATGGTGGTTTTCTGATGCGACGGCTAACGGTATCAATGACTTTGATGTGATCGGTTTAAGCTACTACCCCGAGTGGCATGATGGTGATGTGAATGATGTGACAAGCATTATGCAAAACCTTAAAAACCAGCATGGCAAAGAAGTGATGATTGTTGAAGTGGGCGTGCCTTGGAGTTCGGACTCTGACGACGATGCCACCAACATGTTGAGTGAGTACCCCGGTAATTGGGGAAGCCCCTCGGCGACGGTTCAGTCAAATTTTCTGGTGAGTTTGGCCAACGAGGTTCACGCTATTGGTGGTTACGGGGTTATCTACTGGGAGCCATCGTGGGTGTCTACCCGTTGTAGCACGCAGTGGGGCACAGGTTCCCACTGGGAAAACGCAACCTTCTTTGACTTTGACCATAACCTTATTCCGAATGGCGGAGTGAATTACCTTGAACAAACCTATGGCGATGGCAGCTTGCCGTCAACGGGCTCATCAAGTTCTAGCACCTCAAGTAGCGCGAGTTCGTCTTCATCTAGCCTTGCGCCCGTTGACGGCAACGTAACTTTTCGCGTGGATATGAGCAGTGCGTCGGGCAGTGGTTATGTCACGGGTGACTTCAACAGCTGGACGGTTGTAGAAATGACCGCTGAAGGCAACGGTGTTTTTGCATTTTCTACCGATGTTACAGAAGGCTCCGAAGGCGCTTATTATTTTTTAAGCGGAAATGATTGGGCTTCGCGAGAAACGGTTCCTGCGGCATGTGCATTGAAATGGGATTCTGATCGCGAATATGTGATTGGTCGCGGCCATAATACTTTTGCTTACACCTGGGCGAGTTGCGATGCGGTTAGTATCGTGCAGCCAACGCCAACGCCAACGCCAACGCCAACGCCAACGCCAACGCCAACGCCTACACCTACACCTACACCTACACCTACACCTACACCTACAGCAGAGCCAACGCCTGAATACGGTGGAGACAACGTTGTTTTTAAAGTCGATATGCAGGATACGTCGGGCAATGCCTATATTACCGGTGATTTTAATGGCAGTGGCGGCTGGCAAATTGTCGCTATGACCGACGAAGGTAATGGTATTTATTCTTACTCACTAACGCTGAGTAACGGAGCGAGCGGTGCTTACTATTTCTTAAATGGAAACGACTGGAGCACAAGAGAAAACGTTCCAAGTCGATGTGCTGCGAAATGGGATTCCGATCGAGAGTATGTTATTGCGAGCGGTACTAATTTATTTGCCTTTAAATGGGCCAGTTGCGACAGTTTTTAAAGTCTATTCCCCCGGGAGATGCTCGGGGGCTTTTTTTTATTACTATTGAGTAGAGCTGTACTATGTTAAATCGTCCAACCCAATGGGTCTTTACACTGTTTTTGGTGCTTGCGCTTAATGGTTGTGGGGGTGGTGGTCAATCGAGCGGAGATAATTCTTCCAGCGTTTCTTCAAGCAGCGCTTCCAGTAGCTCCGCAGCGCAAACCGGCGGTGATGACACTAGCCCACGGTTGGCATTAGCGGATATTCAATTACCTGATAATAGCCGGTTTTTTCTGGGGGCCGATTTATCTTACGTGAATGAGATGGAAGATTGCGGTGTGCAATACCAGCGCGATGGCGCATTCGAAGATCCTTACACCTTATTTGCAGACGCCGGCACAAACTTAGTGCGTGTTCGATTGTGGCACACGCCAGATTGGACACAGTATTCTGATTTAACCGATGTAATTGAAACGCTAACACGTGCGAAAAATGCGGGTATGCCTGTGCTATTAGATTTCCATTATTCAGACACCTGGGCGGACCCCGAAAAGCAAATAACACCTGCCGCATGGGAACACTTACAAAATGATACTCAGGCGCTTGGGGAAGCACTTTACGACTACACCTTTGGCACACTTACCGCGCTCAATAGCCTAGGATTGTTGCCCGAAATGGTGCAAGTGGGTAACGAAACCAATAACGAAATTTTACAGCCTGAAGATGCGGCGAATAGCGGCGGAATCGACTGGGCACGTAACGCATTGTTACTGAATAAGGGGCTACAAGCGGTTGCCGATTTTAATCGTGAACACGGCACACAAGTAGAGCGCATTCTGCATATTGCGCAACCTGAAAATGCACAGTGGTGGTTTGGGCAAGCGCAAGCAGCAGGTATAACTGATTTCGATATCATCGGATTAAGTTATTACGGGAAATGGTCTACGGTTAAAGTCGATCGCGTGGGCGAGTCAATTTCTACGCTACGGTCAACCTATAACAAAGACGTGATGATTGTTGAAACCGCCTATCCCTGGACATTGCAAGGTTTCGATCAGGCCAGTAACGTTCTCGGTGCTGATAGCTTGCTTGCGGAGTATGAGGCCACGCCAGAAGATCAGTTACAATACATGATAGACCTTACCGACCAAGTCGCTTCGGCGGGTGGTTTGGGTGTTGTTTATTGGGAACCCGCGTGGGTTAGCTCTCAATGCGCAACGCTTTGGGGGACAGGATCCCACTGGGAGAATGCCGCTTTTTTTGATTCTGGTAACAATAATGTTGCGTTGCCGGCTATGTCTATTTTTTCCATTACCCAATAAGAAGTAGAAGTCATTATGAAAATAAATTTGCCAACATGGTTGCTCGTTAGTTTTTTTGTTGCTGTTGTAAGTGGGTGTGATACAGATGATAAAGCGGTAGCGCTCGTTGCCGAAAATAGCGATAGCGCTATTCACACATCAATAGCCTCAGATAAATTTACAGCACCCGTAAACATTAACAGTGGCTGGTTCTACTTCAAAAGCGACAACGTATTAACCCTAGCGCAAGCGCAAGCACTCGCGCAATGGCAGCCGGTAAGCCTACCGCATACGGCGAATATTGAACCGCGTGTTGTTAACGATCAATGGCAAGGCGATGCGTGGTATCAAAAAACGCTGGTTAAATCGGCACAGTGGGACGGGAAAAAAGTATTCATCGATTTTGAAGCGGCTATGAACGCGACAGAAATATGGCTGAACGGTGAAAAAATAGCGGAGCACTTAGGGGGGTATTTACCCTTCTCTGTTGCGGTGGGCGAACACCTTAAAAAAGGGAATAATGTCCTAACCGTGCGCTTGGACAACCGAGACAATGCCATTACTGGCCCCAAACCTTTAGATGTTCTCGATTTTAATATGTACGGCGGCCTCTACCGTAACGTGTGGTTGCGCATTGAAAACCCTGTACACATTACCGATGCCGTAAACGCCGGTGTGGTCGCGTCGGGCGGCATCTTTGTGCGTTATCCGAAAGTGAGCGAAACCGACGCCGAAATTTCAGTACAAACGCACCTGGCCAAAGATGCCGCAAGTCGCAATATTCGTGTTCAGCAGCGGCTAACGTTTAACGGCAAAGAAGTGGCAAAAGTTGTCTCTGATGTAGTGCCTTCCGTTGCGGCAGAAACAAGCGTAACGCAAACGCTAAAGGTGACTGCGCCTAACTTATGGTCACCAAAATTTCCGCACCTGTATCAGCTTGAAACTCGCGTTCTCGTAGACGGCGAAGTGTTTGATATCGACGTTACTCGGCTGGGTATTCGGGAATTTAAACTGGTGGACAATCAACTTTATATTAATGGTGAAAAAACATTCTTACGTGGGGTTAATCGCCATCAAGAATACCCTTACGTAGGTTATGCGCTGTCGGATGCCGCACAGTACCGCGATGCCGAAAAAATTAAAGCAGCGGGTTTTGATTACGTACGGCTCTCACATTACCCTCATTCAAAAGCTTTTATGAAGGCGGCTGATGAGCTTGGGTTAGTCTTGCTAGATGCGATATTAGGGTGGCAGTATGTTAACAAAGATCCAGCTTTTGCCGACCATATTGAGCAAACGTGTCGCGACTTGATTCGTCGTGACCGCAATCATGCGTCCGTCTTAGGGTGGGAATGTTCGCTTAACGAATCCGATATGGGTGAAGCGCTCGTCGATCGACTACATGGCGTTGTGCATGAAGAATTTCCGGGCGAAAACGTTTATTCGGCAGGCTGGGTGCCCTACGGTTACGATCTATACTTGCAGGCGCGGCAGCACCGCATTGGGCATTACAAAGCGCCCACAAAACCGTATGTAGTCTCGGAATATGGCGATTGGGAATATTACGCCATGAACGCGGGTTTAAACCAAGATAGCTGGGGTGGCCTACTGCAAGAAGAGCGTTCCAGCCGCCAGCTGCTCAGTGCGGGTGAAAAACGCCTGCAACAACAAGCGGCAAACATCCAAGAAGCGCACAACGATAACTTCAATACACCCGCGTTTGCCGATGGCTATTGGGTGATGTTCGATTACAACCGAGGCTACGCCGACGACATAGAGTCCTCCGGTATTATGAGTCTCGATCGTCTCGCAAAATGGAGTTACTATTTTTACCAGAGCCAGCGCGCGCCGGCGACAAACGGCGGCCCATTAACCAATGATTACATGGTGCATATTGCAAGCTACTGGCAAGCAGACTCCAGTCTTGAATTTTATGTTTACAGTAATGCAGAATCTGTTGCGCTTACGTTAAACGGTAAGCCCGTCGCCGATGGTATTCGCGATAATACTCGTTACCCTCACCTAAAAAATGCGCCCTTCTTATTTAAAATCCCACAGTTTGAAGCTGGTGTATTGGACGCTACAGCAATGGCTTCTGGCAAGGTGGTGGCACGTCATCGAATTGCAACGCCATCAGAAGCAACACGACTCGTTGTATCCTTGGACCGCTCTTCAGTTGCGCCACAATCGGGTGTTAACGACCTCGTATTTGTTCGGGCACGCCTAGAAACTGCCAAGGGGTTTAATAGCCGTAGTAATACAACGGCGGTAACGTTTACGGTAGATGGCGATGCGCAATTGGTATCGCCTGTCAGCGTTAACAGTGAAGATGGTGTAGCCTCTGCGCTTGTACGTTTAGGGCGAGATATAGATTCTGTCGTGGTGAAAGCCGTAACCGATGCGGGGTTGGCGGGTAGCCTGTCGTTGAAAAAATAACCAAATTGTCGACGATTCTTTTATACTGCGGGAAACCCCTTGTGTACCCGCAGTATGAAAAGCCAACCAAAATCCATTGTGAGTTTTCGTAATCGCTTAGCGCTGGGCTTGGGCTTTTTTGCCTTCTTTTTTGCCAATCAAGGTATTCATATTCTGGCGGTACCGTACTACCAGATGACCTTAGGGGTGAATCCATTTTTACTCAGCATAGCCATGACAGCCCCAATGCTTATTGGCAGCTTGCTGGGGCCTGTAGTAGGGCATCTTTCAGATAATTTTCACAGCGGTAAGTTAGGTAAACGTCGGCCATTTATCTTAGTGTCAGCGTGGACAACCGGGCTATGCTACGGGCTTGTTTGGATGGTGCCTCAACATTGGTCTGACACGGCGCAGTTATTGTATTTCGCGGCGACCGCCACACTATTTTATTTGTCGGCAACATTCTTTACCGTACCGTTAAACGGCCTAGCGTTTGAAATAACCGATGACTACCATCAGCGCACCGAGGTGATGGGTTTTACCGCCTACTTTTTAAAATTAGGCTCCCTGCTATACCAGTGGGTATTTCCTTTAGCGCAGATAAGCTTATTTGCCAGCGTTATTATTGGCGTGCAAACAGTGGGCTGGGGCCTTGCTTTTGTGGTGTTTGGTGTGTGTGGCATGATGCCTGCGTTACTCATACAAGAGCGTAAAACTGTTGAGTACGTGCGTACACAGCACGACTTTTTGAGTAGTATACGTTCTGTCCTGAAGAACCCCTCAATGGTGTTACTCATAGCACTAACGTTAATGCTAATGGGCGGCGTTGCTTTTGCTGCAACCATGGATTACTACCTGTTGGTGTACTACGTAAACAACGGCAATATTACCGAAGGGGCTATCTGGAAGGGTGTGCTTTCAACGGCATTCGCGCTGGTGAGTATGGCTTGTGTACCGTTGGTTACAAGGCTTTCGTTCCACCGAGGGAAGGTGTTTACACTGCAAGTATTGTTGGGTGTGAATATGCTCGGAGGCCTTGCAAAATGGTTTATCTATACGCCGGGTGCGCGTTGGGTAATTGTTTCTGATGCAATATTGTGCGGCGCCATTTGGACGGCAATGGTAGTATTGGTGCCCTCGATGATTGCAGACCTTAGCCATCAAGATCGAGAAAAAAATCAAACAAGCCGTGCGGGCATGTATGCATCAGTACACGCCTGGGTGATCAGTTTTAGCAGTGTTTTGGCGTTTTTATTAAGTGGCTTATGCTTGTGGCTCATGGGGTTTGATGCCCATCTTGGCCGCCATCAGCCAGAGCACAGTATTTTAATAATGAGAATAATTCTTGTGGGCGGCACCGTGTTTTTTAGCGTGTTGCCGCTGCTAATGTTCTATATCTGTCGTAAGCAGCTGCCCCATGTGTTAGCGCCTTGGAGTGATCGGTAAAAATTTATGGTAACCATTAAAGACGTAGCGCGAGTAGCCGGTGTTTCAACTGCCACCGTATCGCGAGTAGTTCATGACGGCGGCCAAGTAGGCGACGCCTGTCGCGCGCGCGTTAAAAAAGTCATCCAAGAGTTGGGGTATCGGCCCAACACAAATGCGCGTGCACTGGTGAGTAAAACCAGTGATACCATCGGTGTTGTTACTCCAAAATTATCCATGACTTTTTTTGGTTGTTTAGCGGCGGGTGTTGAAATTACCGCACGTGAGCAACAGCTAAAAATGCTTATGAGTAATTCTCTATACGAAACCAAAACAGAACTAGAAGCGATTAATTCGCTACGCGAGCATCAATGTAACGCGATTATCTTACACAGCGAATATTCCGACGAAAAAACGCTAACCCAATTGGCAGAAGAAATTCCTGGCCTCGTGTTGATTAACCGCTTTATTCCCAGCTTGGCGCAGCGCTGCGTATGGCTCGACAACGAAGCGGGTGCTAGGGAAGTAACCGAATATTTAATTCGAAGAGGGCACCGTAAAATTGCGGTGATTAGCAGTGTCTACCAGAATAACGACCCTAAATCGCGGTTAATTGGTGTGACAGACGCAATGAAAGCCAACGACCTTGCCATCGATCCCGCGTGTATACAAGAATCTACCGCCAACATGCGTGGAGGCGAAGAAGCCGTTCACGCTTTAATCGCAAATGGCTGCGAGTTCACAGCGGTTGTGGCTTATAACGATTTAATGGCCGTTGGTGCAATGAACGCACTCCAAAATGCCGGTATTCGGGTACCAGAAGACGTGTCCGTAGTAGGCTTTGATGATTTATACATCGCAAAAGCGTGTAGGCCCACTCTCACCACCATGCATTATCCCGTAGAAGAAATGGCCAGTTACGCGGCCGAACTGGCCATCGATTTAAGCTCCGGCAAAGAGCGTCTTTCCAATAGAACCCATTTGTTTATGCCCATATTAAAAGAGCGTAACTCTGTCGCTGACTGCCTGGGCTAAATAATAGCTTCGTGTTGGGCGTGCTCACCGTGTCACACATAGACTTGCTGGGCGCCTCTTTACGAGCGTTACCGCATCGCAGTCTTCTAGCAGCCTGTTTTTAGGTTTGGCTAATGGTGAAAACCATTTTAATGTGACGTGAGACCATAAGGGTTAAGCTGCGCTTTAGGGGCGTGAAATTATCTATTGAGGGGGGTGTGCGTGTGTTATGAGAGCAGCATTAAGAGATAAGGTTCTTGACGTTTGCGCAAAAAAAATTGAACGCAAGGGCGATAATGTCGGCCTTTCGTTTTATGCTTTCTTTGCGAATAAAAATGACAACCCAGCGTTGCTAATGGAGGCGGCCACTTGGTGGATTGAACTTCATCAACTGGATCATTTTGTGAAGGCTACAACAATAAAAGAGATGGTTGAAAATGGTTTGTAGTGTTTAACGGTGCTGGTCATTGGGGTGTTGTTGGCTAGCGCCTTATCATTGCCAAGCACCACGCCAACACCACCACAATAGTTTTTACGTTCAGCGTTAGTCGCTGGGTATGGCATAAGGCGGTTGGGGGCAGTATTCAATATAGTGTTGTACACGTCGTGCATAGTCCGGCGTTTTAATGTCACCTACTAGCCACAACGCCATATCGATACCTGCGGAAACGCCCGCAGCGGTTACAATTTTCCCATCACGTACGTAGCGTGTATTGCGCAACACTTTCCCTGTTTTATTCATTAGCGGGTTTGTTGGATGGGAAACGGGCCACAAGTCATTGGACGGTTACTCAGTATTTATCGCGCATAAGCACGGATATAACCGTAGCAGAAGACGTTATTTTTATACGCGACGGAAATGCTTATACCTCGGCGGGTGTCACCACCGGAATGGATTTGGCGCTGGCCCTCGTTGAAGCGGATTACGGGCGGGATTTGGCAATGAGCATCGCGCGCATGTTAGTGATTTATTATCGTCGAGAAGGCGGGCAATCGCAGTATTCCGATTTACTGAAAAGCCAGTCGCTCGAAAGCCACACGTTTCGAGATTTGTGCACGTATATCCATCAACACCCTCGCGATAATCTTTGTATTGGTTCGTTAGCCCAAAGGGCGGTCATGAGTGAGCGCAATTTTTCGCGCAGTTTTACGCGCGAAGTGGGCGTTTCACCGGGTAAGTTTGTAGAGCAAGCGCGCTTTAAGGCAGCAAAGGCCTTACTGGAAGATACGGTTATAGGGCTAGAAGCCATTGCGGATAAAAGTGGGTTTGCAAGTGCAGAGGTGTTACGGCGAGTCTTCAAGAAAATACAGGGCGTAGCGCCAGCCAATTATCGACGTCGATTTGGCCAGCGGCTACAAGCCTAAAGGCTGTTTAGAATTTTAATTCGCCTTGATCGGTTGCGAGCGATAGGCTAAATGAACCGGGGCCAATATTAATGGCGCCAGTCATATTCATAACGGATGTGAGTACGGTTAGGTTGGCGTTTTCGGCAGCGGCTAAAAAATCACTGTAGCGAGAAAAGGTGTGTAGAGCATCGAGCTCGTCTGCAATGCTGACGCAAATATAGTGTGACGTTAACCCTTTTTTAATGGCTTTTATTGCGCTGTCTAACACTCGATTGACGGCGTTTTCATAGCCTTTCACTTTGGCAACCGCAGAGGTGTCGTCTTGGTAGGCGCGCATAATGGGGGCTATATCTAAAGCCTTGCCAATTAACCCCGCTAAAAACCCTACGCTTTTATCACCCTTTTGCCGTGCGCGCTCGTGTAAATAAGCAATCGAGCCGGGAATAGCAAAAGCTTGTACTTCGTTTTTAAACCCTTCAACCATTGGTCTAATTTGGTTTTTTGTTGGGTTGTTTTTAACGGATTCAATCGTTTGTGCGGCAATAAGCCCTTGGCCTGTAAACATACTGCCGGAGTTAATGACACGCATCGAAAGGTGGCCTTGTACGCCGGCTTTTTGGCGAGCGCCACGGTAGTCGGTAAGAATACTGGATTGTGCAGCTAGTCAATTGTCGAATGTTGGGCTGCGAGATTTTGCAATAATTAAACCAACGGCTAGATCGCAATCGGTGACTACGTGTTTTAAGTAGAGCTCGCGAATTTGCTCGACAGATGTTGGAGAGGTTCCTGCCTGAACATCTAAATCCAGAAGTCCATTTTTGATCATACCTAACCGTTGACGCTAATTAAGAGTATTGGCCATTTCCTTGCTGTTGATGATTAAATTTAACGGCATGATTTTTATAGGGTTTTTGCGCACATAGTTTTCGGGTAGGTCGCATCCTGAATCAATGATGACGGCACTAGACATAGATAACTCCAAGGGAAATCGGTAACTCAAACAGCAGGCCAGCGTATCAATTTTTGATCAGCTGTTGAACTGTACGCCACAATTGTTTATAGCTGGATGAGGTGTAAGGCATATTTTGGGATGAAAATTTATGCTTTAACACGATTAAAAGGTAGAGGTTGTTTCAGTCAATTGGAAACAAAAAAAACCGCCACACATCAGTGTGACGGTTTCAAGGAGCCTGCCATTTTAGGCAGGAAGAGCGAAAATGTTACAACTGACTACTGAAGTGTTGGTGTTGACCACGGCATCCAGCGGTTAGTATCAACCGAGAAATTGCCGTCGGTTTCAACAATATCGCTGGTGTCAGCAGAGTCGTTGCCTAGGAGGAATTTCTCGACAAAGGCATCAACGGCGTATTGTTGTGACGATGGGAATGAGCAATGACCATGATCGCCAATTTGCGATACACCCATACGATCAGCAATACCTAAGGCTTTATAAACCTCACGTGCTGCGATAGACGCGGTGTAAGTGGCTTTGTTGCCAAGCCATTCCTGTGTGGTGTTTTCGATAACGAGTAGACCGCGTGGAGCAACCATGGCCAACAGTTCGTGGTTGTCGACAGGTAGTTTGGTGACGGTATCGTTGTCAGCAAATTGCTCGAAGTCAGAAGACAACCAAACGTTCTCGGTTACGATCTGGCTTGCGGTTTGAACATTATCACCATCGGCTTTCTGTGCATCTGCAACACGCCATGCGGCTGCGCCACCCGAACCACCTTCCTGTGGAATAACCAAGGAGATACGTTCGTCCATAGCGCCTACGGCTAAGGCCCCTTTACCATTACGTGAACAACCTGTTGCTCCCAAACGTGAAGGATCAATGCTGTGACCGCTGGTATTTTCGAGAGCATCGATCAAACGACTAACGCCCCATGCCCATGCAACTGAAGCACTGGCACTGTGGTTGCTGCCGTAAATATCGAAAAACTTACCTTTGCCACGTGAGCCAGTGTCGTTGTGTTGGCCGATTTCACTGTTAGGAAAGCTGATAATCGCAACGCCTTTATTTTTCAGTGCGTTGTTGTTCAAGCTAGAACTACCGATACCGATCATAGCGGGGTAAGGAGCAGAGCCTGTGCTAGGCAGCTCGATACTGGCATTAAAGGAGATGGAATTGCCGTTATCCGACACATTTACCGTAATGCTATTACTGCTAGCCGAACCCGTAACGGTTGCGGTGGGTTCTTGCTTCTCGCCGTAGATCCAGCGTTGATGCATCGCACTGATTTCGGCGCGACGACAGGCCCACTGGTCTTTAGTGCTCATGCGAGAGCCATCCATTAACGTAAAGGGATCAGGCAATTCATCTATCACGGGTAAAGACGCGTAGGAGCCAGTATCGGCCACATAACAACTATCGCCAGAGTTTTCTTCCGTCATCGGCTCGAAACCCGTGCTGGGGCCTGGTGTTGGCGTTGGCTGCGGAGTAGCAGTTGGTTGAGGGGTGGGCGTAGGCGCTGGTGTTGCCGTAGGTGCGGGCGTTGCCGTTGGCGCTGGTGTGGGTTCTGGCGTTGGTGTAGGCGTAGCCTCTACCTCTTCAGTCGTCACCGACAAGGCATCTACATAGTAAGCCAAATTAGCGTCGTCAGACTCGATGTAAACATCCGTCTCGCCTTCAGCTTCGTGCGTGTAAGAGCCTGTTAATTGAACCCAAGCACTATCAGTAGCATCGACCTGCGGCAGGTTGAAGTAGTCAGTACCAGAACCGGCAACATTGCGAACGGTCATCTTAACGGTGTTAGAGCCTTCACCGTCTGCTAGGCGAGCCCAGGCAGAGAAATAGTAGGTTTGACCGATAGTCAGCGTAGGCAAGTTATACAAAATACCGTGGTAGTTCGAAGAACGGCTGGCCGCAAGAACACTGTTAGAACCTTCAAATGCTTGTGCTTGGCTCAATTCAACATCGTTGTAGTGACCGTCCCAGTTAGTTAAACCACTTTCTGCGCCGCCATTGCTCAGGATGTTGCCTGGCTCAGCAGTGGGTGCAGGGGTAGGAGTAGCGGTTGGTGCTGGTGTGGGTGTCGCAGTCGGTACCGGTGTAGGGGTAGCCGTTGGTACTGGAGTAGGTGTTGCTGTCGGTACCGGAGTCGGGGTCGCCGTGGGTACTGGGGTTGGTGTAGCGGTTGGCGCTGGTGTAGGCGTCGGGGTGGGGTTGCCACCTGTGACTGCATCTACGTTACCAAATGCAATATGACCGTTACAGTGCATCATTTCGCTGTAACCACCACCGCCACAGGTATTATCCCATGCTGCAGTATTTTCAGCTTGATCTTCGGCTTGCAAGGTAGAACCGTTAATTACCAAGTAATCAACCTGCACATCGTAATTGCCGTCGTTGTCGTTAGTGAATTCAACACGAACTTCACCGCCCAGAGTCGTGCTTGCAGAAAAAGACTGCATGTTAGTGGATGGGTTCCATGTGTCCACGGTAACACCGCCAACGGTCAAACTTACAGACTCGCTGCCGGAAACACCGGACATGCGCAGTTCAAAGTCGTTAGTTGTTTGCGCTGAAGCGTTAATGGCTAGTGTGGCCAATAGCCCTGTGAAAAGTGTCGATAAAAGTGGCTTTCGTTTGGAAACCACGGTTTTTGCCATTGTCATTAGGCGTTTCTCCGTTATTTTTATGTAGAAAAATAGACGTATCGCTATCTATGTTGTCAATATGACTATTTGATTATATGGCGCTATTTTCGACAGTCGACCCTTTTAAGGATACATGTATACATTTAATCTGGATAAGTGTCTCTTAGGTTTAAAAGTGTGATCTGCGTCACAAAAACACACCAACAAGGTAACCGGTTACACTTTGGGTGGCCGGTTTTTTTCGGGTTATTGAAAGATGAAAGGGAGCTAATAGCGTGTTTGGTGACGGCGGAGAAAAGGGCTGCAGCCCTTGAGCGGCGGGCGCTATAGACTAAAGTATAGGTTGACGTTTGGTTGGGTATAGTGCGTTTCGCAAAAGAGGTCGGTTGGTAATTCTATAAATACTATTATAACGGCAATGTTGATTGATTTATTGTGCGTGTACGCGAGGTTTTGTTTTTATAGTGTTTGAAAGGTAGGTAAAAACAGATGTGATAGACCAGTGGTCGCAACGTGCACGGCGCCTATTGGGGTCGTGGGGGAGTGCGTAAGCTCATACTTTGTGCCCGCTTTTATTCTGCTTACTTCAGCGCCATAATGACTGCCATTACGCTTTTTTGACCGATAACAATATGAATAAATGTCATTGCCACTCGTTGGCTACAGCCGTATTAATTATTGCGATGGGGGTAGGGAGTACGGTTGGCTGTGTAAAACCCGTCTTCGCGGATACTCGCGGTACGCCCAATATTGTCGCGTCACTTCGGGCTTTCGATTTGCCTGCACAATCGTTGCAGGCAGGCCTAGTGGAGTTTGCAATTCAATCGAGCAGTACTATCGTTGCCGATCAGCATTTACTCAAAGGCTATCGTACAACACCCGTACTAGGCCCTTTGCCAACAGATACGGCGCTAAGGTTGTTACTCTCTTCCACGGCCTTAGAGTTTGTTTATGTCGCCACGAGCGACGCCTACGTGATTACCGCTAAACCTCCTACGCCGGAAGCGGGAGAAACCACGCGGAGCACTGACAGCGAACAAGCGATAATAGATGAACTCCTCGTTACGGGCAGCCGCTACCCGTTTAGGTATAACACGGTCACCAATACACAATTGCACGCTGGCGTGGCTTATTTTGACTCATCCCGATTCTTCAACGTGCTCCCTCAAACCTTGATCGAAGATATTCAAGCGACCAGTCTCGACGATATTTTGAAGTACGCTAGTGGCGTATTGCCTGGCGATGGTTTGTCGGACACTAATGACGATGCACGCATTCGCGGCTATGCACGGCAAGGTATTTATGTCGATGGATTTCGGCTTGACGGCCGCACCGGTGTGCGTTTAATGCCCGTCAATATCCAGCAAGCCGAAGTTGTGAAAGGCCCCGCTACGCTGCGGTACGGTCAGGGCGAACCCGGCGGTGTGATTAACGTTGTTCGAAAAAAACCTATGCACGATACTTTTACGCATCTGCGCATGGGTGGGGGGGATAATGGCCGAGGTTTATTCGAGTTGGATACCAATGGTCGTTTAACCTCCGCTGATAACATTCAATACCGGTTCGTGGCGGCAACCGAAAAGCAGGATTTGTCTGGCGAACTGAGCAATTTGTACCAGCACCTGCTTGCGCCTTCGCTCAGCTGGCAACCCAGTGGCAATACACGGGTGGATGTTGGGTTTGAATACCAGCAATCATCGCAAGTGTTAGACCGTGATTTTGACGTGCTCAATGATTACGACGATTCGAGGCAAGGTACAACGCTAAGCCAAGTTGCGGGGCAGTCAGAAGAGGATTTTACATCGCACTCCAATCTGTTTTCTGCCGAAGTAAGCCATTACTTCTCCTCTGAATGGCGAGGCCACGCACGTTTTAATGTTCAGCAAGAATACCGCTATGGCATACGAACAACGACTGATACGTTGTTAAACAACGATTTACTGGTGAACCTGGATGAACTCGGTGACGACTTTACCCTGTTCTTTTTAGGCGGCCAATTGGCAGTACCTATTGTACTGCGCTGGGATGCTCCTGATTGGCGGTTTAGCTTGGGGCGTGTAAGGGGGCTTTATGATGAAGAATCACAAAGCACCATTACCAGTGGCGGTTTGGGGTTGCAAGGTACATTACCGTGGCAGTCAACAACGCACCATCTTTCCTTTGGAGCAGATTGGCGAAGCCAACAGGTGGAGCAGCGGTACATTATTGAAGAGCGAGATTTATTGCCGGGTCAAACATGGACAGAAGCGCAAACGGTGCAGGCGCTGGATGATGTTATCGCTGCATTAACGCTTTCGGCTAACACCGCTAATCATGCCTATGCCGATTACCATCAAGAGCTGCACACTCAAGAGTTGGGATTATATGCGCAAGATTCAATTGAACTGAATGACTATTGGGTTGCGTCAATGGGGCTGCGCTATTCGCTGTTAACGGCTGAAGAAGTCGCGGTCGATGGTCAAACTGCCACGCAGCCTAAGTATTGGCAGTGGTCTACGCAATTAGGTTTGGTGTATCGAATCAGTGAGCGTTATTCACTGTTCAGTAATTACAACGAAGGGTTTCGTGTTAACCGTGTTGTGGATGCAAGCGGTAACCAACCCGCTGATCCAGAGTTTTCACAACAGGTGGAGGCTGGCTTTAAAGCGCTATTGCTCGAAGGGCGAATGGTTGCAGGCGTGGCCGTTTACGCTATTGAAAAGGAAAATATTGTTGAAACAAAACGCATTGAAGGTGTGCGTACCATTCAACAAGCCTACAGCCAGCGGGTACAAGGAATCGACATGGATATATCGCTACAAGCGAGTGACGATATTAACGTTATTGCGGCAGGGTCCTTTATGCTGCCTGAAATTACCAGTGGTGAAAATACAGGGCTTGTACCTGCATTGGCGGCCGAACAAACCGCGAGCCTATTTGGTTTTTATGCGCTTAACGAAAACTTAACGTTTAACGGTGGTTTTAAATATGTGAGTGAGCGCTTTGCCGAAAACGAAAATAATTGGCTTTATGGTGCTTACACCACAATCGATCTTGGGGCAGGGCTCCACCTTCCGTTAGCCGGAGAAACCGCTCACGTAACATTAACAGTCAAAAATGTACTCGATCAACGGTATAACACCGCGACTGTTTTTGGTGTTCGAGAAAATACTTCGGCAGGGCGTACCGCAGTGCTGAGTGTGAGTGTTGATTTTTAGATGAATAAAATACAACAACTTAAACTGTTATTCGAAAAAAGCCGAGAGGATTTACTTCGGCTAATGGTCTATAAATTTAGAACGTCTGAAAGTGATGCCGAAGACATAGTGCAAGATGCGTTTATTAACATCTTAAGCGCTGAGCAGCTCAAACGCATGGACAACCCTAAAGCGTATCTCTATCAAACGGCCAGTAACTTAGCGCTTAATCGTATAAAACGAAAAAAATATCATACGCGGTATGTACAAGAGCAAGACATCACGAAAAGCGATGAGCTTTCGCCTGAAAGGTTTGCTATTGCGGCAAGTGATTGTGAGCGATTACAAAAAGCGTTGGAACGATTGCCAGAAAAATGTCGACATACCTTTATGTTGAGCCGAGCAAACGGTATGAGCTATCGAGCTATTAGCGAGCATTTGGGTATCGCCGAAAGCACCGTAGAAAAGCATATTATTAAAACGCTCCGCTTTTTGAGAGATGAACTGAAGGAAGGCAGCGCAACATGATAAGGTTTAAAACGCGAACAAAACGCGCCCAAGATCAGGCAATTATGTGGTTGGTGAAACTCGAATCCTCCACGCTTACCGAAGCCGACGAACACGCTTTTTTTCAGTGGCTCGACGCCTCGGAGGTGCACCAAGCGGCTTACGTAAAAGCGGAAAACTTGTGGCAGCGCGGTGAGGCCCTCGAGCGTATAACGCGTAATAGTGAAGCGCCTCAGTCAGAATGGCACATGCTTTGGTTGGGCCTTACGGCGGCGTGTGCCTGCCTATTGGTGGGGGTGTTTTACTTTCTGCCTGGTGGGGGGGAGTTCACCGAAGCGGCCCAGTATTCCACGGCGGTTGGCGAACAGCATGAGCATCAACTGGTGGACGGCTCGGTGCTTACGCTGAATACAGCAACGCGGTTACAGGTGGATATTAGTGCCGAGCAACGTATTGTGACGCTCGAGGCTGGTGAAGCGTTTTTTGATATTAAACATGATCCCGCGCGGCCATTTGATGTTGTTACAGCCCACGGTGTAACCCGTGTTATGGGCACTCGTTTTTCAGTACGGGCACTCGATAACGATACTGTTGTAACGGTGTTAAAGGGGCGAGTGGCGTTGGGCGCAAAAAAAATGAATCGCGTTTTTTCGACCACACAAGAATTACAGGCTAATGAACAGCTCAGCCTCGGCGCGGCACAAAGTGGCGAGAAACCCGCATCCATCGATGCGACTAACGCGTTGGCGTGGCGTACTCGGCAGCTTATCTTTAAGGGGCAGCCGTTGCATCGCGTTGTGGCAGAGCTGAACCGCTATTTCCCCGAAACGCTTATTGTGGCCGACCCCCTATTGGCGAATAAAACCATTACCGCGGTTTTCCAACTGAATCAATTTGGCGCAACATTAACCACCTTAACAGCGTCATTTGGGCTGACAGTAGAGCAGGTCGGTGATCAATACACATTACTGGAAATACCCTAGTGGTGTAGCGTGCACCTCATTACGTTTATGTTCTCGTTAACGCGCCTGTACTCGCACCTGAGCGCGTGACGCCCGAGTATGAGCAGCGGGCCCATACCGTTTACCATGCCGCAATGTATACCTTAACCGATAAAACGTAAATTTTACCGTTTTAGTTTCGAATCGAAATAACGAAGCGGTCTATTGATGAAAACAAACTAATTGTAACCGGTTACAGTTGTGGGCACACTGCCTCTCAAGCTGTTGATATAAAAGCAATAAAAATGGTATCGCAATGGCAGATTTTCGCCTGTTTCAAAGGCAACCACCATTATCTCGGCTTAATCACGCAGTGCGTCTTACGTACTTATCGTTCACGTATGCGAATCAGCCTCACGGGTGATCGCGAGCGATTTGTGCGAGGTAACTGCATCTAATCGAAGTTACAAGTCACAATCTAAGGAGCGTTCTAATGAAACGTTTAATAATCTCAGCGGTATCCCTTTTGTTTGTTTTTTTCAGCCTATCGTCGATGGCGCAAAGTCAGTGTGATTGGTACGGGTCTAACTACCCGCTGTGTAATAACCAGAATTCTGGTTGGGGTTGGGAGAACAGCCAGAGTTGTATCGGTTACGATACCTGTGCAGAAGCGGGCGGCGTAAGTGGTGGAAATTCTTCCAGTTCATCTAGCTCGTCTAGTTCATCCAGTTCTTCTAGCTCATCGAATAACGGTGGCGGCGGTGGTTCATGTGATTGGTATGGTACCGCAACACCAATGTGCACCAGCACCTCGAGCGGTTGGGGTTGGGAGAACAATGAAAGTTGTATTTCGCAAGCCGAATGTAATACTCAAGGTGGCGGTAATAACAATTCCTCAAGCTCTTCTAGTTCTTCCAGCTCTTCTAGCAGTTCGTCGAACGGTGGAAGCTGTGGAACCGGCAGTTGTCCGAGCAACTTAAACTGCCCAAGCGGTATTAGCTGTGGTTGTTACACCGTGTCAGGTTTAGGTGCGAATAAACAGTCGTATCAGAATGCTGGCGCCGACCGTCGTTTCTTAGCGTCTGCCATGATGGAAACTGAAGTAATGGACACTAACTACACCTACGGCGATGCGAAATCTGGCGATGCGTTTAACGCCGGTGCAACCAAACAAAACTGGGGCATGATGCGTCAGTGTCACAGCGCTTGGTCTGGTTATGGTTCAGGTGATTACGATGTGTCTGCGGCAATGAACAGTAATAAAAGCTTGGATGTTCAGGTGTATAACGAATGTCGTAGTCAATTTGGTAATAACTGGTTTGGTGGACACCGAAATGGTTCGACTGGTTTGAGCAACCCGAATACCCAAGATATTCAAAATTTCAAAGCGGGCTACGATTGGACCTACCAGCAGTTGTCCGGCCATGAATGTGACGACGTACGTTTTTGGGTAGAAATCCCTGCAATCTAAATTTGTAACGTTCAACCGTTAAATCTAAGAGCGGGCTAGAGTGTTGATTTTTAACACCTAAGCCCGCTTTTTATGTATTCATTTTATGAAATGTTTAATTTCACTACCGTTACACACGTTCATACACCCGTTAAGCGTTATTATGCGTGCTTGTTAATTCTGCCCAGCGAGCATTCCATGTCGAACACCTCTCCTGCCGAGAAGTCAAAAACGGTTAAGCCGATTAAAACATTATTACCCATTTTTGGGTTCGTTCGACCTTATGCGGGTCGTGCCGCTGGTGCAATCATTGCGCTTATTGTTGTGGCAGGGCTGAGCCTCTCCATAGGGCAGGCGGTGAAGCGCGTGATTGATGAGGGTTTTGTGGCTGGCTCAGAAACACAATTGGCCTCGGCCATTGGGTTTATGGCCGTGCTTATTGTTGCAATGGCGGCAGGTACTTTTATTCGCTTCTATTTAATGTCTTGGTTAGGCGAACGCGTTAGCGCCGATATTCGAAGCGCCGTATTTACGCGCCTAATCGCACTGCATCCCAGTTATTTCGAAGACAACCTTAGCGGCGAAATAATGAGCCGGTTGACGACAGACACGACATTGCTGCAATCAATTATAGGGTCATCATTTTCTCTCGCGTTGCGCAATTCTTTAACTTTGGTGGGTGGTCTAGCCATGATGCTAATTACCGATCTAAAGTTGAGTCTATTGGTGTTAAGCGGCATACCCTTCGCATTACTTCCCATGATTTTAACCGGGCGCAAAGTACGTGCCTTATCGCGTAAAAGCCAAGATACCGTCGCTGATGTAGGCGCCTATGCTGGCGAAATTATTCAAAATATAAAAATTGTTCAAAGCTATACGCGCGAAAAAGAAGAGCAGGTGGCGTTTGGAAGAGAAGTCACTGCTGCGTTCACTGTGGCGAAAAAACGTATTCGTCAACGGGCCAGTTTAATCGCTGCGGTTATGGTCCTTATCTCCATGGGTATTTTAGGTATGTTATGGATGGGCGGCACCGACGTTCTGCAAGGCAACACTAGCGCCGGTGAGTTAGGCGCCTTTGTGTTTTACGCCATGATGGTATCCGTGTCGTTGGGCACGCTGTCCGAGGTGTACGGTGAGGTGCAGCGAGCGGCAGGAGCGGCTGAGCGGTTAATGGAGCTACTTTCTGTAGAGCCAGAAATAACGAGCCCCGAATTGCCCGCCAGCTTGCATGTGAGTGACACGGCCCCTGTGGTCGAATTTAAAAATATGAGTTTTGCCTACCCCTCGCGGCCCGATCAATACGCCCTAGATAACATTAACTTAGTGATCGAGCGTGGAGAAACCATTGCTCTTGTGGGACCGTCGGGTGCAGGTAAAACAACATTGTTTGAATTACTTGAACGTTTTTATGACCCAAACCTAGGCGAAGTAAGGCTGTTCGATTCACCCCTGCGTTCGTTACACATTCAAACCGCCCGACAGCACATTGGTTTGGTCCCGCAACAGCCGGTTCTTTTCAGTGCAGACGTATGGCACAACATTCGATACGGTAGGCCAGAGGCGAGCGATGAAGACGTAATACTGGCGGCCAAGCAGGCCCACGCGCACGAGTTTATTGGCGCACTACCCGACGGGTATAACAGCTATCTTGGTGAGCAAGGCGTGAGGCTCTCGGGCGGCCAAAAACAACGGATCGCCATTGCGCGCGCCATCTTAAAAGACCCTGCAGTGTTACTCCTAGACGAAGCCACAAGTGCTTTAGACGCCGAAAGCGAGCAGCATGTACAAGCAGCCCTCAATGATTTAACGCAGCACCGCACTACCTTAATTATTGCGCATCGCTTAGCGACGGTTATTCACGCCGATAGAATTGTCGTATTGGACAATGGGAAAATAGTAGAAGAGGGTAAGCACAGCGAGCTGCTTGTTAGCTCACCATTGTACAAGCGGTTGTGTGATCTACAGTTTAACCAGCCTTCTTAGGTTCGTTAAACTGGGCTACCAAGTAGATAGATTATTGGGGGCCTGCAGTATAGGGAGGCCAGTAGGCGCCTTATCTAGCGTTGCATTAGCGGGTTGCATGCGCCTTATAGCGTGTATTCGGTGCGGTCTATGCCGTATTTTTTCATCATTTTACCGAGCGAACGGCGCTCTTTTCCCGCAAGAATTGCTGCGTAGGTTACATTTCCCTCTGCTTCGCTCAGAATGCTCTTAAGATAGCGTTTAGTGAAATTATTGATAACGACCTCCTTCGCTTGTTGATACGTTAAATTCTGAAGTTCACTATTGGCCACCTCGTGCATAGCACTAGCGGGGCTTTCTGGCGCGTCCAATTGCTGGTTATTAATGAGCGACTCCTCCCGCAAAAGATAATCGCGTAAAAGGTGATTCTCCAGCTCCCGTACGTTCCCCTGCCAGGATTGTGTTTCAAGCCATGCTAAATAATCGCAATGCAGTATTTTTTTACCGCGATTGTGGATGCGAGAGAACCGTGACATTAAATGCTTTGCGATAACGGCAATATCTTCTACGCGTTCGCGTAATGGTGGAATGGTAATATCTAAAACGTTTAACCGAAACATTAAATCTTCGCGAAAATGTTGTTGCATCACTTTCTTTGCAAGGGGCGTGTTGGTTGCCGAGATAATACGTGTATCGGCATGCCTTATTTTATTGCTGCCTACGGGCCGGTACTCACCCGTTTGCAGAAATCGAAGCAGTGCAGATTGCGCCTTTTCGGAAAGTGAATCTACCTCATCCAAAAATAACGTTCCTCTATCGGCCAACGAAACTAAACCAGCATGTGACGCGTTGGCGCCGGTAAACGCACCTTTCTCGTAACCAAATAATTCACTTTCAAATAATGCGTCCGGAATGGCCGCGCAGTTAATGGGCACAAAGGCGTTATCGCGACGATTGCCGAAATAATGTAATGCACGCGCCACCATTTCTTTTCCTGTTCCAGATTCACCAAAAATGTGTGCGGCGGCATCGCAGTGTGATACACGAATAACACGATTTATAATACGGTAATAACTTTCTGATTTCCCGACAAAATTTAATTTAAAAAATGATTGTATGTCGTTGTCTGATAGTTTTCCTGATTGCTTTCTACTGAACTGAAATATTTTTTTCGCGGTTTGTTCGGCGGCATCCGTTGCGCAGGAATACTCAAAAATAATATCATCAAATTCACAGACAGGGCGCGGAATATTGTCCGGTAAGGGGCACTCGAATAATGCGAGAATAAGTGACGGGCCTCGTTGCCTTAGGGCCGTTACGTAAGCGCATATGTCGACCTGCTGAAGGATTCGTATAGAACTAAAGACAACGATGAATACCGTATTCCTAGTCTCAAATTGAGGGCCCTCCTCCTGGTTTGAAAGCGGTAAGTGACAAATATAATCTTCACTGAGGCGTTCAGATATAGCCTTTAGTGTGAGGTTTTTAGTTGCAGCGCTGGGTTCTTTTAGCTTTACAGGAAAAATAAACTGTATGTGCTTCACCTTGCAACCTCCATGTAATGTGCCGTGTATAAATAGTGGAACTCATTCTAAAAAAAGTGTCTGTAATTACGATTAATCCGTTAATCTAATATCGATTGTACAACAGTACCATTCCGTAAAAAAAAAGCAATTGTCGGGTTCGCTTACGCAATTTTCAACGCCCCTTAGCAGTTGATCTATATCTTACTTTTCGTTAATAAACCACTTTCCTCCCTTTTTTATAAAACCCAAGGGAATATCTTGAGATGCTTGTTATGCAATTAATTCTATTAATAGGTTAATAAAGTGAGCGGTTAAAGCGGGCTTTAAATGAGTGTTGGGAAAGCGAGATAGCTGGGGCAAATAGGCCCCACAGGGTCTTTTATCTATTTTGTGTAAAAGCAACGAAAATAGTTAGGCGCACGGTTAGCTCGCACTTTTTAATGGGGCAAAAACGACCCGCTTCGAAAAGCGAAGCCCATATTGTAGGTACTTAAGCGCACGTATTAATTGGCACAGTCTCTGCACCGATAGCTGAGTTATAAGGCGAGGGACGATGTGTGAGCGAATATGTGGACGACAGGGCCGTCGTTTCTATGATCGAAAATACAATCATGACCTATCTCGACATCAATAGTAATGCGGCCGATACCCTTGAAGGAGTTCTGAACTGGTGGCTACTTGAATTGCCTCGCCAGGTAACGCGGGCGCAAGTCTTGCAGGCGATAGAAGAATTAGTTGATGAGAATGTTCTTGAAAAATCGATATTACATGATGGTAGTGCGATCTACGTTGCTAGAAAAACGATTAGACATTAAATTCCGCGATATCAGAATAATGGTTAAGCGTTTTATACGTTTAAGTGAATAAGTGAATAAGGAAGTGAATATGAAACTGCGAATGAAAAACCTTACCCGTCGTCCGGTATCTGTTCTGTGTAATAGCGGAAGGAGCTATCACCTTCCACCTAAATATGAATACGAAATTTCGGCGAATGAGATAGAGGGTAATCCGTACATCAATAAATTGCTGGGTCGAAAAGTTGTGGAAATAACGAGGCTTTCAGAGCCAGAAAAAACAGAGAAGGAAACGGTTGCAAAAAAGCCCAGGGCCGCGCGTGTCGATAAAGCTAAAAAAACGACGAAGTAAGACGATAAATCTATAGCGCGTAAGCGGCGCTACTACTTTCTATAAGGAATTGGAGACGACTAATGGTTACCCCCACTTATCCCGGTGTTTATGTTGAAGAAGTGTCCAGCGGCGCCCGACCCATAACGGTCGCCAGTACGTCGACGGCCGCATTCATAGGCCAAGCCGAGAAAGGTAGCTTGAGCGAAGCGAAGCTCATCTTTAACTTCACTCAGTTTCAATCTTACTACGGTAATTTTCAATCAAGCTCTTTTCTGGCGCATTCGGTTTATCAATTTTTTAATAATGGCGGCTCGATGGCTTACATTATTCGGGTTGCTGGCGCTAATACCGCCTCGGCGGAATTGGTGTTGTCCGATAGAGCGGATGTGGCCGCAGAAACGTTGACCGTCTCGGCCGTCAGTGCCGGCGTTTGGGGTAACGACATTGAAATTGAAATTACAAACGGTACGGTCGACGCCGAAAATGAATTCAACTTATATGTGTACCGAGGCAGTGGTGAAGAGGCGAGTTTACTCGAGGTGTTTGAAAACTTAAGTATGGTGCCGAGCGCGCCCACTTTTGTAGAAACCGTAGTGAGTAGCTCGGCGGTAATTCAGGTGAGCGTTAATGATGCCAACCCAACCTTAGCGGGTGTTCAGGCTCGTGGTGCGAGTATCGGGGGCGCAGCGCCTATGGCGCTAACCGTGCCCGAAACACGGCTGCGTATTAATATTAATGGCGATGGTTACCAAGAAGTTGATTTAACCGATGGTGTTGGCGTTGGTGTGGGACAAGTAGCCAATTTAAATAGTGGAGCGAATATTGCTGCTGCCCTTCAGTTTACGGTGCGTAATTCTATCGCCCCGTTACGAGCCTCTACAGATGCTGCTGCATTTAACCTGTTCGTGGCGGTGATCGAAACAATTGATGCCGTGGATGTACTGGTGCTGCGTTCGGGCGTGTCGAGTGCCGGTTCGTCGGTGACTGTGGCTAGAGCAAGTGACGCGGCCAATAATGCAACGGGATTTCTAAACGTAGGCCGGCTTGATGGTGGTCGCGAAACATTGGGCGCCGCCATTACGCGCCCGCCGAATATTCGGTATGCCATAGATAGTGCGCGTTATGCATTGGGTGACCATAGCCCTGTTGCGCCAGCCGGCCCTGTTATCGCGATAGCGGCGGGTTCCGATGGCGACCCCATCATTAATGAGCAGCCGTATATAGATGGGCTTAATTTACTGGATGATAAACAAGATGTAAGCCTTATCGCGATTCCTGGCGTTGCCTCGCCCAGCCTGTTTGGTGAAGCCGTTAACTATTGCGATAACCGCCCGCTTAGAGACTGCTTTTTTATCGGTGATATGCCGCAAGATTACGACACCGTTGAAGAGGCGCAGGGTTTTGTAGGCGGTGTTTCACCGAAAAATTCATATGGCGCTGTGTATATGCCGTGGCTAAATATGAATGACCCCACGGGCGTTTCAAGCCAGCCCATTACGGTTCCTCCTTCGGGATTTGTTGCGGGCATGTACGCAAAAACCGACGCGCGTCGTGGTGTATGGAAGGCGCCGGCAGGCACGAGCGCTGCAATTGCAGGGGCTACTGGTCTTATCACCAACTTAACGGATGTAGAGCAAGGTCTATTAAACCCAACGCCTTATCACGTAAATGTTATTCGGCAATTTGCGGCATCGGGGCGTGTTATTTGGGGCGCGCGCACGGTTACTAGCGATGCAGAGTGGGCGTATATTCCCGTGCGACGAACCGCTATTTTAATGCGAGTGAGTATTTATCGAGGTATTCAATGGGCGGTGTTTGAACCGAATGATGTGCCTTTGTGGCAAGCGCTTCGCCTTAATATTACCTCGTTTATGATGACACTCTATCGCCGTGGCGCGTTTCAAGGTAGTACGCCCTCAGAAGCTTTTTTTGTGAAAGTCGATAGCGAAACCACCACACAAGACGACATCAATGCTGGCATTGTCAATATTCAAGTGGGCTTTGCAGCGCTGAAACCAGCCGAATTTGTGGTTGTTCAAATTAGCCAAAAAGCGGGTCAAACCGGTTAACGTCAACGCCTTCTTAATGGGGAGTAACACACTATGCCTAAGTTCGCAGTCAATACACACCGCGAAGATCCGTATCGAAATTTTAAATTTAAAGTAAAGTGGGATAACGAGTATGTGGCCGGTTTAAGTAAATGTGGTGCGCTCAAGAAAACCGTTGATGTGGTGGACTGGCGGGAAGCAGGAGACAACTCTCATGGGCGAAAATTACCCGGTATGACAAAGTACGAAGCCATAACATTGGAGGCCGGTGTAACACACAATACCGCCTTCGAAGATTGGGCGAATAAAGCGAATAATTTTGAAGGCGATGCGGCCATGTCGCTGAAAAATTTTCGCAAAGATATCACCATTGAAGTAACCAACTTACAAGGGGTTACGGTGTTGGCGTATAACGTTTATCGCTGCTGGGTATCGGAGTTTCAGGCGCTTCCCGAACTGGATGCCAGCGGAAATGCCGTTATGATTCAAACGATAACATTGCAAAATGAAGGATGGGAACGCGACGCGTCCGTTACCGAGCCCACAGAAAGTTAAGCACTGAGGCGACGCACGTTATGAAAAATTGTTGGACGTTACCTATGGGCTATACCGATGTCAGTGGCAAACGGCATTGTGAACTAGTCATGAACCCGTTAACAGGGTTTGAAGAGGAAATACTGTCGTCCCAACAATTTCCGGGCGCCGTTCAGGTTACTGAGGTGCTTATTCGCTGTGTTAAAAGTATTGGTGAAATAGACAAAATCGATGCTTCCATAATTCGTGCTCTAACGGTTGGCGATCGCCAATACTGTTTAATGGTTTTACGCCAGCTGACCTTTGGCGATCGTGTGCAGGCGACGTTGCCGTGCCCTTGGCCAAGCTGTGGAAAAGGCGTGGATATTGATTTTAATCTTTCCAGTATTCCGTTAACGGCGTGCGACAGTGCCCTGCATTTTTGTGTATCACTGCCGTGTCTCGTCGAGTATTCAGTGGTAACGGCCAGCGACCAAACGAACACCGTAGTTGAATTTAGATTGCCTAACGGTGGCGATCAAGAAGCGCTATGCGCAATTGATGACGATAGCGAAACACAGTTGATGTTGCATTTGCTCAGCCGGTGCATAAAACACTTCGGCGATGTAACGGCCCCAAGCGTAGAGTGGTTGCGCTCCGTACCTGCCGCACTGTTAATGAGCCTTGAACAAGAAATGGAGGCGCGCGCATCGCATCTTGCGTTAACAATGGATGTTAATTGCCCCGAGTGTAAACGAGATTTTGTCGCCCCATTTGAGCTGCAAGACTTCTTCTTTAGTGAGCTTAAAGTGGGAATCGATGTACTTTTTCGGGAGGTGCATTATCTGGCGTTTCACTACCATTGGAGTGAACGCGATATCCTTTCAATGACACGAGATCGCCGTCGCCGATATATCGAAACACTGGCTAACGAAATTGAAACGCTTAACGAAAAGGCGGGTCATTAACGTATGAATAACGTGTCTCATTGCCAAAATATTAGAGTGGGCAAAAGTTATTTGTCGCAACTGGTACGTTCAGCCATAACACCTTTTAGGGCTGTATCGCGTGGGCTAGGTTTATTGGGGCGCTCACGTAACGGGGCTTTACGTCCTGCGTTTGGCCGCTATTCTTTTTCGCCCAATTTTCATTATCGAATGCTGGCGTATTATCAACTGCCGCTGGGGGCGGCACCGGCTGACACTACACGCGCTAGAGGGGCTACTGAACCACACGCGTCGCAGCCTTTTGCTGCGCCTCTCGTTCGCAACAAAATGACAAGCGGCGGTGTTACAGGAAAAAACGCCACTACGCCCAAACTTTCCCCGAGGGTTCATCCATCTCAATTACCTGCTTCCCATTCTACTCAACGGGGTGAAAGCGACACTCCGACTGCGCTGTATGACATAAGCCAGCAAGGTATTAATGGGCAAGGTATTAATGGGAGCAGTATCAACGGGCAACGTATTAACGGGCAACTAATCGAAGTAGCCGGTCAGGGAAAGCAGCGGCCATTACCGAATAAACCTATCGCGCATAGGTCAGCAATCGATACTACCGTGCTCGAAATACCCAGCCTTACAGATTCGCTTTCAGGCCAAAAGCCGCATAGCGAAAAAAACACTACACCTAATCATGGGTTACAAACAGTGTTAACGGCGTGGCAGCATAAATTGAATGAAAATGAGGGTGAAACGAATTCCCAAAAGAGCGGCGAGTATTCTACGCCGGTAGGTCAGAATACAAGTATGGCGGAAAAATTACGTGCAATGCAGCATTTATCCACCACGCAGTCGATTGAGGCTTTATCCAAACAACTCGAAGCGAATAATTTTGGTCGAAATGAAAACGTCGAGCCCGTACCTAAGCCCGCACCTAAGATAGTAGTCAAGGCTACAGTACTCGTCGCAAAAAAAGTGACGGCCGAGAAAGGTTTGGTCACAGCTGCGTTAGGCCCCTCGCGCACAACGGCAATGGCCGACACCACCAAAATGCCGCGTAGTCGTGGCGCTAAGTTTTCAGGCGGCCAGCCCTTCTCATCCATGAAACCTACCACAACGGCGCAGGAAATATCCTGTGTGTACGTTAAAACACCGCAGAACGGCCGCGGCCATGACGACGACAAATTCCAGCAAGAATCGCAATCCGACAAACGCCGGCATTGGCGAAAACCCACACGTAAACAGAGTGAAACAACCGCTACTCGCGATGCTGCACCAGTAAGTCGACGCATAACGCCGTCGTACTCCACGCGTTCCCCCGCTTTTTGGGACCGCTCTAACCTCTCGCGTATGTATATACGCTTGTATCGATAGGAGAGGGTTTGTGAGTGCACCAACGGCAATTGGCATGGTCGGCGAATCCTTAAAAACATTACTCGAAGAAGAAATGACAGTTACGCCTTCGGCGACGGTTTCGTTGCTTGCGCCAGACGAATCGGGCACTGCGCGTCGTATTAATCTCTTTTTATATAAAGTACAGGAAAATGGTTATCTTAAAAATAAAGATTGGGAAGTCTCACAAGACGACCCAACAAAAATAGTACCGCCACCACTCAGTTTAAATTTGCATTACCTCTTAACGCCCTATGCGCAAAACGATAGCGAAACGGGTAATACCAGTGCGCACGAAATACTGGGTGATGCTATGCGTGTCTTGCACCAGTTTCCTGCCATACCCAGTGAGCACCTGGCAGAAGGCTTAGCCGATGCCCGCGAACAATTAAAAATTACACAAGTACCGGTTGATATTGATGAACTGAGTAAAGTGTGGAGTACGTTTAGTACGCCCTACCGATTATCCGTTGCGTACGAAGTGGCTGTGGTGCAACTTGATCAAAGCGATCAATCGTCTCGCGATATGCCGCCGCGCCTAAGTGCCATTGGTGTTCCCAGTGTTGATGCGGGCCATGCGTTGCCCGTAGTCACCGGTATAAGCCCACAATCGGGTGCGGCTGGTTCGGTTGTGTCAGTGCTGGGTGAAAACCTTACGAACTGGCGTAGTTATGTCGATGTAGGGCGTGAGCGGGTTGCCGACGGCGAATTGATAACGTCCAACGGTGTGTCCTTCGACGTACCGGTTGGGCTAAGCCCTGGTTATTATCGCGTGCGAATTAATATTTCAACGTTACATCGCAGTACGCTGTATTTCGAGGTAACGCCATGAACGACTATCTCGACCTCGACGAAAACCGGTGGCTAGAGCCAAACGTTGCCAGACCGCCTTACGATGCCATGCGGCATATCGAGGCGGAGCTGGAATGGCTCGATCTATTATTACTACGACGCGTTATGCGCATGGGGCAAGGCGTGTTAGCGAATGACGCGGACGAGCCTAGCCATAACGCTGACGGTCCCGCACGGCCCATCACTTTTGCGTCTGCGCTACCCTATATTGGTGAGGCAGAAGTTGTTGCACTGCTGCTGGAGTCGAACCCGTCGGTAATTGGGGTGTTTGATGAAAAGACGCTGGCAGAAAAAATTGACGCTGTGCAGCAGACAATCGCTACAGAAACAGCGCGCTGCCTAAAAGAAAAGCTAACATTACCGCTGGCAACCTTAGCGAATTTATTTGATCTATCGTGGCTTGAAATAAATATTGTGTTGCTCGTACTTGCGCCAGAGTTGCGCCGAAAATACGATCGCATATACGCGTATTTACAGGATGACATTACCCGAAAACGCCCGAGCCTTGATTTAGCACTAGAGGTCTTTTTCCACGACGAAAACGATCGCTGGCAGGCGCGCCGAATGCTAGATGAGAACAGCCGATTACTGGCATACGGTATTATTCATATTATCGACGATCCACAGAGCCCTTCGGGTTCAACCGGCCTGGCAAGCTTTTTGACACTCGATCCCAAAATTTTGCAATTTTGTTTGGGTAACAACCAGCTCGACCCGCGTATTTTTGCAGTTGCTAGGCGAGTTACACCCAGCGTGCGACCCTTTTGTGCCTGTTCGTGGCAGTCCGAACATATTTATCAGATGGCCTTAAATAATATTGGTGAGATCGATAGCCCATCGCAAAGCCTGCATCACACCGAGGCCCCCGTTTTTCATCTACACGGTAATGACGAAACCGTATTGGCAGATCTAGCACGCTCGGTGGTCGCCAAATTTGATTGTGGGCTACTCATGATAGAAACCGACACGCTTTTTTCTGAAAATGGACCGCTGCGCACAAACAGTTGGGAACTCTTGGCGTGTTGTTTTCGTGAGGCGTTATTGCAACAAACGCCCATACTGCTTGCGAATATCGATTTGCTTATTGGATACAACGTGCAAGCCAGAGGGTTATTAGTGCAACTGGCTACGCTTGTTAATCAATACGAGTCGTTGGTGTTTACTACGGCCAAGAGCCCTTGGCCGCAACACCATAGTGATTCGCTTGCGGTGGTGAATATTGCGGCCCAAACACCGGAGTACTCGGCTTATCGCGCCCTTTGGGGAACCGCACTGGCGGCATTAAATATAAACGGTAGTCGAGAGGATATTCTTGCGGTCTGTCAGCGCTACACATTGTCGTCGGCGCAGGTTCATGCGGTGGTAAAGCAACTGCGCGTAGAATCCTTAGGGGAGCCAATTTCCGTGCGGTCGCTAGCCAATGCCTGCCGAGCGGTCTCTCATCATCATCTCCGTAATCTATCGACACATGTTCCCGCACGTTATGAGTGGGACGATTTAGTGTTACCGCATGAAGACAAGCAGCAACTTCGGTTTATGTGTACACAGGTACAGCATCAACACACGGTGTTCGAACACTGGGGGTTTTCCCATCGTCTGCCTTATGGGCGAGGCCTAAGCGCTATGTTTACCGGTAGCCCCGGTACGGGTAAAACAATGGCCGCTCAAGTGATTGCGAACGAATTGCAACTGGATCTTTTTAAAATAGATTTATCGGGTGTTGTGAGTAAATACATTGGTGAGACAGAAAAAAATCTAGACCGTGTTTTTCGAGAGGCCAAAGCGAGTAAAGCAATCTTGTTTTTTGATGAAGCTGATGCGCTCTTTGGCAAACGAACAGATGTAAGTGATGCGCACGACCGTTATGCCAACATAGAAGTGAGTTATCTGTTACAAAAAATTGAAGAGTACGACGGCATAGTGATTCTTGCGACCAACTATCGCAACAATATCGATGAAGCATTTATTCGAAGAATTCGTTTTATTATCGAATTTATGTTTCCCGACGACAACAATAGAGTGGCTATATTTGAAAAAAGTATGCCACCCGAACTACCGCTTCACCATGAGTTGGATCTTCAGTGGTTGGCCGAACGCATTAAAGTGTCTGGTGGCAACATTAAAAATATTGTGCTCAATGCCGCATTTTTAGCCGCACAAGAAAATAGTACTCTCAGTATGAGCCACCTGTTAGACAGCAGCCGGTTGGAATTCAAAAAAATTGGAAAACTTTGGGACCCAAAACGTATGACCTATACCCCCAAAGCGGGCGTTGGAGAGGGCTGTAATGTCTGACGGATTTCCCAACAAACCGAAAATACTAAAAGGGGCTTTTGTTGAATATGGCATAAGCTTACCGCCACTTTTCGTGGTGTTTCAATTTAACCCAGAACAACTCTCGCGAAGTCGAAGCGTTAACTTTACCGGCCCCGGTGGGCAGGTTGATATGCAGAGCGACGAAGGGGAAAGCGAGACGCTTAAAACGCGCAGTGCCAATAGAAGTAATTCGTTGCGTGAATTACACCAACGGGAATTTGAAGGAGAGGATGACCTGCTCGCCATCAGAAGCGCGCAAAACGTGACGTTTACCGAAGAAACGATTGCTTTTGATATACGGCTTGATGCTACCGAAGACCTGAATGAAGGTAATGCCATAGTGGGTGAATTTGGGATATTGCCGCAACTCTCAACACTTGAATTAATGATGCACCCTAAATCGGAAAGTGTGCTGGGTAACTTGGTCGACTTATTAGGTAGCGATGGAGGTTTTAGTTTTACCAATAATGAAAAACCACCCATTGTGTTATTTATGTGGGGTTACACCCGAGTATTGCCCGTTAACATTACGAGTATGAGTATTAGTGAAACCGAATTTAATACCCACTTGGCACCTACGCGTGCAACAGTAAGTGTAAACCTCACCGTTATCGAAGGAAAAAGTGTGCCTTATACCTATTCCAAGGTATTGAAGGAATCTATGTCGGTACTGAATTTGGCGAATATTACCGATCTTGCCAATGTTGTTGTACCAGGCTAGCCGAGACCAAGCTGATGCTAACGAAACGATCACGATATTATAAGCTTGCCGATACAACCTTCCCCGATCGGAAAGGGGTGCGTCGTCGTTGCAAAGCCGTGCGACGGTTAAAACCGTTAATAGGGCGATTTAGTCATACGCTTGACGCCGCCGACAGGCTAGATCATCTCGCCTATAAATATTATCGTCAGTCTCTCTATTGGTGGCGAATATGTGACGCCAACCCACAACTTAAAGCACCGCTTGCGTTACTCGATCAAACGGCGTTAAAACAGATTGCCTTTCACTTAACGACAGAGCAACGCCCGCCGCCACTTGCCGTACTCCATCAGCGTTTAACGTCGCTTGTGGGCGTAACCTCGATTGAAAAAACAACGCCAAACGGGCTGACCGAAACGGTGCTTAACGCTGGGCCGCCTATTGGGTTAATTGCCAATACACTATTGCTCGATCTAGATGATGCAGTATTGAGCCAGCAAGTGCCCGCGTCAATCGAGCTCGCGTTACAGTTGATAGGCGTAACCTTGATTGGCGATTACAAAATAACGAAGCCGGAACCGGCGCTATGGCAATTTAATTCGGAAACGAGCGAACCCGTTTTACAGTGTCAGTATCGTTCAGAAACAGCACAGATAAGTGTCAATACCGCTCGTTGGGTCTATCACGTGCGATTACACGTTACCTTTAATGAACATACGGTAGCGGCAGAAACGGTAATGGAGGCTATAGCAACGCTTGGGTTTAACATAGCGGAAAAAACAATTTTAACGAACGTTGGCCAGAGTATCACGATACCCCCGCGTAATACTGGGGGCGCTTAATGGCGCATGATTATTTAACTATAGCCTTCGACGGCGAAGAGATCGAGACGGTATACAGCGATCTTTTACAGCTAGCAGTGGAACTGGATGACGGTTTAGCCGCAATGTTTCGTTTAAAAATCTTGTTAATTCAAACGGCTGAAGGCTGGACGCATATTGACGAAAAGCATTTTCAAGTGTGGACACCGGTTAGTATTTCAGCAGGATTCGAAGATGATGTGCAAGAGCTTCTAACCGGCTTTATTACACATGTTAAACCGCGCTTTCAAGATAATACTGAGCAGGCATATTTAGAAATATGGGGCATGGATGCAAGTGTAATGATGGACAGGGTTGAATGGCTAAAAGACTGGCCAAATAAAACCGACAGCGATATAGCCACTGAAATTTTCAAATATTATGGTTTAACACCGCAAGTGGAAGCCACCGAGTTTAGTCATGATGAAGCGAATAGCACCATTATTCAACGCGAAACCGATATGCAGTTTCTAAAGCGCTTAGCCATTCGTAATGGCTATGAATGTTTCGTAAAGGGGAGTGAAGGATTTTTCGGTTTACCTAAAATAGAGGACGAACCGCAACCACTATTGGCGGTCCATTTTGGCAAGGAAACGAATATCCATAACTTCTCCATAGATGTGGATGCAATGGCCCCTGTTAACGTGGGCATGTTTCAGGTAGACCGTAAAACAAAAGACGTTATTGACGTAAACGTAGATTCTACGGCACAAACTACTCTCGGTGGAATAGAGGCGGCGGGACTACTAAAGCCAGGTATGGATACGCCTCAAGTATACGTTTCGCATAACGGCGCTGCCGCACAGAGTGAAATGGAATCGCTTTGTCAGGGTTTATATAACCGCTCTGAATGGTTTGTATTTGCTTCCGGCGAAGTGAATGCTAATCACTATTCCCATGTGCTAATGCCGCGCAAACCGGTAACGGTTAAAGGTATTGGCGAGACTTATAGCGGAATGTATTACGTTAATCATGTTACCCACGTGTTTACCTCCGATGGCTACAGCCAACAGGTAAGAATGAAGAGAAATGGCCTGCACCTTGTCGGTGATGAAGATTTCGGAGAAAGCGGCGGGTTACTCAGTGCGCTTTAATCTCGTTAAGTTTCAGCATGCCGACGAGTGTGCGTACAGGGCTAGGAATTGAATATGGATTTAGAGCGAACGGTTGCGCATTTAATGCAAAAAATTGAACGGCATCATCATGGAAAATACCGTGGTTTTGTTGTCGATAACGAGGACCCAGAGTGCCTGGGCCGCATTACGGTGACCGTACCAAGTGTAACGGGCACTATTGTGAGCGGCTGGGCGGCACCTTGTTTTCCGTACGGTGGTAGCGCCAATCAGGGCCTGTTATTTATGCCCGAAAAAGAGAGTGGTGTATGGGTAGAGTATGAAGGTGGCGATATCGATTTCCCTGTTTGGGTTGGTACTTTTTGGTCTGCACCGGATGACGAAAACGAACTGCCTTTAGTGTACGACATTGACGGCGAAGACAGCGACGAGGTGCAGAACCCGCCAACGCGGAAAATAATAAGAACGCGAAAGGGGCATTCCATACAGTTTGAAGATAAAGACGATGAAGAGCTGTTACTCATTTTACAACGTAACGGTGATGACAAACGCAACCTCATTACTATGACGGCCGATGGCGTTGTTATTCGTCAGCAGATTGAAGACGGAAAAATAAATCAAATAACGTTAACCGATAGTGGAATAACGATGACGGATGTAACCGAAAATTCAATACAAATGACTGACAGCGCCTTTAATATTATGTCAAAAGTTGCGTTTACATTGGACGCCAGTGGCCAGAATGTTGTTATTAAAGCGGCTGCGGTAGATATAACCGATTCATAGCCGCGTTAAAAAATGGAGTAAATGCTGTGTACGACATGGCCGAAAAAAAAGGATTCCGTTTCCCCTTGGGAGTCAACGAGGTGGGAGCTATTCACGCAACGGGTGGCGATGAGCGTATTCGAGCAAAAATAACACAGCTACTATTTACCTCGCCAGGTGAACGCATTCATCAGCCAGAATTTGGTTGCGGATTATTAAATTTGGTATTTGAGCCTAACCATTCTATTTTAGCGCCGGCCATGCAATTCACGATTGGGCAAGCACTTGCCCGTTGGCTATCCAATGAAATGATAACCGATGCTGTACAGGTAACCTCTGAAGGTGAGTCTGTGGTCGTAGAAATTGTCTATACCAAAAAACAAGATTTAAAACAGCACGCCGTTCGAATTCAATTTAAATAAGAGAACCACCATGAAAATAGAACATTCAGACGACGGCCGTAAAATAGATTATACCGCGAGAGATTACGAGAGCCTGTTGCTCGCAATGCAAAAAATGGCACCCGAAAAATTACCTGAATGGACGGACTATAGCCAAGAAACAGATTTTGGACATGTGCTATTGCAGCTATTCGCTCACATGGGCGACATAGTGGCTTACCATCAAGATCGCCTGGTTAACGAATCATTTTTAAGTACGGCGCGTGAGCGGGCGAGCATTATCGATCACTTAAAATTAGTGGGCTATCGCCTCTCAACAGCGGCACCTTCGTCTACTGAGTTAACCGTTGAGTTTTCGGCAGACACCACGGCGCGGGTTCGGTTGTCATCGGGTGACGCTTTCGCCACAAAAAGTAGCAAGGGCAACCCGAGTGTACGGTTCGAATATAGTGGCGAGAATGACGATATTGATTGTGCTTTGCTGGCTGTCGACCCTATTAGTAATAAAAAAACCGTACGCATTCCTGTAGAGCAGGGGCAATTAATTAAAACCGATGTAGTAGGCAACTCAAATGGGCTTTCGGGCCAGCGTTTTGCGCTAAATTTTACTGATCTTATTTTACGTGATAACAGCGGTAACAATAATCGCATAGCCGATATCACTGTTTGGACTGAGCTGGGCGGTGTTATGGATAATAGCTGGCGCTTACAGGAATCGCTCGCGTTCAGCCGCGAAGATGCACAAGATTACGTCATAGAGATAGACGAAAATGAACAGGCGTTTCTTATTTTCGGTGGTAATGGATTTGGCGCAGTACCCACGAGCGGCTCTACCATACGTGCACGTTATCGTGTTGGTGGGGGCGCACTGGGTAATGTTGCCGCTCATCAAATTACGACCTTGTCCGATGCACCGGGTTTATCGCTGGTAGCAGCCAAGGTGACGAATAAAACCGCCGCTACAGGCGGTGCCGATAGGGAGACCATTGAACACGCTATTGAGCATGCGCCGGGTATGTACCGTTCTTTTCGCCGTGCTGTTACGGCCGATGATTATAAACAGCTGGCCGAAAATTATAATGGTGTAGGAAAAGTGCGCGCAGAAGCGACACATTGGAATAGAGTCACCTTGTACGTGGCGCCCGAGGGCGGTGGCCGTGTAAGTGATATTCTTAGTGCAAACTTATTATCGTATTTTGATAGCTTGCGCCCCGTTTCAACGTTAATTGAAGTGGCCGATGTTGATTATGTGAAGATTTATATTTCAGCACGCATTGGCGTGGAAAGTTATTACGCGCGCGCGGAAATACGGTTAAAAGTAGAGGAGGCCATTACAAGCCTGCTAGCATTTCATAACGTTGATTTCGGGCAAGTCTTATTTTTAAGTAAATTTTATGAGGCAATTGAAAAAATAGATGGCGTTGCCTACGTCACCATCGATGAATTCTCGAGAGAAGGGCACGCTGGCACAGATGACAGCGCTGGCCGGCTCCAATTGTTGGCGAGCGAGGTGCCGCGAATACCGGGCTCTTCAGTCGAGGATACAGAACACGATGCGCACTATCGCAATGGCGTGAAACTAACCGCGTTAGAGGGAGGCTTCTAACAAAATGAAGCTGCGTAACGTTCACGCAAACGCGCATCCTGACGGCAATCGTATTGATGTGTCGTGGGAGATAATGGCTGACAATACCTTAGACGGTGTTCGTATTGTGCGTTTGGTTGGGCGTTACCCAGAACACAGTGAAGACGGTGAATGGGTAGCCGATGTTGAGCGGAATGCCGCCTTAACTTACAGCCAAACAGACAAGGCTATGCAAGGGGAGACGTATTATTATTACACGCTATTTCCCTACAGTGGCAACCCTGCGAGTTTCCATTTTGAACCCCGTAACCGTGTGAGTGCTTTGGCTACAAGCCCCCACGGTTACGGCGCTCATATGATGGAATTACTGCCGTCAATTTACCATCGCTACGATAAATCCACGTATTTTTTACAACGCTTTCTGTCGATTGTTGGTGGCCAGATCGATCAGTTTCATAGTTTAGCGAACGCCACGGAGCAATGTCGCAATATCAGCCAATCGCCTGAAGCCTTGTTGCCCCTACTCGCACAATGGATTGGCTGGAAGAGTGATAACAAGCGCGATTTAAATAGCCAGCGAAACGAAATAATCAATGCGCCTGCGTTGTATCGCCGGGTGGGTATTGTGCCCACGCTGGAAGCCACAATTAAACGCATTAGCCATTGGGAAAGTCGTAGTAAAGAATATGTTCATAATATTTTTACCAGCAACCAGCCGCCGCGTTTAAATTTATGGTCGATAACACGAACGAGCAGTGGTATATGGCGTGAACAAGAAACGCTCGAATCAATTGATTTTTGTTACGAAGGGCGAGCCTGTGGGCATACGGATCACAACGGTATACGGTGGCTGTTCTATCACACTCTTCGGCAAAATCGTTGGGAAATATGGGTAAAGAAAACGCCCGGCGTTGCACTGAACAACGGTTTACAGCGGTATTTTTTAGGTGGCGTGATCGCAATTGCGTTGTGGGGCTCACTACAGCGTCTTGGTTTATCGATAACGCAAAACGCAATACTTACACCGCTTTCCACTCATACATGGGAAATACTCGACGGTGCTCATAAGAGTGTAATCGAACAAACGATCCACGGCCTATTCCTGTACAACTGCACCGCAACGTTAACCGAATATGGCCCGAGTGAGCCATTAATCTCCACTACCAATATCAATAAATGGCCTAGCGTTGCGCAACAGGGTGAGAGCCTTTGGTTAGTGTGGACACGTTGCTCTGTGACCGATGGCAAGGCTCATTGGTCGATAGGTTACCAACAGCGAAATAACACGTTATGGACCGAGCCTGGGCCAGCGTCTACCGATGGTAGCGACGTTAACCCATTCATGATCGCTGGTATTTTCGATGCAACACGGCCGCGCCGAAAAGCCACCCTAACCGCAGACGATACCGATGGCCTCTGGCTTTTTTGGCAAGAGTTCGACGGCATGGAATGGCAGTTACACTATAACCGGCATAACGGTAACAACTGGGGCGAAGCGATAAGGTTTCCGTTATCGGGAGGTGCCGAACCGCGCGTACAAGATGATATGACGGTGCTTGTGACACCGTCATTGCCTACCCCGCGCATTATCGTGTGTTGGGCGCAGCAAACGTTATCGGCTTTGGCGGAAGCAGAGCGATGGCAGGTTATTGTGCGTGAGAAATCGGATCAACTGCTGGATGCTAATAATTGGTCCAATAGCCATGCGTTACCGAAAGTGGGAAACGGTGATTATCATGATAGGGAACCTGCGATATTACTGAATAATCTTAATACGCTGGAGATTTTTTATTCGTCTAATAGGGGCGATAGCGGTTGGTCCATTTGGCAAACCACCTTAATAGATTTAGCCAGTGATAGCTGGAGCCCACAAGAACGCCTTACTGATGGTGTCTATCAGCAACGATCACCCTGTGTATTGCCTTACGAGGATGATGGAGAAGCGATTCAATTAGTGTACCGAAGCAATCGGAAAAGGGTGTATAACAGCGATGTTTATCGTGCGAGCGAAACCCATGACGAACGCTATGCGGGCTCCACAATTGTCGACAGCCGCCATCACCAATGTCTTGCATTACACAATACATTCGAAGACCCACAGCGATACACCTACGATACCGGCACGAATGGCGTTCGTGGTGACCGCAACCGTATTGCACGTGACACGGTGGGCGAATTTCTAGCAACACACACGTTAGATACCGATGAAGTAAAACATGAAATCGAACGGCTTAGATCGGTTGTACGAGAATTTATGCCGGTCACGGACCGTGTTGTATTTATTCCGTCGCAACACATGGAAACGGATGTGGTTTACCACTATAGCCAGCCCGCAACTGACAATGGCCATTATATTACGAGCAGTTTTTCGGACGAGTGGGTTACAAACGAGAGTGAATCCGTATTGCCCGAAGGTGACTATTTTGGATCGGTACTAAACAGTGGTTTAGAGGATGTTATTGATGAGAGCTAGTGCCATGTTAAAGAGGATGCATTAAATGCAATTATCGCCCGATGGAAAATACTGGGATCAAGTGCGCAAGCGCGACGGAAAACTACACGAGTTTGGTTGGCGATCGAATATTGTCGTGGACCAATGTCGAGAGTTAATTGCAGGGTTTATGTTGGGCGGCACCTCTACCGGTATTCAACAGTTACGATTAGGGCGGGGTGAGAGCCATTGGGATAACAACCCACCGCCAGCTCCCGTTGCGGCCACCACAATGCTTACCGATACCACGCCAACAATTATTAGCGGGTCGGCGCTCAATCTGCAATTTCTAGATGCTGTAGGCAACGAAACAACAACGCCCACGCACCGCATTCAAGTGGCAGTAACGCTAGATTCAGACACGCTTTCCATTAGTGGTAGTGAGCGTTATCCATTAAGAGAGTTCGCGTTATTTGGTCAGTTTGACGGCGAAGATTACATGATTGACTACGTTCGGCACCCAGTAATGAGCTTATCGGTTGGCGACACTCTTATCCGAAAAATACGATTGGTGTTTTGATGGACATTCATTTTTTCAACGTTGGTTTAAACTTATTTTCCGCAGCACGGCAAGGCAAGGACACTAATCATGGGTGACTTTTCACGAGATACGTTTCAACTTACGAACGTTCTGTATGAATATTTACGCGGTGAAACCGTGCTGCAGCCGCGACACTACACCGGCGTTCGTCTTCAACAAGGCGTGCCGCTGTTAGATGCCGACTGGAACGACGCTGACGATATTCGTCGTTATGAAGTTGAATTACTGTTACGCGACATTATTGGCAACGGTGTTCCAGGTATGGGGGCGGGCTTCGCAATAGAGCCTATAGAAGACGACAATAATTTTTCTATACAACCCGGTATGCTCGTGGTGGATGGGTGGCAGGTGATAAATCCTGGCGTTATCTTATACCGCGACTTGCCGCGTTTGAGTGGTGAAGAAAGTGATTTAGTGACGCCGCCCGTCAACCGTTTTGATATCGTTTATTTAGATGTCTTCGAACAAGAAGTGTCAGCTTCTGGCAGCCTTAATAATGACGAACGACTCGTTAATCAACACATTGGATTAGAAACAACCTCTCGGCAAGAACGCCGTTGGACTGTGCGCGTTGCAGAAAGCGTTAGCCAATTTGATACGCTTAGCGTGGCCGAGACGGGCCACAAATATTATCCTCTGGCACGTTTACACCGTAGTAGTAATCCCCGCATTGAACATTCAATGATTGAGGATTTACGCCGCCTCGGCCTTACCTTATCGGACAGTGTAAAAGCGCCCCTATACGCCCGACGAGGCGACGAGAGTTTATCGGCAGAGCGATTTTCGCAAATGCTAAAAGACCTCCGAAAAGCCCTACAATATTGGCAGCAAAACGAACTTTTTCCAATTGTTTTGGGTGGTACTGAATCGTGGTTGTCGTATCAGAATGTTGCCAACGAAATTTATTATTTAACCACGGCCGCCGAAGTGAATAGCGATACGCGTAATTTTGATAATCAAGATGCGTTAACGGTACTACAAAAATTAGTGGATGCGCAGCACGCACTGCTCGACGTTATTACAACCTTCGGCACAGGTGTTCCGTCTGAGATGAGTGTGGTCACTACCTACGCGGTTTATCTAAACGGTAACGGTGGCGGTATTTCGGGTATTCAACCGGCTATCGATTTAAACGATGTGTTGTCGGCCGTTATAGCACAGGAAGAATTAATTGAATTTTTAGGTTTGACCACCGGAGACCTACCGCAAGGTAGCGTTAGCGTTATGTTGGCGACGGTGAACATAGCAACCGACGTGTCGACAGACGAGTTTCAAATAGGCTATACGGTTACGAGCAATTTATTAATTCCCGCCGATGCCCCCGAGCTATTTGATATAGCGCCAATATCCAGTGATAGCCGCTGGAATATTTCGTTGAGTGCCACGCAGTTGAATTTATTACCGGGCGAAAGTGCGCAGGTTACGCTTACGGTCGACCCTAACGATGCACTTACAGCCGGTGATTTTTCGGACATTAATATAGTCGCGCGTTCACGTAGGCGTGCCAGCATACAGTCGGCACAACCTGCGCAACGATTTACCATTGGTGGTCAGCCTCCCACAGAAAACTTTTTGTTCTATAGCGGAGGTGTAGAACTGCAGGGCGACACGCTTGTTCTCACGCGAGCCGATGTGGAATTTAGTACGTTCGAGGTGGCTTTCACATTGGTGAATAGCAGTAGTGGAATAGAAACACATCGTTTCGACTTAGAGTACCACCTTGAATGGCCTGTTAGTCTGCCCGATGAGGTTGATCCGAATGATTGGCTGCCCGGTGGAAGCGTACAAATGAATAATCAAAATGTTACCGGTAACGATGCGCTTGTGACATTTCCGATTGAAGCATTAGCGCCGTTAGGCGGTATCGCCGGTGATATTACCTTTACGCTTATGGCTGCAGCAACACTTACTGCTATCGATGCGGTTAGTGTTCCCAACGGCAAGCAAACGTTAATTGAATTACCGGTTCGAGTGACAGCCGTCTAGGCGTTATCGTATACGCGCATGGTGTGTTTCTACGTAAAAAGTTTTAGCAATTCTCAAAAAATAAAAGAATGGGGAGAACAGTTTATGAAGCGATTACTACGCTACCGGTGCCTAGCGGGCACACTACTCGGATTGTCGACACTCGCGCTTGCGTCTACCGATGGAACGGACCCAGCGGTAAATCATACTGTTAGTCGTTCGGTCAGTGCGGTATTTACCGCAGACGGAGTCAATACACTCAACGAATACAATGATGCTGATCATATGGTGGAAGCCTTAGGTTCCGATTACCTAGAGGCAAAAGTGTATTCGAAGCGCTACTTCGACGCGGCAACGGGCAACGAAGAACTCCGTGTTTATTTCTCGGTGCACGATATTGACGCGAACGCGGATGATCGTATTAGCTTTTATTTCGATCGCCTTCACAATCACGGTACCGCCAATGCCGATGAGGCACAGGAAGATACGGCCTTGCGAATAACCCGCGCAGATTGTGTCGCGCTAGCGTGCAACTTTACGCGTATTAATCGTTCCGGCGGTGTTTTTGCCGGTGCTGGTAGCCCACTAGCGTTATCAAACGCACATATTATTGCGGCGAACCCCGGTGAATATGCTGGAGCGGAAGTAGGGTTTCAGTTGGGTTGGTCGGGTGAATTTGTGTTAACGCCAGCCGACTTTGGCTGGAGCTACTTTCCCCAAACGCTTGGGCTTTTGGTGGAAGCTCGCTCGGAAAATGCCAATGCTATTTCTAGCAGTAACCCGTTGCCGGGTGCGCCTGCAACGTCGACGGCTACGTACCCACTAAACGGTGCGAATACTGTGAGCGCTAATGCGCCACTTATGTGGGGCAATATGCATATGCGTTACCCTATCGATTACGCCGTAATCATGGATAATTCGGGCAGTATGTTGCAAACCGATGGTGGTGTTGATAATCGGTGGGTGCAAGCGAAACGTGCGGCAGACCTTTTTGTTACGACACTGGGCTTGTTTAAAACCGATATGCTAGATGACCAAGTGAGCATTTCGCAATATTCGTGGTCGTGCAGCGACGAGACGGTGAGTGGCAATACAACGGGCGCGGTGTCCGGGTTGGGGGGCAAGTTGTCGCCAGGCGATGTACCGCCACCACCCACAAGCGGTTCGTACACTGACGCGAACGCCGCTAATCCGGGCAGTAATAATTGTACGCCCATTAAAGCCGGTATCGAATTTGCGCTAGAAGACCAATTAGGTATTGCGGGTGCCTCACCAAACGATAAGCGTGATCGTATTGCAATATTACTGAGCGATGGTTTACACAATCAGCCTAATAGCGATGTGCCTTTCGATCCGAATACTGATTTTTCGGTGGATGAGAAAAACTTTACTCAAATTCGAACCGTTGCCTTGGGTAATGATGGCGTTGCGGATACAGCCTTACTTGCCGATATTTCTACGGCATTTAATGGCGGTGCCGCTTATAGTCACGAAGCAAGGTTTAACCAAACCAATTCCTTTTCCGATTTATTAATGGCGTATTTAGAAACCCTGCAAGCGCCATTGACGATTAATCAAGTACCTAAAATCGGGGCCAATTATAATCCTGGCGCGCCCGACAAATTGGTGTTTATTGGCGTATGGGATACGCCCGCCAATGCCACGGATCTCACGCTCGAGCTTAATGGTAACCCCGCAAGCGCCGCCGATTACGATTCGCTGGCTAGCTACGTGAATACTGATATTGGTTATGCAGCGCTGGTATTGAATAACCCAGCGGAAAATGGTGTCTGGCAATTGGTATCGTCTGGTGCATTACAAGACAACGAATTTGTATTAGCGGACTTACGTATCTTGGCGAGATTTTTAACACAACAGAAAAAATATTTTGCCGGTGACGATATTCTATTGCAAGTGAGTTTGCTTGATAACGGTGAGCCAATATTGGGTGCAAACGTATCGGTAGAAGCGGCAGTGCCTGGGGAAGGTTTAGGTAACTATCTGAGTACTGTTGGGGATAACTGTGAGGCAACTACGCCGAATATTCCGAGCTTCGCCAATGGCGATGATAATAGCCAATTCTTGGCGAGCGTGAAAAAACATAATCAATCGTGGACTCGCCGCATATCCCAAGCGGTCGCCGCTCAATCGGGTTCTGCAGCAGAGCCGAAAGTTGGGCGCTTTGCGTTATCGTCCTATCATTTTGGGCGTTGTCAAAAAGAGGGGCTTACGCGTAATGCTCTACCGGGAATGCCGCTGGTAGACGATGGGACACAGGGCGATAAAATAGCGGGTGACGGTATTTACAGCCTTGCGTTTAATAATACGGGGTTAGAAGGTAGTTACAATTTTCGCTACTTTGCACTGGGCACCACAACCGATGGCGTGGAGTTTGGTCGCATGCGCGTTAGCTCCCAGTATGTTGGTGTTGCGCCAACCGCTGGCGATACACCCTTTCAAATAATGGTAGGCCCAATGCTTGCCGATAGAGCCAGCCAGCTGCTCTATTTTCTGCCGAAAGATTCACAGGGCAACTATGTGGGCCCTGGGCTTGCACATACCTTTGCGGTAGAGGTTGAGGGCGGTTATCCCTATGGCGAGTTGTTAGACCTTAATAATGGGTATTATTTACAGATTGCCACCTATGCGCCTAACGCGCAGCCACCGGTGGTGAGTATTTCCACGAATAATGGTTTCGATTTAACCGTAGGCAACGGTCACACTGCGGGCACAGGCAACCCCGATTGCGAGACGAACGCTTCGGGCGTAGCACAAGCTGACGAGCACACTCCCTTAGTTAAACAGCTTTGGGCCATTATTGTTGCGCTCGTAGTGCTGTGCTTAATCTTGCTTATGTTGTTAATCTTTTGCCGTTTACGTAAACGTTAAGAGCCTTTCTTATGCTTACTCACAACTTCTATCGTTATTTGGCAATGTGTATAAAAGGCGATGCCTCGGAACAGGCATCGTTAAGTATGGCTATTGGAACGGGTTCGCCAACATGGGATTTAAATCCTCCGTTATTACGGCGCTCGATCGCCACGTTGACGACCGAGGTGGCAAGAAAACCAATCGTACAATCCGATATTCAGTATTTATCCAAACCGGGTGAGGTCAGCGTAGAGGCAACGGCACTTATCGCCGTGGCGAGTAACTTCTTGGCTGGTGAAGGTGTGGGCAGTATTCGTGAGTGCGGCATTTATAGTGGCGTGGGGGAATATGCACGTTTAATTGCGTATTTTGTTCACCCGCCTTTAGAAAAACGTGCGTCGTCTAGATTGAAGCGTAATGTGCAGTTAACATTAACGCCGGATCGAGTGATTGCACAAGAAATACCAACGCGTTATTTGGGTAATTCGAACAGCGAGGAATTTCACGATCTGGAAAACGAAAAAAACACATGTCAGCTCGATAATCTTCGAGTTGATAGACGGTATTATTTTGAATCTATAGAGGCGGCGCTAGCGCTGGGCTACGATTATTGCGGCCATTGTTTCGAGAAAGGCCTGTCGCAGCGCTAACCTCCTAGCGTGCCGTTTGTCGTAACGTTGGCGCCTAGAATTAAAAGGAAAAATTTAATGGGTGAAGAAGTATTAGTCAAATCTGTATCGGCCACTTTGGCACCGGTCGATAAAAAATTGAGTATAACGGTGGCCTCTCATAGCCTTGCTTTGGCGCCATCCGGGCCAACATTAACGGTCGGTGGTAAAGAAGTGCTAGTTGAATCGGATATCGAAGCATCATTTGCGACTTATGTTGCGGCCTACACAACGGCTATTCACGATACGCCCGGCTCACTGAAGTTTGCGATGCTTAACAGTGTGGACGGCCTATCGACCGTGACAACTAAAAAAGGCAACCCTGTTGCTTTAAAAGGAACCACCGGCACTATTTCGGTGAGCCTAGTATCGCCGGCCATTAATTCTAAACCACCAACACCGGTACCCGACGCAACGCCAATGTACGAGATTGATTTTTCGTTTAGCGACGCTGCGCAAACGCTAGTTAAATCGAGTTAATCGGCGGGGGGTATACCATGCTAAGACGAACGCCTAGTATTACCCCATACGCCTCTTCAGCCAATAAAGGATCGATAGCACCACAGCATTTCTCGTCTTTTCTTAACCCTAAACCCACGACAAAACGCTCCGGTCAAAAAAAACCATTTACTTATTCAGCGCGCAATGGGAAACAGTGCGGTGCGGTCGACGCCGGTATTGCCTTGCCTTCAACCGGCATTAAAAATAGGCGGTTCTAACGATCGTTTTGAGCAGGAAGCCGATCGTGTGGCGGCACGTATTATGTCAAGCGCGAATGATAACCGTGCTAAACAAGAATCGAGGCCGCGTCAATGGCATCCTCGCTCAGCGGCATCGTCCGAATCTCATGCACGCGTACAACGCCAATGTGCAAGCTGTAAGCAAGAAGACGACAAAACTCTTCAGCGAAAAATTTCGCCTACTGTACCTTCTGGTGGCGGAGCGCCTTACGCTAGGCCGGCTGCATTGCCAACGGGCGTGACGGCTCAAGGCCAACCATTAGAGCAAGGCGCAAAACATTTTTTTGAATCTCGTTTTGGTACAGATTTTTCACACGTGCGCATACACTCAAATCCAGCGGCGAATGCGTTAAGCCAGCATTATTCTGCGCGGGCCTTTACCTACGGGCGCGATATTGTGTTTTCGTCAGGTGAATATAATCCGCGCAGTGTAACGGGCAGGCACTTACTCGCGCACGAGCTTACACATGTCTTGCAACAAACGGGGGGGCCATCGTCGGTGGGTATTTCACCCGTGGGTTCTCAATACGTACAGCGCGTACCGGGAGTTGATGCGCCTGATAGTTGGAACGCCGTTGTGGCGCCCATACAGTGGCCTACCAATGCGGGGCGAAACCGTGTTGCGCAGGAGGCAAAGTCGCGCATGTTGCGTACGACCTCAGGCCAGAATTTGATTAATGCACTATGGCGGTTGTTTTGTCGTGGGCGGCGACACTGTCGTTCACAGATTCATGTTGTATTTACCGATACCCTTCCAGCACACCGTTCTGATGCATCAGGTTTTTTCGAGCCCAATCGCCCGAACCAGCCTCGCTATAACGTATGGGTTAGAACCCTTGCACCACGCAACCCTAATAACCGTGGAATTATCCTTGGGGGAGCTTGGCCTTCGAGACGAAATCCGCTTTTGCATTTTTCCCATACCGATCCTGAATCGGCTATGGCCTCTACGCTCTACCACGAATGTCTGCATGTGTGGTTTATTCATGCCGGCCGACAGGATATTGGGTTTTCAACGGGGCACGGGGATGTTGAGCTAGCGGAGATAGAGCCGCAATTTCTAGACGGCTTGCGTACCTTCACTGCGGAAATCGACGAGTTGGAGCGACGTATTCGTCAGCGAGCTGCACGGCAAAATAGGCCTGTACGGCGCGCGTTTCCCAAACCGTCTGGTGAGCCGGTACCGGTTCCCCCGCCTAAACAAACGTCGCCTAATGTGAATGGCTTGGTTGAGCTACGAGGTGGGTCTAGCCATGCTAGTGGCTCATCTGGCGGTACAGGAATGCTCGGTGCTGATGTGATTTTAGGCCGCCTTCATGGTTTACGGTTGGGTGTGCGAGGCCTTTACCTCACCCCAGACCGATTGTTATTGGGCGGCGCGATGGGTCTGCGAGCATTGGAAGACGGTATAAATGTAAATAACCCACTTTTCTTTGATATAGAAGCCGGTGTGTTAGCCGAAGTACCTACCGCCGATACCGCGAACCTCCGCAACCGTTATCGTGCCTTAGGGGCGATCGGTATTGGCCAAGAAATGGGCGCTACGGGCACCCGATTTTTCTGGCGAGTAGGGGGCTACGTAATCATATCGGATGAAGGGATTCGGTCGGGTGGGCCAACGGGCGGCGTGGGGCTAAGGTTCTAAATGGAATTTTTATATGACGTTTGATACAAAATCCAGCGCTAACAAAAATACGCGTAGCCACGGGCATAGTAAAGCGCCGGCAATACCCAAACAACCGGCGGTACAGGCTGTTGGTGCCACTGTTTGTCCTCGCCACCTTGGGAATAATCTACTGCAGAAAAAGCTAAGTGTTGGTGCGAGTAACGATGCCTTCGAGCAAGAGGCAGATCGCGTGGCCGATAAGATCACTAATAGTGAGAGCCTAAGTTCTGAATCTACGCCAATGATTACGCCTGTTAGCCCCGCAAGTAATCTTATTAATCGAAAATGTGCGAGCTGCGAACAGCAGCATCGTCGAGAAGAAGAACGTGAGGGCGGCGTTGTTCAGCGGGAACCCGAACACAGCGCTACTGTGCCAGAACTAACACCGGCTATACAGTCTACGGTGGAAGGTTTGCAAGGCCGTGGCGAACCCCTTTCAGCCGCGTTAAAGCATTATTTCGAACCGCGTTTTGGTTACGATTTTAGCTCGGTTCGCGTACACAATGGTGGCGCCGCGAGTGATTCCGCCAGAAGTCTGCAGGCAAAAGCGTATACTCATAATAACAATATTGTTTTTGGCGCAGGCCACTATGCGCCTCAAACTCGCGCGGGAAAGCATTTAGTCGCACATGAACTCACGCACGTTGTGCAGCAACAAAGCGGCAGAATACAGCGTAAAATTCAACGCGAAAAAGACCCCGATGCGGCACAACGGTCGGTGCTATCGCAAGAATTAATTCCAACGGCTACCATCGATATTTCACTTGAAGGGGTCTATTTTAATATGACCTCACAAGCCGTTTTTCAAGTAGGGCCGAAAACGATCCAGTTAATTCGAATTGCGTTGAAAACGCTTATTAAAGAGCAATATACCGATGCGTTAGCCTCAGAGCTAACAACGCTTATTGAAAAATCCAAGAAGAAATACGCTCGTTACGGTCATTTTAAAGATAGCCGAGAAGCCTATGCAAACGAAAAAATTAAAAGCTTCGGTTTTGCAATAGATCCTTTCTTACTGATAAAACGCTTTATTGAAAGTAAAAAACTAAAATTATACTTCGATGACTCTCAGTTCGCGAGCTTGTCCTCGGCTTATGCTAATAAGCATTTGTGGGCCGACATGCGGCGATTATCTAAATCTGAAAAGATGCGGTTGCCACGCTGGTATAGTTTTCATTTTTTTACCCAACAAATGAAAACGAGAAAAACAGAACTCGATAAATACCGAGATTACTTGTTGGAATATGAAAGCACAAAAGACGATAGTGTAAAATACAATGGCCTTGAAATGGCCAATACTATATTTTATGAAGTCTATGATGATATCGCTTTTTTGGAGGCTATTCGAAAAGACGTAGTGCTGTACAAAAATCCGATTACGCAAGGTGCGTATCAGGCTGTTTGGGGGTTGACGGAAAAACTACGAAAAAAGAACAAGCCCGCCAGAGGGTTGCGTAGCATTAATAATGCTATGGCACTATTAAACTTTGCGGCCAAAAACTATCGTTTAAAACTGAACTCAGAAACTCAGCGCGATGCACGGGTCGAGTTGCTCTCAAAGTTTGTCATGGAAAATGGTATTCCTGAAGAGAATATTACGGTGCTCCCCCCTTATCCCTCGTATATTGCGTCTGCGGATATCAATAAAGATAACACCACCATTACAACTGCAACGAATACGTTTCGGATGGGGTTGAAAACGCATCATGTCCACGGCAATGATTTGCTACACGGCGCCTCTATTGCAATGGCTCGACATATCGCGTACTCGTGGGATGTCGTACCGTTACCCGATTCCCTAACGTTCATGCGTGATAAAACCGCAATACCCCCAGTTGAACTTGCAAAAGAAGCGGATCAATTTGTAAAAAATTCACCGCAAAACCTTAAAACGCCCATTAAAACGTTTAAAACCGATGGCAGTGCGAACCAATCCATCGCCATGAAGCATCTTGGTATTGGCGAGTATCTACTCGTTGGCAGAGCGGCACCACATTACAAACAAGATATGAATTGGGTGCAGCACGCCAGCGCAGCGGGGCATCCATTCTTTGTGTACGATGCCAGCACGCTTGCGCATAACACGGCGTTTACCGAATGGGATCAATTAGCGAGCCTGAAAGCTAAGCAGGCGAAAGCAACAGACGATAAAAAGAAGGGTTACCAAGATGATATTGACCGTTTAGAGCAGCGAGAATCGAGTGGTTTATTGTCGTTAACCCAAAAGGATATAGAAGATACCACTAAGCTGATGACAACAGCCAAAAAGCTTCGACAATTTATTGTAGATGATAGGGCCAAGAAACTCTCGTCGAGCGGTGACGCTTCAACAGATCCGTTTATTATTCGATTAAAAAATCACGATAGGGCACAGTACGATGTGTACAACCTTATTCGTGAAATGTATAGCCCACGGCAATACAGCGATCTAACGGCAATAGATGAATATGTGAGTGTGCTGCAAAAACAAAACAAACAACTGACGCGATTAGGCATTAGAGTTGGTGATGCACAAAGTCGGTTCAAACCGGGTTATCCCGCGTTGCGTGTTGTGGCGGCGCTGGTTAAAAAGGATGACGGCAACGTAGTGCCGTTAATGTTGGTTGCGGGCTATCACCCCGATGCGGATCCGGAAAATGGCAATCACAAAATGAAGCTTGTAGATGTCACCTTCGATGCGCCCAAAAAGGGCGACATGATTTACGTTGGCGGAACCTCTTCTACACAGCAAGATGCGGTGCAATCTGCGTTTGTGAAATTTGGTGAAGATAATAAATACGGTAACGGAAAAATTGTATATCGATTACCGCAAACGTCTATACGCGGTACGAGCAACTCAGTTACTACATTCTTCGAGTATTTAGAATATGCGTTGGCGGCTTTAGGCATCATTATGCTTGTGGCCGGAACCATTGCCACTGCCGGCGCACTGAGCCCAGCTGCGGCCGCCGTGGTAATGGCGTTAGGGGTTTCGTTGGCCGTGATTAGTGCGGCCATGTCGATACGCAATATGAATAATCGTAAGGAAAAAGGCACGCTTGAGTTGGATACTGAAACGGCGCTGGATATTATTAATATCATCGGCGCTGTTGTAGTTGTTGTGGGTACGCTCACGAAGGTAACGCTGGCAGCGCGTACCGCAACATTATCGCGCATGCTGACTGTTCAGCGCCTTGATCGATTAATCGCTATTTATGATGTGACAGAACTAGGCGCTAATATTTATTTACTCAATGCGAAAGTAAAAGAAGATATTGATGCGATAAAAAAATTGAGACTGCCCAAAGATCAAGAGGCGAACATGATAGCGAGCGTGACCTATTCCGCTATTCAGCAGGGCGCCATGATGGGAATCTCGGCCTACAGCACCCTTAGACAAATTCCAGATGTCTATCAAAAGCGAGTGGAGGGCAGTGCGTATCAATCTTGGTTAGAAAAAGGTTGGATAAAAATGGGTAGCGATAACAATGTCGAGATAACAAACGCTGCACCGCCTTTTCTACGTAAAAATAAGCCCAATGTGGGTACGGCTCCAGCGAAAGATCAACAAGGCGTTGTGGCAAAAATGGCGGTTAAATCGGAGCCGCTAACACAGATAAAAACCGTGGATAAAGAGCATACTTTAACGTTAACCGAACGTGGCAGGATTATCCGATGTTCAGATCTATGCCAAGATCTACGCGCGAAATACCAGCGCGTAGTGGATGCCGACCCAGACCTCCATCAACAGTTATTAAAAATAGAAGCAAAAGCGTTAGAAGCCTCGAGTAAAGGTAACAAAGTTCTGGCGGCAGAAGCGCTCGCCGAGGCGCGTTCGTTAGAAAGCGTACTAAAGGCGGCACAGGTTAAGGCCACGGCCGCAACGCCTACCCCCACTCCGGCACGCCCCCGAACACGAGCACGTACGGCACCGGCAGCAACCCCAACGCGATCACCTATTGCGCTTCACACGCCGGATGAATTACGCTTGATAACTCAAGGTCGTACGCTTGGCATGCTGGACACTGAAGTCGATCGATTTATCGAAATGTTTCGCCGCTTACGAATGCCCGTCGATGAAATGTCACGCCAAATGGATCAGTGGGCGTCGACATTACGTTCGTACCCTAACGCAAAGTTTCGCTTAGCGCCCGACTTTATATTGGACCCAGCCTCGCGCGCAAGATTGCCCGATTTCGATCAGCGTATAGCGGGTACGGGAGGCATAGAAAGCATCGTAGTGCGAGACGCGCCTAACGAAGGGGGTATAGCGATTACTATCGCAGGGATTATTTTCCCGCGTAGATTAGCGCGCAAATCCAAAGATGTAACCGCGACACGCCGACGCGCCCCCGAATTTAATAGCAGCGGTAATCTTTTTTCAGTTAAAGAAGCGGGATTAAATCGTCAATGGCAACGCTTGCATTTGTGGGGGCCGGGGTTCGGCGACGAAGCCGCAGCCGGTATGATGTGGGGGCCGCGTAAAATAAACCTTGTTTGGCAAAATGATAGTGTTGAAAGCTATATTCGACAGCTCGCAACCATTACGGATTCTATTGGAGGCCGCACACGCGTTAAAGCGACGGCTATATCGTGGGAAAACCCAACCCCCAGTGGTTGGCGTGCGCCGCAAGGCGACAATTTTCTTAAACGTGTCCAATATGAGATTACACTCGAACGCCCCGGACAACCTAACACAACCATTCGTGTAACAATCGATGTAGCGGAGCCACCCAATCCCGACATAAAAAGTTTTGGAATCGACCCTGCTCATGCCGTGAATTTAGGTGATTTACTCGATTGATACCGTAAAAAACTACTGAATGGAGTTTTGAAGCATTTTTGCAGTTTGCAAGTTGATGGCTATACCCTCGATAAATAGTTATAGCATGCGTACTTCGGCTTGAGGGAAAGGGATGTTAATGTCGGCCTCGTGTAGTGAGGTGAAAATATTACGGTTAACCTGATATTGAACGTTGAATAACGAGGCCGTTGGTACCTTGTAACGAATACCAATATTAACGCTACTGTCTCCAAAATTTTCTATGCCTACTATTGGGGGCGTGGTAGAGCTGAAACCTTCGCTCTCATTAATCGCCTGCGTAATCACGCGAACAGCGTCGTCCATATTACTGCTATAAGCAACACCTATCGACATTTCAACTAATGATTCTTGTTTAGAGTTATGTAAAATTTCGCCAATAATATGTTTGTTTGGGATGGTAATGGTGACGTGGTCTTCGTTAATAAGCAGGGTATGGCCAAGATTAACTTCTGTTACAACACCACTAACACCGCAAATGGAAATGGTATCGCCAACTACGAAAGGTCTACCTATAATTATATTAACGCCAGCGCCGTAGTTCGAAATTAGCCCCTGTGCTGCCAAGCTTACACCAAAGGTTAGTGCGCCGACCGCGGCCACAAAAGGGGTAACACTAATGCCGAGTTTCCCGAGAACAATGATGATAACCATCACCAGTGAAATCATTTTTACGGTGCTGCCAATAAAACGGCTTAGGGTAATATCAACTCCACGAGATTCCGCAAATCGTTGCACCGCTTTACCTATTTTTCCGGCGATAAACAAACCCAGCAGAAAGACTAAAATGGCCCCTACGAGCTGGAAGCTATAATCGACTAAAAATTTAGTGATAAGTTGGTATATAGCATTGATTTGTTGCAGCTCGGTTTCCATATTTCGCTCCATTGTCTACCGTCCGGATATTGTTAGGTGTAGTCAGTATTATTGTCAAAAAAAGCTACGATAAAGGGCGGGTTCGCCACCGTAGAGTATAAGGATACCTATCCACGGCATAAATAGGAAACGTACAACAGGTTTTATAGCCTAAAGGGCGGGATAGTTACCATCGTGCATAAGCCAAGCCGATTAACGGATGGTTGTGCAGGGTGCTGCAATAGCAAGCGGCGTACTAGAGGTTTAATAGGTGTGTACTAGAGGGATTGTAGTAATAGGGGTAGTAGAGGGGTAGCGTAAAGCGCTGTACGCTATAAATTAAATGGCTTATAGAGAAGAAGAGCGGCCAAGCCACTCACTCGATTTTTGGCGAGTTTCGTGTTTGGCCGCAGCGCGTTTACCGCTTTTGGATTTTCTGTGTACGCCACCTTTTTTCAGTATGGGGTGGCAGGCGTGTAAATTTCGGGGTTTGTTTAATTTGGCCATCTTAGCGCCTTTTGTTTGTTGATTATTTATCCCTTAATGCAGAGCACTTGTTTTAGGGTATGTACTACGTCTACTAGATCACGTTGGTTTGACATCACCTCATCTATGTCTTTATACGCGGCGGGTATTTCGTCGATTACTTTCTTATCTTTTCGGCATTCTACTCCGAGTGTTTGCGCTAATAGATCCTCCTTCTTAAATCGTCTTCTGGCCTCAGTTCGGCTCATGCGTCGGCCAGCACCGTGCGAGCAAGAACAAAAGGAATCGGTATTACCTTTACCGCGTACAATATAGGATTTGGCCCCCATACTACCGGGTATTATGCCGAGTTTTCCTTCTGCTGCATGAATTGCACCTTTACGCGTGACGTAAACATCGGCGCCAAAGTGGTGCTCTTTGCTTACGTAATTATGGTGGCAATTAATGGCTTTTTTTTCTAACACGAACGGTGGTACTAACGGCGATATTGCAGCCAGTACGAGTTTTAGCATTTCCTCTCTATTCAGGCGGGCATAGTCCTGCGCGAAATTAACCGCGTTTACATAGTCGTTAAAATGCGGGCTACCTTCTTGAAAATAAGCGAGATCCTTGTCGGGCAGGTTGTGCAAGTGACCCTGCATATCTTTTTTGGCTAACTGAATAAAATGACGCCCGATACTATTGCCAATGCCTCGGCTACCGGAGTGCAGCATTAGCCAAACTTGTTTCGATTCGTCAATGCACATCTCTATAAAATGATTGCCTCCGCCTAATGTAGCCATTTGTTTGGCCCATAGTTGGTGCGCGTTCTTTTGCAATTTTAATAATTCAGGATGTTTTTCAAAAAGTGTATTGACTGAGTTCTCAATTTTTTTACAGGCGCTCGCGCGGATGCTTATTGTTTTGTGCGCCCCTAAGCCAACCGGTATAGCACGTTCTATGGCAGCACGAATAGCCGAAAGTGAATCCGGTAATTGTGCAGAACGAAGGGACAGTTTAACGGCAATCATGCCGCAACCAATGTCCACACCCACAGCGGCCGGAATAATGGCGTTTAACGTTGGTATTACAGAGCCAACAGTTGCCCCAACGCCTGCATGCACGTCGGGCATCGCGGCAATATGTGAATGTATGATGGGCAGTTGAGCGATGTTTTTTAGCTGCGTCATCGCTAGGTTATCGATATCTCGGGTATATATTTTGACGGGTTTAATACCGTTTTTTGCTTTTTTATTGAGTTCAATTTTAATGGGCATTATGAATCCTTCTGCCTAAATAAGGCGCACAGTATTACCTGCCGAATTAAGGCGTTTATATGTTTTTCCTTCCAGTATTGCGCAGTAATTTCGGAGAATTTAAAGGGTTGTTTTTAACAACCTAAAAATATAAAAAAACCCTGACAAGTTTCCCTGTCAGGGTTTTAAAAACTGACGTGGAAGGTGTGTTAATAACCTCCCAGTTTAAGCACTCGAAGGGTTTAAAGTTGGTGTCCGTAAAAAATGGTCATAAGTGAGTGCTCCTGTGTTGTGTTGAAGTTGGGCGCATTTTACACAATGCATATGGCCTGTCAACGTACAATTAATAGTAGTAGCGCTTGTTTGTGTTACATGAGAGCTTATGGTGTTCCTCTCGTTAACGCCCTACCATCAACAATAAAATACTGCTATTAAATGGCGCCTTTTAGTTTTGCAAGATTATAGGCATTTACGGTAGTAGCATCTTTAATCTTTCCGCTTAGAATCATTTGCTCAAATTCTTCGATAGTCACTTTTTTTGAGACAAGGCCTTCTTCCTCGGCTTCTAGCGCTTGCTCGCCTCGTACGAGGTCTTTTGCGAGATAGATATGATAGCCCTGATTTGAATATCCGTAGGCGAGATATTGATGGCCAATGTACTGCATGTTGCGTGATAGCAACCCGGTTTCTTCTTGTAGTTCGCCCGCGGCTAACAGCGCTGGATCGGCCTTGGGGTTTTCCTCCCATGATCCTTGGGGTAATTCCCAAAATCTCGCTTTTACGGGGTATCGGTACTGTTCAACAATATGAATATAATCGTTATCGACGGGAATAATAACGACAAAATCAGTTTTTTCTACGACACCAAAAATACCCTGATGACCGCTAGACCGTTGAATGCAATCTTCCCGAACGGTCATCCATTTGTTGCGGTATACCACGGTGCTGTTGAGCGTTTCAATCTCCTTCATTTTTTATCCTTTGGTTACTTGGCGTGTTGATGAAAGACAATAGGCTACTTCTTAGAGTGTTGTGCGCCTTTATGGATAAGTCAATGCATAACCGAAGGGTGCAGTTTTTTACTCCACGCATTACGGCTCTCTTTATGCGCGCCAATGCGGTGATTCCCAATCCATAACAATGATAATGGATAGCCCGCTAGTGATAGAGCACGGCATTAATTGGGTGGGGGAGCGGGAGGGATTGAACGTAATACCGTCTTAATCCCTCTCCCTTGTCACGTTAGGTGTATATGCCATTGGCTCTGCAGTTGGAATAGAACCCTGCCATTGTCAGTACAGCGGCCCAAAGTTCCGAACCCGATTCATCCCTTTGTACCGCAATGCGTTTTCACAATGAAATGGGCACGGTAATGTCTGCCTCGTTTGCAGCACGTGAATAGCGCGACGGTTCAAGTGTATTGAGTGGCTGGTTTACCTTGTTTAAATTGTTTCTGCTAAAAATTTATTATTTTTTTATTAATAGGCTACCGTAGTAATGTTGCATTTTTATAGATAAATATTGATTTTTTGTAAGAAATGCGGGGCTAGATATAAATATAATATTTATATCTTATAAATGCTTCATGCGTCTCACAAATTTGTTTTCTTAATAGTATGAATAATATAATTCATATACGATTCTGCCTAATTTTGTTAACACGTTAAATTAAGGTGGTTTATGAAAAAGTATCTTTTACCTTCCGTTGTTTCGTTAGCGCTGATTAGTCCGTTTTCCTTCGCGTACGAGACTTTTGAGTGTTCACCGGGTGTGGAGTGGAAGTGGGGCACTAATGCCGTAACGATTAGCGCGCAAGACGTAGAATTCGATAGCGGTAGTACTTGGGGTAATGCCCTGGGTAAAGCCGTTGATATCGCCAATAGAAACCCAAGCCCACTTCGCTATTCGTTAAGTTATGGTGATACGAGCATGTCATTTAATAACAATCAAAGTGAAGTTTGGTGGTCGAGCGTCATGACAAATCCTGGCTTTATCGCCGAGGCTTGGTTCTGGGGTGATTCCAGTACGTGTGAAATTGATGAAGCGGATATGCGCTATTTGAATACGGTTGACTACACCGCATCTAATTCAAAGGCTCACAATCTCGCTTATGGCGGCAGTAAAGAAAATTTCCAGTTGATTGCATTGCACGAGATTGGGCACACCATGGGGCTTGATCACACCACGAGCGTTGCTAGCATTATGGGTGGCGGAACTTATACCACAACTAATGGTAGCCTGGTTTACCCTGGTCTTGGTGAAGATGCCTCTACCGCGCTATACGATATGTACGGTGCGAACAGCGGTAATATTGAAGATCTTGCTGTAAATCATTGGAGACACACGGGATCAAGTGGTGGCTATGCTACCCACGGTCGAACCCGTTTATTTACAACGGGCGGTTCTGTTGTGGCCTCTACTTGGGTTGATGATGAACCTATTTACGATGTGCAGCCTGGATCAACGTATAAAGTAGAATTTAGTTTTGAAAATAATGGTGAGAACGCGCAGTATATAGATGCAGGGTTTTATATCTCGACCAACGCGTTTATTTCCACAAGCGACCGCTTGATTCGAACTAAGCCTATGGTGCTTGTACGTAACGCGTCACCTTCACTTCGTCAATCAACTATTACCATTCCTTCGGATTTAACGGTAAATGAAGATTACTACCTTGGTGTAAGAATCGATGATGGCAATATTCTTTCTGAAGAGTCAGAAACGAACAATGCAACTTACGTAGGTATCCGAACTTACTAAAGGGTTGTTTAAGGTATGAATACATGGGCTCTTTAGGGCCCATGTTTACTATTATAGACGAGATGTATTTATGAGTTTTTTTAGAAAAATTTGTTTGATAGTGTTGATTCCCGCGATTTTTCTGAAAGCCGCAAGCGGAGTGGCGGCTGTTCGATCCCAGCAGCACAAAGAGCAGGCACAGTACGACTTAGATGGTCTGTCGAAAGAGTCGGAATTAGTGTTCTCAGGCGAAGTTATCAATGTGGAATACAAAAAATCGCTGCCGACCGATAGCTCAGGCGGCATCCCGCATACATTTGTGACTTATCGCGTCGATAATATCCTTAAAGGTTCTACTGCGGAAAACACCGTTACGCTACGTTTTGTTGGCGGACCATCAGATGAAACAAAATTTTTAATGTTGCCCCACCTGCCGCTATTCGACAAGGGCGAAAGTGATTTGCTTTTTGTTGCGGGTAATACTGAATATGGTTGTCCCCTCGCTGGGTGTAGCACTGGGCGCTTAAGGTTGGTTGATGGCTTAACCTATAATGAGCGAGGCCAAATGCTCATGCAAACAGAAGATGGGATTATCGAAGCGGGTAAGGGCTACAATCTTGAAGAAGTGATGTCTCATGAAATGTCCGGCACAATTAAATTTAGACGCACAGAAAGCGAGTACGCTCATGAAGACGCGGTTAGCGAAGATGTGTTGAACCCCGTTGACGGTATTCCGCTTGATTCTGTTACGTTGGTGATGGAGGTGCAAGACTCAATTACCCGAGCCCATACAGAAGAAGAACTCGCGGCTGTTAAGCCCTTTGTGAATGCCAATATCGCAGACGATATCCTATTTGATTTGGGGCAGCCCGCTAAAGCGCCCGTAGACGCCGCCAGCATGGATAGTCAATTACAAGATGAGCTAGACGAGCAAGCTGAAGCAAAAGCCCAGATGAAACGCAACCAATCAGCAACGCCCCGCGCAGCGGTAAATACGGCGTATGCGCAGACAGAGGGCGCCATTAACTTTTCGGCTCAGGTCTCCTCTAGCGGCGAAGCCAAAGAGCGGATGAATGCATGGGCTATGTTAGGGCTAGCGTTAGTATTGGCCATTATTGCTTTACTTGTTTACGGTGTTTTTTATCGAAAGCGGTAACTAATGCGCGGTCGTTTATCGATTAGCCAATTGTTCCATCATGACAATAAGTGTTTTTACTCTCATTATCGTTTGCCAGCGCCGGAATTAATGGGGTAGGCAAGAGAGAAGAACGCTATTGTCACGGTACTCCATACCGCGTGGCTACCCATAGTTTTTCCCTACAGCGTTATAATGCCATAAGGCGTTGTTCGTTATTCTTACTTAAGCCCCTCTAAACGTAATCGCTAAACCGCAATTGTCTCTACCTGTTTGAGTGGATGCCGTTGCCGTAAAGCTGACATGCGTACTGCTATAGTTATTTTTTTACGCCCCTCAGTGTTGGTTGCTGTCGATATAATAAGAACCATCGGCGCCATATCATTACGACAAAGGATCTCCCATGAAAACGTTTTCCTTCCTATTGGTTGGTTGTATTGTATTGACTACTTTTACAGGTTGTTCTCCTATTTCCATGACTTTATCGAAACCATTAAGCACCTCTCAATTGGCTGTAATGCCGAGCAGTGTTAGCAAAACGACCCCTGCCGCCATTGAGCAAGAGGTAGAGCGGTTACTAGCAGCGCTAACTTTAAGCGAAAAAATCTCCTTACTTCATGCGAATAGTAAATTCACGGTGGCAGGGGTAGAACGTTTAGGTATTGAAGAAATGCACTTAAGCGACGGCCCTCATGGTGTTCGCCATGAAATTTCTCGGCACAGTTGGGCACCGGCTGATTGGGATACCGATTACGCAACCTATCTCCCACCATTAACGGCTATAGCGGCGAGTTGGGATCCGGCTATGGCAACGCTACACGGCACCGTATTAGGGCGTGAAGCGCGACATAGGAATAAAGACATTATTCTGGGGCCGGGTGTTAATTTGGCGAGATTGCCCACCTATGGGCGTAATTTTGAATACTTTGGTGAAGACCCTTTTCTGGCCGCGCAACTAGTCGTACCAGAAATTCTCGCGATTCAACAACACGATGTAGCGGCCTGCGTTAAACATTATGCGCTAAACACTCAAGAACTTAATCGGTGGGGCGTTGATGCGCAACCAGACGAACGTACATTAAGGGAAGTGTATTTACCCGCCTTTGAGGCTGCGGTAAAAGAGGGCGGCGTTTATTCCGTAATGGGTGCTTACAATAAAGTGTACGGCACCAATGCTAATCAAAGCGCCCACTTGGTGAATGGAATTTTAAAACAAGATTGGGGGTTTGATGGCGTATTACTAACCGACTGGCATGTAGATATTAATACAGTCGATGCGGCAATGAATGGCCTCGACCTAGAAATGGGAACGCTCGTAGAGGACTATGACGATTATTATTTTGCGGCCCCTCTTTTGGCCAAGGTGCAGGAGGGCGAAATTCCTGAGGCCATAATCGACGAGAAAGTCCGACGTATACTACGCTTGCAGTTGCGCGTAGGCATGATGGACCCGCTGCGGCAAGAAGGGCTACGGAATACTGAAGAACACCATAGGGCGGCACGCACATTGGCAGAGCAAGGCATAGTCTTGCTAAAGAACGATCAGCAATTATTGCCCCTTCAAAAAGACACCTTAAAAAATGTTCTTGTTATGGGGCCCAACGCCAATCTACCCCATGGCCGTGGTGGCGGCTCTTCTCAGGTAAAATCAAATTACGAGATTACACCCCTCCAGGGATTGCAAACGCTATTGGGCGATGACGTTAATATTGTTTATTTACGAGCAGGCACTGGCGACACACTGCAACCTATTCCAGCCGATTACATCTCGACACGTCATGGCGGGTCGGGCACACCCGTGTGGCGCGTAATTTCGTTTGAAGATGCTGAACGGCAGCAACCGTTGAATGTGACTGAGTGGCCACAATCTAGTAAGCGTTGGGCGCACAATACCGACACCCAATATTTAACGCTTGAAGCTACACTTGTGCCCATAGAAAGTGGTGAGCATATCGTAAAGTTTCACGGTAGTGGGCATGCGCAGTTACACGTGGATGGAGAGTCGGTGGCAAGTTGGCATACAGACGGCCAAAAAGTGTTATCGCAAACGCTTAATTTAACCGCAGGGCAAGCGTATACCTTCCAGTTGCAGTACGACGGCAATACTTATTTTACGCTAGGTTGGGACGCGCCCGGCATACAGGTTGTGAGCGAAGCCGTGTATACCGAGGCGGCAAAAAAGGCTGATTTAGTGTTGTATTTTGGTGGCCTTAGTCACAGCGACGATAGAGAAGGGCACGACCGAGAAAGCATGCGCCTACCGGGCAATCAAGACGAGGTTATTACGGCGCTCCATCGTGCAAATGCGACTACCACGGTATTTATTATCGCCGGTTCAGCGGTAGAAATGCCGTGGGCCAATGACATAAGTACGTTGGTTTGGGGCTGGTATGGCGGAATGGAAGCCGGCCATGCTTATGCGCGTATGCTAACGGGGGCTGTAAACCCAGCAGGAAAAATGCCGATAACGTTACCAAAACAATACGCCGATACAGCACCGATAAAACTCGACGACTACAATGACAATACCGCACTGTATAAAGAAGGTGTTTTTATTGGCTACCGTTGGTTTGAGGCGCAGAGTATTGAGGTGCAGTTTCCATTTGGGCACGGCCTTTCTTACACGCAATTCGACATCGATAATTTATCAGTGCCTAAAGTCGTAGACGCAAATGCAGAAAAAACGGTTATCAGCGTCACCCTTAAAAATACAGGCAAACGAACGGGTGCCGAAGTAGTACAACTGTATCTGGGGGATGCGGTCGCTAGCGTTGCGCGCCCGATAAAAGAATTAAAAGGCTTTAAAAAAGTTACACTCGCGCCGGGGGAATCACAAACGGTAATGTTTGAATTGAAGCCTCGCGATTTTGCTTTTTGGGATATTCAAACCAACGGTTGGTTAGTTGAACAGGGCAACTTTAATATTTATGTTGGTGTCTCAAGCGAGGACATTCGAGCGCAAGGCGTATTACATCATCAATAATAAAACGTTGTAGGCGAGCGCCCTCCGCTAGCGTTAGCGTGATGAGTTAAAATATGCTGTGAACGCTTAACGCTGCAAAAAACCTTCATTTAGATTAATGGAGGTTTTTTTTGCCTGCGCGATTTAATATCTAGTCGTTATATGGAGAATTTGCCTTGTATCCTGACGAGCAATATGTCGATATCGTCGGGTTAGACACCTGCACTACAAGCCCAGCCGACCAAAATATTATCGATGGTTAGGCGTAATTACTCACCTTGGCAAAGCCATTCGCATTTGCGGAAATAAGGCCGAACACCGAAGCGGAAGGAAAGTATGATTTTGGTGCTGTTATCGCTGCCATTCATGCCCACGCTCTTAATTGAGTGTGTTTACTCTTGTACTGGATGGATCAACCCGCGTGTCCGCCACCTATTGCCGTTTACGAGAGATTCAAACAGCACTCCGTTAGAGAGCGTGAGGCCATCTGCATGGTCAGTAACAATGATCTGTGGGCGTCCTTTCTTTCGGTGGCGTAATGGAGAGGCTAACAACTCGTAAATTGATTGATGGGTTATTGGATGAAAAGTTAGGTAGTAAGTGGGGCGGTCGAGGTATTGAAGACCCTGAGCAAACATTGCTAGTGGCATTGGATTTAATCAGTCGAAACGTCGCTTCTGGGTTCCAATGAGGTTAAGTCTGAGAAAACGATTAATCTAATAGGGGAAGTTTTCTACAGTCACTTCCCCGAATTTTCCATTGATCAACACGAATTTAAGGCGAGGTTTTCTAGGTTGAGTGTGTTGCTTGACAGCTTTTCCGGTAGGACAGGGTTAAACTCAATTACATTTATGGAGTTGATCGATCCGGTTGACCCGGATCGGTGTGTTGATATTCAGAAGTGGTGGATAGCATGAAGTCATTTAAGTTGACATTCTATATTTTTGGTGTCATTTCGTTAGAGGTCAGGAATTTCTGCAAAACTATTGCACTCATCAATAATATATTCAGGGATTAGATCAAATTGAGACGGATCTAGCTGGCAAATAAATTCATTCTCGATGTGATAAGTTTCGTTGATGAATTTTTGAACAACAGAGTTTTTAACGTCAATCCCAAAGAGCCTAAAGACCTGTAGTTTTTCATATCCATTTTGAAGCTCATGATACAAAGCTTTTAAATCTGTTTGGTTCTGCATTTTCTCGAGAGCAGTATTGTAGTCAAACGCTTCCACAATATTTTTTATTTCGGTTGTACCCCGGATGAGTTTGCTGGCTTCCATTTCTGGTGACTGCTCGTTTTCATCTTTAGGCTCCCTTGTGTCAATTAGCTTATCACGCTTGTGAAAAAGATTAGATAGAACCTGATATGCATCGCCTTTATCATCCAGAATTTCATAATGACGTCTTAAATAAATAAGTTTTACGATATCGTGACATTGTGAATTCATCGCATGTTGGCATATTTGAGCAAATGTTTTAATGTCGTTTTCGCCGATTATTTGTTCCGATATTTGACCACCACTGAGGCGTAGGAACGATGCTTTAACTTGATTGTTAAACTGTTTTTTTACGGACTTTAGTGTGTCGATTATCGGCTCTACATCGTGTGTCAGCATTAAAACGGTTTTCCCTTTGAGGCACGACGATGCATCCCGCCGGAAGAGCATTTCTAGAATGGCGAATTTCTTGTTTTTATCAAAAGACGATATGGGATCATCTAGTATGATTAAATTTGGCTTTTTGGCTAAGCACTCATACATGAATAGCACAATAGCGAAAGCATTCCTTTCTCCAAAGCTGAGGTGCTGATTACCTCCGCTTAGATGTTGGTTGTGGTCAAGGTGTAGTAGTTTTAGCTGAGAGTGACCTTCTTCTCCAGTAATTTCAACCTTGTACCGGTAGCCTGCGTATGCTAGAAAACTATTGATGTCTGTCTGGTGCTTTTCTATAAGCTTGTTGATTTCTTTGCGTTGAATGTTGATCTTACCTTGAAGGGCGCCAGCTTTGTCTATGATGCCGTCAATGGAGGTGTTTAGTGATGTTATCGCTTCTCGCGTTGCTTCTGAGTTCAGTTCAGAGAAAAACTGAAGATCTAATTTGTAAAAAGGTAATTTTTCTGCCACCTTATCGCCGTCTTTAAAGTGAAATCCTGAAAGCGATTTGAGCTTTTCTAGCTTTTCTATTAGATTGTCAATTTGGGCTTTAACACTGACGATAAATGCTTCGTGCTCTTTATCAAGTCCGTCTTTTAGTAAAGTGATGGCGGCTAATTTTTCTCTGGTATCGTCTGAAAAATAATCTCCTAATTTTTCAATTATATTGATGATTCCCACTAAATTCTTAATGACGTTTTTATCGTATTCTTTCCCTACTTGTTTAATTTGTTCTTTTTTTTCTGCTGAGTCTGCTGAGCAGAAGGGACAGCTATCGGAAATTTCTGAATATTCCTTACAGCCCTTTGTTTGCCAGTCGATCCAGCTTACTCCACTTGGGCTCTGGATAAATGGTTGAAATGGCTCTAGTCCCAAGGGGATGTGCTCTATTTTGTTGCCCCCTGACAACCCCTTCATTCCAGTGGAAGATTTTGATAAGCCTGATTTTGTTAGTTTAAACGCACCGCCAAGCTCTTTAAGGTTTGATATCAATTCCTCCAGCTTAGGGTTGTTGGTGAATAATTGCTTCATCGTTTGAACTATGTCTTCAATTTCTTGCTCGGTCGTTTTGTATGAGTCAGATCTAATCAAAATATCAAAGCTATTGCTGAGAAGCTCTTCAGGTTTAAACGTAAATTGGCTGACGTAGTCTTCGTTGAAGCACATTACTTTGTCAATGTGATCCGTGCAGGTTATCTCTGGGCTGTGGTCATCCGAATTTTCGCCTCGGAGCTTGAAGGGGATTAGCTCAGCCAATGATTCATTGTCGCCGGATGCGCTGAACAGTATTGCTTTGGCAATTGTGCTTTTCCCTGTTCCGTTTGGGGCAAACTTTATATTTAACTTGCCTTCACTTAGTGAAACCTTCGCTGAATCAATGTTGTTGCAATGCTTAATCTCAATTTCCATGACGCCCCCTATTTCATGTTTGGTGTCCAAGCCAGTTGCTTATTTAGTTTGTACTTGGAGATGTTAGCTGTTGCAAGTAAAAATGAAGCGAAAATATGACGCGGGCAAGCCCAAAATATTTGAAGATGGTTGTTGTGCTGTTGTAACCCCAGCGTAACCCCAAAAAAATATTCTATTGTTGCTAATATGAGAGTCGAAATTGTAGGAGGGTGTAGGGTTACGTAGTTTTGAACCCTGAGTGAATTAGAAAAAACGAATATTTTCTATAACACGTTGATTTATAAAGTAAAAATGGTGGGCCTTCCCAGACTTGAACTGGGGACCTGCCGATTATGAGTCGGATGCTCTAACCAACTGAGCTAAAGGCCCTTGAACTTGTTTTTTTGTCCGCTAGTTCTGTTGCGTCCTCGTTTCGGTCAATCGCATACCGGAGTATGTTCATTCCCTTATTGGCGGCGCGCCTTGCTATCAAACAAAAATCCGGTGTGTAACCGGTGTGGTACGTTGTTTTGGGTGATGAAATGCTTTCATCTTTAACCAAAACGCGGCGCATTATAGTGCGCCGCTTCAGTAAAAACTACTGCTTTTATTGATTACTCGTCTAGGAAGCCGCGCAAATGATCTGAGCGGCTTGGGTGACGAAGCTTGCGTAGTGCCTTGGCTTCGATTTGACGAATTCGTTCACGTGTTACGTCGAATTGCTTGCCGACCTCTTCTAGCGTGTGGTCGGTGTTCATTTCAATGCCGAAGCGCATGCGCAGTACTTTCGCTTCACGCGCTGTTAGGCCCGCTAGTACGGATTTGGTTGCTTCCATTAGGCCTTGGCCTGTGGCGGCTTCCACTGGCGACGTTATGCTAATGTCTTCGATAAAGTCCCCTAGGTGTGAATCTTCATCGTCACCAATAGGGGTTTCCATGGAGATGGGTTCTTTAGCAATTTTAAGTACTTTACGTACTTTTTCTTCTGGCATTTCCATGCGTTCGCCCAGTTCTTCGGGGGTAGGCTCGCGGCCCATTTCCTGAAGCATTTGGCGAGAGATGCGGTTGAGCTTGTTGATGGTTTCGATCATGTGTACCGGTATTCGAATGGTACGGGCCTGATCCGCGATAGAGCGAGTAATGGCCTGACGAATCCACCAGGTGGCGTAGGTCGAAAATTTGTAGCCACGACGGTATTCGAATTTATCAACGGCTTTCATTAAGCCGATATTACCTTCTTGAATTAAGTCGAGGAACTGTAAGCCGCGGTTGGTGTACTTTTTAGCAATGGAGATAACCAAACGTAGGTTGGCTTCTACCATTTCTTTTTTAGCACGACGAGCACGAGCTTCGCCGATGCTCATGCGGCGGTTAATTTCTTTAATGGTTGCGAGTTCTAGGTCGCTTTCGTTTTCAATCTGTTGAAGTTTGCGCTGGCTTCGCAGGATATCGGGTTGAACCGAGCGAAGGCCTTCTGAGTAGTCGCGTTTTTTCTTAACAATGTCTGGGATCCAGGCTTCGTTAATTTCGTTGCCTGGAAACTCTTTAATAAAGGTTTTTCGTGGCATGCCGCCTAGGCGGATACATAAGCGCATAGATTCGCGCTCTTCTGCGCGAATGCGCGCGAGCACTTGGCGTACGTAGTTATAGATGGGGTCAAATTGACGAGGGGGTAGTTTGAAGAATTTGAAGACTTCACCCAGTTGCTCGAGTTCTTTGCCGGCTTGCTTACTTTCGCGGCCGTACTTTTCTACGGTGGCTTCGGTTTTGGCCAGTTGATCTCGGAGTTCGTCGAAGCGTTCTTTGGCGTATTCGGGGTCGATACCGGTGTTCGCTTCTTCTTCGTCATCGTCACCGTTCTCGGCTTTTTCTTTTTCTTTTTCTTTCTTGTCCGCTGCCGATTGAGGGGTGACGGGAGTGGCGGCGGCTACTTCGTCGGCGGGGTCTAGCCAACCGCTAATGACGTCGCTAAGGCGGCGCTCCTCTTTTTCGACCATGTCGTATTCGGTCATTAGTTTTTGTACGGCACCGGGCCAGTAGGCGAGCGCGTGCATAAGCTCGCGTAGGCCCTCTTCGATGCGCTTCGCGATGGCTATTTCGCCTTCGCGAGTGAGTAGCTCTACGGTGCCCATCTCTCGCATGTACATGCGCACAGGGTCTGTGGTGCGGCCGGCTTCGGTTTCAACGGCTGCGAGTGCGGCGGCGGCTTCTGCAGCGGCGATTTCATCGGCGCTGCCTTCCGCTTGGTTCATTAACAATTCATCGGCATCGGGTGCGACTTCGTATACACGAATACCCATGTCGTTGATCATTTGAATGATGTCTTCGACCTGATCCGGATCGGAGATGTCGTCGGGAAGGTGGTCGTTAACCTCGTCGTATGTAAGGTAGCCTTGTTCTCGGCCTTTATTGATCAAATCTTTGATACGAGACTGCTTTTGGGCCTGTTCGCTCATTAAGGTTCCTGCGACATCTATTAAGTGTGAATATTGGAGGGTCGGCGATTATACCGGTATATGGGGTTGCTATCTAGAATATCAACGATTTCGGTTGTAATCAGTACGACAAATTGAGCATAGCTGAGATTAAGATCAAGAATCGGTACTTGTTTTGGGTCTATAGGACTGTATGAGAGCCCTGAATCGATCTTTTTCGTCGGCCGTTAAGTTTTTTAAGCCTTTCGTTTTCAGTTCGGCAAGTTCTCGATTGAGGTCTTGGGTGGAGTATTGGTGTCGGATTTTGTCGAAAGCGTGGCAAAGCACCTTAGTTGATTCGAACGTTGCCAAGGAGGTGTTGCGGGTTAATTCATGTGTTGCCAGCATTTGGGCGAGTTCTTGTTGTGCGTCTATGCCGTAGGCGCCACCCCAAAAACCCAGCAAGGTATTGAAGTTGCTGTTGGGGCGCGTGTGTAGGTATTCGATGAGGTTGAATAGGCGGCGCAACTCTACATCGTCTGTTGGCTGGGTTGTGAGTTGTTGTTCTTCGGTCAGTTGCTGGAGTAGCGGTGGGTTATCCAGCAGTAGTAGGGTTGCGGCCGTAACGGGGTTGAGCGTGATGTTCGTTTTTTTACGGAAGGGGCCGCTGGGTGGGTGGCCTACTGCGGGAGTTTCGCCTTGGAATAAGCTGCCGTATTCGGCTTCATAGTCTACTTCGGGTTCGGCCGGTGGCAGGCCAGGGTGCAATTCATTATTCGCGTAAGTGTCGTTTGCGGGTGGTTGTTCGCTGGTTGATGGCGGCGAGGGTTCGTTTGGTAGAGTGGTGGGCGTGTCTGTGGGAGCTACATTCGCCAGTTGCACTTTTTCGGCCGTTAGCTCCATGATTGTGGCGCTGCTCAGCCCTGTACGTTTCGCTAAATTGGTGAACATTAGTTCACGGTAGACACCTAGGGGAATTTTGTTCAGTAATGGTGCTGCCACTTTGCTGAAACGTGCGCGTCCGTCCATGGTGTGTATGTCTATACCTTCAGCGGTTGCGTCAAACAAAAAGTCTTCCAATGGGATGGCGGTTTTAATTTGCTCTAGGAATCGCTCAGTCCCGATTTGCCTGACTAAGGTGTCTGGGTCTTGGCCTTCAGCTAAAAACAGGAATTTTATTTGGCGACCATCTTCCATGCTCGTAAGAGAGTTGAGTAGCGCGCGTTTGGCCGCGCTGCGACCGGCATTGTCGCCATCAAAACAAAACACAACTTCGTGAACGTAGCGAAAGGCTAATTTGAGGTGATCTTCACCACAGGCGGTGCCCAGTGTGGCGACAGCATTGTTTATGCCGTATTGCGCGAGGGCAATGACGTCCATGTAGCCTTCTACTACTAACAGTTGTTCGAGGTTTCGGGTGTTCTGGCGAGCTTCGTACAAACCGTAAAGTTCGCGTCCTTTGTGGAACACATCTGTTTCGGGGGAATTAAGGTATTTGGGTTTGCTGTCGTCGAGTACGCGCCCACCAAAGCCTATGGCACGGCCACGGGTATCGCGGATGGGAAACATTATACGGTGGCGAAACCGGTCGTAGAGTTTGTTGTTATCGTCGCGGCGTATGACGAGGCCACTGTCTACAAGTAGGCCTATATCTTCTTCTGTGAGGCCGTATTTTATGAGTAGGTTATCCCAGCCTTGCGGCGCGTAGCCCATGCCAAACTGTTTTGCGATGGCCCCACTGAGGCCGCGGTCTTGTAGGTAGTGAACCGCAGGGTCACGCTTAGGGTTATCTTTGAGTTGGGCTTGGTAGAAATCACTCGCTTTTTCGAGAATGGTGTAGAGGTTTTTTTGTTTGAAGTGCTGTTCTCGGCTTTCGGTGGTCTCTTCTCGTGGCACTTGCATGCCGGCCGTTTTGGCGAGATTTTCAACCGCGTCGACAAAGCCTTGGCGCTCGTATTCCATTAAAAAGCCGATGGCATTACCGGAGGCGCCGCAACCGAAACAGTAGTAGAACTGTTTGTCGGGGCTTACGCTGAATGACGGGGTTTTTTCGTCATGAAAGGGGCAGCAGGCGGCGTAGTTTTTACCCGTTTTTTTGAGTTTTACACGGTGGTCTACAACCTCAACAATGTCGAGGCGGTTGAGAAGGTCGTCGATAAAACTTTGGGGGATTCGGCTCATGGGGCAGAGTGTATTACAAGTGTCGCTCAAATACGAAAGCGTTTGCGAGTGTTATGGCGGCTAATGAAATATGGGTAAGGTGTTGTAGGTAAATATTAAAATAAATCCACTTCCTGTGGTTGGTTCGATGAGGAAAAATCTCGTTGGTGTTGGGCGGTAATATCGGTCTCTAACGTGTTTAGGTAGCCCAGTACTTGTTCGCTAGCAGATTCCATTTTTTCCAGCGTTTTAAGCGCGGTAACGTTATCGTTATCGTGCGTGTATTGGAGGGCCGTAATGCCGTATTGGTGGACTAGCGTGTGGGGTTCTTCTATGGCCTTAAATGAGTGCAAACGGCTATAGCGATTTGCGCCTTCACCTTGGTAATACCATTTACCTAAGCGGCAGTGATTGTGGTCGGTTAAGTCGTTGATGGTGCTTGAATCATTTGACCAAAATCGGCAATAGACATCGGTTTTCCACACAACGTGGTCAAGTTTTACCGTTTGAATAAAGCTTTTATCCGCCGAGACAGAAATTGACAGCGCCATAGTATTAGCTAGGCCGATAAAATCATCAACGATACTGGCCACTTCATTGGTGGAGGACGATAGCGCGTTACTGGTGGTTGCAGATTCATCAATACAGGACGAAACATCGGCAGTTTTGTCGGTAATTGTAGACACTAGCCGGGTGATTTCTTGTGAGGCTTGTGCCGATTTACTGGCGAGCGCTCTTACTTCGTCGGCGACTACGGCAAAGCCCCTGCCTTGCTCTCCTGCGCGGGCGGCTTCGATGGCGGCGTTAAGAGCCAGTAAGTTAGTTTGATCGGAAATAGATTTAATTTGAGACACAAAGGTTTCTATCTCGGCACCAATGGTCGCTAGTTCGGTTACGCCGCTGGCAACACGCTTGGTTTTGATATCCATTTCGCCTAATGCTGTGGCGATAGCGCTAATAATATTTTTGACTTGATGGTAATTAATAGACGATTCGGTGAGTTTTTCTTTGTGCTCATGGGCCTCTGAAGCCGCTGCGGCCATGGTGCCGCGAATATCGGAAATGGTGGTTGCCGTTGACATCCACAGCTTTTGCAGCGCTTCTTGCTCCTCCATGGCTTTTTCGAGATTGTTGCGTTGAAGGTCGGCGACGGTTTTAATTTTTTGCGCAAGGTTTAATTCGGCCTCTAACCGGGCGACTTTTTTATGCAGCGCTTCGATTTCGGTGGTTTGATTTTCGGAAGCGCTGTCGTCGGAAAAAAGCTGTTTTAGATATTGGCTGAGCATTAGGCGGGCGACTCTTAAACGGTAATTGGCTATGTTTACTCAGTATAGCTGGGCCGTTCAGTTCTGGCGTTTTGTGTTAAAGCCTTTATTGGTGGGGGGTTGTGGCCGTTACCCAGGGTTCACTTTTTAAGGAGTCGAACCAGTTCGCTAATGGGGTATTCCACTGTCGCCATAAGTAATGATCGAGCCGGAAATCCAAATAGCCTAAGGCGGCAATGGTCGCAATGGTCGCAATATTGACATCGCTTGCGCTACCAATGGTTTTTAAATCGACATTCTTAACGGCGGTTTCTACGGCTAATTGCCAGCGATTAATCCAGTATTGGGAGGGTTCGGTTGTACGTTTATTTTCAAATACGATATTCACGGCGGCTTGCACTAAACCGTCGGCAAGGGCGTGTGCTGATTGCACGGCATAGTAGGAGCTGCGACCACAGTGAAAAACGCTACGATTACCGGCTTGTTCATAGTGCTCGTCAAGATATTCACAAATGATGGGGCTATCAGCCAAGGTGGTTTTGCCGTCGACTAGGGCGGGAATTTTACCTAACGGGTTGAGCCGTCGCAGTTCGTCGCTCTCAAAATTGGTGAGCACCAATTCGGTGTTTTCGATTTGGCCCGTGTAGTGGAGCATCATGTTGACCTTACGGGCGAAAGGGGATGTGGCGCTGTAGTACAGTTGCATGGATAACTCTGAGGTTAGTGGGTGCGGGAAAGATTGTGCCAGAATTGCGTGAGGGCTGTCATGCCTTGAGCGGGTTTTATCCAAGCGTGAACTTAGCGAATTCCGGGTTTGGCTCTTGGGCGCGCGCGGGCGTAGGTTTATTTGTGAGGGTGAGTTTGTCGATGGCGCATGAATCGTTGTATGATATTTCGTCAGGAAAGATTTGTTAAAGAGGTTTGAAAGGGCAGGTCTTGTGGTTGGGCTCGCGAATGAAGGCCGGTTTGATTTTGGAGTAATGTTTTGAAAAGGCGCATAAATGCTCGGTAAACATCGAAAAACCCGTGGGGTTTTGGTAGGCCTAATAGCGTTAGAGGTGCTCTTAGGCTACATGTATTGGGTGTTTGCTGAAGTGCGAGGGCCACTTTTGCCTGCACCGCATAGCTTTGCGTCATGGGACGCGGTTATCCATAACGATCAGCGTGACGGAGGGGCTTCTGTTATTGCTGTTGGCGAAGCCACTTATGGCTTGGATTTTACCTATACGCTTAGCTCTAGTGGGCAATACCCCTACGCAGATTTTATTATGGCCTTTGATAAGCTTGAGCGCGCGGAGCGGTTGCTAGACCTCAGTGAATACTCCCGTGTAGCGTTTAAAGTAAAGTGCGCACATGAGAATGTGTTGTCGTTTAACCTCCGTTTGTTCGAGCCTAACCATACCCTCCCCGAAGATTACCATTCCTACCGTGTGTCGACGTCTTGGTTTTCGTGCTCCAACCGCTGGACAAGTGTTGAGATTAATTTGAGTGACTTGCGCACACCCGTTTGGTGGCATGATGCCAATAATATACCGCTATCAAATCAGGCTTTTCAGCTGGACCAAATTCTTGCGATTTCGTTTGGGGGGGAGCGGCGTGGGCCAGTGGATATTGAGACAAACGTTAATATTATTGATCTGGTTTTGCTTGGCGGAAATTGGCGGTATGCATCTGTAGCGCTCTTGCTCATGGTGATTGTGTTGGCTGGAGGAGGGTATTGGTTGTGGGTGTTGTGCCGCAATACGGGTTCAGTTCTCGACACAGGTGGAGCCTCGATATGAGGAAGGGTTATTAATGCGCTTGGTTTGCAGTCGCACAGTTTGTACTATTCACAGGAATTGACAGCATAAGAAATTCAAGACAAGTTGGGCTTGATTCCAATATTGGGTTTGCCGCTGTATATCTCCGAACACGATATCGAAGCCACTAATGACCAAACACAGTTGCAGTACATGCAAACCATGCCCCTATTTTCTATGCGCACCCAAATGTTATTGGCCTTGTTGAAGGTAACGGCCAGAAACGTCCAGCAATGGAATGGTTGATGGGCTACTTAGGTCGATAAGGTTCTAGTAATCCTTTTTTATGTTTAAACAATGCATAAAAGCACGAAAACAATAATGTTAAATAGTTTTTTTGTGCGTCTATTCAATTACCACTAACAGTTCTGTAACGCTTGCGCGTGTTAAGTTGGCTTGAATGTTTTTTTAAAAAAGTGATGTGTCGGTCGACTGTTTACCTGCGGGTCAAGACATTGTAGAAATGTTGTGCGCGTAGCGAGGGGGTAAGCACGAAGAGGATGTGTTCTAAGTAACCTGCACCCGAGAGGGTGCAGGTTTTTAGTAAGGCGATACCCAGAATGGGTTAAAGGCTTAAGCGTTGTAAGTAGACGATGCGGTATTGCCGCCGCGACCGGTCCAGTTGGTGTGGAAGAACTCACCGCGTGGTTTATCGATGCGCTCGTACGTGTGAGCACCGAAAAAGTCACGTTGCGCTTGCAGCAAATTAGCGGGCAAGCGGGCCGTTCGATAACCGTCAAAATAGCTAAGCGCCGAGGTTAATGTAGGCGCTGGAATACCGTTGATAGTGGCCGCCGCGACCACGTTACGCCATCCTTGCTGGGCGGCTTCAACGCGCTGCTGAAAGTAAGGGTCGAGCAACAAGTTAGCCAGTTGTGGATTGTTGTCGAAGGCTTCTTTGATATTGCCTAAGAAGGCTGAACGAATAATACAGCCGCCGCGCCACATTAATGCAATACCGCCGTTGTTTAATTCCCAGTTATATTCTTTAGCCGCTTCACGCATCAGTACGTAGCCTTGTGCGTAAGAAACAATTTTTGCCGCGAACAAGGCGTTGCGTAAGTCTTCGATAAAGGCTTTTTTGTCGCCAGTAAAGTTAGGCGTTGGGCCAGAAATAACTTTAGAGGCTGCAACACGCTCTTCTTTTTGTGCCGAAAGGCAGCGTGCGAATACGGCTTCGCCGATAAGCGTTAAAGGTACGCCCATTTCTAGTGCGGCGACGCCTGTCCATTTGCCGGTACCTTTTTGGCCGGCGGTATCTAGGATTTTGTCGACGAGTGGAGCGCCGTCTTCGTCTTTGACTTTAAGAATATCGCGAGTAATTTCGGTGAGGTAGCTGTCGAGTTCGCCGTCGTTCCATTCAGCGAAGACTTCGTGCATGTCGTCGGCACTCATACCGAGTAAATCTTTCATCACTTGATAGGCTTCGCAAATAAGCTGCATGTCACCGTATTCGATACCGTTGTGTACCATTTTAACGAAGTGACCTGCGCCGTTGTCACCCACCCAATCACAGCAGGGTGTGCCATCTTCAACTTTTGCAGAAATACCTTGGAATATGGGCTTGACGTGTTCCCACGCTGCGTTCGAGCCGCCGGGCATAATAGAGGGGCCTGTAAGCGCGCCTTCTTCGCCACCGGAAACGCCCGCTCCTACAAATAATATACCTTTGCTTTCGCACAGCTCTACGCGGCGATTGGTGTCGGGGAAGTGGGTATTGCCGCCATCAATAATAATATCGCCAGCGTCTAAATACGGCAGTAATTGTTCTATAAAGGCGTCGACTGGGGCACCGGCTTTTACCATCAGCATAACTTTGCGTGGTTTGGCGAGAGATTGAACTAGCTCTTCAACAGAGTGAGCGCCACGAATGCTTTTGCCTTGGGCGCGGCCTGCCATAAAGGCATCGACTTTTGCGGTTGAGCGATTGTAGGCGGTAACAGTGAAACCTTTGTTCGCCATGTTAAGAATCAGGTTTTCGCCCATAACGGCGAGGCCGACTAGGCCGATGTCTGAGAGTTCTTTCATAGGATGAGTCTGTAAGTCTGAGGTTTGCGAAGATGGAAGCCGATACAGCAATTAACTTGCCGATTTGTAAACAGTTTTACCGTTTTACAATCAACACCAGCAAAATTGGGGTGCAACTTTACCATTTAAGGTGTGGTATTGCCATTACGGGGTTGTGCTCTGGGTGTAGTTTGTAATGTGTAGTGCAGAGATGCTAGTGCGTTCGTTATTTGTGTGTGGGTATTATCGAAACAGTACGTCTTTGCCCCAGCGAACTTCCATGGCGTGTCGTTCAGGTTTGCGTAGCCCTTTAATAATCAGCCCGTAGGAGCGATCGATCATTCGTTCAATCTCAGCAGATGGGATTGAACCATCGAGCATCACAGAGTTCCAGTGCGTTTTGTTCATGTGGTAGCCGGGCAATACTGCGTCAAAAACATCGCGTAACATCAGTGCTTCTTGAGGGTCGCATTTTAGGTTGAGCCGGGCAACGCCATTATGGTGTTGCCACGTGCAGTACGAAATTAAGCCAAACATCTTCGCGCGCACTTTAAAGACGCGAGCCTCTGGGCCGAAGGGGTAATCTTCGATGGCTTCAGGGCGTTTCAGTGCATGCTGTATAACGTCGGCTTCGGTCATGCTGTTGGGTATCTGTAGGCGTCTAAACGTCGGAAAGTCTTAACGATGGCTCGTCCAGCGCTGACATTTGTTCACGTAGCTCTAGTATATGCTCAGACCAATAACGTTCTGAGTTAAACCAAGGAAATGCTTGAGGAAAGGCGGGGTCGCTCCAGCGGCGGGCTAGCCACGCGGCATAGTGCATCAAGCGCAACGTGCGGAGAGTTTCAATTAAGGGGATTTCGCGTCGATCAAACTCGCAGAACTCTTCATAACCTTCAATGACTTCTGCGAGTTGTTGGCATTTTTGAGGGTAGTCGCCTGATAGCAGCATCCAGATATCTTGTATGGCAGGGCCGTTACGCGCATCATCCAAATCTACTATCCAGAGAGATTCTGGCCGCAATAAGATGTTGCCAGGGTGACAGTCGCCATGAATCCGGAATGTTTCGTAGGGGGTTTCTGAAAAAACTTGCTGCATGCGGTCAATCAAGTGTTGGCTTAGCGTGCTATAGGCCTCGGTGAGGGTCTGCGGAATAAAGTCATTGCTCATCAAAAAGTCGCGGCTGTTAATCGCGTAGCTTTGTAGGTCGAGCGTAGGCCTATATTTAAACGGTTTAATCTTGCCAATAGCGTGTAAACGGCCGAGCTGCTGGCCTAAACGGTACAGCGTTTCGAGGTCGCCAAGATCGGGCGCATGCCCCCCGCGCCGAGGGTACAGAGAAAACCGATGTTCATCGAAATGAAAAAGGCTAATCCCTTTATCGTTTTTTATGGGCGCCACAATCGGGATTTCCATCTCGGCGAGCTCGAGAGAAAATGCGTGTTCTTCTTGAATTTGTTCATCGCTCCATCTTTGGGGGCGGTAGAACTTCGCGATTATGGGCTCGCCTTCTTCAACCCCAAATTGATAAACGCGGTTTTCATAGCTGTTTAGCGGGAATACCCGTAAATCAGACAAATACCCATGGCTTTCTATAGCATCTATCACTTTATCAGGGTTGAGATTTTCAAACGGTGTTTGTGTCAAAAGTCGCTCGCAAAGGCTGGCAGTATTGGGAATAGAGGTGTGGATCATACAAGCAAAGCGAAGCCAGCGGGCAACTATATTGGCTGAAACCCGCAGAAGGAATAAGTTATGCGGAGAGGGTTTTTACGTGGTCTCTTTCGCCTTCACGGGTTTCATGTAGATATGTGATGAGCTGGTTTACGCAGGTCTTTAAATTTAGATCTCTTTTGTTGGTGGCGCTTACACCAATAGAGCAGGTGACATATATATTCTTTCCATCCAGCTTGGTGGGCGACACTTTTACCGAGGTGCGCATACGTTCGGCCATTAACTCGGCTTCGTTTAGGGGCGTATTGACGGAAATGAGGATGAACTCGTCTTTCAGGTTGCGAAATAATTTGTCCGTGGTGCGAAGGCGATGCTTCAGTGTGGTGGTGATGGTTTGAAGTACCCTATCGCCAAATTCTCGATCATAACGTTCGTTTACGCGTTTTAGATTGTCGAGATCGATGACTAGAATGCTGAGAAAATGATCACTTTTACGGGGGTCATATTCGGAAAATTGCCGGCAATAACGTAAAAACTCTTGGTGGTTTGGCAGCCCTGTGAGCCTATCAATGAAATGCCGGCTATTGAAATCTGCTATTTCGGTTTCCAATCCACTGAGTTCTCGAAATATCGCGGCCACATAAACAATGTTTTCACTGCTAATAACTGGCGCAACGCCGTCATCATTGAGTACGTGCAAGTCTTCCGTGTTGCCTTTGCTGGATATTTTTTTACATTTATAAAGCGAGATAGCAAGCGCCTTTTCGTGACCCCGCTGGGTGAGCCCTAAAGCTTTTCCGCGGGTATCAAAATTTCGGCAGCGCTCATTTGAGAGGAGAAAATCGTGAAACTGTGCGGCATCACTTTTACGGAATCGCTCGGGAACAAGATGTTCAATTGGCTTGCCTACCAGATCCTCCGGCGCCCAACCGAATATACGCGTAGTACCCTCGTTTACAGTGAGTATGCGCCTGCGTTGATCAACGAGAAGAATGCCGTCATCCGAAGCGCTTAATACTTCGATTAAGGCTTTTTCGTGCACGCCAAAACTGAGCTTTTCTGCAGTGCTAGCGGATATAACCGGTGCTAATTGCAACCTCTGGTGGCTGCGGCTCATTAAAAAGAGCATTAACAGAAGTAGCGCTGTGTTGAAGAGCGCTGTGGCGAGGCTGGAATTAAGGTAATGCATTTTGATAAGGGCGCTGAGCGCTGCGCTAAAAATAAGAACCCCTAGCGCTAGAGTAAGAAGGCACACTCTAAACATTTGAGCCGCACTATCTTTACTGTGTAGTAGGCCGCACATTCCGGTTTTGGTTATTCCGATTAACCCGATAATAAATAGCATGAAGGCGATGGTGGTAGGTAAGCTATAAGATGAAAAAAACGAAAGACGAATAATAGATTCCATATTTGCGGTATAGATATTTATGGCGATTAAGGGTTCAGCCAAAAAGATGAGCACGAGCACGCTATACAGCTGGGGGTGTTCTTCTGAAAGCGCGTCATGGCTAACCAGTAGTACGGAGGCAATGCAAAAACCTGTGGCTGAAGCGAGGGACATTCTGCCGTGATTACGCAATGACCATTTGTCGTCGAAGAAAATGTCGTTAATGCCGAGGTTAACATCGAAAAAATATTCTATTTGAGCGCTACCAGCAACCAGTAAAATACACGCCGCGCAAAATGTTACTAAAGGTTGATAGCCACGCCGTAAGCCCAATAGCCCCATCCCAAGCATTAAAAAACTAATGGCCGTATTGCCTTTCATTGTGGGCAAATCGGATTGCCAAGAAAAAGAGGTGAGAGGTTTGTATTCTAGTGCCCACCCGAGTAGAACGGAGCTAGCGATGACAAGTAGAGCGGTGGCACAAATATCGGTGAGGTTCGCTTTCTTGAGTGATGTCGAGATCGATGAGCGTGGAATCATGCGCGCAGCCTGAGGCGATATGGTTCGTACAATTATTGACCCTGCAGAGGGTATACGCAACGGTATTGTGTTATGTATTTGTTAATTGCTTGTCAAGATCAAACTATTGGGCTGTTATTGCTGCTTTGGGGTTCGAGCGAGCGCGCAAACCGTAATTTTATCGACACCATTACGTTTTAGCATTTGCGCGAGAATTTCAGCGGTTGCGCCGGTTGTAACAACGTCGTCAACCAAGCCTACGTGTCTCACAGAGCACGCTTGCTTCAGGTAGAAGGCGTGCCGATTATTGGCGAGGCGTTGTTTACGGGTTAATTGTTGTTGGTGGCGTGTTGCACGACGTTTTTTGAGCGGGTGTGCAAGCGGGATGGCGGTTTGTTTTGACAGTTGTTGCGCGATAATCTCTGATTGATTAAAACCACGTAAGGCTAAGTGCCGCCAGTGTAATGGCACTGGAACGAGAAGATCTGGTTTGTCGGAGGTTTTAGCTAGTGAGTTTTCTAGCATGCTTGTGAGTAGTGTGCCGACGCGTCTCTGGCCTCGGTGTTTAAATTGATTGATGAGTGTTGGTAGATGACCGGCATACAAAAAGGGAATAACACTCGCATCGTAGCTTGGCTTGTGCTGTTGGCATTCGCCGCAAATACCGGTGGCCGTTAGGGGTACAGAGCAAATCTCGCAAGAGAGCACAAGGGTAGGGAGATCTCTTTGACACTGCTCGCAAAGCGCATCAGAGCAGGGGTCATCGCATAAAAGGCAATGGTTGGGCAGCAGTAGGCTAAGAGTCTTCTGAAGCGCTTGTTGAATAGTCTTGTGAAATGTCACTCGCTTGATCCATGTGCTAGTCGCACTGAGTTGTAAACTTTAAAATGGCTTTCAGGTTGACAACTAAGCCCTCTCGTCTTTATTGTCCGCCTTTGGAAACCGACTTAGCTAGCGTGAGGAACCCTATGAACGTAGCCGCTAATACTCTTCGCAACAATTGGAAACGTGCTGAAGTGCAGCAATTGTTTGATCTGCCCTTTAACGATCTACTTTTCCAGGCCCAGCTGGTGCATCGCCAGCATTTTAACCCCAATGAAGTACAAGTTAGCACGCTCTGCTCAATTAAGACGGGCGCTTGCCCTGAAGATTGTGCCTATTGCCCACAAAGCGCTCGTTATGATACCGGCCTAGAGCGTGAAAAGTTGATGGCGGTAGAGAAAGTATTGGAAGAAGCTAAAGCGGCTAAAGCCAGTGGTGCTACGCGATTTTGTATGGGGGCCGCTTGGCGTTCCCCTAAAGCGAAAGATATGCAGTATGTCACCTCCATGGTAAAGGGCGTAAAAGACATGGGCATGGAAACCTGCATGACGCTGGGAATGTTATCTGCCGAGCAGGCGACTGAGCTAAGCGACGCAGGGTTGGATTACTACAACCACAATCTTGATACCTCGCCAGAATTTTACGACAGCATCATTACTACCCGTATTTATCAGGACCGACTAGACACCCTGGACAATGTTCGTTCGGCGGGCATGAAAGTGTGCTGTGGCGGCATTGTAGGTATGGGCGAGGAAGAAAACGATCGCGTGGGCTTATTACTAGAGCTGGCGAATATGAAAGAGCACCCAGAATCGGTGCCGATTAACATGTTGGTAAAGGTTGAGGGTACGCCCTTGGCAGAGCAAGCCGATTTAGACCCATTTGATTTTATTCGCACCGTAGCCGTAGCGCGCCTGTTAATGCCTGCATCGCATGTTCGGTTGTCGGCAGGCAGGGAAGATATGAATGATCAAATGCAAGCGTTGGCATTCTTGGCCGGTGCCAATTCCATTTTTTATGGCGAAAAACTGCTCACTACTCCTAACCCCGAAGCGAACAAAGATATGCAGCTGTTCAGCCGCTTGGGCATTAAACCTGAATCTCGCGAAGAGCTGCACACAGAGCAAGAGCAAAATGAGGCGATTGCCGACCAAATAGTAGAAGCGAAGATGGACCAGTTTTTTTACGATGCGGCGAATTAAGCTTGGCTTGTAGTGTGATCTGACAATGGCGCAATGGCGAGAGCCCGAGCCGGGGCTCTTTATAAATCCTCTGCCTTCCTAAGGTCGAGGGTTTTAGATGCAATCACTCCGTTTACGCCCTCAGCCTCTGTGCCAGTTCAAAAAACTAGTTAATTGAGGCTCTCCTTGAATCTAGACAAAACCTTAAAACCACAGCTCGAAGAGCGTCGTGACCAACATCGCTACCGTTCGCGCCGCGTGGTGGAATCTCCTCAGTCGGCGGTTATTCAAGAGAATGGCGTAGAGTTGTTAAATTTTTGCAGCAACGACTACCTCGGTCTAGCCAATCACCCCGAAGTGATAGCCGCTCTACAACACGGTGCAGGACAATGGGGGGTGGGCAGTGGAGCCTCACATTTGGTCAATGGCCACAGTGAAGAACACCATAAGCTCGAAGAAGAACTCGCCGCCTTTACGGGCCGTGAGCGTGCGCTGTTATTTTCGACTGGCTATATGGCCAATATAGGCGTCATTAATGCGCTGGTAGGTAAGGGCGATTTAGTGTTGCAAGATAAGCTTAATCACGCCTCCCTTATTGACGGTGGCCTTTTGGCTCGTGCCGACTTTGCTCGATACCCGCACAGCGATATGGCCCACCTCGAAAAGCGTCTACAAGCCAGTAAACACGCACGAAAGCTTATCGTTACCGACGGGGTGTTCAGTATGGACGGCGATCTCGCCGCGCTGCCGGACATGGCCACATTAGCCGCTGAATATGGTGCTTGGTTGATGGTAGATGACGCCCATGGTTTCGGCTGTCTTGGCAAAGAGGGGGCAGGAAGTGTCGAACTCTTTGGCTTGAATCAACACCAGGTACCGGTATTGGTTGGTACTCTGGGCAAGGCATTCGGTACTTTTGGTGCGTTTGTCGCAGGAAGTGAGGTGCTAATCGAGACCCTTATCCAGTATTCACGCTCGTATATATACACCACAGCACTGCCGCCTGCTGTCGCCGCAGCCACACGTAAAAGTTTAGCGCTGTTGCGTAAAAACAACGCAAAACGCCAGCATTTACAACAGCTTATCGTCCAGTTTCGCGCAGGTTGTGCGCAATTAGGGCTGGCACTTATGGACTCTGACTCCCCTATTCAGCCTGTAATGGTAGGAGGAGATCAGCAAGCGCTGAATATGGCCCGCCACCTGCACACAAAAGGATGCTGGGTTAGCGCGATACGTCCACCGACGGTACCGGAAGGTACTGCTCGATTGCGGGTAACGTTCACCGCAGAACACACGCCATCACAAGTGGCCCAACTACTCGAAGCCTTTGCTTACGCACAGACGCAAGAGCAGGAATAGCATATGACTGATATAGAAACGCCGGGTAACGCGGAAAAGAGCACGACTGTTATTAATGACAGTCTCACCAAATTGTTGCGCAAAAAAGAAGTGGCGCCCACCAACCCTATCGCCGACCGTTCTGTACTGGTGTTCTTGCATGGGTGGGGTTGTGACAGCCGCATGTGGGACTCTTTTTTACCTACCTTACTGGAAGCCATTGGCGACGAGCGCGACATGGTCTTTATTGACTTGCCCGGTTTCGGTTTTAATCGCGACTTGAGTGTTATTGATAGCGAAGAGCTACTGTTGCAACTATCGCGACAGCTTCCGTCTAACACAACGCTCATTGGCTGGAGCCTTGGCGGAATGATTGCTACGCAACTGGCGAGCCGTCATCCAGAAAAAGTAGGTCGTTTAATTACCATAGCCAGTAACCCGTGTTTTGTTCGCGACGAGTCTCCGGCGGGTGTGGGAAAAAGACCTTGGAAGCATGCCATGGAGCCCGAAACCTATACGGATTTTTGTGAGAGCTTTGTGCGCGATAGTGACGCAACCATTAAACGGTTTTTTGCGTTACAGACAATGGGGGATAGCGAGCGTCGTACGGTAGGTGATTTGCTGAAAAATGGCCAAGATTTTAATGCCGAAGAGCAGCAGCAAGCGTGGCATCAATCGTTGGGATACTTGGCGGATATCGACAACCGCACGGCTATGCGTACCTTGCCGCAGCCTGGCCTACATATTTTTGGTAAAGGCGATGCCCTCGTGCCTTTTGGTGCAAGTAGAATGGTGCAACGCTTGGCGCCAAGCCACTGGGTAGAGACCATTGCCGGCGCGGGTCATGCCCCGCATTTAAGTCATCCTCGTCATGTGGCGGCTGCGATTAATTCATTTTTAGAACATCAGCCTTCGCGTTTAAGTCAGCGTAAAAAACGCATTGCTAATTCTTTTAGCAGTGCCGCTAAGCAGTACGATACGCTTGCGCGCCTGCAAAAACGTGTGGTCGATTCTCTGGTGGAGTTTAGCGTAGGAACGGATGATTCTGTTGGCCAGACGTTGCTCGACCTTGGTTGTGGTACCGGTTATTGCATGGAGCGCATGCTGCAAGAATTTCCCGCTATCGCTCAACCAGAAGGTCGAATACATGCGCTTGATATCGCCGAAGGCATGTTGGAGCAGGCCGAACAAAAATTTGATGACTTAGGTTTGGGGGAGCAAATTCAGTGGCACCTCGGTGATATGGAATCGTTGCCGTTTGTTGATGGCACCTTTGATGGGTGTATTTCGAGTTTAACGGTTCAGTGGAGTGAAAATCTTCAGCAGCTGTTTGAGGAGGTGTATCGAGCGCTTAAACCAAGTGGCTGGTTTGCGTTTTCAACACTCGGGCCAGAGACGTTGTTTGAATTAAAATCGGCTTGGCAACAGGTAGATGAATTTGCACATGTTAACCAGTTTATGCCGTTGGAAAGCATCAAAGAAGTCGCTGAACAAGCGGGCTTTACCATTGTTGCCTACAAATCTGAAACGCCTGTACTGTATTACCATGACGTTATCGATTTAATGCGTGAGCTTAAAGGTATTGGGGCACACACTATTAATGAAGGACGGCAGCAAGGGCTAATGGGGCGCAGTACGTTCAGCCGTTTGCAGCAGGCCTACAGCGCGTGGCTAGATCCCGATCGTGGGCTGCCTGCACGCTATGAAGTTTATTATTTATATTTGAGAAAAGCCTAAATGAGCCACGCCTTTTTTGTGACAGGTACGGATACCGACGCTGGAAAAACCTTGATCACGGCTGCGCTTATAGAATGCGCTAACCACGCAGGGTATAAAACATTGGGCCTAAAGCCGCTGGCGGCTGGCGGTGTTCAGACCCCTGACGGCATTCGGAATGAGGATGCATTACAGCTTCAGCAGGTGGCCTCGTTAAAGCTTCCTTACCGTCAGGTTAATCCCGTGTTACTTAACGACGCGATGGCACCACATATTGCTGCCGCACGTGAGAAGAAGCGCTTGTCGGTTGAATCGTTGGTAGGTTATACGCGCGGTGCCATGATGCCGTCGCCCAAAGGCGGAAAAGCCGATGTGTGTTTTATTGAAGGTGCTGGCGGTTGGCGTGTACCGCTCTCGCCCAATCAGACCACGGCAGACTTTGCCAAAACGTTAGGCTTACCCGTGATTATTGTAATTGGTCTAAAACTAGGCTGTTTAAACCATGCGTTATTAACCTTAGAGGCGGTGCAGCGAGACGGCCTTCGCGTGGCGGGGTGGGCGGCAACTCAAGTTGATCCTGACATGAGTGTGGTACAAGAGAATCTCGACACGTTAAAAGCCTTGTTGCCCGATGCGTATTTAGGCTTTGTTCCATGGTTAGATCATGCAACGCCAGCCCTGGCGGCAGAGTACCTTCAGTTTGACGTATTAATACCTGGTGCTGCGGCCGAGTAGCGCTTTCTTACTCTTCTTTTCCGTTCTTTCTTTTACCCAATCCACCGCATAGCGCCAAGACTGCTGCGGAGGGCTATGTCTTATCGCTTACAGTCTGTATTCCAGCCCTTTCATTGACGCCTAAGTTGCCGGTTTTGTGGTGAGACTATGGATAGCCGGAATGTGTACATTGACAGATGATCTCAAAGTGATATCATTTTGGTATCGATTGGTAACCGGAGATGTGAAAATGGCTAATCAAGACAATGGTTCTACATTCAACGTAGAGCAAAGGATTATTGCGAAAAGCGGGTGGCTAATGCTATTGGTAGGTGTTGCGGCCGTGGTCACGGGGTTGGTGTGCTTTGGTTTTGGGGTGGGCACGGGTGTGCCATTGCTTGTTATTTTAGCGATAATGTCAGCTGCGACAGGTGCTTTTATTTTTGCTGGTTTGTTTACGTTGCAGCCTAATACCGCGGCCTTGTTTATTTTATTCGGCGCTTACAAAGGCTCCGTTCATAACAGTGGTTTTCGTTGGCGGAACCCGCTAACACGTGTGCAAAAAATATCGCTACGCGCTCGTAACCTTAATGGTGACCGTTTGAAAGTAAACGATAAGCGCGGCAACCCAATAGAAATTGCGATAGTGGTGGTGTGGCGCGTAAGAGATACCGCACAAGCGACTTTTGATGTGGATGATTATGAGCATTATGTAGCGGTGCAAAGTGAATCTGCTGTTAGACACTTAGCCAGTCGATATGCGTACGATCATCAAGAAGAAAGTGACGAGTTAGTACTGCGTTCAGCAACCGACACCGTGAATAAAGCGTTGCAAGACGAGCTGCAAGAACGTTTAGGTAAAGCCGGCATAGAGGTGGATGAGGCACGGTTAACCCATCTTGCTTACGCACCTGAAATTGCACAAGTAATGTTGAGACGACAGCAGGCAGAAGCGGTAGTAGCGGCTCGCGCGAAAATAGTGCAAGGAGCGGTAGGCATGGTCGAAATGGCGCTAGATGAGTTGGCTGAGCGCGGCGTTGTCGAGCTGGATGCTGAGCGTAAAGCATCGATGGTGAGCAACCTGTTAGTTGTACTGTGTGCAGAGTCGGATGTACACCCCGTTGTGAATACTGGTACTTTGTACAATTAAGATAGAGGGGTGAGGTAAAGAGCGGGCCTCACCTGTTTGATGGACGCTTATTGGGATATGAACGACCTTCTGCCTCTGTAAGCCTATTAATTTTTTAAGACATTTGTCAGGTGTACTCATTTTTATGGTCAGTCCAAAACGAAAATCATTTGCTCTGCGTATTGACCCCAAGCTTTGGAATGAAATTGAAGCGTGGGCTCATCAGGAGTTTCGTAGTGTGAATGGACAGATCGAGTATCTACTGAGAGAGGCGGTCAATCGTAGAAAAGGCTCTGAGGCCAAATCAAAGCCCGAAGAGCCCGAGGGTAGCTAAATGGATATAAAACATTTTTTTAAAATGTCAGACCGCAAATCTAAGTGCGGTAATGCGGGGGCCTTTACAGCCATCCTGTTAGGCTTTTTCTATGTGCTTTTGCCTTTGATTAGCAACGTTACGGGGCGCGATGATTCTTGGGGTACATGGCATTTGTTTAGTGCGGATAACGCTGCGCAATCTGTTTCGTTTGTGCTTGATGACAACGATAATAAAATTGTTGATTTACAAGGACGGTGGCGTTTTATGACAGGTGATAACGCCGCATGGGCTGCGCCATATTTTGATGATAGCGCATGGGATACGCTCGTAGTTCCGTCGAAATGGGAAGATCAGGGCTACGCCGACTATGATGGCTTTGCCTGGTATCGCCGTCATTTTCAGTTGAGCACGGAAGCTTCATCACAAGCGCTTTACGCCATAATGGGGCGCATAGATGACATTGATGAAGTCTTTATTAACGGGCATAAAATTGGTGGAATTGGCAGTTATCCACCTAACGTATTGGCTGCGTGGGGGGAGTGAGCGTACGTACGCTATTCCATCGGACATTCTGAATTTTGATGGTGATAATGTTATTGCCGTTCGTGTGTACGATGTTCGTATGGGCGGAGGGATCTATGACAGTAAAATAGGGGTATATCACTTTGAATTGGTACAGCCCTTATTATCGCTAGGGGGTGTTTGGGAGTTTCGTAAAGGGCATGATCCAAATTGGAAAAATAACGAAAGCGATAACACAGGATTTTTATCCGTTTTTATTCCGCATTATTGGGAGTCAGTTGTCGGCCCGTACAATGGGCACGCATGGTATCGCAAACAGTTTGGCCCTTTGCCAATGGCAGAAGATACAACGCTGGTGTTATTGTTAGGTCAAATCGATGATGTGGATGAGACGTTTATCAACGGTGTGAGTATTGGTCGTACGGGTGACGAATCGACTAGCCAGCAAGAGAATTTTTATCGCCAGTATAGAGCCTACGAGTTTTCGTCTACATTATTGGCTCACGACAATAGAATTGCCGTACATGTGTATGACGGCGGGCAAGGCGGTGGAATGTATTCGGGCCCAATAGCGCTGCTAACCAAAACAGATTATCTTTTATTAAAAAAACAGTTGGCAGAAAAAACTGGCCTTAGCTGGGATAAAACGACTGATTGGTTGTTGGGGCGTGATTAAGGCAGGCTGATACTGTAGGAATATGTTTTCTGCGTTCGATGCTTGTCGAGCATCTTGTAGCGTTACAATACAGCATAGCCAAAGGCATACAGGCCACGCTGTATTGTAAGGATAACGCTTACGTTAGCATTGTAGTTGTCACTAATCAGTTACAGCCGATCGATCCGGTGGATACCACAATATCATCCATCCATACGTCGACATTATTGTCGCTAAAACTATGCCAGCCAAAGGCAATCTCGGTAAACTTGTCGCTCATCCAAGTTGCGCCTAACGCGCCATTGTTCCAGTCGGAACCTTCATCGATGGTGTGTACCAACGTACCGTTAACCCATGCGTTCAACGTGTCGTATGCAGGTTCTGAAAGGAATGCGACTTCGACGCAGTGCCAAGTGTCAGACGCGAATGCAGGGCCATTTCCCCAGTTTTCCATTGTCGGTGCAATGTTGTCACTTGGAACTTCGTTTGTGCCAATAACCCCTTTAATTTCACCAAAACGCACTTCGTTATTGGCGTTGCCTGCGGAGCCGCGTAACGCAATGAGCGTTTCGTGGTTGTCACCGGGATTCATACCCAGTTGACGGGTCATGTAAACCCATGCGCGTACATAGAGTGTGTCAGTACCCGATGGGATTGCACGAGCAATCATCGCGGGATTAGCGCCACCGCTAAAATGTACAGCGTTAGATCCACCATGGGCGCGGCCCGTTTCAACTAGTGCGTATGTGGAACCATTGGGGTTAGGGCCATTTGCTTGCCATGAGATGAAGTTGTCCCAATCAGACGGCTGTTGGCCATCAGTACCGGATTCAAAGTCCTCTGAAAAAATAACATTACCGGCAGTGCTGGAGCTAGAGGAGCTGCTAGAACTAGAACTGCTGCTCGAGCTAGAGGATGATGAGCTAGAGCTAGTAGAACTGCTACTAGAGCTAGAGGATGATGAGCTAGAGCTAGAGCTAGAGCTAGAATCGCTACTGGAAGAGGACTCGCTTGAGCTGTTTCCGCCGCCGACAATACCGCCGTTTCCGTCTTGACCTTCACAGGTTTCTCGACCGATACAGCTGCTAGAATTTTCCCATCCCCATCCACTACTTTGGTTGTCGCATAACGCATAGAGAGTGCCGTACCAATCACATTGCGCTTCGCCATTACCGACAGAGCTGCTGGAAGAACTGCTGCTAGAGGGAACCGAAGAACTGCTGCTGGAGACGCTGCTAGCCGAACTGCTAGAGCTGCTTGACGGTGTGGAAGAGCTGCTACTGGAGACGCTGCTTACCGAACTGCTAGAGCTGCTTGACGGTGTGGAAGAGCTGCTAACTGAACTGCTTGACGAGCTGCTGCTCGAAGGCGTGGAACTGCTACTGGATGAGCTGGAGGCACTGCTGTCGCATGCATCGCCGGTAAGCGTCGGAATTTCTGCCGCGCCGCCTGATGTGGTGCCCTGTAAGCCAAATTCAACGGATTGCCCCGGTTGAATAGAACCGTTCCAGCCAAGGTTGCTAGCGGTGTAAGGGTTGTCGCCTGAAAAATTAACATTCCATGCATTACCTACACGGTTGTCGCCGGTATATTCCCAATTAACTTCCCAGCCGTTTAATGCGCTGGTGCCGTTATTTGACACTACAATCTTCGCCGAAAAGCCACTTCCCCATTCGTTATCAATAGTGTAATCACACGCAGCAAAAACACTGGGCGCGAGAGTGGAGATTAATGCAGCAAACGATAGGGATTTGCACGCCTGTTTAAAATGTAAAAGCCCTTGTGGGGACATAGTGAATCCTTAAATGTAATGATTACTTTTGATTGTTGCGATTGTGCCGCCGGTTAAAAACCGTCGGTCATCGGAGAAACCGGAATAACGTTGTCGGTTGGCAGCATTGAGATAACGTTTCCCAGTGTGTTTAGCTCAATACAGCGGAGCAAAATTATTGTTTAGTGACGAATGTTAAACGCCAAAGTTATAGAGGGCGCGACATCAAGAAAATCCGTCTAAATTTAATCTTCGTCGATAATGTAGGCGCTGCAATGTTGTGCGCGTTAGTGCGTTACGAGATTGATCTGGCGTAGCAAGAAACACCACAATATTATTGTTATAAATGAACGGATTAAAGGTCGAGGATAGTAGCGGAAGCGGTTGCTATAAATAAAGATATAAATAAAAACAATGTGAAGGATATTGGATACTGGTTAACAGAAATGTATTTATTTGTTTGGTTTTTTTATTTTGTCAGTTGATGTGAGGTATTTGTTTGGTGTGTTTTTAATTGAAAATATATCGTTGTATACGTAATGCAGGTCTGTTCTATTTAATAAGTTAAATTTCTGTATGGTTTAATGTATTTTTCGACGAGACTCTTGGTTGGCTCGCGAGCAAGGGACATAAGTTGACGTATTCTTTTTACGATAATTTGGCGTAAAGAAGTGTAAAAAGGTGAAAAAAAGGGGGCTTATCTGCCTTATTGACAGCTGTATCCACATGTATGTATTGCACTCGCGGGTAGGCCGCCTAGAATCACTTTCGGCCATTGGAAGTAAAAACAAATGAATATTGGTGTGGTAGTGGCCTTTAATCCAAATTTAAATAGGGAACAATAATTATGAAAAATATACAGCGTTTAATTCATGTGTTTGTTTTAAGTTGTGCCTTTTTAATGGCCACGAACGTCTGGGCTCAGAATAATGTTGGATCGTCGTTGGAGGCTGGATCGATTAATACATTAGTGTATTCGGTTGCGCCGGATTATCGTCGTTGCGTTTTTCCTCTTTGTGGCGGTTATTGGTTGACGCCAGTTAATCGTGTATCCACTCATGTTCCTTCGCTTGATGAGGCTGACGCTGGAGTTATTATTGAACCATCGCCGATTTATGTTGCGAGTATAGAGTTTGCCAAACTCGGTTTAAGCAGCGCCCAAATTACAGAATTTAAAGGCCTTATTGGCGAAGGGCGTGCGTTGGTAAGCGGTGTTCTTAGTGATTTTGAATGGGCTTATAATACGTTCGATGTGCAAATGTTGACGGCAACGGGCGTATGGGGAAGCGCTAATAATAATGCTCCCGTAGGCAGTTTTTTAGAGGTAAGCTCCTCGGGTATTGTGTGCATTACAACGCCTTGCCCTTATTACAATGCACAGCAAATAAACACGTTCTATTCGTTTCTGTTTCACGAACTTAATTTCGATCGTGCAGAGCTTACGTCTTCGCAGTTATTGCTAGCCCAAAGTTTGGTGTCTAAAAAATCACTCATCTTAACGGGAGCTCGATTCGTGTCCCAGGGTGTAGCGGGTAACGGTGTTGGTATTGCTGCCACACAGGTATTTTTTCCGTTTCCAAGTAAAGTACTGTACTAACTTACGGTACTAGGCTTCCTGCATTAACTTTTAGATACGTCTTAATAGCTGGAATTGTTGGCGGTGTGATTTTAAGCTGCAATTTTTAACGTGGCGAGAATAGGCGGTTTATTAATATTTACTTTATAAAAGGGGCTGTAATCTTTGGTTATAAGCCCTTTTTAATGAACGGCGCTAAGTGGCGTTTTTTTTGCGCCGGTTTACCGTTCAGTCGCTACCGTTTTTATGCGATTCAGTTCTATTTGACATCTTTGTTTATGTCTTCAGCGCTGTTGCGCGGTATATATAAACAAATTCCCCAAATGACGTTTCTGTTACCACCAAACAGTCTTACTTATTGCGGTAAACGGCGCCATTTTGACTGTTTATTATCCGCTAACCTGCGTACACTTTTTAGGTGAAAGAAGTTTATTGCCGGATGAGGTTTTCCCATGATTAATTCAGTGATGAGCGAAGGTCTGCGTGGTATGCAGAACAGTCAGCGAGAAATGCTGAAGTCTGCGGATGAAATCGCCAAAGCAAATGTGCGTGAGAATCCGGCTACTCAAGCGGTTGATCAAAAACCGTTGCCAACGAACGAGCCTCTCGCTGCTGTAGAGCGTTCCAACAAGTCCGATTCAGGTGGCAGTATTGCTGAACCTTTGATTGAATTGCGACGTCAAGAGCAGTTGTTTACCGCATCTGCCAAACTTATCTCTGTGGCGGATGATGCCCTTGGGAGCCTAATTGATGTTAAGTCGTGAAGTTATTATGAATTTTATCCATTGGCTGTTAGGAACGCCCCAGCCGCCAGAGGCATTGCTCATTCCTATAGATGAGGAAGAGCGTAAAGAGGCTAGGCGACGCCCTCCGCATTAGGGCCGCTAGCTTTATAGTCGAGTATAAAACTCGTTATTGTTTGGTAGAGCGTTATGATTGGTAGTCACCTACCCGCACCTTTGGCGAATCAGATCGCCGTTTTTAACCCTTCTGGCCAGCCGCCAGAGGGAGATGAGAGGGCGTCTGCAAGAGATACAACACTCAAACCTGTGGAGCCGTTGGCGGCCAGCGGCCGGCAGCAGCTTCGAAGCGGTGCTGCCGACTCTCCTCCTTTGGGTGTCTCGCCAGATAAAAGCGAAGAGGCAGGCCAGGGGCTCGGAACTATTTTAGCTGGGGACAGCAGTGGCAACGACACTGAAGATACACTGGCGTTATCTTCAGAAGTGGGGCGAGAACAGGATGCGCGTGAGGCACGACAGCTTGAGCTGGATCAGCGTGAAATATCGCGTTTGGCATCACGGGACAGAGAGGTACGGGCGCACGAGCAAGCGCATTCGTCTGTCGGTGGCCAGCATGCTGGTGCTGCGCAGTATCAATATGAAAATGGGCCTGACGGTGTTCGTTATGCCGTAGGTGGAGAGGTGCCCATTAATGTTGGGCGTGAAGCATCCCCAGAGGCAACCTTACGAAAAGCTGAGATCGTTAAGCGTGCGGCACTAGCGCCCGCGGAGCCATCACCGCAAGATCGTCGGGTGGCCGCAGAGGCGTCACGGTTACAGGCGGATGCACAAAGAGAAATTATTGCGCAGCAAACGGCCTCTACGGAAGAAAGTGATAGCTCAGACGTCGATGGCAATAAAGATGGCGTGATTGCTTCTAATGGCGCTAGCACTGAAGATCGAGAACCCGCAAGTCGTTCGGATGATATTGGTAGCCGTTCGGTACGGGCGGCCGATAACATCGTAAGCTCTCGCCTTAGTCAGGGTATTGCCAATACTAGCCTTAGTTCTCGAGAGCCAGGCACAATTCTAGATCAACTCGTTTAACCTTCCCCTACTCTGAAGCAATATGTGATCAACTGGGGCGCATATTGCTCTGGAGATTCTTCTTCTTAACACCTACTTTTAAATAATAACGTATAGGAGAAGCTAATGGCTGCTTACCGAGCTCCACTTGAGGATATTCGATTTGTACTTAAACACCAGCTCAATGCAGAGGATCACTGGCGGCTTATGCCTGCGCTCGATGATGTGGATATGGAAACCGCCGATGCCATATTAGAGGAAGCTGCGAAATTAATGCAGGAGGTAGTGGCCCCCTTAAACCGAGGTGCGGATGAGCAAGGGTGCCAGTTTGATCGGGGGGAGGTCGCTAGCCCCGATGGATTTAAAAATGCCTATCAGCACTATTGCGAGGGCGGTTGGGGAGCGTTAGCGGGCAATCCCGAACATGAAGGCATGGGGATGCCTAAAAGCTTAGTGGCTGCGGTAGAAGAAATGTTGCAAGGCAGTTGTATGGCCTTTGGTTTGGCGCCTATGCTTACGGCGGGCGCCTGTTTAGCGATTGATGCACATGCAAGCGAAACGTTAAAAGCGCGATATTTAGCGAAAATGTATAGCGGTGAATGGGCCGGCGCTATGGACCTGACAGAGCCACACGCAGGCACTGACTTGGGGTTGATTCGCGCGCGCGCTGAACCACTTGAAAATGATCAATATTGTTTAACCGGCACGAAAATATTTATTACATGGGGTGAGCATGATATGGCCGAGAATATCGTGCATCTGGTACTCGCAAAGCTGCCCGATGCGCCTGCGGGTTCTCGTGGTATTTCTTTATTTTTGGTGCCTAAGTTTTTGCCCGGAGAAGATGGTGGGCTGGGTGAACGCAATCATGTGCATTGCGGTTCAATCGAAAAGAAAATGGGCATCAAAGGCTCGGCGACTTGTGCCATGAATTTTGATGGTGCAACAGGTTGGTTGGTGGGTGAGGCGAACCGCGGTTTAGCGGCGATGTTTACGATGATGAATTACGAGCGCTTGGCGGTGGGCATTCAAGGAGTCGGTTTGGCCGAGGCATCGTATCAAAGTGCGGTGGAATATGCGCGTGAACGGTTACAAAGCCGAAGCCCTAGCGGTGTAACATGCCCCGACAAAGAGGCCGATCCTTTGCTTGTCCACCCCGATGTTCGGCGAATGTTAATGTCGATGCGAGCGTTAAATGAAGGTGGGCGGGCTTTCTACATTTTTGTTGCGCAATGGTTGGATTTAGCGAAGTTCAGTGAAAACCCTGAACAAAAAGCGCACGCGGAGAAAATGGTGGCGTTGCTTACGCCTATTGCGAAGGCATTTTTAACGGACAGAGCATTTGATACTGCAGTATTAGGCCAGCAGGTTTTCGGTGGCCATGGTTATATTCGAGAGTGGGGGCAAGAGCAGCATGTGCGCGATATTAGGATTACGCAAATCTACGAAGGCACCAATGGTATACAGGCTATGGATCTAATGGGCCGAAAAACTATCGCCTGCAATGCTGAGTTATTGGGCCTATTGCTTGTTGATATCAATACTTACCTAAGCCGCGCGGGGCATGTCAGTATTGGTCTAGAGCTTGCCCCCCAGCTGCGTGTTGCCATAGACCGCGTTAAAAGTACGACGGCCAATATAATGGAGCAATCAACGCGTGATGCGAACGCTATGGGCGCTGCCGCCGTTGATTACCTGAATATGATGGGATACCTCTGCTACGGTTACATGTGGTTAAGGGCGGCCATTGAGGTAAATTCGTTAGATGATGAAATTTTGGTGCATGCGAAGCAGGCCACCGCGCGTTATTATTTTCAGCGTGTATTACCCGAAGTGGAGCTGTTAGCGACGCGTATTGCGGTAGGTTCATCGAGCGTGATGGGCCTGAGGGATGAATGCTTTTAGGGGCTGCGCTACACTAGCGACTTTTGTTAAACGTGTTGTAAGCCTTTCTAGAGAACTTAAATGCCTGAGCTTTATCCTGACGATCAGAAAAAAGTAGACGCCTACCTAGCCAGTAATGTGAATGCCGTCGAGCGCAAAGAATTTAAACCGTTGCGCTTGCTGGGCATAATCTTCGTGTGCCTAGGAGCAATAACACTCGTAAGCTACCTAATAGCGATTGGCCACGGCGTGATCTAAGTGGCGGGAGCGTAGAGCGATGTAGGGGTTAGCGAGACGATAGTGCCATGATTGCGTTAAATTCTTCAGGCGTTACGGGTTGAATAGACAAACGCCCTTGCTTCAGGAGAACCATGCCAGAGAGCTTTTCGGTCGCTTTGAGCTGAGCGAGCGGCAGAGGTTTTTGAAATCGTTTTTGCAGGGTGATATCGACACTGAACCAGCGCGGGTTTGCTGTGCTCGATTTACCATCAAAATATGTCGATTGTTGATCAAACTGAGAGGGATCTGGGTAGGGATTGCTTACGACCTTAGCGGTGCCCACGATGGCGGTAGGTTTACAGCTGCTGTGGTAGATCAAAACCTCGTCACCCTTGCAGAGTTTATCCCGAATAAAATTACGTGCCTGGAAGTTGCGAATACCGTCCCAGCGAGTAGTGGCGGAGTGCTCGGCGGCGAGATCTTCGATACTGTAAGCATCGGGCTCAGTTTTAAATAGCCAATACATCATATTTGGGGTTCGTTGTGGAGCCTAATCTACCCATACCCAGCGAAGCGGTTCACCAAAATCGTCGGTGATCAATTTTTTATGTGGGCGCCGAGTACGGTTTAAGGGTGAGTGGGTGCCGTTATGGCGGCGAGCGTCAACTTGCTTGATCACCTCGGTGACGGGGGTTCTCTCTTGTTTTGGCGGGAAGCTAGCACTATTCGAAAATAGGTGGGTGTTATCTGTATTCCCACTTTGTCCGGACGCAACGTTCTCCACCTCGCCACCTGTGGCAAGAAATTGGTTTATCTGGTCATTTAACTCTTGGCGTAACTGAGCTTTCGTTTTTAAGGGTTTCATAACAGCCTACCTAATACATCCCTACAATTAAAGCATAACTAAAGCCGTTTGGGGGAGGTCATTTTAAAGTACTGTTGTAGGGGGTGTAGCCATAATAGTTTCAGTTTTTAGTATGGTGTTTCGAAAACACAAGTGTGGGATGAAATGAATTCGTTAATCAAATTGCAGGAGCCAACAAAAGGTAGTCAAACAAAAGGATTATTTTATTAATGATACGGCCATTAGTTTTTACCATGCATAACTTCACTTGCATCCATTAACGCAAGAGAGTTGCATGGCAAGGTTGATACGAAAGTAGGAATTTTAAGTAAACATACTTTGAATTGCGAATTCCGTCCGTTATCTTTCCCCTTAAATCGAATGCGAATGATACAATTTGTTTCGATTGGGGGCGCTGGTTTTTTTGCCAGTGGATATAAAAATAAAACACATTAGATTGCACATATAAGAATGCGATTATGAGCGAACAATACGAAGTAGAAGAGGCGGGCTTATCACGAGTCGAAAAAGCCTACCGAAAATTAAAAAGTAGTATTCTGGGGAATGAATACCCTCCAGGTTATCAAGCTTTAGAACCCGAGATTGCGCGCAGTTTGGGCGTTAGTCGGACGCCAGTTCGAGAAGCTCTCATTAGGCTAGAGGCGGAAAAATTAATTGAGCTAATACCTCGTCGCGGCATGCGAGTATTACCGTTAGTTCCAGCCGACATTATAGAAATAAGTCAGGTTTTAACGGGTTTAGAGTGTACAGCGGTAGAGTTGCTGGCTAAGCAAAATCTTGGGGCGGATACATTAATGCCTATGAAAGATTCCGTAAATGAAATGCAGCAAGCACTTAGCGTAGATGATATTGATGCGTGGGCGCATGCCGAAGAAAAATTTCATCGGTTGCTTGTATCGTTATCAGGTAATAAGCGCTTGGCTATACTGGTTGGAACTGTTCGTGCACAAGCACACCGAGCGCGTAATATAACCTTGAAATTGCGACCCAAACCTTCTAGTTCTACGCAAGCGTATGTCGAAGTTTTCGACGCGATAGCGATAGGAGACTGGGAAAAAGCGAAGGCTCGGCATTATCATTTACGTCAGGAAATAACCGATATTCTTCGTCAAGTTCTCGATCGTTACCAGCTGCCGCATTTGTAAAGTAATAGGGCGAATGGCGTTATCTTGAGTAACATGTAGAGACGTCATTAATAGTTGACCCAAGCTTTAGTTAGTTAACGAGTGCACTAACGGCGGCTTGGGTTTTTATTTGTATTCGGCCGTCATGTCTATAGTGTGTTCTCTCCCTTCTTTGATCTTTCTTACCGAAGACGCATTTAGCTGATAGCGTATGAGTGTCTGTAGTTTTCGTGGTCCCTCGCCGGCAAATTTTTTTCCTTTCTTAATTAACACCCCTTCAGGCTATAGCTCTTCGCGTACTGTCAATAAGTTCAAACGTTTGTTTGCTTTGTAAGTCGAATAGATTTTCGAGTACTCTGTTGTCTTGGTCAGCGTGATGGGTGGAGTGTGTAAAATGAACTGTTACTACGTTTTAATAGGGTGCGGCTGTTTCTGGCATGGCGCGGGGTTCAATGACAACGGTATGAACGAATATGAAGCAGAAGAAAAAGCTAAATAAAGGCTCGGCAGGGCAAAATCGGAAGCTAGGTGAGGCCTATCTAGAAAAGTATAGCTTGCGAGCAGAGGCGATGATTACCGAAAGTGGTTTGTTGTACAGTGTTATTGAGGAGGGCGACGGTAGCCGACCAACGGAAAGCGACACCGTTGTGGTGAACCAGCGAGTGTTGAGCGCTGATGGAGGTGTGATAGCCGATACTTATAAAACGGGCATGCCAGATAAATTTTTAATGTCTGAGGCTATACCCGGTTTACGCGAAGGGTTGATGTTAATGGAACCGGGTGCTCGTTATGAATTGGTCGTGCCGCCTGAATTGGCTTGGGGGAAGCGCGGGGCAAGCAATAAGATAGGCCCCAACGCCGTATTAATTTTTGATGTGAGATTGTTAGAGGTAAAATTTTAATGGAATATAGTCATAAGTTGGAGTTGAAGGTAAGAGACTACGAATGTGATTTGCAGGGTGTCGTGAACAACAGTGTGTATCAGCAATATTTAGAGCATGCTCGTCATGAATTTTTGTTGGAGGTTGGGGTTAATTTTGCGGCGTTAGCGGAAAAAAAGATTAATTTGGTGGTTATTCGTACAGAGCTTGATTACAAGCAGTCTTTAAGGCCGGGTGAAGTATTTTGGGTGGGAACCTCATTGGTTCGCTCTTCTAAAATTCGTTTTAATTTTAACCAAGGTATTTTTCGGAAAGGTAGTGATACGCCGGTTCTCCTCGCTAAAATTACAGCGACTTCTCTAAATGAGCGTGGTCGCCCATTTTTGCCGAACTTTCTGCTTGAACTTTTTGACGAGTTATAAAAATAAACGTATAAACCCTCTCTAGTAAGACCCAGCGGGTTTATACGTTTGCCTGCAAGTTTTTCGCTTTTGAATGCAAAAGTGGTCAAACTATTCTGAAGTATTCTCTCCGCCAAGCGCGATGAGCAAGTCGCTAATAAAGTGTTTTAGCTCCATTGCCATAATGGAAAAATCGGCGTCAAATTGTTCAGCCATCGATTCAGCATGACGATCGTTGGCTTTATCGAGCAGCGTATCTTCAAACTTTACGCGCTTGATGGCCAATTGGTCGTCCAGTATAAAATGAATCGTATCCTTCCACGTTAATGCAAGTTTGCTGACAATCATGCCGGAATTAATGTGGTTGAGTATTTCGTCTGCTGTTAAATCTTGGTTCTTGCAGCGAATTATTCGACCTTCCTTCGCGGCTTGCAGTTCGCACTCTTCGCCAAGTGTAAATGGGGCAGGCGCAGCGCCATCTCTTATCCAGCTGGTCATTGCGGCTACAGGCGCGGTGTGACTGGAAAGTGGTATTGCTGGAAACGAGCCAAGTGCTTCTCGTAAACCGCTTGCAAGTTCTTCTGCGCGCTTACTTGAAGATGCGTTGGCGATCATCCAGCTTTCGTTGGGCGCAATATAAGCAAAGTCGAACGAAGATTTTGCTAGTGCACGCGGCATCAAAGAGAAAATAACTTCGTCTTTGATGCTGTCGCGTTCTTTTCGCCCTACGGAGCGACCTTCTTCGGCGGAGATGGCAATAATGCGCTCTTCCATTTCCTCTTTTATGACGGCAGCGGGCAGAATTTTTTCCTGTCGCTTTGCGCAGACCATAATGTTGCCATTACAAGCGTGAATCAATTCGGTGCCGTTTCGCCCGAGCGGCGGTACCCATCCGTAACGGACGGGGTCGAGCTTGCCGCAGGGCTGAAACCCAAAAGGTTCAAGTGCTTCCGCGAGAGCTTCCGGTGTTGTGTCGAACGCTCGGTTTAGGCGGAATATCCGCAGGTTTTTAAACCACATGATGTGTCATCCAGCCTTAAGAGACTATTGCGATCAGTTCTACTTCAAAAACGAGTGCCGAGTATGGACCAATTGCTCCGCCAGCACCTTGTGCACCGTAAGCCAGTTGATAAGGGATGAATAATCGCCATTTAGATCCTGCGGGCATCAGTTGTAATGCTTCTGTCCAGCCGGCAATTACACCATTGACGGGGAATTCAGCAGGTTCGCCACGCGTTACCGAGCTATCAAAAACGGTGCCGTCGATGAGCGTACCGTGATAGTGGGTGCGTACGGTTGATGCTGCAGAAGGCTTGTCGCCGTCACCTGCCGTTAAAACTTCATATTGAAGTCCACTTTCTGTAACGGTAATACCTGGTTTAGCGGAATTCTCGGCTAAAAATGCTTCACCGTCAGCTGCAAATGTTTTAGAGCGTTCGGCTTCGTCGGCTTCTACGCGTTGACGTATTTCTGCGAAAGCCACTTGTAAGTCGGCTTCAGGCACGACTGGCTCTTTGCCTTCTAAGGCGTGAACAACGCCAAGGGCGACAGCTTGGAAGTTCATTCCGTCAAAGGTGTTTGACGAAAGCTGCTTGCCTACTTGCAGGCCAATACCATAGCTCACACGGCTTTCAGAGGATTCTAGAGAGGGATTGTTGGCTGAATCGGTCATGTTTATGCGTCTCTTGATAATGAAAAAGGGGCGCAGTTTAACATGAGGAATCCAGCCGTGAAGGGTCGTTTAACAAACAGTTCTTCGGCGTCAAACGACGGTCACGCTTCAATCATTAAGCTGTTGTGGCCATGCCTTTGTTGCCTTTGCCTAGCATTCCCCAGATGGCGCCAAGGGCTCCGTGCGTGGCTTCGCTTGTACTCTCATGCTCTTGGATAGGCTCTATCCCCATATAAGTTGCATAATTTTCAGCAATTGCAATAGCGGCACAATTGATTATGTCTAGGTTACCAGCATAAGCAGGAATCCAGTCGCCTTGCCCTCTTACGCTAACTAATAGTTCGATAGCGCCATTTTTGTATGTAGGTGTTCCCACAATGTTGTAGCCAGGCACTTGCTTTCTTACCTCGGCAACGCGTTGTTGAAGCGGCTCATACAGCTTGGATAGGTCAGAGTCGTCTGTGTACGCCCGAATACAGGTGAGCATGTCGGGCTTCCATTTACTTTTTTCGAGCTGCAGATCAACTAGTACATCTTGCACGCAGGAGTAGGCTGAAATTGCAGAGGCAGTGCTGGTGTAGTACTCATCTATATTGGCGAGTGTACCAGGCCCTACTGAATCGGCGGCAAGGTGAGAGCGCACTTCGAGCTTGGTAATATCTGAATATGTTTTAGACAATGTATTGATCACAGGAATGGAGGCCTGTCCTCCGCATGTCACCATATTAATATTAGGCTCGTGCGTAACGGCATCGGCATCAATCGTCGGGATACAAAATCGACCGACTTTTGCGGGTGTTAAATCGATAGCTTTAATGCCTTCCCGCTCAAAGTAGATTGCATGTTCACGGTGGTGAGCGGCTGATGTTGCATCAAAGACTAGGTCGAGTTTCCCCTCGTAGTCTTTAAATGCTTGCAGACTTTTGTCGGAGACTTTGACACCAAGAGATTGGGCTTTTTTTATGCCCGGGGAGTCTAAATTTCGACCAACAAACAGATCGCACTGCAGTTGTTTTGACCGCTGAATCTTTATTAGTAAATCGGTTCCAATTTTACCCGAACCAATAATGCCAACTCTTAATTTCAAAGGGATAGCCATGTACTACATGCTCCTCATACGCATCTCGAAAGTGTTGCAAAAATAAAACCGATAACTTTTGCGGTGATTTACCTCACAGAGAAAAGAATTTCCTTATCTCGCGAAAAGGTCAGTGTGTCGCTTTAGTTTACATAACATGTTTTGCAATATGTGAAACTTACGGGTGCCACAGAACGTTTTTGGGTGCCAGAAAGTGTTAACTCGTCATTAGTTTTTGAAGAAAGTATGAATCCGGCGATTGAATTACTTAATAAATACGCTAGCGCATTTGTATGTGATCGATAAGTGGAGTTGCTCGGGCGATGAGCGGTGAATTGTTTTTTTTCGGATCGCATTTGTATCGTGGCGTATTCAGATTTTTTTACAGTTTTTTATCGCGTGAATAAACGTGGTTAAGTTAATAATTGTAAAAATCAAATCTAGATCAAGATAGCGAGAATAAATTGCATTAACGTTGAAATTCTGTTTCCATGCGGGCCTAAAAAAGGTTTAGGCTTTTTTATCAATTCAGAATTGCGTTAGGCGTTTTTTTACTTGTGGTAACTTAACTGGATGTATACTTGCTGGGTTACTGTGTATCGATTGCAGCAAATTGCTGGGCGCATATTTGCGTCACGTCTGTGCTAATGGTTAGGGGTGCAGGATGGAACGAAATGATCTTCATAATCTAGAGCGTGCTCTAGGTATTCAGCCTCCTTGGGCGATTAAATCTCTAGAAATTAACGAGCAGGAAAAAGTTTTTCATGTTGAGCTTGAGGTAGAAGATAAAAGACGCCGATTCGGTTTATTTGATTCGACCAAAAAAGATTCTTCTGATGTTTCTGTTCCTGGTCGCTGGCGTTATATGAATATTGGAACTTATAGTTGCTTGATTAGCGCGAAGGTTCCCAAGTCCGCCTTTTCTAATGATGAGTTTTTTACGCGAGAGCTGGTAAGTCAGCCGTCATTTCTTGGGCATCCTGCCCGGCATTACTCAAACTTCTTGCGCCAACAGGTGGCAGTTGCACAAATTAAGGGCGTTGACGCCGGTGTGATTGCAGATCTTTATAATATTGGCGAGGCAACATTGAAGGCCATTCAGGATGACCTTGAAAAAGTTCCTGTTCATGCAAGAGCCTTGGCCTATCTTCCTACAGAAATTGATCCTGTTTGGGAACGTGTACTTTGCGATAAATTAATTGTAAGGACACACATATTACCGCTGAAATTTTTGCTGAGTAAACTGAAGCTGGCGTATGCAAAAGCAACATCTGTTGCGGAGCGGGTTGGTTTGATGCTCGAGCTCCGACAATTTTTTACTGAGAATAGCGCTCAGCTGGATGCTGAGATTGAGCAGGTATGTGGTATTACTTCTGCTAAGTTGCAGCAGCGCGCAAGAGCGGTGAAGAGCCGGCAGCGATTGGTTTTACCTGCGTTAAGAAGCCCTGTTTGGTTGGACTTGTTAAGCGGGCGTTTAACGTTAAATTCGCAATCTATACCATTGAGTCTTTTGGTCTCTCGTCAGAGAACGGCCTTTGTTCAGGGTCGCTCTAAAGAGCAAAAAGTTCAGGCAATTGAAACTATTCGGGAGTATGTTCGCAAGAATTACCGATCGTTGAAGCCTGAATTAGTTTTACTTAATAGGGCGATGGATATACGCCAGAAATCGGCAGTCGCATTGCCTAGTGAGCAGCATGAGGTTTGGCAGAAAATATTGGAAGACGAAGGTTTCGTGCCGAGCAATCATGTTGCCTACCGCCTATTGCTGGCTAAGCTGAGGGCTCAAGTGAGTCGGCAGCCAGAAGCCAGAAGCCGTTATTAAACTGGAGGCGGCTCGTCGTATTCGAGAGTTTCTTGCTCACAATCAAAAGTCTATGCGTCAGGAAGTCGGTGTTTTGCTTAAGCAAGTCGCCGTAGTCTAATTTTAAGTATTCGGAGTAGAAGATGTCTGCAGCAGGTTCCGTATCATTTTCAAGCTTGGCAGTAAGCCGAGATGAAGTTGTTAGTATGATTTCTAAAGGTGATTACATGGTTATCTCTGGCGATGAGCGTGTGCTCGCATCGTTGCCATCGGGTAATTGGATTGGTGGTACCATTCCGTATTTTATGACGGACGAGGGTGGTAAAGTCGATCAAGATAAATTATATGTAAATGTAATTTCTGGTTTAGCCTCAAATAATTTACCTCGCTTAACATTGTATGATGCCAACACTATTTCCCGTATTTCGTTGGAAGCGCCTGAGCATGGGTGCACTATATTAATTTTACCTGCGAGCTCGGATGTTCATTTGTCTTACGCTCAGAATGCACCTGATTTTGAGAAGATGTTTTTCTCGCCTATTATTGGGTGGATAGCAGGCGTTCATCTTGATGAGTTAGAGACGCGAACCGCAAAGGTCGGTTTCGGGCCTGCTGGAGGGCTGTTGAGTGATACGCAGGCGGCCGCCATACATATTCCGTTATCCGATCAGCAGGTTGCACATATTAAAACGGTGAATTTATTCTCGCAGGGCGAGGGTGATTCCATAAAGTTTCCTGACAACGGCTTTCAGGTCGCGACTTGTAAAGTGAACGGTGAAGACGTTAACTTCTCTGAATATATAAAAGAAAAGTCTATTGATACGCGCTTGCCGTTAGTTGCGAACTATTCTGGCGTAATGGTGAATGTGAGTATTCAAGAAGTGTGCGATGGCACGGTCAACTTGTATGCGCCGGTATTCCCTGATGTAGAATACTTTTTTGCAAAACCTATAGATGATTACGTGACTGAATTTAATCAATCCCTGCCAAGTGGTGATAGTAATGCTATCGCGTTTTCTTGTAATTGCATTTTAAACTTTTTGTATTCAGAGCTTGAAGGGAAGAAGACTGGAAAGTTAACTGGGCCTATGACATTTGGAGAGGTGGCTTATCAGTTGCTGAATCAGACATTGGTGTATTTGACGCTGGAAGACCTCTAGCTCTTTGATAAGGGGCGGAGCCTCGAAAAAAACTGGCGGTATGCTGGGCTTTTTTTGGGACAGGTAGCTCTTCAGACGAAAACGAAAAAACCCGAATAAATATTGAATTTATTCGGGTTTTTTTTGAATTACTGCCCAGAAGAGGGTCTTTAATTTTTCACTATCTATTTGATTTAACTGATTGTTTTAAATATTTGATTTTAGAAGTGTTACTTTCAGTGTTACATCAATAGTGTTGCTCTTCAGTTCTGTGAGGGCCGATAATATAGTTTTGGTTCAACGTTTAACAATTCTTTTTTTTCGCAAAAAAAGCCGTATTTATTAAGCGCTAAGCACATATGTGTTAACGCCAATGTAAAAATGACCCACTAACGCCAAATGAAAATTGACCCACCTGAGGCACTATAGCCGCCGGATTAATAGCTAGGCGGTGACATGATTACTCAGGAGATATTAGTGGATATTCACGTATTACATAGGCAAGGGCTTGGCATTCGCGCGATTGCAAAAAAGCTCAACCTTTCCAGAAATACCGTGCGAAGCTACCTTCGTGCACCAGCTAAAACACCAACATATTCGGAGCGAGAGCAGCGCCCTTCGATCCTAGATCCTTACAAGCCGTATTTGCTCGAACGTATTGAGGCAGCTAAGCCGCACTGGATACCTGCGACTGTTTTGCATAGAGAGATTCGTGAACGAGGGTACACGGGTGGCGTATCAACGATTAAGGTGTTTGTTCATGCGTTCAAACCCTCGGTTAATGACCCAGTCGTGCGATTCGAAACCGAACCTGGCGAGCAAATGCAAGTCGACTTTACGATCATTCGCCGAGGCCGAAATGCGCTTAAAGCCTTCGTCGCTACAATGGGGTTCAGCCGAGGTACTTACGTAAAGTTTACTAGTTCTGAAAATCAGCAAGACTGGCTTGAAGGCATAAAGGGTGCACTAGAGTACTTTGGTGGTGTACCAAAGGAGATACTCTTCGATAACGCCAAGTCCATCATGATTCAGCGCGATGCGTACGGCGATGGTAAGCACCAGTGGAATGCTCAATTACTAGACCAGGCAAACACCTATGGTTATCGCCCCCGGGCCTGTCGACCTTACAGAGCTAAAACCAAAGGTAAGGTTGAACGCTTCAACTCTTATCTTAAGCAATGTTTTGTCACACCGTTGTCTGCCACATTAAAGCAAGCTGGCCTGACTCTGAATGTTGAGGCCGCAAATGCCCATATAGGCACTTGGCTAAATGACGTAGCTCATCAGCGGACGCACGGCACAACTAATGTTAAACCCCAAATACGTATGGATAAAGAGCTGCAATATCTACAGCCGCTGCCATCTGAATACAAGACAGTAGATGCACCGGTTATTACAACTATACGACCACTTCCGGTAGAAAGCTTCCAGCACCCGCTGGACGTCTACGATCAACTGCTTGAGGTGGCTCAATGAACATTCAACACGAACGCATACGCAGTGCTTGCACGCAGCTAAAGTTGGAATCAATGGCCAGAGAGTGGTCGGCGCTAGCCGATAAAGCCAGCTCAACTGAGCAAACCCTAGCAGACTTCTTTGAGCAATTACTGCGCACCGAGCTAGATGCAAAAGCTGAACGTACGCAAGCGACATTACTAAAGTTTGCTGGTTTGCCAGCCCAAAAGCGCATAGAAGATTACGACTTTAAGTTTGCCTCAGGAGCCCCCAAAAAACAGATTCAGGAACTTGCTGGATTAGGTTTTTTAGAGCGGACAGAGAATGTGGTGTTACTTGGTCCAAGTGGTGTAGGAAAGAGCCATCTTGCAATCGCTTTGGCCTATAAAGCCATTTTGACGGGTCACAAAACGCGCTTTATAACCGCTGCCGACTTAATGTTGCAGCTTTCCACAGCAAAAGCGCAAGGCCGACTTGATGGTTATCTTAAGCGAAATATTATTGGGCCGAAATTAATGATCATTGATGAGATTGGCTATCTACCCTTTGGGCGAGAGGAGGCGAATTTATTCTTCAATGTCATAGCAAAACGTTACGAAAAAGGCAGCATTATCGTCACCAGCAATCTGCCGTTCTCACAATGGTCAAATGCCTTTGCTGACGATACAACACTAACCGCAGCACTACTCGATCGGCTACTGCATCACGCACACATTGTACAAATATCGGGAGAAAGCTATCGGCTAAAAAACAAAAAGCATGCGGGCATCGCCCCGCCACAATCGATCAATAATTAAACGGGGTGGGTCAGTTTTACTTTGGCGATAATCGGTAAAAGTGGGTCAGTTTTAAGCTGGCGTTGACACATATGTTTGCATATTTTAATAATATCGACACATTGTCTTGACGTGTCGATGCTGTCGACATAAGCAAGCCCACAGCATGTCGACAAAAGTAGAGTTTGTGAACATATGAGCTGGCACCCCTAAAAGCCGTATAACGATCTTCCCCTATTGCCCCCAGCCATCGAGCTGGAAACTAGGGCAGTCTTAAAATGCTGCATTGAAGCCAGAGCGGCATTGGCAGAGCTTAAGCAAGCTGCTGAATTAATTCCCAATCAGGCTATGTTGATCAACACCTTGCCATTATTGGAGGCCAAAGATAGCTCTGAAATAGAGAATATTGTTACGACCACAGATAAGCTTTTTCAATTTTCCGGTGGCGATGATACCCACGCAGATTTAGCGACTAAGGAGGCCTTGCGTTATCGCAGAGCCTTATGCGAAGGCTGGCAGGCGTTATCAAAGCGTCCCATCAAGACCAATATGGCCGAATCCATCTGCAGCCAGATTAAGGGTGTCGATATGAGCGTGCGCAAAGTCCTTGGCACTGCAGCGCTCCATACTCTCCCGAAAGCGCTCAAGCACCTTCTCATCTCGATCGACACGGGCTTGCTGCCGAGGGCTCGGATCTTTTGTACTTTTAGCCAATGATAAAACCTACTTCGCGATACCTTCAATACGCGAGTCATGGCCGCCAACTTCAGTGCTTCGGTCTTAAGCTCATCGGAATGGACCTTTCGGGTTTTCTTGGTTGTTGTCATGGTTCACCTCGGGTTGAGATTATACTCGCTTAGTGTGGTGTCCAGAATTAGCGGTACGGATCAGATCAGCTTCATCCGCAACGCGCGATCAGCTTGGGGCGGAATACGCATTACGTCTAGAAAAATAAGCCTGAATTAAACCCGCCTGATAAAAAGGCGTGGAGTCTTTAAAGCCTGCTTTGTTAAAAATGGAAATGATGTCTTGGAGTGGAAGTATCGCTACATCATTTTTATAGGTATTTTTCATGCGTTCGATATTTTCAGCAGATATATCTGCATCCGACATGACGCGAAACCATAGCGTTAGGATGCTCTGATAATTTTCTGCACGCGTGTCAAAGCTCAAATCTGAACTGATGAGTAAACCATTAGGCTTGAGTCGATGTGCGATTTCTGCAAAGAAAGTCGTGCGTTGCTCTCTATCAAGGATAAAATGCGAAACGTTAAAACAGGTCGCAGCATCGTGCTTATCCGTCATCGAGAGTGTATCCAAATAGCCTTCATGGAAGTGGCATCGAGAGGCTATTCCTTCTTTCTCCAATAATTCTCGGCATAGATTTAACATCGCGCCTGAAGGCTCTACAACAGTGAAATCCCACCCCTTAAAACGTCGCGCTAGAAAGATCACTTCCCTACCTGTACCAGCCCCAACACATAGAATTCGTGCATTTGAGGGTAAGTCTGAAACCAATGTTTCTATCAAAAAATACATGCCATCATTGATGGGAGCCATTTTTTCCCACTGAGTATCATAATGCGGTGCTTGCTGCTCAAAGAGCTGGGTAATTTCTTCTCGGTTCATTGAGTGTCTCCAAATCTTAATATGTAACACCTAATGTTACATATTAAATTCAATTTTACAATAGACGTAACACTAAAAGTTACATTATGATGAGGTGACAAAGGCGGAGTAGTAATGTGAGAAAAGACAGTCGATTATCCCGTGTGCTGCACGTACTGGCGCATCTTGCCTCTAGTGATGAGCCGATAACATCAACACAGATCGCCAAGATGCAATCTACAAACCCTGTGGTTGTTCGACGCACAATGGGGCTGCTTAGAGAGCATGGTTATGTTGAGTCAACGAAAGGGCGTAATGGTGGATGGACAATCAGCAAGCCATTGAGTGATATTACCTTGCTGGATATTCACAAAGCTTTTGGGGAGTCTTCTCTATTTACCATTGGATTGACGGATGAGCATGCACAATGCCCAATAGAAAAGTCTATCAATGAATCGTTAGGCGCTGTGATGAATGAGACAGAATCCCTTCTGCTTAAAAGATTTGGAGAAATTACGCTAGATCTGTTGTACAGAGACTTCCCCAAACATTAGTGCTCTAAGCTACTATCTCATAGGTATGTAAAACCCCCTCCTGCCTGCTTCAGCAAGCAATAAATCGTAATATTCGCAGACACGCTCAAGGCTGAGGGTTTTCTTTAAGAACGGTGCGCGGATAATCATGCCAGCAACCACCGTCATCCGTTCCTCTCGGTGTTGTGGATAAGCAAAGCGTGAGTCACCCTCTACAAAAGAGCCAAAACACAGCCACAAAAAAATACGAGATTATCAGGAAGGTTTTCAGGGTGAAGATCATCGCCCTGAACTTCACGCAGGAAGTTATCCAGATAAAGCAGCAATTCAGCATCAGGATAATGGAAGGTGATATTACCTTCCGTCAGTTTGCGCCTTGCATTGTCAAGCTGTGCAGAGGCAAGTTTCACTTCCTCACGCATCTTGTCGATTTCAGGGCGGGGCAGTTGTAGTAATTCCCAGAGTTCCATGATATTCCCCCCCCTCACCCTAAGCGTGCGGCGATTTCTTCCGCAGTGGCGTTATAGTAAATCATGAGGCTTCGAGGGTCTAAGTGCCCGACCATACGCGCCAAATCTAGCACATCAATTTTGCGTGCAAGGCGCGTCAGTGCTTCATGTCGTGTGTCATGGAAGGCAAGCCCTGTAATGTCTGCTTCGACCAAACAACGCCTGAAGATCGTACCACTGGATGCCTGATTGGTAGTAAACACCTTCGCCCCCTCTTTGTGTGGAAAGAGGTTTAATAATCTAATGGCTTCGCTCGATAAAGGCACATCCCTCTTCGTGCCATTCTTGGTTTCATTAAGACGAACAAAACTCTTATTCAGGAATACATCTTCCCATTCAAGCCCCCAAATCTCACCTTGCCTTAACGCGGTGTCAATCGCCAGCAGAAAGGCAACAGCGATAAAGTGACGATGGGTGGTGACGGTTTCACCGTCAAAGCCCAAAACATCCAGAATCTTCTCAATTTCCTTATCACTGATACGTCTGTCACGCGGTCTGGGGTTCCTGGGTCGCTTGATGCCTCTTGTGGGGTTTTCTCGTGTCCAGCGCCAGCGTTTGGCTTGTTCAAATACACTACTGAGCAGATTAAGATAACGATTAACGCTACTGTTTTTTATCTCCGTCAGTGATTCGTCAATCCAGTCATAGATATGGGTTTGTTTAATTTCGGATAAGGGTAATTCTGCCAAGGCGTGGCGTGAGAATTTATTGAGGCGATTATATTCGGAGCGGTAGCTCTTTTTGGTGGGGGAAATCTCATCACGATAGCGGATGAAACAATCGCCCAATGTTATACCGCTAATAAGGGCGTCAGGAGACAGGCTTTGTTCGGTTTCTGCCGCCCATGCCATTGCCTGAATTTTGCTATCGAAGGTTTTGGATTTGTACTGTCCGTACTTCAGCCACAAAACGTTTGCTTTTGAGTTTTCGGATCGTTGCCATATAAGCATTCTTCATTCGCAATTCATTCGTAAAATCATGCGAAAAAGGGCTGAATATGGCTTGAAATGTAACGCCAACGACCCTAGCAAAGTAAAATCATTGATTGATAAGGTATAGTTGGATATAGCCGAAAACGGCAAAAAATATAATGGTGCCCAGAAGAGGACTTGAACCTCCACGGCCCGAAGGCCACCAGCACCTGAAGCTGGCGTGTCTACCAATTTCACCATCTGGGCGTATTAGGATGCGCTCCCAATTTGGCGATTAATGCACTTTCATCTACCGCGATATGTGCAGCCTGTTTTGTTTGGGCTCGAAGCGTGTCGCAATCGCATGGTTAGCGCAGGGCGCGCACTATAATTTTGTTGTCTTTTTTTGTCAATTGATTTACGTCTATTTGAGAGTGCTGGGTTATGCGTACTGACCTAATTTGCTATATTGAAAGCCTCTCCTTCCTTTCTTGGATACACCCTTGACTAAAAGCCCCCAAAAAGACCCCTACGCAAAGCGTGAGGCCAGCAATTATAAAAATCCTATTCCTAGTCGTGAATTCATACTGGAGCTTCTCGATCAGTCTGCGGGGCCTATGAGTCATCGCGCCTTGTGTAAAACGATGCAGCTAAATGATGATGATGCGATAGAGGCGTTGCGTCGCCGATTGATTGCGATGGAGCGCGATGGCCAAGTTATGTCCAATCGTAAGCGTGCCTATGGAAGAGTGGATAAAATGGCGCTGATCCCCGGTCGTGTGCAGGGGCATCGCGATGGTTATGGTTTTGTTATTCCGGCAGATGGCTCACACGATATCTATTTAACCAATAGAGAAATGCGTAAGGCGTTTGATGGTGATGAGGTGTTGGTGCGCCCAGGGCCTGAAGGCTACAAAGGTCGGATAGAGGGCTCTATTGTCGAGGTTCTTAAGCGTAATACATCGCAAATAGTAGGGCGTTTTGTCGTTGAAAAAGGCATCCAGTATGTGCGGCCGGATAATGCGAGAATTGGCCGTGATGTGTTGGTCCCAGCGGAGTATACGAAGGGAGCGAAGGCGGGGCAGGTTGTTGCTGTTGATATTGTCCTGCAGCCTGATAAGCATCAAATCCCAACGGGTCATATTGCGGAGGTGTTGGGTGATCACTTAGCGCCAGGCATGGAGATTGACGTTGCGATTCGATCCCACGGTATTCCGCATGAGTGGCCTACGGATGTTGACGAGCAAGTAAATGATTACACGCCTGAGGTGGCCGACGCCGATAAGGTGCATCGCATAGATTTACGTTCATTGCCGTTCGTTACGATTGATGGTGAGGATGCGCGTGATTTTGATGATGCCGTTTATTGCGAGCCGAAGCGCTCTGGCGGTTGGCGGTTGTTTGTGGCAATTGCGGATGTTTCTCATTATGTTCAGCCTGATTCTGCGTTGGATCGAGAAGCTCAGTTGCGTGGAAACTCGGTGTATTTCCCTGACTTTGTTGTGCCCATGCTGCCGGAAGTGCTATCCAATGCGTTGTGCTCGTTGAACCCCAAGGTCGATCGTCTTTGCATGGTATGTGAAATGACCATTAGCGGAGCCGGTCGTATTAGTGGATATACGTTTTACGAAGCGGTTATGTATTCCCATGCGCGCTTGACCTACAACCAGGTAGGGCAGGTACTTGAGGCTCAGGGCGAGTCGGGTAGTGTTATACGCCAGCAGTATCACGATCTGTTGCCTCAGCTTGATGAATTGTACGCGCTTTATAAAGTGTTACGTACAGCCCGCGAGGCGCGCGGAGCGATTGATTTTGAGACGCGCGAAACACGAATTTTATTTGATGATGAACGTAAAATTAGCCGGATAGTCCCGACTGATCGCAATGATGCCCACAAAGTTATCGAAGAGTGCATGTTGGCGGCGAATGTATGTTCAGCACGCTTTCTAGGCGCATTGGGCCTGCCAGGCCTTTACCGGGTGCATGAGCCGCCGAAGCCAGAAAAACTGGAGAAGGTGTACGCCTATTTGGCAGAGTTGGGTTTGTCTATGCGCTGGGGTGAGAAAGTTACACCGCAAGAATATCAAGAAGTGATGGCTGCAATTGTGGGGCGGCCAGACCAAAATATTATCCAAACCGTTTTGTTGCGCAGTATGAATCAAGCGGTCTATCAGCCAGAAAATAAGGGGCATTTTGGCCTGGCTTACCCGGCTTATACCCATTTCACATCCCCCATACGGCGTTATCCCGATTTACTTGTGCATCGCGCTATTCGTAAGGTCGTGCGCTCCAAAGTTGAGACAGTGCGCGTTAAGCGACACCCAAAGGCCAAAGTATTGGCAGCGAAAAATATCTACCCCTATACCGAAGCTGATATGGCAGCCTTTGGTGAGCAGTGCTCGTTAACGGAGCGTCGTGCCGATGATGCCACGCGTGATGTGGTGAGTTGGTTGAAGTGCGAATTTCTCAAAGATCGTGTGGGTGAAGAGTTTGTTGGCGTAGTGAGTGCCGTTACGGCGTTTGGTTTATTTATTGAGTTAAATGATATTTTTATTGAGGGCTTGGTGCATATTACCGGCCTGCCACAAGATTATTATAATTTCGATGCGGCGCATCATCGGTTGGTGGGAGAGCGAACAGGGCAGGCTTTTCGTTTGGGGGATGAACTCGCTGTACAGGTTGTGCGGGTTGATTTGGATGAGCGAAAAATTGACTTTGAGCTTGCGGGTATAGTGCCGCGTAAAAAGAAGAAAACGAAGAAATCGCCAAAAGTAAATCCGGTAGCAGGTTCTGCTATACAGGATAAGGGGCGGCAGTCTGATGGTCGTGCGCTACGTAAGCGTGTTGGGAGCGAGGGCTCGGCTGATCACACTAGGCAAGAGATAAACTCACAGGTAAAGCCGGCGGGCAAGGCGAAGCCTAAGCCTAAGCCCAATACAAAGCCCAAACCTAAAGCTAAGTCGAAAGTAAAAAAGAAAGTGCCTGCCGGTAAAAAACACGCGAAAAAAGTAAAAGCATCTACCGAGAAAGCCCCTTTAAAAGCGGCAGTAAAGCGAAAACGTAAGCACAAGTCTAAGTCCAATGCTAAATCTAGCGCTAAGCCTAAGTAACAAGAAAATTTTTTATTATGAAAACAGAAACTATATTTGGCATTCATGCCGTGCAGTCTTTATTAAATAGCGCCCCAAAACGAATCACTGAGCTGCTTATTGTGAAGGATAGGCACGATCAACGTATTAAAAAGGTCCTTGCGGCGGCAACAAGTTATCAGGTGAAGGTGCGTATTGTTGATAAGCGTGATTTGGATGCGCTGTGCGAAGGTACGCACCAGGGGGTTGTTGCGTATGCGATTCCCGGTAGAACCTATGATGAAAAAGACTTGCTCGATCTAATTGAAAGTAGCGAGACGGACCCGCTCATATTAATTCTCGATGGCGTTACGGACCCTCATAATTTGGGAGCCTGCATTCGTTCCGCGGACGCTGCGGGTGTGCATGCCGTTGTAGTACCTAAAGATAATTCAGCGGGTTTAAACGAAACTGCACGCAAGGTTGCCTGTGGCGCGGCTGAGACTGTGCCATTGGTGGTAGTGACAAACCTTGCTCGAGCAATGAAAAAAATACAGGAAAAGGGCGTATGGATAGCCGGAGCCGCAGGCGAGGCCGACGTCGATATCTATTCTGCGAACCTTACGGGGCCGCGAGCCATTGTGATGGGAGCTGAGGGCGATGGTATGCGTCGCTTAACACGAGAAACTTGCGATGATTTGGTGAAAATCCCTATGGCTGGCAGTGTATCGAGCTTAAATGTCTCGGTGGCAACTGGTGTGGTGCTTTTTGAGGTTGTTCGTCAGCGTAGCTTATAAAATGTGGCGGTGCAGGCTCGGCTTCCCGTAGTGTGGCGTGCGCGCGAAATATCCTCTACTTGCAAAATTATGTGCATACCCGTAAAATCCGCGCCCCAAACCCGCCTTACAGCTTTTTTAAGCGTAAGGCGATACTCCTTGCTTCACTACATTTTTGGCCTTGCTTAGGCTGGTAGGAAGCATTAACCCGTAAGGAGCAAAAATGCGTCATTACGAAATTGTGTTCCTGGTCCACCCTGACCAGAGCGAACAGGTGCCCGGTATGATCGAGCGCTATACTGCGACCGTTAAAGATAGCGGCGGCAGCGTACATCGCCTCGAAGACTGGGGTCGCCGTCAATTGGCTTACTCCATCAACAAAATTCACAAAGCTCACTATGTTTTGATGAACGTTGAATGTACCGATGAAGCCCTTGAAGAGCTTACCACTAACTTCCGTTATAACGATGCTGTGTTGCGAAACATGGTTGTTCGTTGCGACGAAGCGGTGACTGAAGAATCTCCAATCCAGAAAGCTGAGCTAGAGAATCGTGAGCGTAAAAATCGCGCTGAGCGTCGTGCCGCTGAAGCTGCATCTGTAGTAGAAGCCTCGGCCGCAGCTGCAGCCGCAACTAAAACCGAAGAAGCGCCTGCAGCAGCAGAAGCGCCTTCTGAAGAAGCTAAAGGTGAGGAGGAATAATCATGGCTCGTTTTTTCCGTCGTCGTAAGTTTTGCCGTTTCACCGCTGAAGGCGTGAAGCAAATTGACTACAAAGATTTAGACACCTTAAAAGCTTATGTTTCAGAGACTGGCAAAATTGTGCCTAGCCGTATTACTGGAACTAAAGCTCGATATCAGCGTCAGCTGGCTACCGCTGTTAAGCGTGCCCGCTTTTTGGCTTTGTTGCCGTACACTGATTCACACGAGTAATCGAACGAACAAAAGGGTTATAACGCGATGATGCGAACGCTTGCCGAGTTTGTTTTACGCGGGCGCTTTCAAGCAATGGTTATAGCCCTAGTGGGAAGCCTGTTCCCGCTATTAGCATTATTAACGCCAGTGGCCGTAGGGTTGGTGACGTTAAGAAAAGGCTGGCAAGAAGGCGCATTAGTTGTCGGTGGGGTTTCCCTCGCTGTTGTCGCCGTTATAGCAGTGCAAGATCTAGGTGCATTTGCGGTATATCTCAGTGTTGGCGCCATTTTGGTTGCTTATGTTGTGGCAACGGTGTTGCGCTATACCGCGTCTTGGCCCGCAGCACTAAGCGCAATGGTTGCGTTTAGTTTTCTAGTATCGATTTTGGCTTCGGTCACAGTGAGCAACCCCTCTGAAGGTTTATTGGGTTTGTATCAGTCGGTGTTAGATTCGCAGCCAAAGGAAACGCGCGAGCAGTGGGTGACCGTTGTGCGCGAGTTAGATGGCCAGCTTATCGTGGGTGGTATAGCGTTTTCGTTTGCTGTTTACGCATTGTTTGGTGTTTTAATCGCCCGCTGGTGGCAAGCCTTACTGTTTAACCCTGGTGGTTTGCGGGAAGAGTTTCATCAGCTGCGTTTGAATATACATCTCGCTGCGGCTTGTTGTATTGGCTTTTGCTACTGCGAATGGCAGGGTGATAGCTACTTGTACTGGCAGTTGCTAATAGTATTGCCCTTGTTGATGGCCGGCTTGGCGTTATGTCACTGGTTTGTAGCAAGGTTGAAATGGAGTGTTGGCGCGTTAGTTGGGCTGTATTTTAGTTTGGTGTTATTTCCGCCAATACTCTTGCTCGCGCTGCTGCTTGGCTTTTCAGATGTTTGGCTTGATTACAGAAAGCGATTTAATTTGATGCAGCAATAGTGTTGCTGCAGAAACTTTAGAGGAAAGCGAGATGGATGTTATTCTGCTCGAAAAAGTAGGTAAGTTAGGTACCGTAGGCGACAAAGTTACCGTTAAAGCCGGTTTTGGTCGTAACTATTTGGTTCCTCAGGGTAAAGCGATTTCTGCTTCTGCTAGGAACGTTGCTGATTTCGAAGCACGTCGTGCAGAGTTGGAAGCTGCTGCTGCCGACCGTAGAACAAGTGCTGAAGGTCGTGCGAAGCTTCTCGAAGAAAAAGGCGAGTTTAGTATCGTTGCGAAAGCAGGTGATGAAGGTAAATTGTTTGGCTCTATCGGTGCGCGCGATATTGCTGAAGTGATTACTGCTGCTGGCGTAAAAGTCTCTAAGTCTGAGGTTAAGTTGCCTCAGGGTACTTTGCGTGAAATAGGTGAGTTCGACGTTGATGTTCAGTTGCACGTTGATTTAACTCACACTATTAAGCTGGTTGTTTCGGCAGAGTAATGCTTTAACTGGCTGGTGATACAGCCGGTAAGACGCTACAGTACAGGCGTAGTTCGAGGCTGGTTTTTCCGGTGCTCGTCTACGCCTTTTTGCGTTTGCGCGCAGTTAATTAAGAGTATTTAAGTTAAATTTTCGATTATGCCTGAATTAGAAACCCAACAGTTGTCTGATCGTGGACGCTCCGCTAGTAGTGGTGCCATGCCAGAGGGTGGGCCCCTGCCACACTCAATGGAGGCTGAACAGTCCGTTTTGGGCGGGCTAATGCAGGATATGAGTAACTTTGACGCGGTTGCTGAAAATTTAGCTGAAACGGATTTTTTCAAATCCAGCCATCGCAATATTTACCGTGCAATGGTTTTGTTGATCGATAAAGATCAGCCTATTGATGTTATTACCCTTTCTGAATTTCTCTCCCAAACGGATGAACTCGAAGCTTCTGGTGGTTTCGACTATCTGACAGATCTCGCCACAAATGTGCCGAGCAGCGCCAATGTGGTGGCTTACGCGCGAATCGTGCGTGAACGAGCGACATTGCGTCAGTTGATCGCGGCGGCAACCGAAATTAGCCGGGCGAGTTACAACCCTGCTGGCCTCGCTTCCGATGACCTTCTTCAGCTAGCCGAGCGAAAAGTATTACAGATTGCAGAAGAGCGCCCGAAAGAAGGGGGCTTTGAAGATGTTAATTCGTTGCTGAAAAAAACAGCCGCTAAAATTGATGAATTATTTAATTCCGACTCAGATATTACCGGCCTTTCTACAGGATTGACGGAACTCGACGAGCGAACGTCGGGCTGGCAGAGCGGTGAGCTTATCATTCTTGCCGCTCGCCCCTCTATGGGGAAAACCGCTTTAGCCCTCAATTTTGTTGAAGCGGCGTTGTTTACGCAAGAACGCCCAGTATTGGTCTTTAGCTTAGAGATGCCTGCGGACTCCTTAGTGATGCGTATGCTTTCGTCTGTTGGTCGTATTGATCAAGGCGCGTTACGCAATGGCAATTTAAGTGATGAAGATTTGCCTAAGCTCGAAGCTGCATTTCGTAAAATGAAAGATAAAAAGCTGTTTATCGACGATACGGCAGGCCTCTCCCCCAACGAGGTGCGGGCACGTACACGTCGTATCGCGCGTGAGCATGGTAACCCTGCCATGATCATGGTCGATTATCTTCAGCTCATGCAGATCAGTGGGTTTACAGAAGGGCGAACGCAGGAGATTTCAGAGATTTCCCGTTCGATGAAGGCGCTAGCGAAGGAGTATGAATGTCCTGTTATTGCGCTTTCTCAGTTGAACCGAGGCGTGGAGCAACGCCCGAATAAGCGCCCAATGAACTCTGATTTACGTGAATCCGGTGCTATCGAGCAGGATGCGGACGTCATTTTATTTATCTACCGCGATGAGTATTACAACGAAGAAAGTAATGATAAGGGAATGGCAGAGCTGATCGTGGGTAAGCAGCGAAACGGCGAAGTGGGTACAAGTAGAGCAGCGTTCGTTGGGAAGTACACTCGTTTTGATAACCTCGCGCCAGAATATTTTTCCCAGCACGACTAGTTAGGTATAACGGCTTTCATGCAAATTTTTCATCATATCAATAGTATTCGATCAGCGTTAGAAGCGGCTCGTATCGACAACAAAACGGTTGCTTTTGTCCCTACGATGGGAAATCTACATGCCGCGCATTTAGCGTTGGTGAAGCAAGCACAATCGCTTTGCGATGTCGTAGTCGTAAGCATATTCGTGAATCGCCTCCAGTTTGGTCTAAATGAGGATTGGGATAAATACCCTAGAACGTTAGAAGAGGACAGCCATAAGTTACGGGGCATTGGCTGCGACTTTTTGTTTTGTCCGGATGAGCATGAAATATACCCCAACGGAATGGATGAGCAGACACGTGTGATCGTGCCGTCTATGGCTAATGTACTTTGTGGTGCGAGTAGACCGGGGCACTTCGAAGGCGTAACGACCGTGGTGACCAAGTTGTTCAATATAGTTCAGCCCGATACAGCGATATTTGGTATTAAGGATTACCAGCAGTTAGCTATAATACGACGCATGGCAGAAGACCTGTGTATTCCCGTAAAAATAATTGCGGGCGATATTATTCGCGAAGCTGATGGCTTGGCAATGAGTTCTAGAAATGGGTTTATATCGGCGCAAGAGCGCCCACATGCGAACCAGCTGAATCGGTCGCTTCAGTGGGTATTACAGAAAGTAGTGGAAGGTGAGCGAGATTTTCTTCGCTTGGAACATGAAGCAAAAGAACAAATTAATGTGGCCGGATTTAAGCCTGACTATTTTACTATCTGTAATAGTAAAACGTTGGAGCCTGCTGCAGATGATGATTTAAATATCACCATATTGGGCGCAATGTACACACAACGCGCAAGACTTATCGATAACATGTCCATAGAGTTGGACTGTATTAAATAGAAAAAAGTAGAGGCAATTTTATGCAAATTACGCTGTTAAAAGGTAAGTTGCACATGGCCTGTGTGACCCAGGCTGAACTCTGGTACGACGGTTCTTGTGCAATTGATGCAGATTTAGTGGCGCTCGCGGGCTTGCGTGAATTTGAGCGTATCGATATTTACAATGTGGATAATGGCGAACGTTTTTCGACCTATGTCATTTTGGCTGAATCGGGCTCTAAAACAATATCTATGAACGGTGCTGCGGCTCGTAGAGTTCAAGTTGGTGATCGTATTATTATTGCGGCGTACGGCCAAATGAGTGAAGGCGAAGCCGAAAATTTTAAACCGCGCCTCGTTTACCTAAAGCAAGACAATTCCGTGGATCGCACTAGCAACACAATTGCGGTACAGGTCGAATAGCCTGCAGCGTTAAGTGTTTAATTGGGTGGCGCTTGGCTTGTTGCGGGTGGTGTTCGAATAGATCTCTAGCGTCATAGCGCTGGTTGGGTTTTCCTTGGTCATGATTGTGATAGCCGCAGTGTAAAGCAGCGGCATTCTCCATTGCTGTTTTATGCGCTTTATTTTTATCCTATAGCAATGCCTGCGGGCTACGTTAAATTTTTTTGTCCCATCTCAACCAAAGTCGAATTCCTCTCTGGGCCCGCTGTCTGCTAATGTGGAAACACGTTATCATTCATCCGTTTGATGCTCTGTGGCGACCTATCGTCAGAGCGTCGCCTCAATAATAATACTAATTTGAAGTCTGCTGTGAAGCAACTTTACCTATGGAGTCGAGACATGTCAGACAACAATCTGTACCCCGTTCCTGAAGCCTTCGCTGCTTCTGCACATATCAATAAAGAAAAATATGATGAAATGTATGCGCAGTCGATAAACGACCCGGCCGAGTTTTGGGCGCAACAAGCAGAAGATTTTTTAAAGTGGGATAAAAAGTGGTCCAGTGTTCGTGAATTTGATTTTCGTAAGGGTGAAGCAACATGGTTTAGAGATGGCAAATTAAATGTCAGTACTAACTGTGTTGACCGACATTTAGCCACGCGTGCCGATCAGGTCGCGATTATTTGGGAAGGGGATGATCCTACCGTAGATTTAAAAATCACTTACAAAGAGCTTCACGAAAAAGTTTCTAAACTCGGTAATGTTTTGAAAGCTCGTGGCGTGAAGAAGGGCGATCGTGTTTGTATCTATCTGCCCATGATTCCTGAAGCAGCCTACGCAATGTTGGCCTGCGCAAGAATCGGTGCTGTTCATTCTATTGTTTTTGGTGGTTTTTCACCCGAGGCATTAAAAGACCGTATTCAAGATTCTGACTGTAAGGTTGTTATTACGTCAGACGAGGGCTTGCGGGGTGGCCGAGCAGTGCCATTAAAGGCCAATGCAGACAAAGCCGTAAGCCAGTGCCCTAATGTCAGTACGTTGCTGGTTGTTAAACGTACTGGTGGCGAGGTGGCTTGGAACCCAGTGCGTGACGTATGGTACCACGAGCAAATGGCTGAAGTGGGTGCTGATTGCCCTCCCGAACCTATGGATTCAGAAGATCCGTTGTTTATTCTTTATACCTCAGGCTCTACAGGCAAGCCAAAAGGGGTTTTACATACAACGGGCGGTTACTTGCTACAAGCGGCAATGACCCATAAATATGTCTTTGATTATCAGGAAGGCGAGGTCTATTGGTGTACCGCAGATGTGGGATGGGTAACAGGGCATTCCTATATCGTATACGGCCCTCTGACCAATGGCGCAACAACCTTAATGTTTGAAGGTGTACCTACTTACCCAACGGCTGCGCGTTGCTGGGAAGTGTGCGATAAGCACAACGTTGCGAGCTTTTACACAGCGCCTACCGCGATCAGGGCCTTGATGGGCCAAGGCGATGATTTTGTAAAGAGCACTTCACGGCAATCGCTACGCATCTTAGGCACAGTGGGCGAGCCCATTAACCCAGAAGCTTGGGAGTGGTACTACAACGTGATTGGTGACGGTCGTTGCCCCATCATGGATACGTGGTGGCAAACCGAAACTGGCGCGCACATGCTAACGCCTCTTCCAGGTGCAACGGCACTTAAGCCAGGCTCGGCCACGTTGCCGTTCTTTGGGGTTGAACCTGTATTATTGGATTCAGACGGAAAAGAAATTGATGGCGTTGGTGCCGGTAGTTTGGCGATTAAAGCGTCTTGGCCTAGCCAAATTCGATCGATTTACGGCGATCATGATCGAATGATTCAAACCTACTTCACGACTTTTCCTGGCTACTATTTTACCGGCGACGGAGCACGTCGCGACGCAGACGGTTACTACTGGATTACCGGCCGCGTTGACGATGTTATTAACGTTTCGGGTCACCGAATGGGTACCGCTGAAGTTGAAGGTGCGTTAGCCCTACATGACAAAGTGGCTGAAGCGGCTGTCGTTGGCTTTCCACATAGTATCAAAGGGCAGGGTATTTATGCCTACGTGACGTTGATGACAGGGGAGAAGCCTAGCGATGCGCTGAAGAAAGAGCTCGTGGCCATGTGTGTCAAAGAAATTGGCCCTATTGCTAAGCCAGACGAAATCCAGTGGGCGCCAGGCTTACCGAAAACACGATCGGGTAAGATCATGCGCCGTATATTACGTAAAATAGCCGCAAACGAAGTGGATGAATTGGGTGATACCTCAACATTGGCCGATCCGAGTGTTGTGGATGATCTGATCGAAAATCGCTTAACAAAATAGTTAAGCTTAAACCCATTGCGATAGCCTCGCGCTTACCCGCCAACTGCTAAAGCGGTTGGCGGGGCTTTCTTTAATCCCGTTCACTGACTGTTGTCCCGCACAAAACTGAGTGCTTGGACGATCACGCTACCCACGGCAATAGTCGTTGGGGCCAAACAATTCCTTACCTTATATTCCTTATGTCCTCTTTCTCGATAGGCGGTCTACTGGTGTCCCTACGAACTCGCCGTTTGGGTCCTGTTTGGCTGTGTCTTCCACCGTCCGACCTGTTTAGAGCGTATGTTTGTTTCGGCAAATGGTCAGCGGTGCCGTACTAATTTTACGTCGCCTGCGTTAAACTCCCGATCTAATTGAACGACGCGCTGCCTGCGCCATAGGAGACTCTCTTGAAAATTGAAAACGACTGTGTGGTATCTATCCATTACACCCTTACTGACGAGCAAGGAGAGGTGCTGGATTCCTCTATTGATGCGGAACCGCTGAAGTATTTAGCGGGTGCAGGCAATATTATTCCTGGCCTTGAAAATGCGCTTGTCGGTTGCGTGGTGGGCGACAAGAAAAGCGTTACCGTACCGCCTGCGGATGGCTATGGCGAATACATCGACGAGCTAGTGCAAACACTGCCGCGTGAATCTTTTGCTGGTATCGAGAAAATCGAAGTGGGTATGGAGTTTCAGGCTCAGACCGAAGCCGGTGGAGAACAATTTGTTGTGGTAAAAGAAGTCACTGAGGAAGGTATTTCCATCGACGGAAACCACGAACTCGCCGGAATGGTATTGAACTTTGATGTAACGGTTGAAGAGGTTCGCGAAGCAACTGCTGAAGAACTCGATCATGGTCACGTACATTAACCGCGACGGATAATTTTGTCGTTGGTGTTGCCGTCATCTTGAAGTTTCAAGTTGGCGGTAATATTCTCAGCGTATGAATCCGAACCGAGTACTAAAGGAAATAGCGTGAGTACTGTCTTTATCGATAAAAAAATTTCAGCGCTTGTATCGCCTGATATTACCCTCAATGTACTTTCTCAAGAGGAAGTTGCCCGCCTAGCAAAACGTAGTAACGCAGACGTCTACGAAACATTTCGTCGTTGTTCGCTTGCCGCACTTAATACCGGGGCCGAAACCGATAATACTCAGCAGGTCCTCGATGCTTTTTCTGACTTCTCTATCGATGTCATTCAGCAAGAGCGTGGTATCAAAATCAAATTGGAAAACGCCCCGGCCAATGCCTTTGTTGATGGCGAAATTATTCAAGGTATCAAAGAGCATCTATTTTCTGCTCTGCGCGACATTATCTACATCAACAATGAATTACTGGAAAATAGCGACGCTGATTTTTCTACATCGGAAGGTATTACAAACGGTGTGTTCCATATTCTACGTAACGCAGGGTTATTGAGAACGGATATATCACCGAGTATTGTGGTGTGTTGGGGAGGGCATTCTATTGGCGAAATAGAATATGATTACGCTAAAGAAGTGGGATATCAGCTTGGCTTGCGTAAAATGGATATTTGTACGGGGTGTGGCCCAGGGGCAATGAAAGGTCCTATGAAGGGTGCAACTTTTGGGCATGCAAAGCAGCGGGTAGGTGGGCGATACATAGGGATAACTGAGCCAGGTATTATTGCAGCCGAATCCCCCAACCCAATCGTAAACGAGTTGGTGATAATGCCCGATATCGAAAAACGCTTGGAAGCTTTCGTACGCAGCGGGCATGGTATTGTCGTCTTTCCTGGCGGTGCAGGCACCGCCGAAGAGATTCTGTATATACTTGGTATTCTTTTGCACCCCTCGAATAAAGAGCTTCCTTTTCCCCTAATTTTTACAGGGCCGAAAAGTTCCGGTGAATATTTTCGACAGATTGATGATTTCATTGGTGGTGCGTTAGGTGTAGAAGCACAATCGCTCTACGAAATTGTGCTTGCTGATCCGGCCGAGGTGGCCAGAAAAATGCACAAAGGTATGGCGAATGTAAAAGATTATCGCAAGAAAACGCATGATGCTTATTACTATAACTGGGTTATTAATATCGATAAGGACTTCCAAGTACCTTTTTTGCCAAACCATGCCAACATGGCGCAGTTAAAGTTGACAAAAAATCAACCCTCCCATGAATTGGCTTCTAATTTGAGAAAGGCATTTTCTGGAATTGTCGATGGAAATGTTAAAGAGCATGGTATTCGCGCTGTCGCTGAACATGGCCCATACGAAATTCAAGGCGATGCTAATGTCATCATGCCGTTAGATCGTTTATTACGTTCATTTGTGCAGCAAGATAGAATGAAAATACCTACCGAAACCTATATACCCTGTTACCGTATAGTGCAGTAGCGAGAGCAGTATGTCTGAAGAGAATGATTTTGGCCGTTTAATTGGCGATGACGTAAAACCGCTTAAAGTAGAAAAGCGCGTAATAATAAACTCGTCAAAAGATAATGACGTTGATAAAGAAACTCGTCGTCTAGCGGCGCAAGAGGTGGCCGAAGAGAAGCAAGATCCGTTAACCGTGCCCGTCGACCTTGTCGAGCCCTTGGCGGAGCTAAGCTTTCAGCGCCCTGGCGTGCAACACGGTGTTTTTAAAAACCTTCGGTTGGGTAAGTATAAGTTAGATGCTCGGCTGGATTTGCACCGACTAACTGTCGAACAAGCTCGTAAAATTATTTTTGAATTTATACATGATTGTCTTGAGGCGGATGTGCGTTGCGCTTTGATTACGCATGGCAAAGGTGAGGGCCGCGAAATACCTGCGCTCTTGAAAAGCTGTGTCGCACACTGGTTGCCGCAGTTTGATGCGGTGTTGGCTTTTCATACAGCTCAAAAACACCACGGAAGCTATGGCGCAACTTATGTTTTACTTCGAAAAAGTGATAAGAAAAAATTGGAAAACAAAGAGCGCCATTCGAAGAAACGATTTTAAATGGCCGTTTATAACATAAGGAAGAAATCATGCTTTACCCCATGTTTGCCTATGTAGCCTTTATATTTTTATTTATTTGTTACAATTTCTACCTTCGGTTTCAGTCTGTTCGAGGCCGAAAGGTGAGTATGGGCTATTATCGATTATACGACCCCAAAAATGCCGAAATCCCAATAGCTATAATCGCAGGCGCTAAACATTTGGCGAACATGTTCGAAACACCAGTGTTATTCTATGTGGTGTCTATTTTGGCTATAGTGTTACAGCAAGAAACTACCGTAATGATTGGCCTTGCGTGGTGCTATGTGGTTTCACGAGGTGTGCATGCATTTGTTCACACCACTTACAATAATGTCTTCCATCGGCTGATAATCTTTTGGGTTAGCATATTTTTACTAATGTCCATGTGGGTTAGCTTGGCTATGTCGGTGTAGAGCGTTACTCCCCTTTATAGCAAAGGGAAAGGTTAGCTACCAATATAGCGCTTTCGTTTACTTGCCTTTAGTTTTGTTAGGTCTGCCATGCAAAGGCCATCAAGACAATCGCCAAATTCCGGATCTAAGCTGAAGACTATGGATTGAAAACCACCGGCTTCAAACAAGCCCGTGTATTGTTTAAACAGAACGGGCAATTTATGGCCTTTTTGGGCGAAAATGTTTTGCATAACCTCGAAACTTTTATCGGCTTCGTAATCACAAAATATTTTATCTAAGCGATTCATTGTTTCCGTCGATAGCAGGTATGGGTGGTTGGCCTTTGCTAAATCGTTTGGACACGCGTAATAACGGCGATAAAAATAGACCAACGTGTCCATCAGGTCTTTCGGGTAATCTGCACTCATGCTAACGGGGCCAATTAGGTAACGCACGTTTGGATTGTGTGCCAAATAAGCACCGAGACCCTGCCATAGGTAATCTAAACACGCTTTCCCCCAATATTGAGGCGCGACGAAACTGCGCCCCAGCTCTACGCCTTGCTCAAAGTACGGCATCATTTCCGGTGAAAATCGATACAGGCTACTGGTATAAAGCCCTTTTATGCCTTTCTTTTTTAACACCTGTAAACCCTCGCCTATGCGATAGGAACCGGCAATTTCCTGATTGTTGGCATTCCATAATACTAAGTGGCGATAGTCATGATCGTATTCGTCAAGATCGCGCTTTTGGCCGGTACCTTCACCCACCATACGAAAGGCGAGTTCGCGTAAGCGACCTATTTCTTTAAGAACCGAGGAGTTGTTTTTATAATTGAGAAGGTAAATTTCATTGTTGTCTCGAGTTTCCCCTATTTTCTGCGACTGATTAAGTTCCTTCATTATTTTGTTAGAAGGCTCTGCGTTGGCAATTTTTTTCTGTGTATAAAATCGGTTGCCCGTGTGCTTGCCAATTTTATATACATGGTTTTTTAGTCGCTTTACCAACGTGCGATCGAGAAGCTGTTCGGTATTGAGTTCATCAGGGGATATGAGTTCCCCAATACTAAAGCGAATTTCGGTCGAATGTTTGTTGAACATTTCATGAGCGAGTAGCGCAGTGCCGAGTGGTTTGTAGAGGGCTGATGCACCGTAAAACAGAAGTGAGTTTTTTGCTTGAATATGAACAGGCAGTAATGGTGCGCCAGATTTTCGTGCGAAGTGTAAAAAGCCAGGTCGCCAAAGAACGTCTTTCACTCCACTCGGTCGGGCGCGGGAAACTTCTCCTGCAGGAAAAACAATAATTGCTTCATCTTGATTCAGTAGTTCGATAACACGCTTATAGCTTTTGCGGGCACTACTGCCATTCATGTTGTCGAGAGGTATCAAAAGTTCATGTAAACCCTCAAAATTCATTAGCATATCATTAGCTAAAATTTTGACGTCGGTACGTACTTCACTGATTAATTTTAGTAACGCTAGGCCATCAAGTGAACCTATTGGATGGTTGGCGATAATGACGACACGTCCTTGCGGGGGAATTCGGGCCTTATCGCGCTCGTTGACAGTATAGGTAAAACAGAAAAAATCAAAGACGTTTTGTATGAAAGCAACACCTTTGCTATCGCCGTACTTTTCTAAAAAGCCATTAATTTCATTTTCATAGACAAGTTTTTGCAATAGCTTGAGGGTTGGTTTACGAATTAAAGCGGGCTTTTTAGCAAACGTGGGGAATTTGTTCGTGATGGCTTGTTCAACATTTATCATGATAGAAACCTTTCCTGGTTTGCCTGTGTGTATAACGTTATGTAAGGCCGCTTTTCGAAAAAAGCTGCACTAGCTTCCTTCGCAGGCTAAGCTTGGCAGATGACTTTAATGTGACAGTTTGCTGAATATTTGGTGTTTTATGTTAACGATTGACAGTAATAAAATTTATAATTTTTGGTTTGATAATTGTGTCGAGAATGCGGCTTCGTTAAACCGAGTTGCTAAGCGCTGGTATAGCGGCGGCCCGAGTTTTGATGCAGAGATAAGGCAAGTATTTGGCCCACTATTTGAGACGCTGCCGGTCTCGGCAAAGGTTCTGAATGTAGAGAGTAATGTATCCGTTAACGAGCTGCTTGCCGCTATCCTAGTGTTTGACCAGTTTAGTCGGAATTGTTTCCGTAGCAGTGCGCGTGCATTTGAGTATGACCCATTAGCGCTTAGCTTGCTGGATATTGTATTGGCTAGGTCACTGGATATGCCGATAGCGCCAATCGTGTGTACTTTTGTATACATGCCTTTGCAGCACGCCGAGGACATGGCGCGACAAGAGCAGGGGGTTGAGTTGTTCGATGCATTGGCGTGCAGAGCGGAGCCACCTTACAAGGATTATATAGAGGGAACTGCGGCCTACGCGCGAGAGCATAGGCAGATTATTGAAGCGTTTGGACGTTTCCCTCACCGCAACGTAGCGCTTGGCCGTGAGTCTACTGCTGAGGAGTTGGCCTATTTAGCGTCGGGCGGCAAGCGTTTTGGTCAATAGGTTCTATAGGCTGCTCAGTTGAGCCCGTTGCCGTTCTAGTAGTGATTGGAAGGGTTGCTGAAAGCCTGCTACTACCTTGCGGCCATCTAAAGCCCCTACTTCTAGAAACTGAAGGCGACGGCGAATAAGGTCGTCACTTGCTGCATGAGATTCAAGCACTAAGCCTGCGATGGGTAGATTTGCTGGCGCCAGATCTAAGTGATTAGCCGATACGAAGGCGGCTAAATCCAGCGGGATATTATTGGTAATACTTGCGAGTTCAACGATGAGCCATGCACTACACGCGGCTCGAAATAAGGCTTCGTTTTCCGTGTCGTTGGCGGCGAAGCACAATCGAATAAGGTCTCCTTCTAATTCGTAACCTGTTCCGTTGTAAAGGGCCAATACATCGCTAATTGTGTGCTGTACGGTGCTGAGTGTTTTTCTGAAGCTTTCACCATTTAACTGCTGGTTAAGAACGGCTAAATTTTTAATATGGATGATGGCATAGACTTTAGGTAGTGCGTCTAACGCTGCCAACGCTTGCTGCTGGGCGATGTCGTTTTCGCTGCTTTCACGCTCATCGTCTGCTTTCTCATCATCGCTCTTTTTGATGGGTAGATATTGAAAGGACTTACAACGATAGCAATCCCCAATAACCAAGGTTAGTAGTGTCGCAATTAGCAGGACAGCAAACCACTTGCGAGTGCGGCCAATGGTGGGTTTGTCTTCAATAGTGACAGACAGGTAGCCGGCGATACTGTCGTGCAGAACGATAGGGGCGGTATAACTTTGTGTAGCGTCGGTTAGGGAGCGTGTATCTCCAGCTTGAACGAGCAGGTTGTTTTCTACGTCGTGTAGAGTCGCTAAGCGTGTATAAGGGTTTTCCATTACGTCGCGGAGTATTACTTGAAGCCGAACAAGGTCGTGATTAAAGCTGGCATCGATTGCCTGATTCGCGGCCATGGAGGCGAGCGCGTTCCCGTAGTGCTGGCTATGAGTGCTATTTAACTGTTGCAGGCGTGGTAGGGTAATCATAATCGCGAGTGCAACTCCGCCAATAATGCCTATTAAGCAGGCAGAGAGCGGAGAAAAGCCGTTAAATTGAAGTCTCAATGCGTACCCCTCATCTTGTTATCGCATTCGTCCACCTCTTTGGCGGGGCGGGCCAGTTACCATAGAGGCAAATAGTCTTATTGGCAATTGCAGTGTCCGCAATATTTTTTCGTTGTCTTCCTTTATAATGCCGGCCGATCTAGTTAGTAGGACAAGGGCTCCGTTGTGCGTGAACTAATACTTATTAATATCTCCGGCGATGATAAACCGGGGGTTACCTCAGAAGTTACCGCTATTTTGGCGGAAAACAATGGCAATGTGCTGGATATTGGTCAAGCGGTTATCCACGATCAGCTTTCATTAGGAATGTTGGTTGAAGTACCGGATGGAAGCGATTCTTCCCCTGTCGTAAAGAATATTCTTTATCGAATGCATGACATTGGTATGCAAGTACGCTTTCAACCGATACCAGAGGGCAGCTATGCCGAATGGATTAGTCATCAAGGTAAAGAGCGGCATATTGTGACGTTGCTCGCGCGACAGATAACCGCTAGCCAAATTGCAGCGCTCACGCGCGTGGTCGCCGAGCATAACTTGAATATTGATAATATCAGCCGGTTATCGGGCCGAGTGCCATTAGACGAAAGCGATAAAGATTCTATCGCGTGCGTGGAATTTTCGGCGCGTGGCGTGGCCGGTAATATCGGGCAGCTTCGAGCAGATTTTGCAGAGCTAGCGTCTGAGCTTGATGTGGATATCGCGTTTCAGGAAGACAATATGTTCCGCCGTACACGTCGGCTGGTATGTTTTGATATGGACTCAACGCTGATTGAGGCGGAGGTCATCGATGAGCTAGCCAAGGCGGCCGGTGTCGGCGAGCAAGTTGCAGCGATAACCGAGGCCGCAATGCGCGGAGAGATCGATTTTAACGAGAGCTTTAAGCAACGCATGTCGTTATTAAAAGGGCTTGATGAGTCTGTTTTGGCTGGCATTGCCGAAAGCCTGCCGGTAACCGAAGGTGCTGAGCGGCTAATTTCAACCTTAAGTAAGCTAGGCTACAAAACGGCTATCTTATCGGGCGGATTCAATTATTTTGGTCGGTATTTGCAGGGCAAGTTGGGCATAGACTATGTCTATGCTAATGATCTAGAGATTGTCGACGGTAAAGTAACCGGTGAAGTGAACGGTGAGATTGTTAATGGTGCGCGTAAAGCTGCGTTGTTAACCGAGCTTGCCGAGCAAGAAGGCATTTCGTTGAAGCAAGTTGTCGCGGTGGGTGACGGTGCGAATGACTTGCCTATGCTTAGTATTGCGGGCTTAGGTATCGCGTTTCGTGCGAAACCGTTGGTTAGAGCGGAGGCAAAGCAAGCTATCTCGACCTTGGGTTTGGACGCGATTCTGTACTTAATGGGTTTTCGCGACCGCGAAATAGACTAAATTTGCGACTATTTGCCGCTGAGAGTGTTGGTTTTTCCGTAGTGCAGGAGTGTGTTGTTGAGCGTAACGCATGGAAAACCTTTAGCACTAAATTTCGTAATTTGGTTATGGTGTTTTAAGTGGTTTGAAAAGTTTGTTATGTTAAGGGAGTAGCGCACGTTTTAGGCGCCTCCAGCGTCCGCTCTTAAAGACCAGAGGCGAAACAAACAATAACAGGGAGCTAAACTTGAATTCATACGCGAGTCGATCACGCACAGTTGGGATGTTACCGAATGCTCTTTTTAAAAAGCGTAGCGAAAGCGATACCGTTTTTCAGGCTACGGATCATTACTCCCCGCCATTGTCGCATCGAACGCCTCAAACCTTAGTTCAAACACATCTTCAAACAAAGCCAACGGCACAGTTGCACGCTGACAATGGTTATCGTTCTGCCTCTCAGCATACACCACAGAACAACGCCAATCCTACAGGATTACCAGACACGCTTAAATCGGGTTTAGAGCGCCTTTCGGGTTATTCCATGCAGGATGTTAAGGTGCATTATAATTCCAGCAAGCCTGCACAGCTCCAAGCGCACGCCTATGCGCAAGGCTCTCATATTCATCTCGCTTCCGGCCAAGAAAAGCATTTACCGCATGAGGCATGGCATGTGGTACAGCAGAAGCAGGGGCGGGTAAGGGCGACTACGCAATTGAAAGGGCAAATGAATGTGAATGATGATTCCCGTTTAGAAAGAGAAGCGGATGTTATGGGCGAGCGAGCGGCTCACTATCGCGGGGCGCAAGCAATGGCGCACAGCAGCAGTCAATTTAATGTAGGCCATGACCGTTCGAATAACGGCGAGGCGGCAGTACAATTAAAGGTTAAAAAGTATGCGGCGGGGCGCTGGTATTCCACTTTCGACCCGTATAAAGAACATTCAACGAAAGCTAAAGCTACTGCTTATGACAAGCTGCTAAGAACCGCTGGGCGCTCAGAACTTTCGGCGCGGGTGCCAACGCTTTACACTTATACTCATACCAAACCGCATTGTAAAATAAGCAGTATTCCGCAGGGGCCTCATACCGTTGCTCATCGAGTGACCCTTTCCACGTTAACAAGTATTACAACGATGGCGGAGGTACAGGCAATTTTTGATGAGCAAGTTGTGAATGCGGATGAAGTGAACGATTTCTTGAACCACGACGAGCTGCCGCCTTCTGGAGCCTTCAACGTCCAGATACAAAAACGGTTAGATCGTTTTCTCGATGATTACGAGACCATCCACGATAACCTTATGCTAGAGCTGTCTAAGGCGTCCGGGGATCTCGTCTTAGCGAAACACTTGCTTAACCAGCTGCTAAATATGGACCCTTACGCAGTCTATGCTTGGAAAACAACCGCCGCTGCGTCCAAGGCTAGCCTGAAAGCTAAGAGCGAAGCTGTTGCCGACCCAGTATTTGCTGACATGTACGACACGCCTCCAGCAAGTAGCTTCCGAAGCCAAACCAACTTGGATGACTTTGTGGATCACCGAGAAGAGTTGTTCGATACCTATATGGGGTAGGGGCTCAGAGCGCGGGCTAAAGATTTACGAACGCTTAACGAGTGCGTTAGGGCTCTATCAGTGGGCGGACACAAAGAGTGTTTGAGGCCGATAAAGACTGGAGATGTTAATGGTGTGCGTTTGAATTAGCTTTCGGTATCAAAGTCGTAATTCATGGCGTCGACGGGGCCTTGTAGATAATAGCCTTGGATATAATGAACACCCGATTGCCACAGTTTAGAGAGAACGCTCGCATTTTCGACAAATGGAACAATGGTGATTTTATCTTCTTGGTGCAGTTGGCTGACCAGTTCGTTCAGCGCGCTAGTTGAGTCGTCGCCGCTATTTTGTAAATCGTGCGTAAAAGAACCGTCTACTTTTACATGGGTGCAAGCAACGTGTTTTAACGCGTTTAGCGGATTAAGTGCACACCCAAATCGCGTTATACCACAGCTACTACCAAGCTTCTTAATTTGTTCTGTAAACGAGGCTGCTACATTGAGGTGATCGTTAATATCAATTTCGGCCAATTGGAATACAAGTGCATCGGCCGGCAAATTGGCAGCCTTAAAAGCAACGCCAAGCCACGGAGGTAATGTGGCGTCGAGCATTGATTCTCGGCTTAAATTAAGCATTAAATGCGTTTGATGCCCATTTTTGCGGTGCTCAGATAGTATTTTTATCGATTCGAGAATAACCCAGCGGTCTATTTTGGTCGTGGCGCCTATTTGGGCTGCCGTAGACAGGAAGTCGTTGGGCGAAATTTCTTTTCCTTCTTCGTCCATCATGCGCAGTAACACTTCATAGTGTTCTTTATCTGAGCCGCGCAAACTTAAAATGGGTTGATAGAGTAATTTAAAACGGCCGGTATCGAGTGCGCGCTGCACCATGTTGGCAATATCTTTCTTCGAATCTTCTTTGGTTTCGGGTTCGTATATACGAACGTGATCGCCTTCAATGTCTTCTGCTTGAGCGATAGAGAGTGCTTTATGTGCTTGCTCAATAGGTATTTCGGCGTTGGCGGTCGTCTCGTTTATAATCGCAATACCAATGTTGTAGGTAAAGTGAAGAGTGGAACCATCGATATCAACAATGTAATTGGCAAGCTGATCACATAACTCATTGGCTCGACGAAGCGTGGTTTCCGGATCAATTTTGGGTACCAGCAACATAAAGGTATCGTCGCCGTAGCGGCAAAGAATATCTTTTTCTTTTGTGAGCGTTTTCATATAGGCGGCAATAGAACCCAGCACAATATCAGACGATGCGACGCCCAGTTTTTCTTTTACGGTTTCGGTAAAACTGTTAACACCCACATTCAGCAGTGTACTGTTGGCGTCCCCATTAGCGGCGTTGTCAACGGCTTGATGTAATGCGTCTAATAAATAGCTTCTGTTGTAGAGCCCTGTCGCGAGGTCTTGATTCTTAATGTGTTCCAGCTGTGCTTCTAGCTCTTCGCTGCCGCCATCGTTTGTTTTAATGAGAAATTGAATACAAACTTCTTCTTCATAATTTGATTTGCGAACATCCACTTTAAGGGCTCGTTCGGCTCCATCCGCGGTAATCGCCGAAAACTCCAGCATATTGGAATCGATGTCGCTGCCCTTTAGGGTGAAGTCTTTAAGAAATCGTTTGACCTTGTCTTGGTCGGCGTCTCGAATCATATCGATTACGGGCACGCACTCGAACTCATCTCTATCCTCGTGGCCTAGAAGTTCGGTGAAGGAATCGTTTGCATAGAGAAACATACCGTCTTGGACAAAAGCTATCGCATCGCGAGAGCTGTCGAGGAGTTGTTGGTTTCGCCGTTCAATCTCTTTGTGTCGGCGTTCAGCGAAACGGCGTAAATCTCGGTCTTCGCGGTGTTGGAATTCTCGTTGGATGGCCAGTAATAAATGTTGGTCTTCGTCTACTTTTACGACGTCGGCGGCACCGAGCTTTAACCCTTCAACGATAGGCTGGGAGCCTTCGTCATTGGACTGAAGTATAAAAGGTACATCTTTGTTGAGTTTTCGTATGAGCCGTATTGCGTCGAGGGGTTTTAGGCTTTGACTGCTGTCGAGGCCTATTAGGAGGTCCCAGACTTTTTCTTGGAGTAACTTGTTGAGCGCCTCAATGTTGTCTACATGTTGTGCCCGCACTGGACGGCCGGCGTTGTGTAGCATACTGATGAGACGTTCGGCTTCAGACCGCGAATCATTCAGTATTAACAATCTAATCGTTTTGTTTTGAGACATAGGTTGAAAGGCGTCGTTATCCGGTTACCTTTGTCAGAGGCGTTTAACGCTGTGTTATTACACACTCTGTCAGAGTCGGTCGGTCATTTTAATATAACCAACACGCATAAATTTCTAGGGGCGCAAGTGTACTCGATCTATAAGTATAGCCCGTGTGAAGTACCCAGCAAAAAAACGAATGAAGCGCTTCGTTTTATGCCTTTTTAATTCCAGTCGCTATCGAAACTTTGATTTCCCGCTTTTCGCGGCTTCGTTTCTTTATTTGCCGAGTCTAAGGGGTGATAGGCAAATTGGCGAACACTACTTGTTGAAAAGAGTGTTTTGGTCAATTTTACCGTAAATATGGACTCGCCATCATATATTTTTACTTTATCCGTCTCTTTGAAGGGTGCATAAGCGGTAATGATTGACGCTGGGTTCTGGCCATTTTTCTGGGCGGGTATATAGAATGCGCGCGCATAATCGGAATAGCCGCCCATATCGTACATCTGGCCCGCACCGAAGGGCTTAGGGTGGCTGGCAAGCGTTTGTATGCCGAGTTGAGAAATCCCTTTGAACTGACGTATCCAGCGTACTACTCCTATGCTCCAGCTATGTCGGCCCTTTTCTTTTATGCCTATTAATTCGCCGGACTGAAGCTTCGGCGGGATATCTTCTTTCCAGAGCAAACAGCACCCACCGGCGCTGACATTTTGCACGCTAACACTATGCGTAGGGACCTGTTCGCTGGCGCCTTTGGGAGCGTCAGTGAAGGGCGAGGCCATACTAGAAGAGAGTGTGCTTAGCACGTCGCGGCCACCGTCGAGATCGCTTTGGCCAGTAAAATCGTCGAAAGCTTGTTTGCCGCTTACATAGTAGTGCGTATTTACCAGCCCAACACATACTTCGGCGACAGTTTGCACGTCTCGGCGCTCTTGCCTTCGCTGGCTGATACTGCTCCAACAATTAAGCAGGTGGTCCATGAGAGAATCTGGAAACCCCGCTGGTACAGGAAGTTTGCCTGTGACATGGTCGATTTCGTCTTCGGCGGGCTGCGAACTATTGGTTCGAGAGTGTTTGCTTAGCAGGCTGACGAGCACCTTGAAATTCAGTTGTAATATTCGATCCGTCGATTTTCCGTCGAACCGAGATTTATACGTGGGCGGTTGATCGGCCGAAATATTAACAATATAGAAAATGTCTTTGTCTTGGTGGTGGCTGGTATGCAGCCGCCCATATTGAGCCCAAAGCTCGAACGCATCGTAAACGAGCGCTACATTTTTTTGGCTGATCTGATTAAGTTTTGCGGTGCCCATGAGTAGTACGCGCATGTAAGCCGTTTGAATATTGGTTGCGCGAGTGGTGTTTAGCAGTGCGTCTTTAACCGGTTTGGCTAGTAAGTCGAAATGATCGGCTATTTGAAATAAGGCATGTAAATGTAGCCAGAAGCCGGTGGGTGGTTGAGAGTACAGTTGATAGCTTCGGAAAAAAACGAGACCAATACCTGAAATTGCACGATGTAAAGAGGTGACTAAAAGTTCTACTTGGGCCGGCCGGAAACGTTTTATTCTGCAAAAGTCGGCTACGCATCGGCAGTAGCCATCGATCATGGCTTTTTGAATGCCTTGGGCGATAATGGCTGTTTTTTGCGCGCTTGCTGAGCTGGTCACGGAGCGATTGATAAAGGCTCCAGTGAGGCCTTCGATGGCATGTTGCGTTGCTGGCCGAACGGCTTCAAGCATTTCCAAGCGGGTTTCAGGGTCTATTTTCAAACGGCTAAATTCGGGAAGGCTTGAATAGAGAACCGCGCTGGTTTCTGATGTTTTTGTTTGGCGCAACTCTTCCACCCACGCTTTTACTTTCGCAGGTTTTTTCGAGCTACAGAAGGACAACTTACTTACGGTTGCATCATGCAACCGTAAGTTATCGATATAGCGTATTAAATTCTCTTTTGGACTCATTGTCGCTTGGAGCGGCTCCATTTCGATCGAAACTCTTCCCAGTATAGCGTCTATATTGGATGTGAAGCGTTACAGTGAATACTCTGTGACGCTCCTTTCAATCAAACATAGTTGTGGCTACAGGGGTGATTTACTGCTAGCCCCAGCTTCTTCTCTTACCAGTTTAGGCATTAAGTAGCCGGGCAATTCGGCAAGCATATGCCGATAGATATCCTTTGCTTTTCTATCGCTCACTTCAAAATGAGCTGCGCCGGAAACTCTGTCCAGCTGGTGTAGATAGTAGGGTATTACGCCACAGGTAAACAACCGTTTGCTGAGCTTAACGAGAATGTTAGCGCTGTCATTGATAGATTTCAGCAAAACGGACTGGTTGAATACAGTGACACCTGCAGACTTTAGTTGTACGAGACTTTGCTGAACGGGTGTATCAATTTCTTGGGGGTGGTTGCAATGAACCACTACAACCGTTTGTAGCGTTAAGGCGGCAAGGTTTTTCAGCAGTGTTTTTGTTATGCGGGCAGGAATAACTATGGGAAGTCGTGTGTGTATGCGCAAGCGTGTCACGTGGGGGATTTTTTCAATTTGGTTAAATAGCCAGGACAATTGACGGTCATTTAAGGTGAGAGGGTCTCCACCGCTCATGATAACTTCTTCTATAGATTCGTCATTTCTAATATAGCTTAACGCTGTCTGCCATTGTTCTCGTGATGGCGTATTTCCGCCGTAGTCAAATTCTCGTCTAAAGCAATAGCGACAGTTAATGGCGCATTGTGGTGCAGCAATAAGTAATAGCCGGCCGTGGTATTTATGAATAATACCGGGTACCGGGTTGGCCTCTTTTTCGGCTAGTGGGTCTGATGTAAAGCCTTCGGTGGCATTCGCTTCTATTCCCAGAGGCATTACTTGTCGCAATAACGGGTCATTGAGGTCACCCTTAATAATACGAGAAAGATAGGGGCGTGGTACGCGAAGCGGAAAAAGATTAGCGGCTCTTCGTGCTTCATCGAGAATCTCGAAGGGGAGTTCCAATTCTTCCAGTAATTGTTCTGGTGATGTAATAAGTTGCCCCAGCTCTTCTTGCCAGCTGCAAAGCGGAACAACTTGAATGGCATCGCTATGCGGGGGATGGAACGCGGAGGACATAGGAGTAACCATATTCTGGGTAAATAAAGGTAACGTTTAAACTATTAACCATAGCGTAAGCGAATTCGGCGCGCATTATACCTAGACTTCATCAGCCTCGCGATAACACCTCGACACTTCAGAAAAATAAAACGGTTAGGTGCTCGTAAGTTCTCGCTGAAGCGTTATTCGCTTTTCCGTGCATGCTTAATTCAGTCGCATGGCAAATTTAATTGTATGATTTATTGGGTAGACCAACAATCCTATTGTATCCAAGGGGAATGGGGACGGTTTTTCCATTCGAATAATTGTGGGTATCAACAAGCAAATGGGGGTGGGTGGCAATTATAGTTGGGGGCTATGTCGCATGAAGAGTATTTAATTCCAGCTAAGAACTATTCGTTCCGATTTAAATTGATGCCTTTCAGGCCATAACCGTTTAAGCCTTGCTGTGGTAGAGGTATTGTCATTTAGCTTCGTGGTTAACGGCAATATGCTTTGCAGGCGAGGCATGCGCCAATTGTGCCTACCTCCTATAGCGTAGCGATCGACTATTTAGGGGTAAAGAAGGCGTAATACCCTATGAACAGGTTTTTCTGATTAAAACTTAACCGGAAAATATTGATCCAAGATAAGAGTCTGATTTGCGCGTTGTGCAAAAGTACTTCGCAGAATAAAAACAAAGAGGATTTCTTGTGAGTAATAATCAAAACACCCCTCAACGAGTGGTCATTGCGGGCGGCGGTACGGCTGGTTGGATAGCGGCTGTGGCACTGTCTAAAAAGCTGGGAAGCTTGCTTAATATAACCTTAGTTGAATCAAAACAGATGGGTACAATTGGTGTGGGCGAGGCGACTATTCCCACCGCGCGTACGTTCCATAAGTTATTAGGTATTGATGAAAGCGCCTTAATGAAGGCGACTGAAGCAACCTTTAAGCTTGGAATATCGTTTGAGGATTGGGGAAAAAAAGGCGATCGCTATATTCACTCCTTTGGGCAGACAGGTAAAGAAAGTTGGCTGTCTGAATTCCAGCATTATTGGTTACATGGAAAGGCCCAAGGGTTTAGTAGTGACTTTGGTGATTACTGCTTAGAGCTACAGGCAGCGAAACAGGGTAAGTTTGCAACCTCCGATAAATCACCCATTAATTATGCTTATCATTTAGATGCATTGCTGTATGCCAAATTTCTACGTTCTATTGCTATAGAGCACGGTGTTGTACATACCGAAGGAACCATTAGCAAGGTGAATCAAAATGCCAGTACGGGGAATATAGAATCGTTAACGCTCGAATCCGGCACAACGATTGAAGGCGATTTATTTATTGATTGTACGGGGTTTGAGGCGTTGCTTATTGAGCAAACGTTAGAAACTGGGTTTGAAGATTGGTCTCACCTTTTACCCTGTGATAGCGCCGTTGCAGTACAAACTGACGTCACGGGCACACCTTTACCTATGACTCGGTCTGTCGCACTCGACGCAGGATGGCGTTGGTGTATTCCATTGCAAAACCGAATGGGAAATGGCTATGTCTACTCGAGCCGTCACATATCAGATGACGAAGCGACCGCGTCGTTATTACGAGAGGTGGAAGGAAACCCTATTAACGACCCTCGAGTCATTAAGCATCGCCCCGGTATAAGGCGAAAAGTGTGGAATAAAAATTGTGTAGCCATTGGTTTGTCAGCAGGATTTTTAGAGCCGTTAGAATCCACGGGCATACATCTATTTATGATGGGCATTACCCGATTAATGCAGTTATTTCCGTTTAATGGCGTCGATCAGTCTTTGCAAGATCAATACAATACCTTGGCCGTTGGTGAGCTTACCAGTATTCGTGATTTTATTTTACTGCATTACCACGCCACACAACGAGATGATTCGAGCTTTTGGCGTCGATGTAAAAATATGGATATCCCCGATACTTTGGCCCACCGCATTGCGTTGTTTCAAAAAAACGGTCATGCCTATCAGGCGGCGGGGGAACTCTTTAGAGTCGACTCTTGGACGCAAGTAATGTTAGGGCAGGGGATTGAACCGGAACACTATCATCACCTTGCGAAAACAATGGGCGATGACCAGTTGGCGATTTATCTTAACAGTATGAAAGACGCCATTGGCATGACCGTCGAAAAGCTACCCAGTCATCAAACGTTTATCGATCAATATTGCAAAGCAGCGGTTATATGATGTGTTGTTGATGTGAAAACGGTAATGGGCAGTGTGCAAATGGCGCTGCCTTTTTGTCTGCATCGCGGTAGATAGCGGCATGTGCGTAAGGCAATAATACCGGCACGGGTTAGTATGTTTTCTTGCGCGTACCGTAAGTGTTGATTGTTCTATTTTTCTGCGCCTATGAGCGCTCCCCCTTTTGCGTTTTTCTCTTGGCTAACGTGAACATTTGTGTTCCATTCCGGTACATGCAGATCTTAAGTCATCGCCATAAGGCTAACCAAGTGCACGAGCGCTTGTTGTGCAGGGTTCGCCAATTCAACTAATGAATGGTGCGCAAGGCTAACCATTAGGTGCTGCTGACCAATTTCCGCGTTGTTCGTATGGCCAAGCGTATGAAAGTTAACGCTTTTATGTGTTGGCATGTTTTCTGCTGTGCAGTCTTGTGCGTGTTTATAAACTGACTTTTTCAATGGAAAGACATAATGCTAACTAAAAAAATTACCGTTTTCGCTACTTATGTATTGTTGTTCATGTTCGGTTTATCTATGAGTTCGATTAGCGTTAGCGGCGACGATGTACCGCTAAACTGTGCAACCGATAAGTCTACAGATATACGTTTTGGGCTCGTAATTTCTGCCAATGAAATACATTTTATTGATGGCAAGAAAGCGGTTGTTGTGATGACGACGGGCGGTGATATGACGTTAGAGGAAAAACCTCTTAGCTTAGACGCCGATGAGAGGCTTGCGGTATTAGAATACCAGCAGGCTATTCGCGATATCTTACCCGAGATGCATACGCTGGCCATAGCCGCGTTAAAAACGGCTGAAACCGTCACTGAGTCGGTGTTTAGCGAACTATTTAAACTTGAGACCCAAGATGTCGAGGCATTACAGACGTTGCTAGCGCTCTCGCAAGAAAAAGTGAACGCGTATTTTTCGACCGACACGTTTCATTTTAATCGGGGCGTAGAGCTACATGAAAACCAATCGCCTTATAGTGACGATTTCGAGCGTGAATTTGAGGCGGCCGTTGAAGCGTTAATGGAGGACGTGACCTTTCGCGCAATGGGCAATGTGATGAGTGAACTATTTTCCTCTGACGGGAATATGGAAGACTTTGGCAAAAAAATGGAGGAGATGGGTAAAAATATCGAAGCGTCTGTGGGGGCGATGGCCCTAGATTTGAATGGTCAGACTACGGCACTGTGTCGTGCTGTTGACGATATTGCTCGAAAAGAAACAGAGGTAATAGCGGCAATTGCTGAATTCAAACCTTATGGGCTTATCGCTTCTTACTAGCGAGTATGTTTTTACAGCACGCCTCGGGAATAAGTAACCGTGGTGTGCTGTAGGGGTGAATGTAATCGACAAAAAGTTATTTATAGCTGTCGACTAGTGTTAAGAACGCTTGCCCTTGTTCATTCCCCAAAACAATCAAGGGGTATGAATGGTCGTGTTGATAGCCTGCTTGCGAAAAATATTGATCCCCTTGTGACGCATCTAGTGGGAATGTTATAGGGACTGATGTTTCGATTTGCGTGTAGTGTTTATTTTCTGTCGCAACGATAATGAGATCGAGTAATATTTTGTATTTTTCGTCGAGCTTAATTGAAATGCTATCGTAAAGATTAGGCATTTGCTCTAACGTAGATTTTTCCCATGCATGAGGTACAACATCGTTGGTGTTGTGAATTCGACGTATAGGGGCTTTAGCAAATTGGCGATTCGAGTAAGCGGCAAATTCAGCGTTTCCAGCCGTTGCACCGGCAAAAGCCGTACAACTGATTGTAGCATTTGAGTCAGGGTCAAATCCGCCAACAACGCCTTGTGAATCTTTAAAGTGCAGCGCGGTGGTGGGAGCCAGTGCGCCACCAAGGCTATGGCCAGTAAAGCAAATATTCACAGGTGTTTGCGTAAGGCCTGTAAGGAACGTTGTGATGCACTGTTTCTCGCCGGGCAATCCCGAATCTGGCACTAATTTATCTAATAGCAAATGAACGCCATTGTGTGTGGCGTTGGAAATTTTTGCCGAAGGTGCGCCGGGCCAATCTTTCATGCCCAAGACATCAAAATCTTCAAATATCCAGTCAAGTGTTGCCGTAGCGTTTGTCCCTCGAATGGCAACGTAATAATTATTCGGCGCCGATATTTGGCGAGCAACGAACATGCCGCTGTCTTGCGCCTTGGCTTCTGGGTAGGTATAAATACTGGGCCCCCACACTATTTCCCAATCGGGCTGGCCGTTTAGGCAGAGCGTGGGCGTTGTCGCAATTACCGTGAGTATGTCGCTCAGTATTTTCTGTGTTGTACCCTCGGTTTGAGGACGCGATTCGCCGATATAACTGAGAAAGGCAAAGCAAACGCTAAGAGGGTCGGTAGTTGCTGGGGTATAGGTATTCGCACTCATTGGGCTATCCTTTTTGTTGTAATTGTCATTGCGTAGTTGAGTTGGCAGTCGGTTGTTTTGCCCTTCTCTTTCATGTTGAAAAGAATGGAATCGGTGTAGGGTATCTTCGGGTTAGTTTTATTGACCTTCGGTTTTCATCCGCTAGGTTTTTTCGGTATTTTTTTATGGTTAACAAAGGTAGTAAAACATAGATTCTAGTAGCGGTGAAAAAAAACTGAAAAACTGAACATCAGCGTGTACCCGGTGGTTGTGTATCGGTATTTTAACGTGTGAGACAGAGGGTATTGCCGAGGGGTTTTATCGGGCGATGTGCGGTACCTAAATTAAACGCCCTAGCCAATCGTTAAACGAAAAAAGTGAATAAGAATGCCATGCGCCTCCCTGTTAGGCGTGGGGCTTCGCAGCCCATTAGCATCGCTCTGCTCGATTGCCTTGCGTGAAAGAGGGGGCTCAATCTCGCTCTTGTTATCCTCAGCCCCCAAGCTCCTGTATAATGCGCGTCACTTTGGATTAAGGTGGCCGCTAAATTGTAGTGTTGGGCGTTTTACCCCGTATTACGGGCAATATCTTTCTGGCAAAAACCTTTAAAAACAGTAACTTATGGCATTTTGCCAGTTTTCAGATAGGCGAGAGTATCGATGGGCACTATTTCAACTAACGAATTTAAAAGCGGTTTAAAGGTCATGTTAGATGGAGATCCGTGCTCCATTGTCGAAAATGAGTTAGTAAAGCCGGGCAAGGGCCAGGCATTTAGCCGGGTTCGATTGAAAAACTTAAGAACTGGACGTGTGTGGGAGCGTACCTTCAAATCGGGCGAATCTTTAGAGGGTGCCGATGTTATGGATCGAGATATGCAGTACCTTTATACCGACGGCGAATTTTGGCACTTTATGGAGCCAGAATCTTTTGAGCAGCACCAGGGTGACGCTACTGTGGTAGGTGAAGCGGCGAAGTGGTTAAGCGAGCAAGATACTGTTGTGGTAACGCTCTATAACGGATCTCCGTTAGCCGTTTTACCCCCTAATCATGTTGAGTTAGAAGTTACGGAAACGGATCCAGGTTTGAAAGGCGATACAGCTCAAGGCGGTACCAAGCCGGCAACCTTGTCAACTGGAGCCGTTGTAAAGGTACCTTTATTTTTATCTACAGGCGAAGTTGTGCGGGTGGATACACGTACCGGCGAATATATTGGTCGTGCGAGCAAATAATAAAACGATGTTTATGATGATTCAAAAGGCCAGCATTGCGCTGGCCTTTTTTGTGTATAACAGGAGTGGTTATGACGTGGCAGCCCACCGCCTCAATTGAAAATTTGCAGCTGCGCGCCCGAGTATTAAGCGACATTCGTTCTTTTTTTGTCGAGAAAGGTGTTTATGAAGTAGAGGTACCGTTACTGTCAAAGACAACCGTCACAGACCCTCATATAGACAGCCTGCAAGTTCACGATGTTTGTCGTCGGGGTGATAACGCGTATCTACAGACCTCGCCGGAGTATTTTATGAAGCGCCTTTTGGCGGCGGGTAGTGGCTCCATTTATTCTATGGCGAAGGCTTTTCGTAAGGATGAAGCCGGTCGGCATCATAATCCCGAATTCACAATGCTCGAGTGGTACCGCTTAGGCTTGGATGATCGGGTATTAGCAAGAGAGGTTGTCGAGTTACTACAGACCCTGAAACCAATGGTGGCGGTGCGCTATTGCACTTACGCGGAAGTATTTGAAAAGGCTTGCGGGTTGAACCCTCATCGTGTCAGCACGCAAGCGTTGCGAGCTTTGGCGAAAGAACGATTAGATATTGATTGGCAGGACGAGGATAGAGGTGTGTGGCTCGATCTATTGTTTACGCATTTGGTTGAACCTACATTGGGTGCCAGTATCGTGGTCGTATTCGATTACCCTGTCTGTCAGAGTGCTCTCGCTAGAGTGACACTAAATGAGACAGGTGAACAGATTGCACGCCGGTTTGAGGTCTATTGGGGTGGCCTAGAGTTAGCCAATGGCTATTGGGAGCTTACCGATGGCACCGAGCAGAAAGCGCGTTTCGATTCTGACTGCGATGCAAGGGTCGCGCTAGGGCGCGCCCCCATCGCGCCCGACAATGCTTTGCTGGAGGCTATGTCGGCCGGTATGCCTGCATGTGCTGGCGTCGCTTTAGGCGTAGACCGTTTAATGATGTGTTTATTCGGCGCTCAACACATTGCCCAGGTTGCCAGTTTCACCTGGGAATAAAAGGTTAGCGGTCACAGTTAATTTGGTGGTTCATGTCCAATGCCGGCGAATCGGTGGCGGGTTTGCCCACGGGTTCGGCAGGCACACCGACAACCGTGGTATGCGCGGCTACTGCTTTTAGCACCACACTGCCTGCGCCTACTTTTGCGCCGGCGCCAATTTCGATATTGCCCAATATTTTAGCGCCCGCACTAATGAGAACGCCCTGACGAATTTTAGGATGGCGATCATGTGCTTCTTTACCGGTTCCTCCTAAAGTAACGTTCTGCATAATTGAAACATCATCTTCCACAACCGTGGTTTCACCAATAACAATTCCTGTCGCATGATCGAGCATAATGCCCTTACCCATCTTGGCTGCGGGGTGGATATCAACACCAAACGTAAGTGCCGTATGGCTCTGCAGGAAATACGCGAGAGATTTACGGCCTTGCAGCCAAAGGCAGTGAGCTATGCGGTGGGCTTGTAGTGCATGAAAGCCCTTAAAGTAGAGAAACGGCAATAAGTAAGACTCGCAGGCAGAATCTCGATCGTAGATGGCTCTTATGTCGGCACGCACCGTCTCGCCAAGACAGCAGTCTTGGCGTATGGAGTCTTCGATAATCTCGCGGATCTGCAGCGCGGATATGGCTGGGCTGGCCAGCTTATTCGCCAAATGAAAGCTTAAAGCGCTTTCTAGTGTATCGTGGTTCAAAATTGTTGCATGAAAAAAGCTGGCTAAAGCGGGTTCTATATTCGCTTCTTGTTGCGACTCGTCTCGAATGGTTTCCCATACAGTATCGCGATCTACGGTCGAATTGGGCGTGTTTACCTGCATGGTAAAGCTCCAGAGTCATTATTAGATGAATGCACGCTATTATTGGGGCTTATACGCCAGATTTCCAGCGAGAAGCGAACGCAGTGTACGCCGATAGGTGTGAAGAGTGCGCTATGGCGCGTATTGGCGCCCCTTTGCTGTGGGCATTTCATGAGCAAACTGCTAGTATTTCTGATCCTGCTGTTAGTAAAGAGAACTGGTCGAATATTAATTGCAGGGCATCAGCGGGTAAAATTGGCCGGTATTCAATCGGTCCAGCCGTACCGACTAGATATTCCACGGGCTGATGGGCAAAACGCTATTAAAATTTTAATAATAAAAAAGGGCGTTGTAGTCGTAAATACTGGTACATAACTCTATTCCCCAGTCTTTTGTCGGTTGCAGTGCGAAGGAATCCACGTGAAAAATAAAACTATAATCTTAGGTTTGTCTGCTTACTATCATGATAGTGCAGCGGCTTTAGTTGTAGACGGTAATATTATTGCCGCTGCACAGGAAGAGCGATTTACGCGTAAAAAGCATGATCCTGCCTTTCCTGCAAAAGCTATTGAATATTGTTTACAAGAGGCTGAAATATCATTGGCCGACGTAACGCATATTGTCTTTTACGATAAGCCATTAGTTAAATTCGAACGTTTGCTTGAAACGTATCTCCATTATGCTCCCTTTGGGATTCGCTCGTTTATAGCGGCAATGCCGGTGTGGTTAAAAGAAAAGTTATTCTTGAAAGCGACACTTAAAAAAGCGCTAACGGCAATGAGTGGAATTCCAACAAAAGAATTACCGCAATTGCTTTTTAATGACCATCATCGCTCTCATGCAGCCTCTGCTTATTACCCCAGCCCTTATGAAAAAGCGGCGGTAATGTGTTTGGATGGCGTTGGAGAGTGGGCGACCAGTACGGTTTGGCTGGGCGATGGTAAAAAGCTTACGCCTTTGTGGGAAATAGATTTTCCCCACTCGTTGGGTTTACTTTACTCCGCGTTTACGTATTACACCGGTTTTAAAGTGAATGCCGGAGAGTACAAGTTAATGGGGTTGGCACCCTACGGTGAACCCACCTACGTAGATTTAATTTACGATAATATTATTGAAGTGCGCGAAGACGGTACATTCCGTTTAGATATGAGCTATTTTAATTATGCCACTGGCTTAACCATGGTCAGCCAGAAATTTTGCGATTTATTTGGTGGGCCACGCCGAGAGCCTGAGTCAGATTTTGGCCAAAGAGAAATGGATCTCGCTCGTTCTATTCAAGTTGTAACGGAAGAAATCATATTAAAACTGGCCAAAACGGTTCAAAAAGAAACCGGCTGCGATAATTTATGTATGGCAGGCGGGGTAGCACTCAACTGTGTCGCAAACGGCCGTTTATTGCGCGAAGGCGCATTCAAAAATATTTGGGTGCAACCTGCTGCAGGCGATGCCGGTGGGGCGCTGGGCGCTGCGCTAAGTTGCTGGCATGAGTATCTTGATAATGAGCGTGAAGCGAACCCTCAGGATAGTATGAAAGGTTCTTATTTAGGCTCGAGTCATGGTGATGACGAAATTAAAGCCTACCTAGATTCTATCGGCGCAAAATATCAGCGAATGGATGACGTGGAGCTGCTTCCTGAACTCGCCGGTACGTTAGCGGATGATAAAATTGTGGGGTGGTTTCAGGGCCGAATGGAGTTTGGGCCTCGGTCGCTTGGTGGGCGTTCTATCCTTGGTAATCCTCGCAGTACGAATACACAGTCCACCATGAACCTGAAAATTAAATACCGTGAATCTTTTCGGCCTTTTGCACCGGCGTGTAAAGCAGATAAAGTTTCGGAGTGGTTTGAAATCGATGAAAGCAGTCCGTATATGCTGATGGTAGCACCGGTTAAGAAAGAGAAATGTTTTGATACCACGGAAGAACAGAACAAACTTTTCGGCATAGAAAAGTTGAATGTACCTCGATCTGAAATTCCAGCGGTAACTCATGTCGATTATTCGGCGAGAATTCAAACCATTCATAGTGAGACGAACCCACGTTTTTACGGTTTAATTGATAAGTTTGAAGAAAAAACAGGCTGCCCTGTGGTGGTTAACACCTCGTTCAACGTACGTGGTGAGCCCATTGTGTGTTCTCCCGAAGATGCTTATCGGTGTTTTATGCGTACCGAAATGGATTGCTTGGTTATCGAGCAATACCGTATGTTTAAAGATGAGCAGCCTGAATGGGAAGAGCAAGGTGATTGGCGTGAAGAATTTGAGCTGGACTAAGGGGAAACAAAATGAGCAATAATTTCATTGTAAAAGTTGATAACCCCGGCGCTGTAGAATTGCGTAAATTTGGGGTTATAAGCGCGGCGTTTTTTGTGGCAATATTTGCCCTATTACTGCCATGGGTATTTGAGCATGGAATGCCTCAATGGCCGTGGATAGTGGCAGCGGTACTCATCGTGTGGGCACTTGTATGGCCCGCGTCATTGTTTATTGTATACGTGCCGTGGATGAAAATTGGTGGGGTGTTGGGTTACATAAACACTCGTATATTATTGGGTGCTGTTTTTTATGTATTAATAACACCCGTTGGCTTTGTTGTACGACTCTTTGGTTCGTCCAACATTAAATCCCATGAAACAGATGAATCTAGCTTTAGGGTTGAAAGCCATAAGCCAGATCACACGCATATGGAGAATCCTTACTAATGGGCGAATTATTAATCGATTTGTGGGGCTTTATGAAAGCCCGTAAGAAGTTCTGGTTAGCCCCTATTATCTTAGTGTTGTTGTTATTAGGTGCTTTAATTGTATTCGCACAAGGTTCAGCGGTAGCGCCGTTTATATATACCTTATTTTAAAAACGAAGCAGCCTAAGCGGGCGTTTCGCTCCTACTTAGGCTGCTGAATGTTTAGTCTTAAAGTGGTTTGAATATGAGCCACTGAAAAGCGAAGTACTATTAAGCATAGTGCTTCGCTTTTTTTGTTGTGGTTACGGCTTTGCGCGCAGTATATTGCTTGCCGCATTGGCTAGCATTTCGCCAGCGCAACGATTGCCTTCAATGTTGGGATGATAGCGGTCAAAACTAATGGTGTAGTTCTCTGGCAGCGTTTGTTTACATTGCTGGAACGGCGCAAGAAGATCAATGTGATTGAACCCGTGTTTTTGTGTCAACTGTGCAATGGACGCATGTTCGTCGGCAAAGGCGTAATTCTCTGCAATTAAACCTTCATCTTTCTCTCCAAAATTTGGAAATACCGCAACAAGCACTTCGAAGCCATAGTCTTTCGATAGCTGCTCCAGCTCTGCGAATGAGCCCTCTACGGTATCCACATAAAATTGATCAACGGACTCCTGACTATTCTGTCGTGTGCTTCCAGAGCTTACGCCGATAACGTTATAGCGAATAAAACGCAAGAGTGTACTGTGGCGTTCAACAAAGCTAATAGAGCCCGCGCTGGCTTGTCCTTCTTGCGCAGTTTTTTGTTGCTCGGCTAATAGAAGGCCATAAATATTGCCATCATCTTGGAACCGGTCGTTTAGACAGTACGCCACCACAACTAGATCCGGTTTGTAAGGGAGGCCGCGCTCACGCAAAGTCTCGATTTCTTGGGAGGAGTTATAACCTGAAACGCCGAAGTTCATAACGTCGGATTTTAGCCCGCGTTGATTGAGAGTTTGCTCCATAACGGAGGTGAAGGTATTTTCATCACCGCGAATCCATAGACCAGCGGTTACGCTATCGCCAATAACCGCTATACGTTGGGAGCCTGGGGCTTTTTCGAGTGGGTGATCATAATCGCGATAGCCCATATTATTACTGCGGCCAATATAACCAAAGAACTGAGCCGATTGCCCTTCGCTGTTTAAATTGGGAATGGGTTCATAGCCAATGCGTGTGTTTTCAGAGAGGCGAACGCGCCATTTCTCCACGTAAACAATTTCGGGCGCAATGCCGGCTACGCGTATGACGATTTCACATAGGCTCAGTGCAATAGCCAAGCTAAAAGCGCTGAGAAGGGTATTTGTCAGTATTTTTTTAATCATGAGTTTATCGTTATTGTTTTTCGAGTGAATAATGATTGAGTGTATGCGTGCGAACGCAAACCTTTTCTTATTATTGGCCGTTTTCAGACCTTAGCGCTTTTAGACACCGGTTCCACTTGAAAGCGAATACTGCTGGGGGTGTAAAGTGCCGTGAACACTAACCATACCATGAATTCGGTGGGGCGCTCTTCAGTCGTGTGTGGGATTTAGCCCGATTCCTTGTGTTTTTGTTGCTGAAATGGGTATTGGCGAGTACGTGATAATGGTTGTGCGGGTTGCCTTAACGGCCTTGTTACTCTCTTGTTACGGGGCCGCCAGTCACTAACGCTCTCCCCTTCGGCAATCTCGTAATAAGCGATGTTACACGTCTTATTGTACGTTGCGATATTAAGGCGGAAAAGCAACGTTATTGATTGACCCCATAACCAGAAGAGCTTACGATTCACACAATCCAGAGTTCATGTATACAAGAACTCTGGAACTCCAGGTACCTCTATGGGAAGCACCAATGAACGTTATCCTTTCGTTATTGCGACGGGATAGGTGGTGAGGGAACCTGGTCTGATCAAAAAACAAGCGACAATAAGAGAGGATCATTCTGTGGAAATAAACAACGTATTTACATTAAGCAAAGCAGGCCTACTGAGTTTGTGCATTACAGCGAGCATCGCGCAGGCTCAAGTACAAAACGAGGAGATAGAGGAAGAGGTTTATGTTACGGGCTACCGTGGTGCGCTCTTAAACTCTACTGCAGCAAAACGCGATTCTGTAGGCTTTTCAGACGAAGTTTTTGCCGATGATATGGGTAAAATGCCTAGCCTTAACTTGGCAGAATCATTGGCACGTATTCCTGGCGTAAAAATTAACCGTGAAGTAACCGGTGAAGGTCAGCAGATTTCTGTACGTGGTCTTGGCCCTAGCTTCACCAAAGTTGCCTTGAATGGTAACTCAATTGCCGTAGCGTCTTCTGGTAGCCTTGATGCGGGTAACCGGGACCGTCAGGTTGACCTGGATTTATTTCCGACTGAATTGTTTGGTAGTTTAGCGGTTGATAAAACGACTAAAGCGGGTCAGCTTGAAGGTGGCGTTTCTGGTTACGTGAATATGCGTACTGCTCGTGCTTCCGATATGGGCGAAGGACACAATTTCCGCTTCTCAGTAAACGGCGATTACCGTGAAACTGCCGATAGCATGAGTCCTAAAATTGCGGGCACCTATAGTTTCTCTAATGATACTTTTGGCGCTTTAGTCACTGTTGTAAGCAAGTCAACCGAAACTCGTGTTGATGGCTTTGAGCAAGATGCCAACTATCAAAACGGTTGTACCGCAGAATGGGTTGATGCAGCGGATGACGACGGCAATCCAATACGCGCCGCACAGTGTGTTGAGGGTAGTACCGGCTGGAACAACTTCAACTACACCAACATTGCCTCTGCAGACTATGCTGCGGCGCATGCCGGTGTTAGTGCGGGTGACTTGGTCGATATTAACGCCGTATCGGGTTTGACTGATGACCAATTAGATAACTTCGGCATGGGTCGTATCATGCGCATGATGTCTAGTGCCGGTACAAAAGATAATGTGTCTGCGTTGGTATCGCTAGAGTATCGTCCGAATGACAACATGGAATTTGCATTAGATATTATTAGCGCTGACTCTAATGCTGAATCGGAGCGTACAGAAGCAATGCTGATTTACCGCAATAATTTACTGCGTAATGATTTGGCATGGCTTCCAGAAAATATTCAGTTAGTTGATCGTGGCGCAGGCGATCGTATAGTTAGTGGTACTTTCTACAGTGCGCGCCCCTGGATTGGAACTCGTGCCTACGAAGAAGAGTTGAACTTCACGAGTGTTATGCCAAGCATGAGCTGGCAGATTAACGATACGTTAAGTGTCGACGTTTCTATGAGCCACACTGAGTCCGACTTCGTGCGTGACGAACCTTATGTGTTTTACTATGCACCAGAAGGTACGATCGATTTTGGCTATACCGATAGCAGCATTGTACCCACTATGGGCTTTACCCAAGATTTGTCTTCAGCGGATATCGGTTGGACAATGATTGCTGGCCCTCAAAATGGTAACGAAGGCGAAAATCAGAACCCTACTTTCCGCTATCAGCACAATGAACGTCAAACTGAAACCAACGGTTTCCACGCAGATTTTTCTTTAGGCGAAGATGCAGAGCGTAACGGCTTTAAGTTTGGCCTTTCTTCTGATGAAATTACCGTGAACTCTCAGGGGTTCAGCGGCGGTACGTTTGGCGACCATATTAGCGCCAATGCGCCCAACCTTGTTGCTGAATTCGGTAACTATATCGTTGATGCTCCCTATAACGATCTGGGTAAAAATATCGATGGCTATAACGGTATTACGGGTATTGCAGCGGTTGATTGGGCTGGGCTGAAAAGTGCAGTTAACTATGATGCTTATGTACCAGAGGAGGGTACTGGTGACCAATTTGGCGCAACGGTAGGTAGTATTTCTGAATCTGTATTTGCCGTTTACGGTGAATATAACAAAGAGCTAGAAGTTAATGGTCAGCCCTTGCGTACAAACACTGGCCTTCGTTATGTCAATACTGATCAGAATGTTTCCACCCTTAATGGTGAAACTAACGAGCAGTACAGTAAGCTTCTACCCTCGTTTAGTGCGGTATTGGATGTTGTTGAAGACGTTAAACTACGGGTAAGTGTTTCGCGCAGTTTGACCCGTGCAGACCCATCTAAAATGTTCCCAAGTTCTAACTGGAGCAGTAATGGTATTGAAAACGTTTCTACCGGTAATCCAGAATTAGAGCCATTTGAAGCGACCAACTTTGATTTTGGTGGTGAATACTACTTCACTGAAATGGCATACCTTGGTTGGAACTTCTACCAGAAAAACATCACCGGCTTCACCGAAGCGTCAACGACCCAAGTGCAGTTTGCTGAATTAACCGACTGGGGTATTGATATTAATGCGCTCAGCGATAACCAAGCAGCGGATTTAGCGTCTTGTGGTGGCGTAAATTCGTCGCAATGCATGGTGAATATCAATAGCAACGATAATATCGAAGGCACCGTTGAGCTGACTGGCTTTGAAGTTATCTGGGTTCAACCTTTGGACGTTATTGTTGAAGGTTTAGGCTTTAACGCCAGCGCTAACAAAATTAGCCAGAAGTCTGATGAAGGCACGCTTATCGGTGGTATTTCTGATTCGTATAACTTCACTGGTTACTACGAGAATGAAGACTTCCAAGCACGCGTGACTTATTACTTCCAAGAAGGTGCTGATGCCGGTAATGTTTGGGGAACTGACTTGTTCTCGCGTGATCGCGCGCAGGTTGACGTTTCTGCAAGCTATAACCTTCCAGTAATGGAAGATTACGGTTTAATGTTGACCTTTGATGCGTATAACTTAACGAATGAACCTATCTCTTCATACCTTGAAGACGATAGCCAAACGTTCCGAGCCTACTTCCCAGGTGCAACGTATAGTTTCGGTATTCGCGGCAGTTTCTAAATTTCTGTGCAAAAGCTTTCATTTTTGAAAGCCCATTACAATCAAAGCGTCTGCCTTTCGGTAGGCGCTTTTTTTATGGGCGCCGCTATTAATTATTAGAATCAACCAATCAATCAAAATATTCTGGATGCATATCGGGTGCAACCTTCAAAATATTAAATACATCTTTAAGGTGTGCAGACATCGCTTGCTTTGCTTTTTCAGTTGAGCCAGATTTAATCGCGGCCAAAATAGCTTTGTGCTGGTTAATCACGTGATCGTATTGGCCGGTAACTTCGACAAGGCTTAAATTACGCACCCGATCCATATGTGCTTTCTCTGCCTCAACTTCTTGGCCAACACGTGAGAAACCGGTGGCATTCGAAAGCGTTTGATGAAACTGATCATCAAGATGTTGAAAGGCGAGCGCGTCCTCATTGCGTGCGGCCTCTTGTTGCGCTTCAATGATATGTTCGCAATCATCGAATAGAGACTGATCGGCATGTTCCGCAAGATGGCAAGCGACCGCAACCTCAATGGCTTCACGTAGAAAGCGTGACTCTAAAATGAGATGCATACTAAGCTTGGTGACAAATGTTCCGCGTTGGGGCCGAATTTCGACAAACCCGAGTGAAGCCAGCCTCGCCAGTGCTGCGCGTACCGGTGTTCGGCTTACACCAAATTTGTCGGCAAGCAAATTTTCGGGGATCTTTTCACCCGGCAATAACTCCATACCTACGATTTCGTCGCGAATATAATCAAACAATTGGCTAGGCGTGGAGCGGTGGAAGGAAATTGGCTGAGCGGAATGATGATCTTTTTTTGTTTTCATTATGATGATTTTCCGTAGGTTTACTTATGCTGACGGCGCATAGTCAACTAGCCTAGAAGAACAAAGCTGAACTGGGAGATGCCCCCGAAGCCGCGTCAGGACGTTTACAGAAGCTACGTGTTCGTTAATACAATAACGGTCTAAGCCGAGTCGTCTATAGGGCTAACTGAGCGTCATTGTACTCTTTAATCGATTTAGCCGGTATGCGTGTCTGAAATCGAGTGCCACCGCGTGCGGAAAAAGGGGGATACTGTGTTTATTTTAGAGCGTTTTTTCGGCTCAATGCGGCGTTAACGTCAATTTAGTGCGTCCAAAGGACAAGTGTTAACACTCGATAGCTCGTTAGTGAAATCAGTACGTTTCTGTATGCCAGCACTCGCACGATTCGTTTATTGGCCTAGCGAGGCCGAACAGTTACACTGTGCGCCCTTTGTACAGTGCCATTTGAGATACCCATGCCCCAAATTCAAGCGTCCGACTTACAGCAATATCCCCGTTATTGGGCTGAATGCTACGGCATAGCGTCGTTTTTACCCATGTCGCGTAAAGAGATGGACGTGCTGGGGTGGGATAGCTGTGATGTCATCTTGGTGACCGGAGATGCCTATATCGATCATCCCAGTTTTGGTATGGCGGTAATGGGACGGCTATTGGAGTCGCAAGGTTTTCGTGTTGGTATTATTTCTCAACCCGACTGGCGTAGTGCCGATGCCTTTAAAGCATTGGGGAAACCTAATTTATACTTTGGTGTGACCGCGGGCAACATGGATTCGCTAATTAATCGCTATACGGCAGATTTACGTATTCGACATGATGACGCTTACACTCCTGGCGGCGAAGGTGGCAAGCGGCCTAACCGAGCGGTGACGGTATATAGTCAACGCTGCAAAGAGGCTTGGAAAGACGTGCCGGTAGTGATCGGCGGAATAGAGGCGAGTTTACGCCGTATAGCGCAATACGATTATTGGAGCGACGAAGTTCGCCGATCAGTCTTAATTGATTCAACGGCGGATGTCTTGCTTTTTGGCAACGCCGAGCGCGCTATTGTGGATTTGACGCATAGGCTAGCGAATGGCGAGCCCATTAAAACGATAAACGATTTGCGTGGCACAACGGTTATTCGGCCACATGTACCCGAAGGGTTTACCGAGTTAGACTCCTCTCGTATCGATTGGCCGGGAAGTTTGGATGCTATGCCAAGCCCGTACGAATATGTGCCAGAAAATAGCTGTGACAACGGCAACAGCCCCGTGACTAGCCAAGATGTCGATGTTGTCGACGATAACGCTCCCCAGCCTATTCGCGTAGTGCCTATGCCGCTTCGGCGCCAAGAGGCCACGCTCGATATAAGCCGTACGTGTATACGGTTACCCTCTTTCGAAAAGGTAAGCAAAGACCCTGTACTGTATGCGCACGCATCTCGCGTACTGCACCAAGAGGCGAACCCGCATAATGCTCGGCCATTAGTTCAGAAACATGGCAAACGCGAAATATGGGTTAACGCTCCCCCTATCCCGTTGACCACACCGGAAATGGATTTAGTGTTTGGGTTGCCCTATGCGCGCATACCCCACCCTAGTTATGGTAAACAAAAAATTCCCGCTTACGACATGATCAAAACATCAGTCAATATAATGCGTGGTTGTTTTGGTGGCTGTACGTTTTGCTCTATTACCGAGCATGAAGGGCGTGTTATTCAGAGCCGCTCGCACGAATCGATATTACAGGAAATTGAAGATATTCGAGACAAGGTACCCGGTTTTACCGGCACAATTTCAGACCTTGGTGGGCCTACCTCGAACATGTATACCCTTAATTGTAAAGATCCTGACATTCAGGCGTCCTGTCGCAAGCTGAGCTGTGTTTATCCGGGCATTTGTAAAAACTTAAATACGGATCATAGCCCAACAACACAGTTGTACCGCAAAGCGCGAAAGGTAAAAGGCATTCATACCGTCGCCATTGCATCGGGTTTGCGTTATGACTTGGCAGTAGAAGATCCCGAGTATGTGAGAGAGTTGGTCACGCACCATGTTGGCGGTTATTTGAAAATTGCGCCGGAACATAGTGAACCGGGTACTCTGGATAAAATGATGAAGCCGGGTATGGGCAGCTACGAACGCTTCGAAAAAATGTTTAATAAATTTTCGCAAGAGGCGGGTAAGAAACAATATTTAATCCCATACTTTATTGCCGCACACCCCGGTTGTGAAGATGAAGATATGATGAATTTGGCGATTTGGCTGAAAAAACATGAGTTTGAAGTCGATCAAGTGCAAACGTTTTATCCTTCGCCTATGTCGCTCGCAACGGCAATGTACCATTCCGACCGTAACCCGCTTAAACACTTAACGTACAAATCTAAAAAAATATTTACGCCAAAAGATAGCACGCAGCGAAAAGTGCAGAAGGCCTTTTTACGTTATCACGACCCGGAAAACTGGCCTGATTTACGTAAAGCATTGCGCGCGATGGGGCGAAGTGAACTCATTGGTGATTCGCCACAACATCTGGTGCCGAGCGAGGAGCGTGAGTTGCGGCTGCGAGCCAATTCACGTCGAGGCGGCACAGAGAAACGCACCGCAAGGGGCGACAAACGCAACCATGCCTTGCCTGCGCGTTCGAAAGCTCGTGGGCGAAAGCGGCGCTAAGGGGCGGTCTTTAGGAAATAGTGGTTGTGGGTAGGCTTTACTACGCCACAAAAAGTTTTTAGAGGTATACCATAAAAAACCTCGGTTGCTTAGGCCGAGGTTTTTTTATTCTAAAGAAAGTGTCTCGCTACACCCTTCTGAGAACCATCGCCTTAAATGGCGGCGACGGTTCAATTGGGATGAAGTAAAATGTTACTCGGCTAATGATATGTCATCAATATAGTAGGTAACGGCTGAAGCTCCTAAATCGAGTACCAGTCGTGTGGTTACATCGTTGGCTGTAAATGTCCACGTGATTTTTTGCCAATCAGTGCCGATGGTTTCATCGCCACCGTAAAGTGCACCAGCGGCCGTATTGGTGGAGAAGCGAACGACGCCATCGGCGGCTGCACCTTTTATCCACATTGACGCGGTGTACTCGGTATCAACCACTGTGGTTACTTCATCACTGACGAACTGAACATCCCAGGCGTTACTGCCAGCCCCTACAGCTTGTAGAGCACGGCTACCGCCGTGAACCTCAGCCGCCGTAGCGGTTAGGCTATCTGCGCCATTCCATTTACCCCAGTTGGTGAAATCATTAGCATCACCGAGCTCTAAACCAGCGTTGGACAGTAAATTACACGTGCTGACAGCGGCTGTTTCGCCTTGTGCTAATGAAACGTTATCAATGGTGTAGGTAACTGCCGAGGCGCCTAAATCAAGAACCAAGCGGGTTTCCACATCATTAGCGGTAAAGGTCCACGTGATTTTTCGCCAATCAGTGCCAATGGTTTCATCGCCACCGTAAAGTGCGCCAGCGGCAGCATTGGTAGAGAAGCGAACGATACCGTCAGCGGCGTTACCTTTAATCCACATCGAGGCGGTGTAATCGGTATCGACGATGGTGGTTACGACATCACTGACAAATTGCACATCCCAAGCGTTGCCACCTGCTGATGCGGCTTGTAGGCCACGTCCACTGCAGGAGTTAACGGTGACGGCTGTCATTACGTCACTACCATTCCACTTGCCCCAGTTGGTGAAGTCGTCACCGTCGCCCACTTCCATCTCACCATTGGCGAGTAGGTTGCACGCGCTTACAACAGAAGCGCTTCCTTCAGCTAGGCCAATATCATCGATGGTGTAGGTGACAGCGGATACTCCAAGGTCGAGCACTAAGCGAGTTTCCACATCATTAGCGGTAAAGGTCCATGTGATTTTTTGCCAATCAGTGCCAATGGTTTCATCTCCACCGTAAAGTGCGCCAGCGGCAGCATTGGTAGAGAAGCGAACGATACCGTCAGCGGCGTTGCCTTTTATCCACATAGAAGCCGTGTAATCGGTACCGACGACAGTGGTTACGACATCGCTAACAAACTGTACATCCCAAGCGTTGCTACCAGCGCCAACGGCTTGTAGGCCGCGCCCGCTGCAGCTATTGGTCGTTACGGTTGTTAGGTTGTCACCGCCATTCCATTTACCCCAGTTGGTGAAGTTTTCAGAATCACCTAGCTCCAAGTTGCCATTCAGGAGCAGGTTGTCGGGATTTGCGACAACAGCAGGGCAGGCACTGATAACGGCAGATTGACCTTGCGCGAATGCTATATCGTCGATTGTGTAGGTTACGGCGGAGGCTCCCAGATCTAGCACTAACGTTGTCGCCACATCATTAGCGGTGAAGGTCCAACTAATTTGTTGCCACTCAGTCGTAATGGTTTGATCGGCTTGATATTGAGCGCCAGCATCACTGCTGGTAGAGAAGCGAACCGTACCGTCGGCAACATCGCCTTTTATCCACATGGAAGCGGTGTAATTTGTACCTACGACTGTAGTTATGGCGTCGCTGCCTAGTTGAGTATCCCAAGCGTTGCCGCCTGCGCCAACAGCTTGCATGCCTCGTCCGCCACAGGTGTCATCTGTTACTGCTGTTATGCTCTCGGCGCCATTCCATTTGCCCCAGTTGGTAAAATCATCTCCATCGCCTAGTTCTAGATCGCCGTTCAGGAGTAGATTATCTCCGGCGGGTTCGGGAGTAGGTTCTGGTGTTGGTGTTGGCTCCGGTGTTGGCGATGGAGTGGCCGCTGGTGTTGGTTCTGGCACCGCTGTAGGCTCAACAAAAGGTGAGTCGTAGTTAGCACCGAAGCCAAGTTTATCTCCGCCACAAGCGGTTAGCATTATAAGAGAACTGCCAAAGAGTAACCCTTTGGATAGGTCTTTAATTCGATTAATGTTCAACATATTGAACCTCGTAAAATTTTATCTACTTATTGTTTTAATGTACTCGCCTACTTTTTTAGGCTGATGCCCAGCGTCTCTGGGTTGTATATCGAAAACACCTCTGAGGCGAAAAGTCGATGGCCATAACGCGTTTTCCAGCGAGTACATTCTCAAATTCTAGAGGCGTTTTTTTTAAACGCCTCATGTTTTACCTTTCTGTCTTAGAAGTTGCCCTTCACGACTAATGCGATTCGGCGGTCGGAGACAAACCAAGAACGACCAGCTTCCAGCATTTCGTTATTCAAAACCATAATGGTTTTGGACTGGGAGTCGGTAAGATTTGTGGCTTGAACACCTACGGTAAGCGAATCCGTTACATTATAGAAAACTGAGCCGTCTAGTTGACCGTGGTCATCGTAAAAGAGTGGCGCTTTACTGATAACATCGCGAGTGGTTAGTAGGTATCTTGATCGCCAGTTGTAAGCAAGGCGAGCGTTCCAGCCGTCCTTTTCAAAAATACCCGCAAGGTTAGCGGTTTCTTTTGATTGCCCCTGTAAAGGAATACTGTCTAAGCTAACGCGAATACCTGTGTCGTTGAAATTATCTAGCGAGTCTCTCGCAACCTCTTCTTCAAACTCAATTTGGTTGTTGGGAACGCCGCTAGCGTCAATGTAGGTGTAGGTAGCTTGTACTCCAAAGCCTTCAAACTTACCTTCAAAGAACTGTTGGTAAGACAGTTCAAAACCGTCCATTTTGGCATTGCCGCCATTGATGGTGCTGTCAACGTCTACCAGTTGCGTAACATTTGAAAGAGGGTTGGTGATGTATTGGTAATTCGAGCCTTTTACAAAATAGTCGTCTAGGTTTTTATGGAATAACGTACCACTGAGCTGGCCAACATCAGAGAAGTACCACTCCAGCGATATATCATATTGCGTAGACATCATAGGTTTAAGGAAAGGATTGCCGCCTCCGCCGGTCCAGCCTCGGACAGAAACGGTATCGATCATCCCTTCATAAGGGCTTGGGTCACCGTTTTCGAGGGGTTCAAGGTCGGTAAGGCGAGTGCTTGCAAGTGTATTCAGCGTGCCAATACTGACACGGTTCCTAACATCACCAAGGTCCGGATAGGCTGCGGCTCTTGATATGGCAAAACGGCTTATTAAGTCGTCAGTGAGCTCTAGCTTTAAGTTGAAACTGGGTAAAAACAGCTTGAACTCGGTTTTAGCGGCCGTTGGGAGCTCAGCATTGTTGCCGTAATTTCGGTCGTCGTCGCTAAGGTAGTTTGACTCTTCACCAACCCACTGATTAATAGCATCGCCTCTAGCGGCTGTAATATCAGGGAAAATACCATTGGCAACCTGCTGGTCTAGGTAGCTGATTACGCTAGCGCTCGTGAGTGGAATGTCAATATCGGCAGGTGCTGCATGCTGTGGAATGAGGTCTGGATATACCACTGCGCCATCTGCTTGGCGGGTCAGTGTGGCATAACGGAAACCGACGTTACCGGAGAAGCGTAAATCTTCGTCACCGGCAAAATCTAGGCGCATGTAAAACGCTTCGTTTTGTTCGCGGGTATAACTAATATCACCGGGAGTGAAGAGGCCGTATTCGGTGTCTACGCCGCTGCGTGCTGGTAGGCGTTCCTCTTCCCATGCACCTACAGGGTTGTTTTCGGAATCACGAGAGACAATGAGTTCGCGTTCTGGGTTTGCCCCCATAAGCATGCGAACGAATTCACCGCTGGGGTGAATCGTTTGATTGCCCTCTACGTGGAATGCATCGCCGCCGTGGAAATCAGACCAGTCGGTGTATTCCAAATACTGGTATTGAGACGCGTACTCTTCGTCCATAACCCAGCCTGCACGAGCAGCACTGGACCATTCCGGAGCAACAGAATTCCAGTTGTAGCTGGTACGACGAACAATTTGCTCGCGATCGGCATAGCGAACACCGGCGGAAACCGACTTGATCAAATGTTCGTCGTTGAAATGGTAAGTGCCGTCGATACGCATTGCGGCAGAGACACCTTCCGAGCGTTCGTAGTGATCCATGGCTGCGCGCCAAAAATAGTTGTTTGGATCTTGAAAGTAGTTGGCGTCGCCTTCAGGGTCGTCGCTGAAACCGGGATAATCCCGGTAAAAATCGGTACGGTTGGCATCTCGGTGGCCGAACCAGGGTTCAATGAATGTGAGTGTTGGTGTGTCGCCACTGATATCGAACTCTTGACCGGCAAACGTGCCGAGCATTAACCAGATGTCATCCTGTGACGATTCAGCTTGGATATACTGATAATCGAAGCTAAGTTCAAGTTTGTCGGTCGGCTGCCATTCTGCATTTAATGACATGTCTTCGACTAGCGACTCGGTAATGACAACGCGCGAATCCGGTTGAACCTTGGCGCCGAATTGATAACCACTAGTACCGCTGCCAGGTGCGTGATCACCGTTACCCGATTGCAGCCACTCAACAAACTTTAAGGTACCGCTTTGAAAAACACCATCATCATCGAAGGTGATAGAGGTTCCATCTAGCGGGGCAGAGCGAAGATTGCCAGAATTAAGAGGGTAGCCACCCTGGTATTTAATAGCGTTCTCATCCCACGTTAGGTTTGAGTCTGAGCGTATATACTCGCCTGTAACGCGAATCGTTTCATCGAGGTTTTGCCATTGCATTGAGGTCGTAAGGCCTTGCCGCTTACGATCATCATATTTTTGCGTTAAGTTTGCGGAGTTAGGCATCCATACCGTGGGGCGTTCATCTATCGCAGCCCCTTCAACGAAGCGTTCTGCGCCTGGCAATATGCCGCTTTCCCATAATCGGCTATAGGAATAATTTGCGTTGCTTTCGTCATTAAGGTTTTCTGCATAATACTGCGAGTAGGCATCACTTTGAATGCCATGAGATTCGCCATAAAGTTGGGAGTCGGCAACACTGATAAGAAAGCCAAACTCGCCTGCGGCCGTTTCCCAGCGGTCGCTAAACAGGCCCGATACGGTGGGACTCCATTGTTCGGCTTTGTCGCCATAGGAATAATCTATGTTAAAGGCCATTTGGCGATTGGCGCTGTCAAAGGGTTTGCGTGTACGCAGTGTAATGGTGCCGCCGATTCCGCCTTCTATCATATCGGCGGTTTGATTCTTATAAACATCTACTCCGCCCATAAGTTCGGGAGATACATCTTGGAACGAAAGCCCTCGACCGGAGCTTGCAGTAAAAGAGTCGCGACCGTTGAATTCAGATCGAGTTTGTGTCATGCCTCGAATAAGTGCGCCAGAGCCTTCCACGCTAAAGTGGTCTGGATCATCCGGCCCAGCAAAGCGCTCAATGGACACGCCAGGTAATCGCTGCAAGGCTTCCAAAACACTTCGGTCAGGCAGGGAGCCTATATCTTCTGCGGATAAAGCATCGACAAAGGTGTCAGCTTCGCGTTTGATATCCTGAGCATTTTGTAAGTTAGCCCGAGTACCGGTAACAATAATCTCTTCCGTTAGCGTGGTATCCGGTGCAACGGTTGCATCCTGCGCTGTGGCTGCGTGAGAAGCCAATGCTCCAGCTAACACAACCAGCGAAGACGCTAGACCAAAGCCCACTTTAGTATGTGAATTGCGCAATTTTCGGTTCATGGTAAAACTCTCTTACTTTTTATAAATTATTAATTGAGTTGAAATCTACAAGTGTGTCGGATCGAATTACATCATTTGAGTGAATGTGTTGGCTTAACGCCATAATGCCCAACTTTTCGTAATACGTTACTCCCCAACGCAAATTCCTCGTAGGAAATTATGAGTCGCTTTTTGATGTGGCTCAATCACCTCTTCGATGCTAAAAAATTTGCTCAGTTTATGCTTTGCTATTATGGTTCTGAAAAAAATGTTTGTCGGCGGTCAAAAAATTACGCCAAATAATCTGTAATTTTTAGTTTGTTCGGTCGGCGGGGTGTCTTGAATAGCCCCTGACAGCCGAATAAGGTATTGACCAATTCGTAGTCAGAGAGTAACTTATCGTCGAAGCGACAACAAGTCAATCTTGCCGCCAAAATGCAGGGCTTGACTTTGATAAGTCGGGAGAGTATTTCTTCTGCAATCGTCTTATAAGTCTCGACGATTTATACGCACTCCAAAGTACAATAGAAAATAATAATGCAAGCGTTACCGCTTGACATGGGAGATAAAATGAAAGCATTACTATCCATCGCGGGCGCTCTAGGCTTAACCTTTGCGTCAGTTGTTCATGCACAGTCCGGCGTGGCTCCAATTGTTATTGAAGCGGAAAACGGTGCACTTGGTGCTGATTTCGCGACGGAAACGGACACCGAAACATCAGTTACTTCCATGTATCCGACTTCAGATTGGAGTGATACAGAGGGGCAAATTACTTCTCGCCCAGCGACTGATGCGCGGGTATCTGTTTTTACCGTGACCTTTCCGCGAGCAGGCGAATACACGGTATACGCTAGGGTAGCGAACGGTGCAGATACGTATTCCGATGATAGCTTCTTTTTTGGCAACCCTTTCTTTGGTGAAAAGGATCCTACCGTTGATGACGATTGGAGAAACTGTAATGGTGTTGCCGGAGTGGGGTTTGACGATGAAAATGCCGTTGTTGGTGCTATTAATATTGAAGATGGTGTAGAGGTTGTTGATAACGGGTCTGCCAGTATTCATGAAACGTTTAAGTGGGTCAATATGACCACTTGGGGGGGGTGCGGTGTTAGTGCCGTGGTTGAAGACGGCGCACTCACTCAAACATTTAGCTACGGTGCTCGTGAAGATGGGCTTTGGGTCGATAAATTTGTATTTGGGTTAAGCGGTGATTTGTTTACCGTGGGTGATTTGGATGCGGGTCGTGTGGCGTCAGGTAAACCGCCCAAAGATCCAACTCCTCCAATGGCCGAAGGACAGTCAAAATATTTAGGTAGTGCGTACGAACCCTCCCAAGGTAAATATTTCTCGTATTATTTTAATCAGGTTACGCCGGGGAATGCAGGTAAGTGGGGCTCTGTTGAGGCCACGCGCGATACGATGAATTGGGACGCGTTGGACACTGCATACAAATTAGCGAAAGATAACGGTATGATCTTCCGTTTGCATGTTCTTGTCTGGGGAAACCAGCAGCCGGACTGGATAGAAAGCCTTACTCAAGAAGAGCAGTTAGCAGAAATAACGGAATGGTTTGATGCCGTTGCAGAGCGTTACCCTGACGCTGACGTTGTTGAAGTTGCGAATGAACCGGTTAACGATCCGCCCGCAGGTGAAGGTAATGGTAATTATATCGATGCGCTGGGTGGAGCAGCAAATAATGCGTGGTTGAAGACTGCGTTTAGTATGGCGCGCGAAAGATTCCCAGAAGCGAAACTCGCGATAAATGAATACCACGTGCTTAACGGTGGTGTGCTTGCTGAGTACAAAGCCATGGTAGTGGATTTGCACGCTGAGGGTTTAGTTGACGTAATTGGTGTTCAGGCGCATGCATTTTCGACGCGCGTCAGCGCTACACAAATACAAGAAACACTTGATTCACTAGCGGAAATTGGGTTGCCTATTCAGATTACCGAGATGGATGTAGATGGTGACCCAGAAGGCACCGCTGTTGAGTCCGACATGGTACAGCTGAACGACTATAAGCGTATTTTCCCTCTATTTTGGGAACACGAATCTGTTGAAGGTGTGACCTTGTGGGGGTATCGCCCAGGGCTCTGGCGGAACGATTCTCAAGCTTATATTCTTGAGGCTGACGATGATGACCGGCCTGCAGCAACGTGGTTAAGAGCTTACGTTGGTGGTGTTAACGAAAGCCCTGTAATTGATAGTTCGAATTCTACTGTAACCGTTGATGAGGAAATTCTAGACGGCACGACTATCGCGTTTTTAACGGCGGATGATCCCGATGGTGAGAACGCAAATATTACAAACTGGACGATAGTTGGCGGCACAGGTATCGGACGATTTGAGTTGGACCCATATTCAGGTGAACTATATGTTGCCGCTGGAGTGACACTGGATTACGAGACGTCGCCAAGCTATACCATTGATGTCATTGTTATGGATGAATTGTTTAGTGACTCGGAAATGGTTACGGTGACGGTCAATTTAAACGATATTGCGAATGATGGCGAAGTCGGTGACGTCACCATCTGGCCAGAAATATCCGAATCGGATAACGGAGGCGGTTCGTTTAATTTCGGTATGCTTTTCTTGTTAGCTTTATGTGGATATTCTCTGCGTCGCAGGTCAAGCCGAGTTAAATAAAACGTAAGCTTTATCGTTAAAAAAACCCGCTGAAATAGCGGGTTTTTTTTCGTGTTAATTTTATTTTAAACGGGCGTATTTAGCGTTTATTAGATGAAGGCGTTTGCAAAAAAAAACCGGGTAAAATAAGTATTAACGCGTGAGAGATTGCAGTAAACGTTGTTGGCTTTTTAAGCGGCGCTCTAGTGCTAATAGCGCAGTGCGTGAGTCTTTCGCGGTGAGTTGTAGTCGATCGATTTCGGTGAGAGCGTCTCGGCGAGAACCCTCATTGCCGTCGCCTTGTATAAGCGTTTCTTCGAGTTCCTTAATCTGTAGGAGGGAGTCTTCTAGCGCGCTATTTAATGTTTGAATCTCGCGCTTTAAAGTAGCGACGGCCTGTTTAGTCGCATGAATTTTTTGGCCGTGTTCGAAACCCGCTAAAAAATCAGTGGCCTGTGGTTCAGAGCATGCCTCGAAAAAATGGCCGCCGTTGCTCGCCAGCGTTTGCCCGTTAGTATAAGTACAGTAATGTAGTAGCCCCCGCTGATATCCCTGTTCGTATTGAGTTTGGTTGGGGATGATATTGACCTTGGCGCAGGCCTTTCGGTGATTCGATAAGGTGGTGACCGAACGACCTATAGAGGCGTCTTCTTGGCCAATCATAGACCAATCAGCATTTAAACATTCTTGCTCACTTAACGATGCGCAAGCGTTTAATAAAAAGGTCAGCCCGAATGTTGCGGTATATACAATACGTTTCATGGCTAACCTTGTTATGTATGCCGGTGGGTATGATGTAGCTTGTGGGAGTAGCCCGTCAATACCTATAAAGTGATTTCGAAAGGCGATGCTGGTAACCCATTTTTATTGTATAGGTTGGCAGTATCCGGTGTATGGGCCCAAGCATAGCGAACTTTTGTTGGCTTATCGATTGATGGGTGCCACACAATAACCTTGTTGTCTTTTATTTTGGCTTTAGCCCACACAAACTGGCCATCGTCACCTGCTATTGCGAAACCGCCTAGCTTTCTACCCTTCGCCATTAGGCCTTTCCCAACATGTTCAAAGCTAATGCTTACCGTGTTCTTGTTACGGTGTGCGGCTTGGAGTATGGGGCCAGAATAGACGATATTTTTACCGTAGGCTAATGCTTGTGCGCCGAGAGCTAAACGTTCGCCTACCGATTGTTTGTCCATTGGGTGGAGATCGTTCCAGTCGCCTACGTCGATGGTGATGGCCATGGCGGTATTCGGTACACGCAAGGATTTTAATTGAGCAAAGCGTAACTCAGCCCAGTTGCTTTCGCTGGGTTGTTCTTCGGCGGGCCTATAATTGGTGAGCTGCACGAAAATAAAAGGGAAGTCGCCTTGCTGCCATTGTGCGCGCCATAGCGCAATAAGATCCGGGAATACCTGGTCATACTCCTGGGCACGGTCGGTATTGGATTCTCCTTGATACCAAATAACACCTTTAATAGGCATGTTAAAAAGTGGTGGAAGCATCGCGTTATAGCAACCTAAAGGTTCGTTCCAAGGTACAAACCGACGGCTCGTAGGGGCATCTACAGTTGTGCCTACTTTGTATCGCCATTCACCGGTTAAGTCGATTTTCTGCTGATCAATCTCAAGGTAGTAGGGCATTTCTCGTGTAAATGCACCGCCTTTGTTGTCGATTTGTAGGCGAATAGTGATGGTGTTCTTACCTGCTTTTAATAGGCCTGCTTTTATGGGGTAGCGGCGCGGGGGGTATTGATAGCCTGTTTGCCCTACTTGTTGGCCGTTGATGTAGGTGGTGTCAGCATCTATTAGCGTGCCGAGACGTAAAAACGCTGCTTTACCGGCGGCGGAGTTGGGGAGGTCGAGTGTTTTTCTAAACCACATAATGCCACTAATAGGCTCTATACCATGTTCTTCGAATATTGCAGGGATAGACAGTGTTTGCCAGTCGCTATCGTTTGTATTGTCGAGAAACCATTGCTGGCCGTCTTGGAAGCCCGCATCGCTTGTATTTAGATGGTTAAACCATGCCGTAATGTCGGCTTGATCGGCGTCTTTTAGTGATTGCAGGTAGTCGTTGTCTTGATAACTTTTGGCTTTGGCGTATTGCGCTGGGTACGGTTTAAGTGCTTCTTCACTCATCCAGCATTCTGCGGGCGAGCCTCCGAAATTAGCACTTAAAATACCCACAGGTACCTGTTCTTCTTGATGAATTTTCTTACCGAAAAAATAAGCCGTTGCGGAATGGTGTCGAATAAGGTTGGGTTTGGTTTGTTCCCACTGGCCGCCGGAGAAGTCCTCGGCTAGAGTATTAAACTGCATTTCTCGGGGAACGGTAAATTGCCGTAGATGAGGTAGGTTGGCGTTGGCCATCTCGTCAGGAAAACGTTCTTCCACACGGTATAGTGGTAATTGCATATTGGATTGACCCGACGCCACCCAAACATCGCCGAATAGAATGTCGTTTAATACAATTTGATTGCGCCCGTCAATGACGATGGTATGAGGCCCTCCTGCGGGTAATCCTTTAAACTCGATCATCCAACGGCCGTTAACAGCGGTGGTTGTGCCAATGTCTTTACCATTCAATTTGGCGCTTACGGTTTCACCGCTATCGGCCCAACCCCATAGTTTATTGTGTGTGTCACGCTGTAATACCATGCCCTCAGATAACAGGCGTGGCAGACTTACGTCGGCATAAGCGGTGAGGGGAAGGCTTGAGATAAAGAGTAAGCTGCAGAGTAATCGAGAAAACATTGTCATAATGGTGCGCTGCTTTTTTAGGTGGCTGTCAGAAAAATTTGCAAACACGAAGGGTCTAGCCTTTTCGCGATAATGTCAATATGACTAAAAGATAATTGCATCATTCATATGAATAGGTCATTAAGCTATTGCTGTGCCAGCTAAATATGAGTAAAGCAGGAAATTAACTATGTGTGGTCGCTTCGCAAATCATTTGCAGGATATGCATCGTTGGGCGGCGTTATTGGCTGACTGGCCCGCAGGCGCGCCTACCGGTTTCAATGTTGCGCCCACGCAGCAAGTGCCGGTGTTAACGTCTGGGGGTGTTTATTCCATGCGTTGGGGGTTGATACCCCGTTGGTCTAAAGACGCGGTGCCTAGGTTCGCCACTTTTAACGCGCGTATTGAGACGGTGGCTGAAAAACCCGCTTTTCGGGAGCCGTGGAGACATCGTCAGCATTGCTTGATTCCCATTTTGGGTTACTACGAATGGAAAACAGAGGGGCGTACTAAACAGCCCTATTTTATTCGTGCGCAAGTAACGAGTGAGCCTTTGGTCTTGGCGGGCTTATGGGAGCAGCGCGACGAGGCGCTTTCGTTCACCGTGCTAACAGAGCCTGCCGTGAACGCGTTAACGGAATTGCACCGCCGCATGCCCGTTATGCTACAGCCGGAACATGCGATGGAGTGGTTGTTAACGGGAGAGTCATTGCCTAGTGATGGAAATGATCGCTCAACAGTACAATATTATGCCGTCGACAAAGGTGTCAATAATACACGGCATCAAGGCGAGACGTTAATCAGCCCAGCGCTTATCGAGCCGGATTAATATCGTGTTAAGCGTAATAGACCCCACCTAATATCAGCGTATTCGAGGCGCCAGTTACGGCGGGAATATTGCCCGGTTTTCGGTCTAGAGTGCGCATGGCCAGCCAAGCAAAGGCAACAGCTTCTACCCAATCGGGGTGTAAGTTTAATGCCTCTGTAGTGTCGAGTTTAAATTGGGGTAGCAACGTTGTTAGGCGTTCGAAAAGGTGCGTGTTGTGTGCACCGCCGCCGCACACGAAAATGTGTGTTCCGTGTTCGCAGGTCTCGGTTAACGCGTTTGCTATCGTTACGGCGGTAAGCTCCGTCAATGTGGCTTGTACATCTTGCGGCGTAAACGGCGTAATAGTTTGTTCTACGGCCGAGGTTACCCAGCTCAGATCAAAATCTTCTCTACCTGTACTTTTGGGCGCAGGCATGCGGAAAAAAGAGTGACTAAGAAGTTTGTCTAATAATTCTTGATTCACCGTGCCTTCAGCGGCCCAGCCACCACTTTTATCGAAGCTATGGGAGCCAAATGAGCTAATCCAAGCGTCCATTAATACATTGCCCGGCCCAGTGTCAAACCCTACTACGTTGCCTTCTTTTGATAGATAGGTAACGTTACTCATCCCGCCAATATTGAGTATGCAGCGAGATTCGGTGCTTGATGAAAACATTTCTTTATGGAAGGTTGGGGCTAGTGGCGCACCTTGTCCGCCCGCCGCCATATCTCTACGGCGAAAATCGGCAACGGTGGTAATGCCGGTAAGCTGGGTAATGGTGCTGGGGTCGCCAATTTGCAGAGTGAATTGATCGGGAGTCCCTGCGCTTCGGGGCCTATGGCGAATAGTTTGGCCGTGGCTGCCTATGGCCGTTATATCGCTAGCGGTATAACCAGTTTCGGCTAACAGTTGGTTCACCGCTCTTGCGAAGAGTATACCCATTTGTTTGTCGAGCGCGCCCATGCGATCGATTTCGTTCGCTCCGGGGCGGGTGAGATCAAATATTTTTTGTCGGGTGCGATCTTCAAAGGAAATTCCTACTGTCCCATGAAGGCGTAACGTGTTGTCGGAAAATTCAACCAGTGCGGCATCAATGGAATCGACACTGGTGCCAGACATCAGGCCAATAAACAGGCGTTTAGCCTCTGACATAGGAAGCCTCTATAAACTTCGTGCGTTAAGAAAGGCGCAAGCTTGTGGCTCGAACCATGAATAATTCGGGTGGTAAAAACGACTGCAAGCCCCGCTACGTATACGTAAACCGGCCGTTTGAGCGCTATTAGGAATTATAATTTTTTTGTGTCGCCAATGGTATGACTGTGGGCAAGTTTTGTTGTACTAGCGAGAGGGTTTAATTCAGCGAGTAGTGGTTGAGTGTGTTGATAAAAACGCTGCAGCTCGCTTTTGGCAATGGCTTTTGCTTTGGGCAGGGCGATAGTAACAGGGTTTCTTACTGCGCCGTTGACATAAAACTCGTAGTGAAGATGGGGGCCTGTGGCCAACCCAGTGGAGCCAACGTACGCAATAACTTGGCCTTGTTTAACGCGCACACCTTTTCTAATGCCGCGATTAAATTTGCTGATGTGGGCATAAAGGGTTTTGTAGGTTTGGCCGTGCTGAACAATCACGACGTTGCCGTAGCCTCCTTTTCGTCCCGCATAAATCACCTTGCCATCGCCCGCCGAGCGAATGGGGGTGCCGTGCCCTGCGGCGTAATCGGTGCCTTTGTGGGCACGTATTTTATTCAGCACTGGGTGTTTGCGTCGTAAATTAAAGTGTGAAGAAATTCGGGCAAAGTCGATAGGAGAGCGCAAAAATTCTTTGCGCATTGTGTCACCTGCGGGGGTGTAATATTGGCTATTACCGTTGCTGTCTTCGTAGCGTACCGCGTGGAAAGTGGTACCCTTATTGGTAAATTGTGCGGCTAAGATATTGCCGTTACCAATTTTTTCGCCGTCGAGAAATGATTCTTCAAATAACACTTTAAAGGCATCACCTTCACGAATGTCGAGCATAAAGTCTATATCCCAGCCAAATATTCCGGCCAGTTCCATCACGAGCTTATCGTCTAATCGAGCGTCTTTCCCCGCAAGAAAAAGCGAGTCTGTAATAGTGGCGGATCGGGAGGCTAGAATAATGTCGGGTTTGCGCTGGTTTTCGGTATACGCGAAACCGCTTTCGTTGCGGGTAAAGCTAAAACTGTTCAGCTGGTCTTGGGTGTACGTAAGCTTTTGTAAATCACCATCTTTATTAATGGCAAAATCAAGTGTATGACCAGGGTATAGCGCTGCGAGCTTTTTGCCATGTTCGGCGTGCAGAAGTGCCATCATGGTGCGATCGGTCAGGCCTGCCCGCTTAAAAATAAGAGAGAGGTTGTCACCCGATTTTACGGTTTCTCTCGTGTTGCTTTCTAAGGAGGCTAGCTGGTTTTCGAGTAGGTCTAGCTCTGGAGCCAAGCTAGGCATTGCAGCCGTAGCTGAGTGCAGAGCTGGGATGGGGATGCTCTGGCTTTGGCGTTTAGCTTCGGTATTTTTACTAGGAAGCATCAAGAAAAGACCAAGACACACGGAGAGTGTTGCTATGGCAATAATGTGTTTACGGGGTAGCGCCGACAGCAGTGATGACGCTGTTTTTTGCTCGCGTGTAAAACGGTTTTGTCTTTTCATATCAACGGGTTGCATTTAAATCTTAACTAAAAGCCTATTAGTGAGCTGTAACTATCAAATTTATAACAGAAAAATCATCAAATATCACCCACGTATTGAGAAATTACAGGTAATAGAACAAAGGAATCTGGATCTTAGGTTTTTATAATGTGTTTGTAAGTGATCACTTCCTTACGAATGATGATTTTCATTGCCTGCAGTATGAAATACCGGTTTGTTTTGTACGTTATTTTCGGTATCGTTTGCGCCTCTTTTAATAGTGCGGGTAGCGCTATTACCTTAAACCATTCAATGAATACATTCGACGTAGGGTAGATGCATGACAGCGGTAGATTCCAACCTTCTTAACGACCTTCAGGCCCGAGGCCTTGTTGCCCAAATGACCGGCGATGATCAGTTACAGACGTGGTTAGACGAATCTCGCACACTCTATTGCGGGTTCGACCCGACCGCCGACAGCCTCCATATTGGCAGCTTGGTGCCGCTCTTGACGTTAAAGCGTTTTCAGGACGCAGGCCATAAGCCTTTGGCTTTGGTGGGGGGGGCGACAGGTTTAATTGGCGACCCTAGCTTTAAAGCGCAAGAGCGACAGCTGAATACGCCCGATGTGGTAGCGGGTTGGGTTGATAAACTGCGTACCCAAGTGTCTCGTTTTATCGATTTTGACGGTGGCGATAATGCCGCTGAGGTTGTGAATAATTTAGATTGGATCGGTAATGTAAACGTACTCGATTTTTTGCGGGATGTAGGCAAGCATTTTTCAATTAACAATATGATTCAAAAAGAATCGGTGAAGCAGCGCATTGACCGAGAAGGTGCGGGTATTTCCTTTACTGAATTTACGTATATGATTTTGCAATCGTACGATTTTGCAGAGCTTTATAAGCAGCACAATTGTACGCTGCAGATAGGCGGCTCCGATCAGTGGGGTAATATCACTGGCGGAATTGATTTGACGCGTCGCATGTACTCGGGGCACGTGTTTGGGTTAACGCTTCCTTTGGTTACAAAATCGGACGGCACTAAATTCGGTAAAACGGAGTCGGGCACTATTTGGCTAGATCCCGCTAAAACTTCGCCGTATGCATTCTTCCAGTTTTGGTTGAACACCGCAGATGCCGACACGTATAAGTTTTTACGCTTTTTTACCTTTTTGTCGGTTGGAGATATTGCTGAAATCGAAGCTCGAGATACAGCCGCAGCCGGCCGCCCGGAAGGGCAAGGCATCTTGGCAAAAGAAGTCACGAAGCTTATTCATGGCGAAGACGGCTTGCTGGCCGCTGAGCGTATTACGGCGGCAATGTTTAGCGGCAATTTAGGTGATTTAAGTGAGTCGGACTTAGAGCAATTAGCGTTGGATGGTTTACCTGCTAGCCAATTAGTGGCTGGCGAGTTTACCGACAAACCCTTAACAACCTTGCTAGCCGAATGTGGCATGGTTAAAGCGGGCCGAGAGGTGAAAGATGCCTTGGGCCGGAACGCGGTGTTGATTAATGGGGCTGCAAAAGGGGCAGGGGATAATATGAAGGCTGCTGAATGTTTCGCAAAAGAGCATGCATTGTTTAATCGTTTTTTCTTGGTGAAATTGGGCAAAAAGAAAAATCATTTGTTTGAATTAGTCTAGAAAAATAGTGCAGTCTCCCTCGCTCTAGAGGGTGGTCTTAGGGGCGAATAGAGAGAGTGACGATAACGTACGGATACCTTTTAGTCGCCGCTCTAAGGCCGTAAATATAGTGTGTTTGACGGTGCAATGCAGGACTATATCAATAGTTTTTAATGAAAAAGCCGAGTATATGCTCGGCTTTTTTTGTTTTGAAACCGCTAAAATACTGACAACCTTATTCAGCCGTTTTAACGCAGTTACGCCCTGAGTTCTTCGCTAAATAAAGTGCACGGTCTACGTGGCGGAACGTGTCTTCAAAACACTCGTCTACTGCTGCGGTACCCACACCAAAACTTGCCGTTAGTCGAATGTTTAGTTCACCACAAAATACAAAGTTGGCAATGCGTTGGCGAATAGCCTCGGCGGTATCTCTCGCTTGCATTACGCTCGTGCCGGAAAAAAGCAGAATAAATTCTTCGCCCCCCCAGCGGCCTGCATAGCCGCGTGTGCCGGCGGCATCTCTCAATATTGCGCCAAGCGATTCAAGTACTTTATCGCCAACGTCATGCCCATAACTATCATTGATAGGCTTAAAAAAATCGATATCCATAAGTACTATTGCAGTATCGGACCATTTGGATTGCCGGTCGATTTTATCAACTTCTCGCTGAATCCCTCTTCTGTTTAATGTACTCGTGAGCTGGTCAATTAACGATAGCTCTTTAAAGCGATTGGATTCTGCTTCCAGTTTTTCGGCTTTGGTTAAGGCGTAGTCTAGCTGCTCGGTATTTCGGGTTAACAGCGAGCGGTAGTGAAACAGTTGTTGTAAATTTTTTAATACTAATATTAAAAACCAAAACCCTACGATGCCCAAATACCACGATTCTTTCGTTAACCAAATACCCTCTAATCGAATATAGGCCACCTGAATATCGTGAACCCCGATTCGCGCGGGGTAGGGGTGGTCTATACCAATATTAATAGCGTTAGAAAACTCAGGATAGGACAACTCCGTAGGAAGGTTCATTGCTCTTACCCACCAATTGGCGAGCGAAAATTGGGTAAGGGGAAGGGAAACTTCGATATTAAGGTCGTTTGTCGCAACAAGTACGCGCGCATATTTGGCGGTATTGCGCGTGTCGTTTACATTCGAAAGCCCATGGGCAAAGTGGCGTACATAAAACCGCAAAAGTTCAGCATCGCCCTTATAGTGAAGTTTAATCTTTAATGTTGTGTAGTGGGAGTAATCTATACCGGCCGAAAGCCCATCGCCTTGCAATACATCGAAGCCGCAATATTTATAGTGGGCGGGTGTATCATAAAAAGTACAACGAAAAGCGTGGTTGGTCTTATCAAGCCATTCGCCAACACTGGTTCCGGTATTCTCAGAGTCCATGTAGAGGCTGGTTGTTGAACCTGGCGTTAAGAGTGTTAGCGAGCGAGGGGGTATCCAATCGTAGGCAAATATTGCCAAGATTGTGAGCAGAAAAGCGAGATAAAGCCATTGAGACTTAAGCTGGATAGAGAGGTAACCCTTTACCATCTTTGTTGTTGGCCCCGCTTTTTTAATTGGCTAGTTTTGTTGCTAGTTTCGCTAAAGGCAGTGCTGGGCATTGTTAGCGATGGTTGGTGTCGATCGTATCAATATTTGTAAGAGTACGCCCAAGTATAGTGCTAATTGAGCAACACTATTGGCGTTAGTTGGATCGTGTATGAACGCGCTGCCTTGAAGGGGAAAGAAGCAATGCGTTGGGGCAATTGCCTCCCCATTAAACGCTTTCCATCTTCTAGGTTTCGTCCCACATGCGGGTAAGGTTGGCTTTTATTTTCTGTAGTGACAAGCGTGTCTTGTGGTGCTCGGGAGTATTGTTTAGTTCGGCTAGGCATTTGCTCAGATCGAAGAGTATTTCTCGTGCTTCAGGGCTTTTAATTCGGCTCTGAATCCATCCTACAGCGGCGAGCCTTTTCCCTGATGTTACTTCGGCTACTCGGTGTAAATGGGTGCTGGCGTAGAGTATCAGGCTGCCTTGCGGAAGTTTTATATATTCATCGCCGCTTGGTTTTTGTAGCACAAGCTCACCTCCCTCGTAATTTTCGGGCTTGGACAGAAAGAGTGTATAGGACAAATCTGTGCGTACGTTATCGATAAAAGGGTTATCGATATGGCTACCGTACTGCATATTCTCCGTGTAGCAGGACATTAATGCATTCGTAAAATTGAGCGGAATGGCTGCGGCGACCAGTAGTGGGTGCTTACGCAGCGCCAGCTCAATCGTTTTTTGAGCCCCTTTAATTTCGAGGCTACCCTGCTTTGCTTGCCAATTATTTTTGACGGATTTTGCCGTGTTACCGGCGGTATTTCGGCCGTCTTCGTAAAGATGGGAAGCCTCTAGCAACGATGTGAGCGCTTCAATTTGATAGGTATCGAGAACGTTATGAATGATGATTTGCATATTTTTGAATGAGAATTATTTGCGGTTGAGTGAGAGGTAAGTTAACTTACGAAACAAGCTAAACAATAACCGAAATGACAAGGGACTATACATGAACAAGCAGAAAAAATTGTGGATTGGGGTTAGTGCGATCACGTTTGCGGGCTTGGCGACATTGAATGGTTGTAGCAGTGAAACCCAAAGTGATGCGCGAGAGGTTAACGGTGCAGGCTATACCTCGCCAAATATGATTATTGCGGACGAAGGTGAAGGCGAAGGTGCTTCTGATGCTGCCGGTCTTGAGACTGATGATCTTGCTTATCTTACGCAGTTGGGCCTAATGCGTGGCCATCTTTATGTTGGTTATTCACTGTACCAAGCCGACCATGTGGAACACGCAAAAACCCATATGAAACACCCTAAAAGTGAGTTATACGCAGCAATCGAACCGGCCTTTGCCGCAAGAGGCGTGGCCGGGTTTGCGACTGAATTACAGCGTTTGGCCTCGCTGGTAGGTGCTGGTGCGGAAAAGTCGATTGTCGCGCACGCCTATAACGAATTGATGGAGGCGATTGGTCATGCCGAACAGGGTGTGAATACCCAGGCGCAAACTAGCGCCATGCAGCTGAAACGTGTGGTTGAATTACTGCGCGTTGCGGGCGAAGAGTATGCCATTGCGGTGGTAGATGGCCAGCTTTCGAATGCCCATGAATACCAAGACGCTCTGGGGTTTACCACCATAGCGAAGCAGCTTATCGCTAGCGGCAGAACACAAGAGGGTGATGCAGGTGAGGCGTCGGCTAAAGCGGCTCGAATTATTGATGAGCTAGCCGCGATGTGGCCGAGTCTTATTCCGCCGCTAACACTGGATACCGATGCAGGAGCACTTTATGGTGCGGCCGCGAAAATCGAATTACTGGCCAATGGGCTCTAACCGGCCCGCCCACTTATAGGCGTTTAACGCGGCGCCTTCGTCGTCGCGCGTTCGATACTTTTGGTGCCGGAAGCCTATCCCTTTTAATGAAGGGACTTTGGCCGTAAGTAAGTGCACGCTTTTGCTGAATAACCAAGCCTCTTACGCCTATTTCAAGGCGTGATCTTATGCGCTTTTGAGTGGATAACCCGTTTGTGAATCTTAAATACCTTAGCAATGAAAGGCAGGGGCCATAGTGATGTTTGATGACAATAGAACCCAAACTCTGATTGAGAATTGTTCTCAGTTGCATTATCATTCGCAGCAATTGAGTTTATTTTCTATTATTACGTCCCCCCAAGGAATTTGAAATGATCAAAAAGACGTCCCTTCTAAGCGCTGCCATAGCGTCAATTGTGTTACCCAGTTTTGCGCAAGAAAGTATTGAAACAGTACTGGTCGTAGGCGAAAGAGAGCCCGGTAACATGCTGCTGGACGATGAGGCGCTGCAGCGTATTCAGGCGGCAACACTCGAAGATATTTTTTCGAACCAGTCTTCCGTCGCGGTTGGCGGCGGGTCTGCAACCGCACAGAAAATTTACGTGCGGGGCTTTGAAGATGTGATGCTGAATGTCACGGTTGATGGCGCGCAAAGCCCCGGCGAACTGTATCACCACCAGGCCCGCGTACAGTTGGAGCCGGAATTTATAAAGCGTATTGAATTGGATGCGGGTGCAGGCGCCGCCACTAATGGCGCTGGCGCGTTAACAGGAGCATTGCGCGTTACCTTGAAAAATGCGTTTGACATGTTAGAGGATGATGCGAATGTAGGGGCTTTGGTAAAAGGGACCTACATGGCCAATGGCGATAACGGTTCTAAAATTACGGGTTCTGCGTATGGCCGTCTTTCCGATAACACCGGTGTTATTGTTGGTTTTTCAGGCGAAGATCGCAAAGACTACGCCGATGGAAACGGTGATGTGGTTGAGGCTACGCCCTACCAGCATGACCGTAGCTTTTTAAAACTAAATTCGGGTGCGGGCCATCACAGCTTCGACTTCACCTTGGAAAATGTGGCTGATTCGGCAACAACTTATGAGCGCCCAAACCTCACTAATTATGCCGGTCGTTTTCAGTTATCAGACCAAGAGTTAAATCGTAATACGGTATCAATAAATTATGGTTTTGATCCGTCGAGCGAGGCGGTTGACCTTCATATAACCGCTTATACAAACGACTCAGACTTCAAAGTTCAGCGTCAAAACGCGGATGTAATTTACGGTGAAGGTGATTTTGGTAGTATCGGTTTTGACGTACGTAATAGTACAAGCGTCGGTAGCCAGAATATTACCTACGGCATTGACTACCGTGCAGATAACTTAACTTCAGCACAAAATGCGACGCCACCGTTTGCGTGGGGTACAACAGAGCAAAGTGCTTCGGTCACCGGTGTTTACGTGCAAGATAACTGGGCGGCAACACCGCAGCTCAATATAGCCGCGGGTATTCGTTACGATAGTTATAGCCTTGAAGGCGACAGCGGTGTGAGTGATGGCGTGGACATCTCAGATTCAGGTATTAGCCCTAACCTAAGCGCTGCCTTTGAAGTGACAGATTCGTTGGAGTTGCGCGTGGCTTATGCACAAGCGTTTAGAGGTGTCACTATACGCGAAGCGTTTTTCAGCGGTTTGTATTTACATGATGGAACGCTCGAGTCTGAAAAAGCAGACAATATAGAGCTAGGCATTGCCTACGAAAAGAATAATATGTTTGCTCGCGCGACACTGTACGAACAGAATATTGAAAACTTTATTGATGTAGAATACACCGGTGGTGATGTATGGGGTTATTGGCGCAATGTTGGTGATGCCAAAGTAGAGGGTTACGAATTTGAAGCAGGATACAACTTCGACAATATCACGGCAACACTCGGTGTTTGGGATGCCGATAATACCTTGAATGGCGAGCCTCTTTCAGACCGCAATATGGGTTTAGGTACAACCATTGGTCGCACCTGGTTAGGCGCGTTAGAGTTTTCGGGCAGCCAATCGTTGCAATACGGTGTAAATGTACGTTTTGTTGAAAGCGAAAAAAATTCTGTGGTAGAAGGTGCGCCGGATAAAGAATCCTATTCAGTGGTAAAAGCGTATGGGAATTGGTCACCGGTCAGCAGTTTAACGGTATCGCTTACGGTTAATAATTTGTTGAACGAATTCTATTACGATCACGCGACTTACACCTACTTGGGTGCGCCCTCAAATACTTATGTTGGTTACCCTGCAATGGGTCGCGAAGTGGTGGCGTCTCTCGCATACCGTTTCTAATACTGTAGGCCCCCCATTTTTTATGGGGGGCGATAGGATATGTATCCATGCTTTTATTAACCGTTGCCGCAACAATTCTGGGTTGCGGCTTTTTTTATCTCACGCTTCAGCATCAACAAATGCTAAAACGGCCGATGCCGAGTTATCCGTGGCGTTGGTTGTTGGCGGGGTATCAACTCCTATGCTTAGCGGCATTTATTGCTCAGCTTAGTGGGCCTGCTGCATGTTTTATGTGGCTCACAACCTGTATGTGTAGTGGTTGTGTGGTGCCTTTTTTGCCGATGTTAAAAAGAGTACACATAATAGGTTTGAAATAAATGCGCGTGAACATTAAGGCGAGTACCGTCGATTGGTGGGGTAAGAATTGCTTAGGCCTTGTAATGGGTTTTTTGTTAGCGTTAGCGCTATCGAGTCTTTTCGCTTGGCTGGGCCCCGGTGGTATTGATACGCCGCATAAAGTGCAATTTAATATGTGGGTAATGCCGCCTATCATGATGGTGTGCTGGAGTTTGGTGTATCTTTTTCGCAGTGCGGCGCAGGCGTTTTTTTGGTTGGGCGGAATTAATGGCGTGCTATACGGCGTTTTGCTGTGTTGTCGAATGCTGATGGAGTCACAGGTATGAAAATTCGCGCAGACATAGTGCGAACCTATCTAACGGTGCATACCTGGGTGGGCATCGTCTCGGGTCTCGTATTATTTATCGCGTTTTTCGCCGGCGCTATTAATATGTTCAAGGCACCTATTAATCAATGGAGCACCCCGCCGTCGAGCCTTCAAACTTCTATCGAAACGGAACAGTTACAATTTTTAGTTGACGAAGTATTGGCTCAATATCCAGCCGCGCGCACGGGGTTTAAATTGCAGTTCGATCCTTCGGCTGCCCCTATTAGTTGGGCGGAAGATAATCGGCGAAGTAAAACGATACAGTTAACGGAAACCCGCTGGCAGGCAAATATAAATACAGCGGTAACTGCAATCGCAAATGAAAGTGTAACCGAAGCCCTAAGTGAAGCAAAAAATAAAGCTGAATCTGACAATCATAGTATCGAAGTAGTGAAGGTGAAGCCTTCGGTGCTGGGCGGGCTTATTGATATGCTCCATCAAACCGCGGGAATTCCCAGTAAAGTGGGTGGTGAATATTTAGGGGTTTGGGTTACGGGTTCGGCGGCCATGTTGTATTTTCTAGCACTGGTATCGGGGTTGATTATTTTGTTGCCTACTTTAGCCAAAAATTTTCTTCGGTTGCGCACCCAGAAAAGTAAGCGCCGGTTTTGGTTAGATGCGCACAACATTATCGGCGTGACGAGTTTGCCCTTTCACCTTGTTATCTGTATCACCGCTATTGGGTTTGCTTTTCACGATCAGTTTTACGGTGGTTTAAGTTGGGCGGCCTACGGCGATAAACCTTTATTTGGGCGTGCTCCTCTGGTTATTGGAGGGGTACCAGCTCTTTCTACGCTCTTACCGGTTTCTGATATTACAGAACGTGTTCATCAGGTGGCGCCGGGCTTCCGTATTGCTGAGCTAGCCTACATGAATTTAAATTCACCTCGCCCCATGGTATTAGTGTCGTTAGAGAGCCCTGCGCATATGGTACGAGGTGCACATGCAGCGTTTATGGGCCTAAATCCGTTTACCGGTGAATTAAATGCTTCAAGCGTTATTCCCGGTAAGGCAGACCCGTGGAATGCGGTTGTGGGTAAACTATTCTCGTTACATTTTGGTAGTTTTGGTGGCAACGTTACACGTTGGTTGTACTTTACGCTTGGGCTTGCGGGTGCGTTTTTATTTTTTAGTGGTAACGTGCTGTGGTTAGAAAAACGCCGTAAAAAATTGGCCGAAGTCCCATTCGGTGATAGTGAGCCGAAGGGCGTTAGATTTCTTTCGGCGCTTACCTCGGGTGTGTGCTTGGGTTCGGTTACCGGCGTGGGCGCATGTTTGGCGGCCAGCAAGTGGTTGCAGCTTTATAGTCAGGAGGTTGGGTATGGCTACCTTTGGGTGTACTACGTGGTTTTTCTCGCGGTCAACGCATGGGCGTTTTTAGTTGGGGGGCGTAAAGCATCGTACCAGCTAATGTTGCTTGCGAGTGTGGTTTGGCTGGCCGTTCCGGCGACCTCCTCATTAGCTTTTTTGTGGCCTGAATTATCCCTGTGGGTGCATATAAACTTATCATCTTTAGCGGTTGATGCTTTTGCGTTGCTTGCGAGTGTTTTCTTGTTGTATGCAGGCTATCGCCTACGCTCGAAAATACTACACGCCGCCCGTCCGGTGCGCGTTATCTAAGTTCTTTCATCTAAATTCTTCGTCTCTTCCGGCATAACCTATCGCCTATTCAAGGCGACAGGTTATGCCGCGTCTATTTCTATGCCGTTAAAACGTTCTGCTCGGTAGCAGCTTTCGGCTACACGTTACTTTTTAGTTGGGTTGTGCGCCAGAAAAAGAAGGAGGGCGCGCCTAAACGTTATTCGTAATGCTAATCGTTATCGTTTGTATTTACATCGTATCTTTGGAGTGTTACATTTCTCTCGCTTTTGAGAGAGATGTTTGTTCGCACGTTAAGTGTTGCGAGAGCCATGCTGCTGTGTGGGAAAGATTTCTTTTTTCATCCATAAAAGACCGAGTGTTATACGCCCTTTGGGGGAGCGATAAATCATGAGCCTAGCAGACGCGAGTACTATTGAACCGGTTCGCACACCGCGTAACGCAGTGAATGCGAATGAACTTACGGCTTCGTCGTTAAGTCAATTTAACCCGTTAAATGATTGTTTACTGGCAACCGGTCAGGTTGGGCTCATTGCTTCTGGGCGAAGTCAATCCATTCGCTTGCCTGTAACGGATGAGAACGGAAGCCAGGAGAGCTTTCATTCGGCGGTGAAAGAGGCGTTGTCGGCGGCAAGAGCTGCGGGGCAATTGTCTCCCGTTGTAGTGGGTGCCATACCTTTTGATACGCGTAAGCCTTCACATCTTTTTGTGCCCAAGAGTCATCGTTTTTTGCCCGCCTCCGATTTTCAAGCGTTGCAAGGTGGTCAGCAAGAGGTGTCGCTTGTTGACGCAACTAGTGCGCCCGATGAGCGTGGGTACAGGGATGCCGTTACTGCATTGGTAAGGCAATTTGAGGCAGGTGAGTTACAAAAATCGGTATTGTCTCGGCGTTTGGATATGGTGTTAAGTGCGCCCGTTGATCCGGTTAAGTTGATGGGAGCGATTGTTCAGCAAAATCCCGCGAGCCATTATTTTTCTGTGCCACTTGAAGACGGCAGTATTTTTATGGGCGCAAGCCCTGAGTTGCTCGTGCGTCGGCACGGTATGGAGCTCCAGGCGAATCCGTTAGCGGGTTCCATTGCGAGAGAATCTGATCCCAGTAAAGATTGCTTGGTAAGCGAGCGATTATTGACGTCAGAAAAAGATTTGCGGGAGCATCGTCTTGTTGTCGATGATATTAAACGTAATCTAGCCCCCTATTGCGTATCGCTCGATGTTCCCGCAACCCCTTCGTTAGTGTCTACGCCGGCTATGTGGCACTTATCAACGCGCCTGCAAGGTTGGCTAAAAAACCCAGAAGTCACCAGTTTAACATTGGCGTGTGCGCTGCATCCTACGCCTGCGGTGTGTGGCTTTCCCACGAAGGAAGCGAAAGAGGCGCTTCTGTCGCTCGAAAATTATGATCGGCATTTATTTACCGGCATTGTGGGTTGGTGTGATGCGAACGGTAATGGCGATTGGGCCATTGCCATTCGGTGTGGCCAAGTGCAGCAACAATCTATTCAGCTGTTCGCTGGTGCCGGTATTGTTTTAGGGTCTCAGCCGGAAAAAGAGTGGCTAGAAACACAAGCTAAGCTGGCCACTATGTTGCGAGCCATGGGCTTGTCGGGTAATGCGCCATTATGAGTTCGACGCTCCTCCCTTTTACGCGTTGGCCCGACATGTTAGCTGCACATTATCGCGAACAAGGGTGCTGGCGAGATGAGCCACTCATTGCAATATTGGCACGTTCGGTAGCGTCATGGCCGGAGCGCACGGCGATTGTCTGCGGTGATCGAGAGTGGAGCTACGCCATGCTCGACGAGCGCTCAACGAACATGGCCCGGAACCTAAGCGCACGGGGATTAACCGTAGGTGATACGGCCGTAGTGCAGCTACCTAACATTGCTGAGTTTTATTGCGTTTTCTTTGCGCTCTTAAAAATCGGTGTTGCACCGGTTAACGCATTAATGAGCCACAATAAATTTGAGCTAAGCAGTTACTGTCAGCAATTAAAACCAACGCTTATTATTGGTAGTGCAGAGCACGCATTGTTTTCGGGCGATGATTTTATCGCATCGCTTGTTGCTGATTATCCGTCTATTCGACATGTTGTTCTCTCTGGGCGCAGCTGGCAGGGCGAAAGTCTTGAAGCGTGCTGCAGTGTTGTTGCGTCGATAAGCGATGACAGCTTTAACGCGAGCCCGGCAGATGAGGTCGCTTTTTTTCAGCTCTCCGGTGGTTCCACCGGCACACCAAAACTTATTCCTCGCACACATAATGATTACGAATACAGTGTGCGAGAAAGTGTAGGTGTATGTGGCTTTAATACGACAACACGCTACCTCTGTGCCCTTCCAGCAGCCCACAACTTTGTGTTGAGTTCTCCTGGAGCGCTCGGCGTTTTTATGGCCGGTGGTACCGTAGTGTTGGGTGATAACCCAAGCCCCGATTATTGTTTTGAGTTAATTGAGAAGCATTGCATTACGGTCGTTTCACTTGTTCCGCCCGCACTTATTCTATGGTTGCAGTGCCAACAGCTTCACAATACTCATTTGCCCAGCCTAGATTTTATTCAGGTAGGCGGTGCCGCCTTAAGCCCCGAAACAGCGGCACAAGTTCCGGTTAGATTTGGCTGTAAGTTACAGCAAGTTTTCGGCATGGCCGAAGGCTTGGTGAACTATACCCGTCTCAGTGATAGCGAGGCACGGGTGAATCATTGTCAGGGGCGGCCCATGTCCGAGCACGATGAATTGAAAGTGGTGAATGAGAGCGGCGAGTGTGTTGACGAGGGTGAAATAGGCCAGCTTGCAACGCAGGGGCCTTATACCGTAAGGGGGTACTTCAATGCTCCCGAGCATAATCAGCAGGCGTTTGATTCACAAGGGTATTACCTAACTGGAGATCTAGTGCGTAAAACGACTGAAGGTGATCTGCAAGTGGTTGGTCGCATAAAAGAACAGATTAATCGTGGAGGCGAAAAAATTGCCGCCGCAGAAATTGAAAATCTTTTGCTCAAACATGAGTGTATTGCGAATGCTGCAATTGTGCCTATTCCGGACGAAAGAATGGGCGAAAAAACCTGTGTATTTGTAATTACTCACGTGAATTGTGCGCAACCTCGCCCCGTAGCGATTAGGCGATATCTCAGAAATTTGGGTATCGCCGCCTACAAAGTGCCCGACCGTTTTGAGTTTGTCGAACAATTTCCGTTAACCCCTGTTGGGAAAGTAAATAAGCGCCAGCTGGCGAAGCAAGCGCTTGCGTGCGCATAAAATATTCTGTGGAAAAACTATGACAATACCTGCACTTAATCACTACGCATTACCCAGTGCGCAATCACTCCCTAAAAACAAAGTGAATTGGACGTTAGATCATTCGCGAGCGGTGCTGTTAATTCACGACATGCAAGATTATTTCGTGGATTTTTATGGGACAGACAACCCTTTAATGACGCGTGTAATTGACAACATAAATGCCATCCGTTCGCATTGTGATGAGCGTGGTATTCCCGTGGTGTACACAGCACAGCAACCGGACGAGAATCACAGTAGCCGTGGGTTGTTGAATGACATGTGGGGTGCCGGTATTAATAATCGGCCCGAGCGAACACCTATCGTGTCGTTGTTGGCGCCCAAGGCGAGCGATACTACATTGGTGAAGCATCGCTATAGTGCGTTTCAAAAATCGGATCTTGAAAGTCGCATGCGGCGTTGGGGCAGAGATCAATTAATTATTGTTGGAATCTACGGGCATATCGGTTGCCAGCTCACGGCTGCCGATGCTTTTATGCGTGATATTCAGCCCTTTATGGTTGCAGATGGTATAGCGGATTTCTCCGCTGTACATCATCAAAAGGCCATAGAGTATGTGGCGTCTTGCTGTGGGAAAGTGGTTAGCTGTGACGCGTTAAAGGAAACGCTAACGGCAAAAAAAAGTACTATCGGCAACGCTAAGATGCTTACGCGGAACGATTTATTGAACACTATTCTAGGCTTGATTGATGAGCCGGAAGAAGCGTTCGATTCAAGCGAAAGTCTTATGGACTACGGGTTAGATTCCGTACAAGTCATGGCCTTTATTAGCGAATGGCGTGCAGGTGGAATTGATATTCAATTTACCGACTTAGCGGAAAATACAAGCTTTGATGCATGGTGGGCGTTACTTGAGAAAAAACAGTCCTCCAATACCCTTGAGGGGAGTATTTCGTGAGCGCGTTAACCGCTGCTCAGCGAGGAGTATGGCTGGGTTATTCACTTAGCGAAAACAAAGCCCTGTTTAACACGGCAGAAAGTATTGCGTTTAATGGCCGCATAAACCTAGAGAATTTAAGTGTGGCGGTGAGCCGAGCAGTGATGGAGGCCGAAAGCCTGTATTGCGTATTTCAAACCCATACAGATGGTCGTGTAGAAACAGTACCCGCAGATATGGACGTGCCTATCGTGGTATTGCCCATGCCAGACGGCGTACACGATAGTGAGCAAGAGCAGAGCTGGCTACGTCAGTGGGCACGATCAAACCTAAACAAACCGTTTGATTTGGAAAAAGAATTACCGTGTCGATTTGTAATTTTTCAATCGCAAGAAAGAGATTATCTCTATAGCTGCATTCACCATATTGCCATTGATGGATTTGGTAATAGTCTGGTATTGCAGCGTATAGCTGCAATCTATTCTGCAATGGTGTTGCAGCAAATAGTGCCCGAATGCCCGTATGGGCGCTTGGCTGATGTTATCGAAGAAGAGACACAGCGTTTGGCTTCTGGGCGTTATGCTAAAGCACGAGATTACTGGTTAGACCGATGCAATAATTTCCCCGAGCCGCAATCATTTGCTGACAATACGGCACCTGTTTGTGCGGAGTTTTTACGTGAAACAGGCCAGCCCCAACACGATGATTGGAGCGCATTAACACGCGTGTGCGAGCAACATAAGTTTTCGTGGGCCGATGCCTTTATTGCGTTAATTGCCGCCCACCTGAATATGAATACCGGTCAATATAAGCAAACGTTGGGCATGATGGTGATGAACCGAATGGGTTCTAAATCGTTGCGCGTTCCCTGTATGCAAATGAATATTGTACCCTTATGTTTACAGTTAGAGCCAAGCGATACTTTCGTTGATCTGGCTAGAAAAGTGGCTAAGCAAAAGAAGGCAATGCGTCGCTATCAATCGTATCGCTATGAAGACTTGCGTCGTGAGCTGGCGTGCTATGGTGCCGGCCGGCGATTATTTGGGCCCTTGATTAATATAATGCCCTTCGATCTACCTATGCGCTACCACGATGTTACCGCGACCACACATAACCTAAGTGCAGGGCCTGTTGAAGATTTAACCATCGAAATCCATCAACAGGCGGAGGGTGCACCAGCCATCGATTTTGACGCAAATGCAAACACCTATACACCGCAAAAACTTAAAACGTTACAGCAAGAACTTTTTAAAGTAATGCACCGTTGGGTTAACAATTCTACCCTAACGTTAGAGCAGCTATGTGATATCGAGCTAGCGCAGCAGCGCGAGATGGCCGTGATAACCGCAGAAATAAATCCGGTTAGCCCACGTGTAATTGAGGCTGTTGCTTCATGGTCGACACTACAGCCCAGCGCCATTGCGATAGAAACAATCGCTACTCCAGAAAACGATAAGCAGTGTATTACCTATGCACAATTGGCGCAGGTGGTGCACATTATTACGTTGCAATTAATGCAGCTAGGGTTAAAACCCGGGTGCCGTGTGGGCCTAATGATGGGGCGAGAGCCCAATGCCATTTGTAGCTTTTTAGCCTGCGTACACTTGGGTGTTACGGTGGTACCGTTAGACCCGCTACAGCCGGAGATACGACAGCGTAAGATACTGGAAGACGTAGCGCTTTCACATGTTCTATGTAGCGCAGCGCTACAGCCCATTGCAATGCAGCTGGGTTGTTCAACCGTATTAATCGACATAACGGCTTCACTGTCGTGCACCGATGCCGAGCCGCTACACGTTATAGAGATCGACGAAAAAATCGCTGCTTATATTATGTTTACCTCCGGCTCTACGGGAAAGCCTAAAGGGGTCGAAATATCCCATGCATCGTTAAGGCATTTTTGTTCTGCGGCGCAAACACGGTACGGTTTTAATGAAGGTGATCGTGTATTGCAATTTGCGCCTTTTAATTTCGATGCCTGTATTGAGGAGATATTTGTAACGCTTTCTCAGGGCGCAACGCTCGTTTTACGTAGCGACGCCATGCTGGAATCGATGCACGTTTTCGCTGAAGTTCTACAGCACGAGCGTATTACCGTATTGGATTTACCAACGGCTTTCTGGAATGAATGGGTGACCAGCTTCAAACCACATGCCGAGGCATTGCCGGGTACATTACGGCAGGTCATTATTGGTGGCGAAGCTGTTTTTCCGGAACAGCTTCAAAAATGGCAGCAACAGGTTGAGCGGTCAGGGAACTCGCGAGTCGTTCTGCACAATACTTATGGCCCGACAGAATCCACTGTAGTGGCGTGTTCGGCAGACATAAGTCAGAGCGACACAGCGACACCGGTACCGATTGGGCGCCTATTGCCCGGGCTTCAGGCGCTCGTGGTAGGTGAAAAAGATAAGCCTGCAACCGAAGGTGAATTACTGTTGATGGGGCCAACACTCGCGCGAGGTTATTGCCCGATAGACACTGAGAAGACAATACAACGTGGCAGTGCATTTGATTACCTTCAGGTGGGCGATAAAACGGTACGAGTGTATCGTACGGGAGATCGTGTTCGCATTGACCAGCAACATTTGTTTTACCTTGGGCGAATGGATAACGAATTTAAAATGAGCGGTTATCGTATACAGCCTGCGGAGGTTGAAGCACAGTTGTTAACACTTCCAGAAATTTCGGAAGTCGCCGTACAAGGTGTCATTGTCGATTCCAGCCTGCGGCGATTAGTGGCCTTTATTGGCAGTGCGCACAGCATTGAGCCAAAGGCTATTAAAGCGTCTTTAGCTCAAATATTGCCGGCAGCCATGATTCCGTCCGATTACGTGTTTTACACGAATCTACCCAAAAATAATCGCGGTAAAATAGATCGGAAAGCGTTATTAAGTGGCTACCAACAACAAGGTACAACGCTAGCATTATCAACCGAAACAGAAAATAGTGTAGGGGCCTTATGGCAGCGTATCTTGGGCGTTAATGCTATTCATTCCAGCGATAATTTCTTTGAGCTGGGCGGGCAGTCATTGCAAACTATTCAAATAGTGAACCGAATTAATGCCGATAAAGGGATTAACTGTAAAGTGTCGGATCTATTCGATCGGCCCGTACTCAGTGAGTTTTGCCAATATCTCGACAACACCTTATTGGACGTTGGCGATCACGTTGAAATGGTGTGGTAATTACCTATGACATTTAGGTTTGATCATAAAATTGTATGGGTGACCGGTGCAGGAAGTGGCATTGGGCGTGCAGTAGGCCAACTCTTTCACGCTTTAGGCGCAACGGTTATTGCCATTGATAAAACATTCGCGACCGACGGCGAATTTTCGCAATACGTTACGGTGGATATTTCGCAGCCAGAAAAGGTTGCCGAAACCTGCGATAAGTTGCTGGCAGACCATGGCCGTGTGGATATTTTTGTGAGCGCTGCTGGTATTTTAACACTATCGGACATTGAACATTCGAGCCTTCGCGAATGGGACGATATTATGGCGGTAAATGTGTCGGCACCCTTTTATTTTTATCGGCACATTGCGCCGGTATTTAAACAGCAGAAAACGGGTTGCGTGGTGGCAATAGCCTCTAATGCTGCGCAGGTACCGCGTATGAATATGGCCGCTTATGGCGCATCTAAAGCCGCACTTATTAGTTTAACTCAAACCTTGGGGCTAGAGCTTTCGGCTTATGGTGTGCGATGCAATTGTATTTCTCCCGGCTCCACACGAACGCCAATGCTGCAGCAACTAGGCGATGGGGCAATGGATGAACCAGGTATTATTGAGGGTACTCCCGCTGAGTATAAGCTGGGTATTCCTTTGAAAAAGTTAGCAACGCCCCATGATATTGCCCAATCGGTTTGTTTTCTTGCCTCAGATTATTCTCACCACATCACCTTACAAAATTTAGTAGTTGATGGCGGCGCAACACTCGGTTGCTAACATAAACTTAAATTGGATAAAACCTATGACCGGTGTAATTGCGCTGCTCTCTAATTTCGAACGCCGTGGTATAAAGCTAGCGCTAAATGAAAAAGATCAACTGGTTTCCCATGCACGAAAGACGTTAATGACGAAAGATGTTGTTGAAACCATTACTATAGAAAAAGACCGTATCGTAACGTGTTTAAAGGCTAAAAAAGCATTTGATCAGCCCATAATTGCCAGCAGCGAAAACCATAGCGTATTGTCGTCATCGCAAAGTGGTTTGTGGTTTATCGAGCAGTATGAAACAAATTCGGTTCTTTATAATATGCCGGTACATTTTCGATTGTTCGGCGATATTAATGAAGATGCGCTTCAGTTTGCGCTAACCTGTATTCAAGCAAAACACGGCAGTTTGCGAACACGATTTTACAAAGACCGGCAGGGCGTTGGCTATCAGCAGCTCACGGATGATAGCTCGCTTGTTGTCGCTAAAACGGATTTATCTCGGTTAGATAACCGCGCGCGAAAGGCAGCCTTAAACGATTTACTGCAAAAGACAGTGACAGAGCCATTTGATCTGGAAGTAGGCCAGTTGACACGAGTTCAACTGGTGATGCTTGGCGAACAAGAAGCTGTTTTAATGCTCACACAGCATCATATTGTATCGGATGGTTGGTCCATAAAAACATTATTTTCCGATATAAAATTGGCGTACAGCGCGTATCAAAATAATCAACCTAATCCACTGAAACCTACGGCATTGACTTACCTTGATTATGCTCGTTGGTTTAACACCCCTGCCTTTTTAGATTATCACCAGCAATTCGAAACGTTCTGGGCAGATCGTTTACAATCAATGCCCGATATTCATAGTGTGCCTTTAGATAAACCAAGGCCCGCCAGCGCCGATACCACCGGTGAGCTGGTAACCTCACATTTAGATGCTGAATTATGGGCGCGTTTTAACCAGTTTTGCCGGCGCTCAAACGCCTCCAGTTTTATAGGGTTGCATGCTGTATTTTCGTTGTTGTTGGCGCGTTTAAGTGGCGAACACGATATTGTGATCGGCTCTCCTTTGGCCTATAGAGAACGTGCCGAAATAGAAGAGGTTGTTGGCTTTTTTGTTAACACAATTGTATTGCGTACCGTGTTGCCTTCGCAGCAGGCCTTTGCGGATTATCTCTCAAACGTACGTGAACAAGATCTCGAGGCATTCGATCACCAGTTATATCGGTTTGAATCTTTATCGGAATTGATTGGGGCCGATCGTACAACGGCCGTAAATCCGTTGTTTCAAATAATGCTGGTTTACCAAGCGCGGGTTGATTTTAATGATTTAATTCCTGGGTGCGGCGCAGTAGAAGAGCACTCGAACTTGCTGCCGGCAAAAACAGACCTTTCAGTAAAAGCGACTGAACTCGCTTCCGGTGTAAGGCTTGATTGGTTGTACTGCACCGCGCTTTGGGAAACTGAAACGGTACAACAATATTCCGTGTACTTTGAGCGCTTACTTCGTAGTGTAGTGCAGCGGCCCGAACAGGATATTTGGGCGATTCCTTTATATGCGCAACAGACAGAACAAACCACCGAAAAAATGCTGTTGGCATTACCACAAACGTATACCGGTACTTTGTGCCCCGACCGTATTTTATTGCAACCACCAGCGTCGATTGCCGTGATTGAGGTGGGTGAGCGTATCTGTTATTCAGCGCTGAATGCGCGTGCGAATCAATTGGCTCATAAGTTAATAGCGCTGGGCGCCAAACAGGGCGATGGCATTGGCCTAGTAGCCGATAGGTCTGCGAGTTTTGTGATTGGTATGCTAGCCATATGGCGTGTAGGTGGTGCAACTGTTCCGCTCGATCGACACGCGCCGGCACCGCGACTAACGCAAATGTGTGCCGATGCCGGTATAGCTTTATGCGTAGGTGAAAAGCTTGCAGGGCTGGCTAAAAAAATTCCTTTTATGATAGGCGTTGACGTAGCCATTGAAAATTTCTGGCCAAGTCTTGAAGGCTTTCCTGTTGTACCACCGGTTATCGATATCTCGGCGTCAGATCTTGCGTACATTATATTTACGTCGGGTTCATCCGGCACGCCAAAAGGTGTGATGGTTGAGCACGGTGCTCTTGCCAATTTAATGGATGACCACGCCGCTCGCTTCTCTATCGATTCACGTTCGCGTATGTTTAATTGCATGTCGCTAACGTTTGACGCCGGAAACATGACAACGTTACTGCCGCTGTGTGTGGGCAGTGAATTGGTGTTTGGAGATCCTCAAGTCGATCTACAGCAGCAGTTGCTGAACAGTGAAGCAACGCACACGGTGTTAGCGGTGGCATTGTTGGCGTCGTTAGAGGCGTTCGATGCGCCGCATTTGCGTGTTGTTGGTTTTGGTGGTGAAGCCTGTCCGCCTATTGTGGTTGAGCGATGGGCGAGTAGGGTTACGTTAATTAATTGTTATGGGCCTACCGAATTTACGGTCACCGCTTTGGCCGCCGAGTTGGTTGCGGGCGAGCCAATTACCATTGGGCAATCGGTAAATAATACCCATGCACTCATACTCGATAAAAATTTAAACCTATGTGCACCGGGTATTGCCGGCGAATTATGTCTTGTCGGTTTGGGCATTGCGCGTGGTTATGTTAATCGTGATGATCTTACCGAAAAAGCGTTTATTGATTGGTCGTTTGGGAGCGGACACCGCGTTCGACTTTATCGTACCGGCGATAAAGCGCGTGTGCGCAATAATGGCGATGTCGAATTTATGGGCCGCTTGGACGAGCAAATTAAATTGCGCGGGTACAGAATAGAACCGGGTGAAATTGAAGCGTGTTTATTAAAGTGTTCGCCGGCCATTGCGATGGCGAAAGTACTGTTAGGCGGAGAACTGTCACGCGCACAGCAACTGTTAGCGTATGTCAGCCTTCATCCCAATCACGCTGCACCAAATGCGGATACGTTATTGCTAACACTGGGGCGACAATTACCGGAGTACATGGTACCGGCGCAACTCGTATTTTTACCTGAAATGCCCTTTACCGCTAATGGAAAAATAGATGTTGCGGCGTTACCCGAAGTTGACTGTAACGCAGCTGAGGTGACGGGGCCTGGCACGGCTTTAGAATCGCAAGTATTAAGTGTCTGGCAGTCGATCATGCCTGGCGCCTATGGTGTGGAAGATGATTTTTTTCGTCTTGGTGGTGATTCTATTCTGAGTATTCAGTTGACCTCGCGGCTTCAAAAAGAGGGCCTTCGCTGCACAGTAAAAGATGTTTTCGAGGCAAAAACTGTCCGTCGCTTGTGCCTCACGCTGGATAACGATCGCGCCGCGCCAGAGCTGTTGCGGGAAGAGGGGATTTTAGACGGCGAATTTCTAGCGCATCCCATTCAGCAGTGGTTTTGGGAGCAGCCGTTCGATAAACCGCATCATTGGAACCAAGCCGCATTACTGGCACTGCCCGAAACATTGACGGCCGCACAGTTGCCGGAAATGCTCAAAACATTAATGGACTACCACGATAGTTTGCGCTCGGTTTTTAGTCGTAATGTTCAGCGTTATCAGCAGCAGGCAATGGTGCCGGCGTTAGTGCAGCTTAAGGGGTCGATGGGTGTTGCAGGTGTTCATCACGCGTTAACGGAATTGCACGCGAGCCTAAACCCTGAATGCGGCCACAATATCGCATGGGCGTTAATCGAAGGGCATGGGACGTTACCACGATGTCTATTTTTAGCCATTCACCATCTCGCTATTGATGCGGTGTCGTGGCGTATTATCAGCGAAGATTTCGCCAGTTTATTTCGCCACGAAGTTCTACCAACTAAGGGCACAAGTTATCGGCAATGGGGGCAGGCGTTGGTGCAGTATGCGGAAAAAAATGCGGGCCAATGGAGTTTGTGGGAGGCGCAAACGGCGGGCGTAGATTTTTCGAATCTCGATAAAATGGCCGCAATTGACGGCAAGGCAAGCCACTCCCTATTAACCTTGAGCCGAGAAGAGACGGCGCGTTTGCAAAGTGCAAACGCAGCCTTTAATACGGAAACAAACGAGCTGCTCATGGCCGCGCTAGCGATGAGTATGCAAACGCTAATGCCCGGGCAAGATTCGGTGATTACATTAGAAGGGCATGGCCGAGAATTTATTGATGAAACGCTCGATATTAGCCGTACGCTGGGTTGGTTTACGAGTAGTTTTCCGGTACGCATTGGTTGTGATCCGGCTACATGGGCCACGATTATTTGTGAAGCGAAAGAGCGGTTTAGGCAAATGCCTGACAAGGGTATTGGTTTTAACGCCCTCCGTTACCATCACCCACAAGGCCAAGCGTTAAGTGCATCACCCGTGGTGTTAAATTATTTGGGTGTGCAATCGGCTAGTGGAGAAAACCCGCCTCCGTGGTCCCCCGTAGAAGGGCCGCTAGGCGAAAGTATTAGCGAACAAAATCGACCTTCGGAAATACTGAGTGTGCATGGTGGTATAGCGAACGGTGAATTAAACCTCCGCCAAGTGGGGCGTATGGCGCAAGTGAGCAGCGATGCTTTTATGGCGCAGCTACACGCAGATTTATGCGCGCTTATAAATTACTGTCATGAACGCATTGTGCAGCACGGGCCAACGTCAACACCCAGCGATTACCCTTTATTGTCGGTAAGCCAAGCGCAGTTAGACCGTATAACGACAGCGCATAATATCGAAACGTTATTGGCAGCGAGTTCATTGCAAGAGGCCATGCTTTACCATCAGTTATGCCACCCCTCCGATCAGGCGTACACCTTAATTTCGCCGCTGCATTATCAAACAGCCTTACAGCCCAACCAATATCGTCGTGCGTGGGAGGTTCAGTGCGAGCGCTTTGCTGTACTTCGCAGTAGCTTGTATTGGTCTGTTGACCAACCTAATCATTACGACGAACGCTTCTCGGTATTCCAATTAATTCACCGCGAGGCGAAACCAACATTTACGTTCGTCGATTTAAGTTCTGAGCCACAACAAGATGCTTTTATGGCACAACACCAGCAGCAACTTTTAACACAAGGGTTTGATCTTTCTCAGCCGTGCCCTATGCATATAAGTTGTTTTAAATTGGCTGAACAAGAGTACCGTGTTTTATGGGCATGCCACCACAGCATTATCGATGGTTGGAGTGGGCCGCGATTAATGGCGTCGGTACATGAAGCCTACGCTGCATTAACGGCAGGTGAGGCGTTGGTGCCCTGGCAGGATCATGCGTATATCGACAACAATGAATATGGTGTGCAACAGCGTGATAAGGCTCATGCGTTTTGGTTAGAACAAGGGTTGCAATGCCTTCCCGCAAGTGGCGCGATAGGGCGATTATTTGAGTTAACGGAGCCCGTTGCATTTGAGCAGACAGCGCCTGCCGTTGTGGCTCAGACACTTACCGTTTTACAAACACAGCACGTAGCGGAACGTTGCCGTGATATTGGCATAACGCCTAGTGTGCTTTGTCAATATGCTTGGCACCGTTTAGTGGCTAGCTTACTAGAACAACCTTTTACGCAAATAGGTAATGTGTTAACCGGTCGAGAAAACCCCGTCTCTGGCGTACCAGAGAGTGTTGGTTTGTACATTAATACTTTGCCTATTCACATAGGTTGGGTTTCTACTGCCAGTTTGGAAGAGCGACTTGTTGACATGCAGCAACGCCTGGCGGAAATGAATCAATATGCACATCAGTCGTTGGTCTTATTGGGTAAGGCGGTTGGCGGGCAATTATTTGATAGTTTATTTGTCTTCGAAAATTATCCGCAGCCCGAACCGAATGCAGAGACTACCGTAATTCAGCCTCAATTTGGGGCTGCAATTGAAAAAGTAGGTATTCCCTTAAGTGTTGTAGTGAGTGAGCGAGACCAACAGTTATCGCTACGTTTGGAATTTGATGGTGCGCAATGTGCTTCAGCACGGGCTCAGCATTGCCTTCAACAGTGGAGTGAACAGTTGCTCGCGTTGGTTATTCATCCGCTAACCGAGCCAGATTCGGTGTGCCTTGCGCTACGTGATGCGCGCGTGGAGCAACCGCCTTCTACCCACGTAACAACAACCCGTGAGCCATCGGCTATGTTAGTGCTATGGCAAGACTTACTCGGTAAACCAATAGCCGATGCCACGGTAGATTTACACCTTTTGGGGGTCGACTCCTTACAGCAAATAGCTTTCGCGCAACAGCTTTCGCACAGGTTAAACCGCACCATTTCGGTTGATCTATTGCTTCGACACCCTTCGCCTGCGGCCCTGCAAATGTTTTTATCGTCTGTAGATTAACGTTGTGTGTGTGGCAGTAACACGCGAGTGATCACGGTGTTGTTGGAAGAGAAAAAGAAATCGGCTGTTACACAGTCATGAATGTTGAGAGTGTTACATAGCGTTTGGTTTAAGCGCAGTTGCAGGCGGTGTTCGCGGTGATCAATTTCGATAACGGACACCGCATCGAAATTAAAATAATGGCCAACACTGGAGAAGGCTGCTTTAAAAAAAGCTTCTTTTACGGAAAAGATAAGCGTTACAAATTGTTGATGAGTGCAGGCGTGTGCGGTTAGCAAGCGTTCGCTATCGGTGAGCACTTGATCACCAATACTAGGAAGAAGCGTTGGTTGAAGCAGTTTTTCAATATCAATACCTACACCAACATACTGCGATTGAGGGCATAGAAATGCGGCTGCGATGTCATCTTTATGGGTGATAGAGCCGGTGATACCGTTGGGCCAAAGGGGCTGTCGGTGATCACCAATACCAATGGTTACCGGTGAATACCCTAACGTTATTAATGCCGATCTTGCGCAATAGCGACCGGCCAAAAATTCTGCTCGGCGCTTGGGCACGGCACGTTTAAGGGAGCCTGGTAACGTTAGGCCGTAGGTGGCGTAATCGGTATCGCAATAGTGCGCATCTTCGAAGGTCACGCTAAAAAAGCAGCTTTCGTTTGGCTCGTGCCACGGGTTTAACGCAGTTTGGTGGGAAAGAAACACACAATAGACCATAGAAAGAGGGGCGGAAGGATAGCCAAGTTTATCGCAACCGATTTATGGATAACAGTTTTATCAAGTTTGAGTAAGTGCTTATTCAGTGGCACCTGCGACTAGGAGACAGTCAATACAATGCAATCATTACCGAAGCAAGCATTACCAAAACAAGCGTTGTGGCTTGCGTTATTAATTAACATGATTTCAACCGGTACGTTAATGATGGTGATGCCCATGGGCCCCGATTTCGTTATCGACCTAGGAATGGCGCCTGACCATATTGGGTATTTAGCGGGCGGTGCCACCTTTGGGGCGGCACTGTTTGGATTTTTATTGGCGCCAAGTTTGGATGGCTTTAACAAAAAATGGGCGTTAATTGCGTTCTTTTCGGGCAAGTTTAGCGTGCTCCTCGCGTGTGCGTGGGCGGCATCGTCGGAACAACTTATTATGCTCTATATACTTTCAAGTTGTTTTGGTGGGCCTGCTACCGGTTTATTACTAGCGTCAATCATCGATATTACCGCCCCTGAACAGCGTGGTAGAGCCATTGCTATGGTTGCCAGTGGTTTTTCGTTAGCGGCTATTTTTTCTGTGCCGTTAGGTTTACTGCTGTCCCAATGGCTTTCGTGGCGAGGGAGTTTTATCTGTTTTGCGAGTATTGGTTTGGTCTTAATGTTAGCGGTTGCATGGGGGTTTCCCTCTTTACCGCGTGCACCTGTGCGCAAAGCACCTTGGGAGAATATGCGGCATTTAATGGCGAACATAGCGGTACGTTGGGCTATGGCATTTGCCTTTGTACAAATGTTTGGGCACTTCTTTCTTATTCCTCATCTTTCGAGTTATTTCCAATTTAATGTGGGGTTCGCGCGCAGCGAAATTCCGCTGCTGTACTTTGTAGGAGGGCTTTGCAGTTTAGGGGCATTACACGTTGCAGGGCGAAAGGTCGATAAAGGTGAGGGCATGCGTTTGTTTGGTTGGACGACGGGTGCGGTGTGTGTTGCGGCAGTGCTAGGTTTTGGTGTTTTCAGTGGTGTTGAGGTGTTGTCGGTCTCTGCGCTGTATATCGGGTTTGCGTTGTTTATGGCTGCGAGCTCAGCGCGTACGAATATTGCTTCGGCAATGCTATCTAAAATCCCATCCCCGCAGCAGCGCGGTGCGTTTTCGGCCATACAAGGCGCTTTAGGGAATAGCGCGGCCGGTATTGCTTCGATGTTGTCGGTTGTTGTACTGACCGAGAATAACGCGGGCCAATTGAGCGGTTTCCCAGTGCTTTTGGGGGTTATGTGTGTGTGTTCAATGTTACTTCTGTATTTGCTAAGGCAAGCGTTGCGGGTTAGGCGTGATGCTTCGCCGGCTCAAGGGCACGACATCTTACAAACGCCTATAGGTTCGAAAATAGATAAAGTTGCACTCTAGTAGGCCGTAACTCTGAGGGGCTATGGCGGTGCAATGCCGTGTATGGAGGCCCCTCTATGCTGATATGCCTTGCTGAAGAGGCAAAGGCTATTCGAACGACGCGAGCTATTGCATCGAGTGAGGGGTTAGGTTGTCTCGAAGGGTTTGTTTCGGGCCTTTAAAATATTACACGTTAGGTGTGTGATTAAGTCGTTTGACTGTTAGCGATAACAGTAACGACTTAAGCCAGTACTTGCTCGTTCTATCGGTACAGTGAAATTCGACAACACTTAATTGCTGCGTGTCTAGCAGTCGCTGCAAGCATTTCTTTTCAATCGTCACAGATACCCGTTCATTCATTGGTGTGCTCATTGCGCCCCTCCGGTTTTTGAATACTGAGGTTGTATTGTTGAATCATTTTAACGATAATGATTCTCATTATCAATAATGGTTTGGAGGATTTATGCAGTACTTGTGCGCTCGTCATCAAAAGGTCTTGTTGGGTGATCGTCAACAGGCCGCGTCCCTATGGCAGGGAGCAATGAGTAACGGAGGCGTTGCGCGGCGAGATGGCAATCTTACGTTGGCACGGTCGTTTTACGGCACGGCGTTTGAAATTGCTTTGCTTCACGTCCATCAGCAGGGGTCGGGCGACCGAGTATTTGATCGCAACAAGCTGATATCGGCTGGCTTGTGCTTGGGGGAGGTGCTTCGTGTGCTACAGCTGTGGAGTGAAGCGGATGGTTGTCATCGATTATTAAGAGACTATTTGATGATCGTAATCGGCGATGAATCCCTGCCTGAAAAGGATCGTCAGCAAGCCATCGATGTATTGAATAGCCTTCGTCAGCCCACTTCTGAAAATGACTTTAACGCCATTTGCGCAGGATCAATGTCGACAGTAATGCATTAAGATACAATTGCGCATCTTAATGATAACCGTTATCATTCTTGTTAATGGTTGATTTTAGTGTCAAATTGACGATTCATTCACTGGCTAGACACGCTGGCCAGTTATGACGGTTACATTATTGGGGGTATTGAGTGGTTAATAGAGTGTGGTCTGGTGCGAGATCAATTTGGATTGCGGCTGTTCTTGGTGGCACTGTGTGTGCGCTCCCATTGTTTGTGAGTGCGGAGGGTTTACGTCCGCCAGAGCCCCTCGAAGAAATGGTCGTGACAGGTAGCCGAACACCCAAAAATCTCGTTGATTCAGCGGTGAGCGTGACCGTTACAGATGGCGAAACGATTCGACAGGCCTCACAAACCACGGTGGCACAAGCGTTAAATGTAGTGCCCGGCGTTGTGGTGAAGCGCAGTGTAAAAGACGGTTACAACGTTTATATGCAAGGCTTTGATGGCGATCGTGTGTTGGTGCTTGTGGATGGTCAGCCGCTTATTAGCCCGTCTGGCGCGGCGGTCGATTTGGATCAGGTGAGCGTCGCGGATATAGAGCGTATTGAAATTGTACGTGGCGCAGGTTCTGTATTGTACGGTTCATCGGCCATGGGCGGTGTAATTAATATTATTACGCGTCAACAAGATGGCACCCAGCTAAGCCTTAACAGCGAAGCGGCCCGGTACAGTGCCGATGCGCGAGAGGAGCAACTTCCAGCACAGCAGCACAGGGTAAAAGGTGCATTTCGAGCGGGCCGGTGGTTTGGTTCGGCGCAGGTTCAATGGATAGATGACCCCGGTTTTGACTACGATGTGGAAACGGTCGCTCAAGATGCAGCAGCGCTAGAAAAACTATTTAGCCGCATTGCAATGGGGCGTGAATTCGATGTTATAAAAGCGGAGTACCGTTTCCAACAGTTCGAAGAAGATAAAGTGCGAGACAGTCTGACGGTCCCGGGGCAAAGTAGTGTTGTTTTTTATCAATCACATGTCGAACAAATTCAGCATGATCTTCGCATTCAAAGCACGCTTAATCGTGCCGAAAAAACATTAGCCGGTCAGTGGCAAATTAATAGCCGGGTTATCGAACATAACGAAATTAGTGGTAACTCTAACAGCCTGCGTGATAGTCATATCACCTTGGCAGAGATGGATGCGCAAAGTGTTTGGTCTACACCGAAAGCTGAATGGGTTGCGGGTGTTGTGGTTCACCAAGATACCCTGCATCAGGAAAAGTTGCCGGTAAGCGCTGGGCATGTTGGAGCAGTAGAAATTGACGATGCATTGCGTAATAGCGTTGAAAGTTTTGCGCAAGTGAGTTGGTTAAACCCAAAAAATGAATGGGTAGCGGGTGTGCGGGCGCAAAACGATAGTGATTTTGGCTGGCACAGTGCGGTGAGAGCGAGCGGATTAAAAACCATTGAATTGAGTGACACTCAAGAGCTGCAATGGCGATTAGGCGCAGGCCAGAGTTATCGCGTGCCAACATTAAAAGAGCGTCTGTACGTGTTTGATCACAGCAACTTGGGCTACATAGTACTGGGCAACGCCGCGCTAAAACCCGAAACAGCCTTATCGTTTAACAATACATTAACGTGGGGCGGCCATTTTGATGAGTACCGTAAAAATCTGAGCGTTGAGTTAAGCGGACATTATTCAGCGGCCGAAAATCTGATCGAAACGTCCTATCACGCTAACGCGTCGGCGGGCGCGGGGTTACAAATTTATAATTATCAAAATGTAGAAAAAGCTATTCTTCAAGGCGTCGATTTATCGACAACCTATAAACAAAATCATGTAACTCTTCAGCTCAATTACAGCTATCTCGATGCTCGAAATGGCGATGGTCAACGTCTACAAGAAAGACCTTATCACCAGATAAAAGCTAATGCAGGTTACCGCTACACGCCGTGGCAATTGGATGCTCTGCTTTACGTTGTTCACGAGCGAGATGAGCAAGTACCCGCCGATATTCTTAGCGTTGAACAAAACAGCTGGACAGCGTGGAATATAAATTTCAGCCAGTCTATAGGTGACCACTTTACGTGGCGTACCGGTGTAGACAATCTATTTAACCAACATAAAAATCCTGCCGCTGAGCGCAATCATTTATTTGATTTGCGTCCTGTGTCTAGCCGTAAGATTTTTATCAGTATTCAGTTCGATCTAATTTAAATTGAGGACAGTATGAACACTTATAAATTAATACTATTAACGTGCAGCACCTTAACATTAATTGCCTGCGGTGGTTCAGGCAGTAATATTGATACGAGTGTGACGCCCACACTAGCACCCACACCCGTACCAACGGTAGAGCCAACACCAGAACCCGGTGCAATAGTGGGCCCGTATTCAACCGGAACAACCGCTGAATCACATTATGTTTATTTCGACCTGGACACCGGTGAAGCACTCACGCTCACAGAGGAAGAAGCTGCTGCTAGTGACGATTGGGATTTTTCCTTTAAACGGACCAATGTGCAATTAAATGGCGCGGCAACAACGCCTGTTGTGGGTTACTTTACGGGCAATAATGCTGAATTTTGGGGCGATGACGGCCTGCCGGTTGTTGATCAGTTTGTGGCGGCCACCGCAGAATCTGAACTCAATGATTTTACCGCTGTAACTGCAGCAGATATTCCAGCAGACGATCAGTTTTCAACGGATACGGAAGCACTTATTGTTGGTTCCGAATTTTATAATTATAACTACGAAACGCATGCGGTGAGTGCGGCGGAAACACACTACTTTATTGTTCAGTCCGACGGTAATTTTAGCAAAATCCGCGCTAAATCGTTAACCACCGCCGGGTACACCATTGCGAGCCTTACGCTGGGAGTAGCATTGCAAGATGTAGCCGCTGGCGATGAAAGCTTTATGGCGGAAGTAGACGTTATGGTCGATACCGCTGCCTGTACGAATGATATTTTTATCGATGCCGAATCTCAAAGCGTGGTGACCGAAAACGATGCGTGGGATATTCAATTACCTTGCGTGACGGTAGCGGAAAATACCGGCGCGGATTTTGAAATAAATATTGCCGACGATGCGAGTGCAATTCGGGATTTTGATAATGCCTATACGGGAATACCTGTTGCGTCTGCGGCGTACTATGGTTTTGAATCCAATGTTAAGCAGGTACGATTTTTCGATGCTCATTCTTGGTATGCCTACAATCTACAAAGCGGCCATCAGCTGTGGTCACAATACGGTGTTTACCTCATAAAAACGGCCACCGCCACTTACAAAATTCAAATTACAAGTTATTACGATGCAGAGGGTAATTCAGGGAATTACAGTTTCCGTTTCGCAGTACTTTGATGTGTGGACGAAGGGTTCCTTTGCAGTAGATGGAACCTTTTATTTGGGTTGCCTCCGTTAGCCCCGGGGGCAACCGTTTTTTACAAGGTTTATTTCGATGATTCGTTCTTTAGAAAATCTGATGTATCAGATGTCCGACTTTTTTCTTGCGCCTGTACTCGTATTGCTGGCTGTTTTGTTTGCCTATAGCTTATTTGTACTGGGCGTATTTTTCGCCACCGCTTGGCAGCGCTCACGTAATGCTGAGAAAATTCAGTGTTTACCCCGGCTGAACAAAGAGGATTGCGCACACGTTGCGGGCTATCCCCTTGCGCAAGCGTGGTTGAGTAATCGAACAATTAGCCAAGATGAGCTTGATGTGGCCGCCCTCAAAGAGTTGGAAGGCGTGCGTATGGTTAGCCGTATAGCCCCTATGTTGGGGCTTATTGCAACCATGGTACCCATGGGGCCAGCGTTGAAAAGCTTAGCAAACGGGAACGTTCAAGGTATTAGTGACAATCTTATTGTGGCATTTTCGGCGGTAATATTTGGGCTTGTTATCGCTACGATTACGTTTTGGATAGCAACCATTAAAAAACGTTGGTTAGCGATGGAGCTAGTTCACTTGAATACGCTTAACCAGCGACACGAAACACCCGCAGGGGAGGATATTCGTGAGGCTGCTTGATGAAGATGAAGCCAGTAACCCAGCGCTGTCGGTGATTAATTTAGTTGATGTGTTTTTAGTGTTGGTGGCAGCATTATTAATTGCGATTGCGCAAAATCCATTAAACCCGTTTATGGATGAAAATGTAACCGTCATTAAAAATGCGGGCCAGCCGAACATGGAGGTCATGATCAAAAAAGGCGAAACAATTGAAACCTACCAAAGTAGTGGCCAAATTGGCGCGGGGGAGGGAGTTAAAGCCGGTGTGGCCTATAAAATGGCCGATGGCTCAATTGTCTATGTTCCTGAATAGTCGTTTTGCTTTCGTTTAAAACCTGTGTTGCGGTAAATCTGAAATTTAATAAGTTATAGTTGAGATAGATAATGACGAGCTTGATAAAAGTTGTGGCCAATATTGGGTGGGTAATGGGGTTGGTACTATTATCTTCTTGGAGTATGGCTGACGAGAAAATATTGTTCGTGAGCGGTTCCCATAGTAACAAATCAAAAGTAACGATATTAAAGGATCTCGCGAAAAGCCAAAATATTATTATTGAACAAATGGCCGAAAGCGCGTTAGGCGAAAAAGAAGACGTGAAACGTTTTTTAGAAAACTATGATTTAACCGTTTTCGATACGGTCTCGGAGCGCAGTACGCGGTCGACATTTTTAAAGTACGCGCCCATTGTACAGCAGGCGTCAACCAAAATAGTGGCCGTTCGTGCACCTAGTTTAGGCGAACTTCGTGCGAATATGAGCGAACAGCAGGCTAAAACGTTATTCGATTATTACGATAATGGCGGAGTCGAAAATTTTAATCGCTTGGTGCAGTACCTTCGTCATGCTTTGTTTGATAACCGTGATATCGCCCTTGAGCCGCCCATAATATTCCCCGCGCAAGGTATTTATCATCCTCAGTATAGCCAGCTTATTTTTGATGGGCGCGCGGCGTATGATCAATGGTTGGCCGAATCGACAGACGAATCGACAAAGCAAGCTGATGAAAAAGGTATTCGTATTGGTGTGATGTTGCAGCGCGCGCTTATCGAAAGTGCGCAAACAGAGGTGGTGGACGCAACCATCGCGTTATTGGAAGCGCGTGGTATAAACGTTGTGCCGTTCTACTTTGAGTTAAGCCCTCGCTCCAAGGACTATTCTGCACTGCTGCAAGACAATGGCGTTACCACTGTTGATGCTATTATTAATTTTAGGTCCATTCACTGGGCCAACAAGCGGAAAGCGGAGTTTGAAAAACTCGGTGTACCCGTCATGCAGGCACTTACCTACTACGATGGTGATCAGCAAGCATGGGAAGAGAGTAAGCAAGGTATCTCCGCAGGAATGATGGCTTTCACACTGGTATTGCCGGAAACCGCAGGCGTTATAGACCCTGTTATTGTGGCTGCAATTGACCAAACCACGCATAGAGCAACAGCGATAGACTATCAGCTAGAGCACCTTGTGAGCCGTGCCATTAATTATGCTGCTTTGGCGCACCTTCCTAATAAAGATAAAAAACTGACGGTACTGTTTTGGGGGGATCGCGACATGGGCGCATCGTTTCTGAATATACCTGAAAGCTTGCGTACAGTCGGGACCGCACTGAATAAAGCGGGTTACAACATTGAGGCAAGGCCCGGCGAATTTTATATTGAACGCGTGAACAAAGTGCTCGATCCGTTTTACCGTGAATACGAACTGGATAAATTATTAGAACAAGATCTTGCTGAACTATTCCCAGTTGCGCGTTATCAGGATTGGTTAGCGACTCTGCCCGCAGGAACAACTACGCCCATAACTGAATTTTGGGGTGAGCCCGACGATAATTTTATGGTGGTAGAACGGGCAGGCGAAAAATATTTTGTTATACCCCGTATTCGTAATGGCAATATGCTCATTATGCGCCAGCCGCCACGAGGCGACGATGCAGAACAGGAACAAGGCCTGTTTCATAAAACAACAATTCCAATGAATCATTATTACCTGGCCGCGTATTTTTATGCGCGTGAGGTGTGGGGAAGTGATGCGTTTATCCATTTGGGCACACATGGCTCACAAGAATACTTGCCGGGTAAAGAGCGTGGTCTGTCTCGTTACGATGGCGGTAATTTAGCCGTGGGCGATGTACCCGTGATGTATCCCTTCATCGTGGATGATGTCGGTGAAGCTATGCAAACCAAACGTCGCGGTAGCGCTGTTGTGGTAAGCCATATGACGCCGCCATATGCGGCGGCCGGTTTGCAGGGGGTCACTGCCGATATTCATGCATTAATGCATGAATATAAATCGATGGACGAGGGCGCGGTTAAACAAAAAACCGGCGACAACATTACCTCGGTCTGTATTGAAAAAGATTTGTGTAAAGATATTGGTTGGACGCTCGAGGCTATTCAGGCCGATTTTGAGGGTTTTTTAGCGGTACTGCATACCTATCTTGGCGAACTCGCGGCTGAAAATCAGCCACTGGGTTTACATAGTTTCGGAGAATTACCGGAGGTGCGATTACAGGCTAGTACGTTAGGGCAAATGTTAGGTCGTGAATTTACCGCGTTGGCTGCGGAATATGAAGCGGAACATTACGCCCCTGATAAACACGAACACCTCGACGAAACTCACGGCGAACATGCGCACGGAAGTGATGTTGCGGTTGACGAAGATGATGCACACCATGCGTTTTTTCAAAATTCCGAAACACCCGTGGAGCGGTTGCCAGGTTACCGTGTGGTCACAGATTTTGTAATGACAAATAGTGATATTTCCCCTTTGCCCGAAGCGCTGCAAACACACGTGTTAAAAGGCCGTGAGTATTTTGCCAACATGCAAAGTATTCAGGAGTTGCCCAATACCTTGCGTGGGCTGTCGGGTGGGTATATTGCGGTTAAGACCGGCGGCGACCCGGTGAGGCACCCGGACTCATTGCCTACCGGTTTGAACCTTTATGGTTTTGACCCTTCACGCTTACCTACGCGAGCAGCTTTCGATCAGGGCAAAGTGTTGGTCGAACAGGCGATTAATGATTATCGCGAACAACATGGAGAATTCCCCGACAAATTGGCATTTTCGTTGTGGTCGATAGAGGCCATGCGTCATTACGGTGTATTGGAAAGTCAGGCGTTATACGCCATGGGCGTTAAGCCGGTATGGAGCGACGATGGACGAGTCGTCGATACCGAAATAATTCCGGCGAGTGAGCTTGGGCGGCCACGTGTGGATGTGGTGCTATCTGCAACAGGGTTGTATAGGGATGCGTTCCCTAATGTAATGCAGCGTCTGGCTAATGCCATTAAGCAAGTGGCTGAATTAAAAGAAGCTGGCAATTCACTGTGGGATAACAGCCAAACGATTAAAGCGCAGTTAATGGAAGAGGGCGTGGACGTAGCTGAAGCGCAATATCTTTCAACGGTACGCATTTTTTCAAATGCATCGGGCGATTATGGAAGTGGTGTTGATGGTCCTATTTTTGAGAGTGAAAGCTGGGAAACCGATGCTGTAATTGCCGACACTTACCTTAGTAAAATGGGCTACTACTTTGGCGCCGATAGCGATCGTTGGGGCAGGCAAATGGAAGGCTTATACGGCAAACAACTCTCCGGTACAGACATAGCCCTGTTTTCTCGATCGTCAAATTTATATGGCATGATCACTTCAGATGACCCGTTTGAATACTTCGGCTCCCTTGCTTTAGCGGTTCGCAATCTTGATGGTAAAAGCCCAGAAATGTTGATCAGTAATTTGCGTGATGCGAAAAACAGTAAACTTGAAAGTGCCGCTAAATTTATGGCGAAGGAATTACGTAGCCGTAACTTTAATTCACGCTGGATTGAGGAAATGCAAAAAGAGGGATATAGCGGCGCCGTCACTATGGCTTCAAATCTCGCCAATTTTTGGGGTTGGCAAGTGGTTGACCCCAATGTTGTGCGTGATGATCAATGGCAAGATTTCTTCGAGATTTATGTAGAAGACCGACTTGAACTCGATATGGACACGTTCTTTGAACAGTCGAACCCAGCAGCGCAAGCGCAAATGATCGAAACACTTTTGGAATCGACGCGCAAAGAATATTGGGACGCGAGTGATGCCACAGTAGAGGTGCTAATTGAACGCTATCAAACCTTGGTCAACCGCTACGATCTGGTTGTCGACAATGACAAACTACGTGAGTTTGTAGGTGAAAAGGCTGCAGGCTTTGGCTTGAGCGTATCACTGCCTGCACCTGAGGCGCCGGCTAAGTCGGTTCCCCCTGTTCAGGCCGAGCAAATGCAGCAGATACAAGGCCAGCAGTTGCAGAAAGTTGAACCCACAAGCGAGGCCTCGGAGCCCGATAACACCCTCTGGTGGGTTGCGCTGGTGTGTTGTTTGTTGATGATAGGCGGTATGGGCTGGCAGGCGATTCCTCGTCGAGGCGTTGCCGCAAAAGGGCTCTCTTGAATGGCGGCCTTGGCTAATAACCGATAAGGGGTGCTCTGCTTGCTTTTTTAGATGCTGTTCAGTGCTTAAGGGATAACCCTCGGCGCGGGCCTACTATGCGCACCGTATTTTGCGTTTTTGTCTACGCCCTTTGCCCAAAGGGCGGTTTTACGGCCTAGTTGTTATGCACGTGCAACACGGGGCAGCCATTGCACCCGCAAACGGCTCTGCGCGTGTTGTATACGTATCCTTCCAAAAGCCACTTTCGTTGGCTTATCAGTACATTCTCCTAACGGCCTTATCTTGCTGAACCGATTCTGTGTACGCCAAAAATTGTCTTAGTGCCGCGTGCTATATCTTGCTCAATAACGATCAGCGTTATGCGGGTGTCGTTAAAATCCACCATCTAATATATCTATTTGGAATATGCGTCTTGACACCAAAATAACTTTAATGAATGTATGTCGGCCAATATGACCGATAGTTAGCCTATGTGACGCATAATGCATCTTCCGTACATCATCATAAAGTACCGGTTATCCGTTCAGACTCGAAACCTATATATCATAAACGTATATTAAATGAACTTAATGTATTCGTAGGTTTCACGCTATAACCGTGAGGCTTAAAAACACACCAGAAGGGCAGGCCAATTGTTATGACACGACATTTTTCTAACCAATGCCATGGTTTCACCCTGTTGGATCTCATCACTGCAATGGCTATTACCGCTATTCTTGTAACGGTAGCGGTTCCTTCGTTTGATAGTTATGTGCGCAAGAACGCCGTCTTCTCCGATCGAAAGATGATAAATTCGGCGCTGATGAGTGCACGGTATGAAGCGGTAGCGCGCAATAAAACGGTCTCTATCTGCCCTAGCGGCACGGGTGAAAACTGCGACGGTGATTGGAATGAAGGTTGGATCGTTTTTCAGGATGATGGCGCTGACCATTCCGGTACAGCGCGCGATGGCGTGCGCAATGGCGATGAAGAGGTAGTTTTGGCGTCTATTTATGACGGGTCGAACTCGTTCTCAATTCTAGATGTGTCCACGGAGTCTTCGCTCGATTATCTAAGCTTTAATGAGTACGGCCGCCCTTCAGTTGAGGGAGAACAGGTTAATCGTCCTATCCTGATTCAGATATGTGGCGCAAAAAAAGTGGCAAGTTTTGCGCGAGGGTTAATGCTGATCGGTACGGGCCGAGTATTGCAGACAATCGATTCCGATGGCGACGGTGTACATGAAAGTCGATTTGCCAACGCCAGTAATACGCTTTCTTCAACATCTGATTTGAGCTGCCTTTAAAATGAAAATGCGTAAACATTCGGGTTCGTCACTTATTGAAACCATGGTCGCACTTATTGTGTTAGGTACTGGGTTACTTGTGGTTATGTCGATGCAAGTTAAATCCGTTACCTTAATGAAAGATGCTTCACTGAACTCTCAGGCTGCATTTCTTGCATCGGATATCTACGAGGGTATGTTGACTACGCCAAGTGCCGAGGCCTCTTACTTCATTAACTATACTGAAAGCACACCCGCCAAGCCTGATTGTGCGACGGTTGCATCGAGTTGCTCGCCTACCGATATGGCCAAATGGAACTTACATAATTGGCGCAGCAACGTTGCGAGCCTATTACCGGGTGGGCGCAGCGAGATCAACAGAATTGGCAATCAAATTGTTATTCGTATTGAATTTGAATCGGGCAGCAATGCTGACGGCACTCGAATAACGCAAGAATATAAGTTGATAACTGATGTTTAACCCGTCCCGTTTTTGTAGGCCTTCCTTTTCTCGCATGTCTCAGGTGGGCCTCTCGCTTATTGAATTACTCGTGTCGTTATTAATCGCAGGCATTATTTTAGCTGGTGTATTGAATATCGCATTTAACGCCAAGCGATCCTCTTACGATGGTGAGCAATTATCGTTTGTACAGGACAACGCACGATTCGTATTAGACCAAATAAAAAGAGAAATTCGCATGGCGGGCTATAGTGGCTGTGCGGGTATCCGCAGTGCGAATAAAGCGAATGTAGTTGTTGATGATCTAGATGGTTTTATTAAATTAACTGAGAGCATTCAGGGGTTTGATTGGGAGAGCGCCAATAAACCGGACGTTTTTGCGGAGGATATTCTCGAAGGCACCGACGCTTTTATCGTTCGCTTCGCTGATGCTTCTCGCGAATACAGTATCCGTAGCCATAGCGCGTCGACCGCGACGTTTTCGTTATGGACAAGTGAAAAGGTAACGTCGGGCTCAACCATGATGGTCGCGGACGCAAACTGTCGCGAGATAGGGCTGTTCCAAGTGACAGGGCCCGGAGGTGATTCAAATACATTACAACATGCTGCGGATGGTGCGCGTAATTGCACGCGAGTGGTTCGTGCCACTGAAACCAATAGCATTAGTTGTGCTGACGGGTGCACCGTAGATAGCTGCGGCGCCAATACTGAAAAAGATTTTAATGCCGGTTCGGTCGTTATGCCGTATGAAGTGAGCGCCTATTATATTGGTGAGTCGGTTGTTGTTGCGGACATGCCTGCATTAAAACGACAGGTGCTTACGGCGAGCGATGGCGTAGCCGCAACAGAAACCGAAGAAGTGGCCGTGGGCGTCGAAGACATGCAAGTGCAATACGGTATTGATCGTGATGACGACGGCGAGGCCAATCAGTATTTATCGGCGCACCAAGTGGCTGACTGGGCAGAAGTGGTGGCCTTGCGATTAACGTTAATTTTTCGCTCCGATCGAGATGTCTATCTGACGGATCAAGATGTCACTCTTAAAGTTGACGGTGACGACTATAAACTTTCTGAAGATAAACTGATGCGTCAAGTTGTTAGCGCCACTATTAAAATACGCAATAATTAATTGGGCAGTAATTCAAAATGATGCAACCCCCTTCCTGTGTCTCTTCTCTTCCCTCCCGTCAGACGGGGGCGATCCTTATTGTCGCGTTGGTTATTTTGGTTGTGATCAGTCTTTTAGGTGTTGCAAACATGCAAACGTCGACCACCGAATTAAAAATGGCGACGAGTCATCGTGATCGTGATATGGCGTTTGCAGCAGCGGAAGCCGCGTTAGCCAGTGCAGAAGAATGGCTTGAAGCCAATAAACCACCGCACAGTAAACTTTATAACGAGTGTGGCAATGGCGCTACGTGTTTTGATGATACGTGTAGCGGGGGGTTGTGTTTTGATGGTGACTTTTCATCCGGTGCCACAGAAGAGTGGGAATGCGCGGTAGGCGCTTCGGCAACTACCGCCGAGCGCATGGCTTTTTGGAAAGACACAACCTTAGATGTTTGGAATAACACGGGGAAACATCGCACCATTAAAGTGGAAGGTATTGAGCAAGATGTTAAATTTATCGTGGAGTTTCTGTGTTTCGTACCTCCCGACGATATGGTCATTTTTAATGAAACTAATCCCACTACGGGTGAGCCCCTTTATAGAGTAACCGCGCTAGCCGACGGCAATGGTGACCGATCAAAAGTTATGCTGCAGTCAACCTATATGGTGGTGGAGTGAAACAGTGAGCACCTTACATAAAAAGAGCAATACTATGCAGAACTATTTTTCTAAGCGCGTTAAAAAATGGATTGCAGTAGCCGTAGTAATGGTAGCGCCGTTAACTGGCCATGCGGGCATGGAAGAATTTATTTCGGTGCCGCCGCTGTTATCAAACTCGGATGATCCGTTGGTTATGTTGGTCATGTCTAATGACAATCAAATGTGGCACAAAGCCTACACCGACTATAGTGACCTCGATAATGATGGTACGTTGGAGACCACCTATAACGATGGCTTAGTGTATTACGGCTATTTTAATTCTGATTATTGTTATAGCTATGTCAGCGGCTACTTTTCCCCAAAGGGTAAAGTAGCATTATCGGCTTCCGATATTACGGTGGCCAGCCCAACGCCGAATCATAGCTGTGCTGGTGCCGCCGGTAGTTGGAGCGGTAACTTTATGAACTGGATGACCATGACGCGAATGGATGTCATCCGTAAGGTACTTTATGGCGGCTATCGTTCAACCGATACCGAAAGCCAAACCATATTACAGCGCGCACTGCTTCCCGATGATAACCATGCGTTTGTAAAGGTAGCAAAAAATAGCGACATTACCGGAAGTATTAGTGATTACACGGCTATCACTAGTGAAAACGGAAGTTCTGATGCGGTAAGTTTTTGTAACGTTACCAGTGCTACGTCTGGAATTTCGGGCTCGCTAAATGTTGCGACTCACCCCCCTGTTTTTAAAGTGGCAAAAGGTGATCTTTTTACCTGGAGCGGCAGTGAACGAAATCTTTGTATGTTTGAAGAAGAGGTCGCTGGGGACAATGGCGATCGTCATAATGATTTTATTCCAAGTAGGCCAACGTCGGGCTCTATCGGTGGAATTTCGCAGTTTGAATTTAATGTGCGGGTCGAAACGTGTGTTAGTGGCCAAGACCAGACGGATTGCCGGCAGTACGTAGACGGTGAAAATGTTACGCACTATAAGCCCTATGGCCTTTTGCAATCTTACGGTGAAAACGGTGGCCTACAATTTGGCTTAATGACGGGTAGCTACATCAATAACCATAAAGGCGGTGTATTACGTAAAAATGTATCCTATATGGGTGGTGAAAGCGCGGCTAATGCCGACATAGAAATAGATTCGCAAACGGGACAGTTTGTTAATCAAGGAACCGATAAAAACGGCATCATTAATACGCTTAATCGCCTACGTATTCAGGGCTGGAATTTCGGCACCAACTTTTACGAAGATTGTGGCACATGGGGCATTACAATGACCCAGTTCTTATCCGGTAGTACTTATACATGTAAAGATTGGGGCAACCCTCTCGCGGAACTGTACTTAGAAGCCTTGCGCTACTTTGCCGGTGCGACGGCGGGAACGACGGAATATGGTTACGCCGGCGCGGCTAAAGACAGCATTGATGGCCTGACCAACGTTAACTGGTCCGACCCCATGTCCGGTTCAGATTCTTGCGCAAACTGTGCCATTGTATTGTTGTCGACGGGTGTTAATACTTTTGACGGCGATAATTTAGTGGCGGGGTTATCCGGTAGTACGCTACCCGGTTTATCATCGCTTTCGCATATCGAAGCCTATACCGACATTGTGGGCGATGGTGAAAACATTACCAACAATACATTTTTGGTGGGTAATACACCGGCCGATCCCACCGATTCTTGTAGCGCTAAAACAATTACAAAATTGTCGGACGCTACTGGTATATGCCCAGAAGTCCCCTCGTTGAAGGGCACTTATAATTTAGCTGGCTTGGCGCATTATGGCTTTCTTAAAGATTTACGCTCTTTGGAAGGCGAGCAGAACGTTTCATCCTATATGTTAGCGCTGGCGGAATCCGTCCCCACGTTGGAAGTGACTACGTCTAATAAAGAGAGTGTTCGCATAGTTCCGTACTGTACTTCTACGCGTGCTACTGGCGAAACAGCCTGCAGCTTGGTGGATATCACCACTCATAGCCAAACCGATCATTACGCTGCTTTTTATATTGCCTGGGAAGATTCACTGTGGGGCAGTGACTTTGATATGGATGTGTACATGGTGTTGGAGTATTGCACGGCTACGGGTTCTGCCTCCAGCGTGCAATCGCAATGCGGTAATTACACTAACGATTCTTCGTCTAACCGTCCGAATTGGGCTGGGGCATCGACGGGTGAAATTCAAATACGTATTTCCGAGGTTGCCAACTACGCCGGAGGCGATATCGCGCTTGGTTTCGTGATGAATGGGAGCAATCGTGATGCAACCTATACCCCGTTAATCGAAGCTGATTCTAACGTTGATTTTAATTCGGTAGCGTTAACCGGAAGTGGTTGGTCGGCTTACAATAAAACGCAGTGGGGAAGTGTTATTGAAAAATTTACGGCCGCCGCAGGTACACCGGGAGTACTGGAAAACCCATTATGGTACGCCGCGAAGTACGGAAATTTTAATGATATCAACAATAATAATTTACCGGACTTAACGTCGGAATGGGACAAAACAGATGTAGACGGAAGTTTGGGAGCTGATGGCATTCCCGATGCGTATTTTCCTGTGCGCAACCCTGCGAAATTAGAGTCGCGTTTAGCGCGGGTATTTGGCGACATTACTAAACGTGTTTCGTCTGGTACGGCGGCGTCTGTTGTCGCAAGTACAGGTGCCGGTCAGGGTGCGGTGTATCAAGCACTCTACAACCCTGTTTTTGAAGTGGACACGCTCTCAGGCAATACGCGTGTGACTTGGGCGGGAACATTGCATTCATTGTTTATTGATGACCATAGTGAGCTGCGTGAAGATTTGGAGTCTGGCTCAGAAGTTCCGGGGCAGTTAACGTCCAGTGACCCTATTGTAGAAATTTATTATGACGAAGGTTTAGAGCGCACAATGGTGCAGCGTTACGCGGTTAACGCCGATGGAACACGGGGCTCAGTATCAGGGGCTGCGTTTGATATTACCGATTTACAGCCCATATGGAGCGCACGAGATCAGTTGGCGGCGGTAGAATCTTACACGGAAAACCGAAACTACGGGACCGTTGCCAATAAGGGGCGTTACCTTTTTACTGGCGTAGACAACCCCAGTACACGCGACGGCCAAATTGATTTGGCGGAATCCGTGCCGTTTGAAGCGAGCCAGTTTGCAACGAGCGGCAGCCATAATTTTAGGTTGCTGGATTACGGCTCTGATAATACTGCGCTGGAAAACCTGGTTAATTATATTCGTGGTGATGAATCGAATGATGAATTTCGCTCTCGTACAATAGAGTGGGACGGTAATACAGGGAATGGTGAAGAACCGTGGCTGCTCGGTGATATTGTTAATTCTTCACCCGTTGCGCTAGCGCGCCCCGGTAAAGGTTATGACGTTAGTTTTGGCGATAATACTTACCTTGATTTTAAGAAGGCGGTTGAAGACCGCCGGCAGGTGGTTATGTTGGGCGCAAACGACGGCATGATCCATGCGTTCAACGCGGGCTTTTATGATTCGGCTTCTTCCAGTTACAAGACATCAATTAATGGGCGTTCGGCACACCCGCTAGGTAGTGAGTTGTGGGGCTATATTCCCTATAACTTACTTCCGCATCTACAGTATTTATCTCAGCCAGAATATGCGCATGTTTATTATGTTGATGGGCAGCCACAAATTTTTGATGTGAACGGTATTTGGAGTAGCGCAAGTAAAATTGATCATCCAGAGGGCTGGGGTAATATTCTGGTCGTCGGTATGCGTTTTGGCGGTGGCGAAGTTACAATCGATCCCGATAGTGCGCGCGATAGCGATACCAGTGATGATATAACGTTGAGATCGGGTTATGTCATTCTCGATATTACTGATCCAGAATCTCCACCTGAAATCATTGCAGAGATTACGGACGAAGATTTAGGTTACTCGGTTTCTATTCCAACGCTTGTAAAGTTTAGGGCAAAAAATAGCCGTTCAGGTTCGTTTTCTAGCCCCGCTAAAAATGAATGGTTTTTAGTATTTGGCTCTGGCCCTGCAGGCGACACGCCCGCGACGCGCAGTGCCGCGTTGCAAAATGCTGTTAGCGAAAAAACAGCAAAGGTATTCGCGTTTAATTTGCGAACAAAAGCGCTTCAGAAGTTCGATACCACTATTGCTAAGGCCTTTGTTGGTGGTGTTGCGGCGGGCGACTGGAATAATGATTTTGAAGATGATGCTATTTATTTTGGCGTTGTTGGCGGCACCGAGGCCGCGCCTACCGGCCAGCTTATGCGCGGCGGCTTAACGTTGTCGGGCAGCTCTTTATCGATGTCTTTTAGTCAGTTAATTAACGTAACAAACCAACCTTTCAGTGCACCGCCCTCACTAATTCGGGATCGCTCCAATAATTTTTGGGTCTACAGTGGTACGGGTCGTTATTATACTTCGGGCGATAATGGCAGTAGTACAGATCAAACTTATTACGGCATAAAAGACCCCGATGCGGATATGAAAAGTATTCCTGGCACGTTAGTTTCAACAACTACTCTTGTCGAAACGACTGATATAGATGTGTACACCGATGGCTCTATTAAGCGCGGTGGTAGCACGCCGGTTTCGTTAAATACCGGTGAGAGTGTAGAGACTTTTTCCGATGTCATGAGCGCAGTGGCAGACCATTCCGGTTGGTTCTTTGATTTCCCTTACGATCTAGAGCGCAATACTACCAAAGCTGAGCTCTCTGATGAGTCTCTCATTTTTACCACGTATCAGCCTACGGGTGAAGTGTGTGATGCCGAAGGCAGTGGCTATCTCTATGCCCCTCATTATCAAGTAGGAATCCCCGGCGAATTTGCTCCGCTGGGTAAAGATTCGTCGGTAAAAAATGGTGAAGCAGAACTTGTAGAAGAAAATGAGTCGTTGGGCACGGGCAACCCTTCAACACCGACGATTTATCAGGACGCCGACGGCAATAGCCGTGCAATTATTCAAACCTCTACGGGTGAAATTGTGAATCAGGAAATTCAGGGGCGTACACGAACAGGGCAACGTCAATCGTGGCGAGAGATTCCCATTGATTGGTAAAAAATTGAGTTAAAATAGGTCGTAAGTATGTTGGAATTAAAGCAAACGAATGGCGGGTTTTCGTTAATAGAAGTGTTGATTGTGTTGGTTATTGTTGCGATTTTGGCTTCAATCGCAGTGCCCAGCTATCGATCTTCTATGCTCAAAAGTCATAGAACCGACGCAAAGGACGCATTGCTCTCGGCGGCGGCAATGCAAGAGCGATTGTATATGCAAAACAATCAATACTCCGCAGACGTGGATGATATTGGTGGAAGTGAAAGCCCCGACGGTTATTACACGATTTCCGTGGTGCAGGCGGGTGATGCAATTACTCGATATGTATTAACGGCGTCAGTGGCAGGTAAGCAAACGGATGATACGCAATGTGCACGCTTCACGTTGAATCAAGCCGGCTTGCGAAAAGCGTTCGACATTGACGGCGCCGATGCGTCCAAATGTTGGTAACCACGCAGTCAATGTCATGCCTTTTCACCTATTGCTGGGGGCTTAGTGCTTTTTTCTGGGCAAATATCCACGGCAGAATATGAGTGTTCTGCCAAGCTTTTTCAAATGTTTCGCCATGCCCCAGCCCTTCATATTCGGTATAGGTAATCGCAGCACCTAGCGCCTTCATTTTTTGTGTCATGACACGTGAGCCCTCAACAGGGTTGTATTGATCCGTGGTGCCATGAAAAACCCAAAATGGAATGGTGTTAATTAACGCCGCCTTAGACGGATCGGAAAAGCCTGCCATGGGTACGGCTGCCGCAAACAACTCTGGGCGACGACTGGTCAATTCCCATGTCCCGAAACCTCCCATGGAAATACCCGTGAGGTAAATACGTTGTGGGTCTAATCTCTTCTGCGCAATTAATAAATCGATGAGCTCCAACGTAGCTGCCGAAGAGGCAGACGGTTGAGCGTGTTGCTGATAGCTACCATCGGCACCCAAGCCGGCAAAGGGCTGTTCGGCGGAGTTACCTTTCCAGCGTGCCCATTCTTCATGGGGGGTTTTGTCTGAGCACTGAGGAATGAGAATAGCGGTAGGGAATTGTTGACGGTTTTTATGGCTGAGGATTGAATGCTCGCCTTTAAATAACCCTACATTGTTAAACATGTTCGCATTATTGTCTGTGCCGCGTTCTCCTCTGCCGTGCAAAAAGATCAACAGGGGTAAAGGGGTCTTTTGGCTTGTATTTTTCGGTAGATAGAGGCGGTAAGGCAGCGTCATGCCATTGCTGGCGGTGTAAACATGCTTGCTGAGTAGGTGATCTGCAGATTTTGTTTGTACATTTTCCGTAACAGCAATTGCGCTCGTTGCTAAGGTTAAAACAGATAAAAACACGTATCGGCAACAGTCTTGTGCCCAATGGAGTTGGCGGTAAGGTGACGTTAATAAATAAAAAGAGTGCGACATGTGGTGGCCTGTTCTGCTTGTATGATGGGCTCACCATAACGAAAAGCAGGCGTAGGCACTAGCAAGGTGTGAATGACAGGCAAAAAAAGGGTGGGCAATGCCCACCCTGTCAACCTAACCTATTTAAGACCCTTAACTCATTGGTCTCTGCCTGAATAAACCAAGAGCAATTCAGACGCCAGGAGAAATACGCTAAACCCTCCGTGAAGAGAAAGTTTCCGGCCAACCTTAAACAGTGATTGGGGGCTGCCAAGGTTGATAACACCAGAACTTCTCGTTACAAAATGATTAACGAAGGGCTATTGTCTGGCATAGCTATCTTATTGTCAATACTACTATAAGAGAGGGGTGGTGGTTTTTGACTAAAAATCACTTAAAGATGGGTGATTTAGTGTTTCCCCGCTGTATTGGGTTACATTTTGGCGCCTTTTATTTCTTTCTCAATTGGAATATCGTTAATTTATGTGTTGGTTTCGTTGCTAGTTCAGTAAAAGAAAGTTTGTATGCTTTCTGGTCATTGAATGGATGGGCGGATTGATAAGAGCAGCATTGAAGAGTGCGCCTAATACTTATTGAGCGGTACAGCTCTGTGTGGAGAGGTTGTCTAGAAATTGCTTAGCGAGCACGCACTATTTCTGAGTAGCGGCTATAAATATAACCGCGCAAATGGTTCATAGCGGGCGTAATGTGAATAAACGTAAGGATGTTAAAGCTTTCCTAAGAGTTCTTCTTACTTCGGGCGAGAGACGGTTAGCCGTTGTCTTCACAAGCATGAATGTATGATAAGAAAAAGAAAGGATGAAATACTCTGGCAGGGAAGGATTGAACGATGCCTTCATTATTGTTGTTGTGCCGCGTTAAACAGCAGAATGCGTGAGGGTCAGCAATTGTGTCAGAGCAACGTTTATACTGTTGTATCGGTTTAGCGGTCAACGTTACCCCTTTTTTATAAGTGATTCGTCGCGCCAATATGTTAAATGGGCTAAAGGCGTGCACGGTATCGTTGAGTCTGTTACTTCTGCGGAGTGCGATAAGTTGGGAGAACTCGACGATTTATCAGCGATGAGCTGCGTCGCGAGTGTCGTATATATCAACGAACGTTGCTTGATGAGGGCAAACGCTATATTCTAGGAAGCGGGCAAGGTAAACGTTTACCTTTTGTGGGGCTGGTGCATATGGCTTGTTGTATAAGTCTGTGCCATTATCTCGCTTCACAGAGGTATAGCGCTATTTAGACAATAATAACTTTAAGGTGGATGTATGACGCTCTCTCCAATTGATTCCGGAGTGTTTCTTGTATACGTCGTTGCGTTAATCGCAATTGCTTGGTGGGTTTCTCGTGAAAAGGCGGGTCACCAAAAAGATACAAAAGACTATTTTTTGGCTGGTAACAGCCTCCCTTGGTGGGCCATAGGCTCTTCTCTTATTGCCGCCAATATTTCAGCTGAACAAATTATCGGGATGTCCGGTTCAGGTTTTGCGATTGGTCTCGCGATTTCATCTTACGAATGGATGGCCGCAATAACGTTGATTATTGTGGGTAAGTATTTTTTGCCGATTTTTCTCAAGCGTGGCATTTATACAATGCCTCAGTTTTTGGAGCAGCGTTACGATCACAACGTGCGCACGGTATTAGCGATTTTTTGGTTAGGTGTTTACGTGTTTGTAAACTTAACCGCGGTTCTTTGGTTGGGTGCATTGGCGATTAATACCATCGCGGGTGTTGATATGACCTATGGCATGTTATTTCTAGCAGCCTTTGCCGTCGCTTATTCCCTATATGGCGGTTTAAAAGCCGTGGCCATGACCGATATTATTCAAATAGTTATCTTGGTCTTTGGTGGCTTGTTGCTTACCTATATTTGTTTGGGGCTATTGGGTAAAGGCGAGGGCATTGTTGCAGGATTTGTTGCGCTTACCGAAGCGGTACCCGAAAAGTTCGATATGATATTGAGCGAAGATAACCCTCACTATATGAGTTTGCCGGGTTTATCTGTTTTGGTGGGTGGTATGTGGATTATGAACCTTTCCTATTGGGGGTTTAACCAATATATTATCCAGCGCACATTAGCGGCCAAGAGTTTAGAAGAAGGCCAGAAAGGGATTGTGTTCGCGGCCTTTTTGAAGCTGTTAATGCCTATTATTGTGGTGTTGCCGGGTATTGCTGCAGCTGTATTGGTGCCTGACCTTGGTCGTTCTGACGAAGCTTACCCATCGATGATGCAGCTAATGCCTATCGGTATTAAAGGCTTGGTATTTGCGGCGTTGGTAGCGGCTATTGTGTCGTCACTGGGTTCGATGACGAACAGTATCTCAACTATCTTCACCATGGACTTATACTCCTATTACCGAAAAGACGAGTCTCAAGAGCATTATGTGTTTGTCGGTCGTGCGGTAAGTTTGGGCTCTTTGGTGTTAGCGATTATTTGTGCGAAGCCATTATTGGGTAATTTCGATCAGGCGTTTCAATATATTCAAGAATTCACGGGCTTCTTTACGCCAGGTATTTGTGTCTTGTTTTTGTTGGGAATGTTTTGGAAAAAAGCCAACGCAGCGTCCGCAATGGTTGCCGCGCTCGGTTCTTTTGTGTTGTCGCTTACGCTGAAGTTTTTGTGGCCAGAGCTGCCCTTTATGGACCGTGTTGGCGTGGTATTTGTTAGCTGTATTGTGCTGGCGGTTATTACGGTAATTCTTACCGGTGGTAAGGATCAAGAGAATGCGGTGGACCTCAACGGTATTGAATTTGGTACGACGACCTCTTATAAGGTATCGGCTATGGCCGTATCATTAATCTTGGTGGCGCTCTACGCTACTTGGTGGTAACGCTGTATCGCAACGCGGTTAAATAAACCGTATTAAGCGTATAAAAGCCCAGCAATTGGCTGGGCTTTTTTGTGGGTAAAATAAAAAGGGTTGATGAGTAGGGAGTAAGGCTTGGCGCGAGTGAGCAGTGTGCCGCGCTATGGCGGTTATACAGAGGCTGGTGAGTGAGACTCTAGGGAAAGTGTAGAGTGAGGTGGGAAAGGTTGTTTATTATCAGGCAAGAAAAAAGGGGCTTAAACGGCCCCTCGTGCGTGGTTTGGTAGCACGCCCATTAATCGTTTATTTCGCCCGCCCCATTGGACGCTTTGCAAATGTGGACTTCTGCGTGAAGGCCGTGTGCTTGAGGGTAGTATTCGTTGATAGCAGCCGTGACAGGGGCAATAAGGTTTTCTGGTAATAAGCACACAACGCACCCACCAAAGCCTCCGCCCGTCATACGTACACCACCATTAATACCAATCACCTTAGCAATGATGTCGACGAGAAAATCGATAGCCGGGACCGTAATTTCGAAATCGTCACGCATAGAAACATGCGATTCCGCCATGAGCCGAGATAGGCTAGCGACGTTGTTATGTTTAAGTGCTTCCGCCGCCGCGAGGGTACGTTCATTTTCGGTAATAATGTGGTGGGCGCGCTTGTATGCCGTTGGGTCGAGTTTCTCTTTACTGGCTAGAAGCTGCGAAAGGCTCGCGCTGCGTAGGCTAGGCACCTCTAATTGCGAAGCGGCAAGTTCGCACTGTTCGCGCCGATCGTTGTACTCGCTATCCACTAGGCCGCGCGTGACCTTACTGTCGATAATCATGACCGAAAGTGAATCGGGTACTGATACAGGATTAACCGCGAGGTTTTGGCAGTCGATGAGCAGGGCGTGGTTAGCCTGTCCAGCGGCGGAAACAAGCTGATCCATAATGCCGCAGTTGCAGCCTACAAACTGGTTTTCGGCGGCCTGGCAAAGTAGGGCAATTTTAGCGGGGGTGTAGCTCAAATGATTGATTTCATTAAGCGCGGTTGCGAAGGCAACCGATAATGACGCGGACGAGCTGAGGCCTGCACCCTGGGGAATGTTACCCGCAACTACAGCGTTTAAGCCCAGCAGGTTTGAGTGAGATGATTCGATAAATTGTATAAATACACCGCGTAAATAGTTGGCCCAACTGTGCTCTGGGTCATGTTGAACGGCCTTTCGTGTATCCCAGCGGCTGGTTTCACCGCTAATATCCAAAGCCGTAACCGTGATTTCACTGTCATCGCGGATACCCACCGCGATGTATGTGCCACGATCAATCGCTGTCGGTAAAACAAACCCGTTATTGTAATCTGTGTGCTCGCCAATTAAGTTTACGCGACCGGGGGCATGAAAAATCCTATCGGGTTGGCGTCCGAATTTTTCAGTAAATGCCTGTTTGGCACGCTCTAAAGGTTGATTCATTATCATACGTCTCTAATCATCTAAGTGTTTGGCGTGATAGGGCGAGAAATCACGCAGCGTAATGTTTAGTGCTGCAGTCGCGAAGGCGCTGAGCGGCTTGCTCCGGCGTAATGTCGCGCTGAGGCTCCGCCAACATTTCATAACCTACCATATGCTTTTTAACTGACGCGCTGCGTAAGAGTGGTGGATAGAAATGTGCGTGTAATTGCCAGTGATCTTGATTGCCACGATTAAAGGCTTGGCCGTGCCACCCCATAGAATAAGGAAAGCTGCAGTTAAAAAGGTTGTCGTATCGTGTAAGACAAGACTTCATGATGCTGGCAAGGCTGTCTGTTTGTGCGTGGTTTAATTGGTTTAAATGCTTAACCGGTTGCAGTGGCAATAACAATAGTTCAAAAGGCCAGCAGGCCCAATAGGGAACAACTACAAGCCAGTGCTCGTTTTGATCTACTACACGTTCCTGCTGTTCTAACTCGAGCGTTGCGTAATCCAATAATAGGTTGCGTTGGTGTTGTTCATAGTAGCGGCGAAGGTTCGCGTCTGCTTTTATTGCCTCCGTAGGCAGTGTGTCTGTTGCCCATATTTGTCCATGCGGGTGTGGGTTGGAGCAGCCCATTGCTGCACCCTTGTTTTCGAATATCTGCACCCAATCCCATTGTTGAGAAAGCTCATTCAATTGGGCTTGCCAGCATTCTATTACCTTTACGATTTCCGTTTGAGGAAGCTGCGGTAACGTTTTACTGTGATCAGGGGAAAAACAAATAACGCGAGAGGTACCGGCGACAGGCGTATGCTGAAGTAGGGCGTGTTCACAGGCCGTTGATTCACGCATTTGCTGCTCTACGGCGGCGAAATCGTTCGTAAATACGAAAGTATTTTCGTACTGAGGGTTTTCAATACCGTTAATACGAGTATTGCCTGCACATAAATAACACTTAGGGTCGTAGGGTGTTGTCTGCAAAGGCGTAGGCGCCTCCTCTTGGCCCAGCCAG